>JBKPTE010000131.1:0-10922 GCA_046735335.1 Acidobacteriota bacterium | reverse complement strand
GTCGACCGGGTCGACCCAGAGGGTGACCTGCGCCGTCTTGTTCATCTTGCGGTCGATCTCCTCGTCGCCGCGATCGCGCTTGGGCTTGCCGTTCTTCTCCTTTTGAGGACGCTCCTCGTCCTCATCCGTGAACAGATGCTTGGGGTAGTAGTCGACTTTCAGCACGTCGCGGCCGGCGAACTGCTCGTGGCCCGCCAGGTAGTAGTTGCCCGGCTCGAACTTGAATTCCAGGAAGTACGCTTCGGAGATGAAGCGCGGCTCGTTGATGCCGCGGACCCCGATTGCGGGAGCCTTTCCTTCGCTTTCGCGCTTTTCCGCGCGCTCCGCCCGATACTTCTGCCGGCTCTTCTCGCTCGCGATCCACCGCGTCTCGTACGCGCGGCGCTCCTCCTCGGAAATCGGGACGCCGTCGAACTTCACCGGGCTGCGCACGTGCATGCCGTCGCGCACGTACCACGTGTACTCGCGGCGGAGGCGCGTGATGGGCGCACGCCCGGGGCCGAGCACTTCGAAGTTCTCGAGTTCATCCAGGATGTAATCGCTCAGCACGCGCCGATCGACGTCGCGCCGCTGGAGCGCGCGCGCCATCAGGGCGTCGAGATCGGTGGGCGCCGCGGACGGCGACTGCGCCGCGAGCGGGGCGCCGAGGAGCAAGGCGACGCCGAGGCAGATGAGCTGATGAAGACGAGGCACACGTCCCCCGAACGGATCGCGGCAGGCCTTACTTATGACGAAACTCAGCCGCGTGCGGTTCCCGAGTCCGGCGCACATGGCGGCGCTGAACGCGCCGGCGCACGTGCGGCTACGCTGGCAGCCGCGTTGCAACCTCGACGCCCGATCGGGTTTTTCGGAGGCATTCCATGAAAGGTCGCGCGCTCGCGGTAACAGCCGCACTAATCGCACTACTTGCGGCCGCCGCGCCGGACGTCGCCCGGGCGCAGGTGGGCTATTTCGGGCAGAACAAGGTCCAGTACAGGACCTTCGATTTCCACGTGTTGAAGACGGCGCACTTCGACGTCTACTACTACACGAAAGAAGAGGACGCGGCGCGCATGGCGGGCCGCATGGCAGAACGATGGTACGCGCGCTTCTCAACGCTGTTCGGCCATCAGCTCAGAAACCGGCAGCCGCTCATCCTCTACGGGAGCGGCTCGCAGTTCCGCCAGACCAACGTCGTCGAAGGAGACCTCGGCGAGGGCACCGGCGGCGTGACCGAGGCGTACAAACGCCGTATCGTCCTGCCGTTCGCCGGCCCGATCAAGGCCACCGACCACGTGCTCGGCCACGAGATCGTCCACGCGTTCCAGTACGACCTGACGAACACGAACGCGTCGGGCGGCAATCCGGGCGCCTTGTCGCTGCCGCTGTGGTTCATCGAAGGAATGGCCGAGTATCTCTCGATCGGCCCCGATGACCCGAACACCGCGATGTGGATGCGCGAGGCCGTGCGCCGCGAGAAGCTTCCCGACATCGACGACCTCGACAATCCGAAGTACTTCCCGTATCGCTACGGCCAGGCGTTCTGGGCGTACATCGGCGGCCGGTACGGCGACAAGGTGATCGGCCCGATGCTGCGCATCGCCACAGCGCGCGACGGCTACGAAGGCGCGTTCGAGCGCGTGCTGGGCATCAAGTCGAAGGAGCTCTCGAAAGAGTGGCACGACGCAACGTACTCCGCGTACCGTCCCATCGCCGAAGCGACGAAGATGCCGCGCGCGTTCGCGCGACCGGTCGTCGTGGACCAGTCGCACAAAGGTGGCGTGAACGTCAGCCCCGAGCTCAGCCCGGACGGCTCCAAGATCGTCTTCTTCTCCTCGCGCGATCTCTTCTCGATCGATCTCTACGTCGCCGATGCGGCCACGGGGAAGATCATTCGGAAGATCACCGATACCGCCACGAACCCGCACTTCGACAGCCTCGAGTTCATCGAATCGGCGGGCGCGTGGTCGCACGACGGGCACCGCTTCGCGTTTCCTGGCCTGAGCGGTGGGAACCCGATCATCACGATCGTCGACGTCGATCGCGGCAAGAAGGAGCGCGAGGTCACGCTGAAGGAGCTCGACGAAGTGCTGAACCCGACATGGTCGCCGGACGGCCAGCAGATCGCGTTCTCCGGATTGACGGGCGGGCTGATGGATCTCTTCATCTACGATCTCAAAGCCAATCAGCTCCGCCGCGTGACGAACGACGCGTACGCCGAACTGCACCCGTCGTGGTCGCCGGACGGCCGCACGATCGCAATCAGCACCGATCGTTTCAGCTCGGACCTGAACACGCTCGATGCGGGCAACCTGCGACTCGCGCTCGTGGATGTCTCGAGCGGCGCAGTCCATCAGCTTGGCGGATTCGATCACGCGAAGAACATCAACCCGCAGTGGGCGGACGCGAACAGCGTCTACTTCGTCTCGGATCGCGAGGGGATCTCGAACGTCTATCGTTTCGACGTGAACACGTCGGACATCACGCAGGTCACGAACATGCTGACCGGCGCGACGGGGATTACCGAGCTGAGCCCCGCGATTTCCGCAACGCCGACGCGCATGGCGTTCAGCGCGTACGAAGAGGACGGCTACAACATCTACGCGCTCGACACGCCGCAGCAGCTCGCGGGCAGGCCCGTGGAGAACAACCTCGCTCGCAACGCGGGCGTGCTGCCGCCGCGAACGACGGGAGAAGGCGTCGTCTACACGATGCTGGAGACGGACAAGGCCGGGCTTCCCGCGACGAACAACTTCCCGTCGAAGCCGTACAGCCCGCACCTCTCGCTCGACTTCCTCGGACAACCGGTCGTCGGCGCGGGCGTCGACAGCTTCGGCGGCTACGTCGGCGGCGGCGTGTCCGCGATGTTCAGCGACATCCTCGGCAACCACCTCCTCGGCACGTCGCTGCAGCTCACGAACCGCTTCGACGAAGCGGGGGGCAGCCTCTTCTATCTGAATCGCACGCACCGTTGGAACTGGGGCGCTTCGCTCGATCAGACGCCGTACGTCCTGCGCGGCTTCCAGGATACGGTCGTCGACACCGACGCCGGACAGGTCGTGGCGCAGCAGGAGTTCCGGACGGTCCAGACCGATCGCGGGTTCTCGGGCGTCCTGATGTATCCGTTCAGCCGCGCGCAGCGCGTGGAGTTCTCGGGCGGCCTGCGGCAGATCACCGGCAAGCAGGACGTGACGACGACGCTGTTCGATTTCGCCGGAAACCAGCTCACGAAGCAGGACACGCAGACGCTGGATCGCTTCCCGACGCTGAACCTCGGGATGGCATCGACGGCGCTCGTCTACGACACGTCGATCTTCGGCGCGACGAGCCCGATTCGCGGCTCGCGCTATCGCCTCGAGTACGACCAGACGAGCGGTAGCATCACCTACGGCTCGGCGCTTGCCGACTACCGGACGTATCTGATGCCGATCCGGCCGTACACGATTGCGCTGCGCGGCATGTACTACGCGCGCTACGGCCGGAGCGCGGAGGATCCGGTCCTCTCGCCCGTGTTCATCGGCTATCCCGACCTGGTCCGCGGCTACGACTACGGATCGTTCAGGGCATCGGAATGCGGAAACTCGCTCGACGGCACGTGCCCGGCGATCGATCGGCTGATCGGCTCGCGGATGGCGGTGGTGAACGCCGAGTTCCGCTTCCCGCTGTGGGGCGCGTTCGGCGGCAGCAACTTCTATGGGCCGCTACCGATCGAGCTCGCCGTCTTCGGCGACGCGGGCCGCGCGTGGAACGAGTCGAACTCCGTGCTGTTCGCGGGGATCGATCGGAAGTGGGTCCGAAGCGTGGGCGCGGCTGCGCGCGTGAACCTGATGGGGTTCGCGGTCGCGGAGATCGACTACGTCCGGCCGCTGGATCGGCCGGGGCGAGGGTGGATGTGGCAGTTCAATCTGAGCCCGGGATTCTGATTGCAGATTGCCGATTGCAGATTGCCGATTGAATTGGGGATTCGCGATTGGGGATTGACGATTGGATTATGGATTGAGGATTGGAGTGGGGAGTGGGGATTGGGGATTCGGGATTGGCGATTGGGGATTAGCGATTGGTGTAAGGTAGCGCCGATATGGCGCACCCGAATCCCTACGCTGACGATCTTGGAAGCAACGATCCGCTGACGGTGCTCGCCGACACTCCCCAGCGCATCCGCGCGCTGGTGGAGCAGTGGCCCGCCGATCGATGGGAGCGCAGCTACGCGCCGGGGAAATGGACCGCGGCGCAGATCATCGCGCACCTGGCGCAGACGGAGCTGGCGCTCACGACGCGGGTCAGATTCGCGGCGAGCGCACCGGGCTACGTCGCGCAGCCATTTTCGCAGGACGACTGGATCGGCCTCGACGCGCAGGCCGATCCGCGCGTCGCGCTCGACGCCTACACGGCGCTCCGGCGGCTGAACGTCGCGATGTTCCGCAACCTGACGCCGGCGCAGCGCGCCCGCCCCTTCACGCATCCTGAATACGGAGAGCTGACGCCGGACTGGGTCGCCGGGCAGCTCGCCGGTCACGACATTCATCACCTGAAGCAGCTCGAAAGGTGCAACCGATGATCCTTGCAGCCGCGATGCTGACCGCGATTCTGGCCCCGCAGACGCCAGGTACAACGGCGGCGTGCCTTCACGATCCCGCGACGGAGAGCGCCGAACAGCTTCAGCGGCGGCGCGCGGCGGTCGCCGCCGCACGGGCCATCAACACGCTGGAATCGAAGTACGCGGCTGCACACCAGCATCAGTACGCGCAGCCAGCCGATCTCGAGCCGCTGGCGGTGTCGATGGGCGGGCAGCTTGGGTTTTCGCTGCGCCCGGGGACGGAAGTCGTGCCCGGCTTTCAGTTGACGCTGGATGTCACGACGAAGGGATACTGGTTCGAGATCAAAGACACGATGGACCCGTGCGGTTTCCGGTACATCAGCAATCAGGACGGGCTGATCTTCACCGCGCAGCCGATGCGGTAGGCGGCCCTGAAAGGACCGCCCCACACCTATCCTTTCATCCAGCGCCGGCCGTGGATGCTCAGATCGACGAGGTCCTCCGCCGACAGGTTGTTGAAGCCGTGCGCCTTTGCGGCGCGCACGAAGTCCGCGTCCACGCCGTGGATGCGGAACTCGACGAGGCGGTCCACCTTCACGTTCCCGTACCCCACGTCCTTCATCTGCTTGATGTACTCCGGCGTCACGCCGTGGATGCGCATCTTGATCAGATCCTCGACCGGTACGTTCGCATAACCGAGCCCTGACAGGCTTTTCACAAACTCTGGCGTGACCCCGTGGATCCGCATCGCCACGAGATTGTCGCTGGTCAGATTCTTGTAGCCGAGATCGGCGAACGCCTTGACGAACTCCGGCGTGACGCCGTGGATGCGAAACCCGACGAGTTGGTCGATCGACAGGTCCTTGTACCCGAGGTCGCGCATCTGGCGGATGAACTCCGGCGTGACGCCGTGGATCCGCATCTTGACGAGATCGTCGACGTCCGGTGTGCCGAGCCCTTCCTTCTTCACCTCCTGCGCGAACGCCGGCGTGGCGCCGTGAATGCGGGTCTTGACGAGATCGTCGACGCCGAGTTGATAGCCCGCGGTGCGATAGCTCGCGACGTACGCGGGATCGACGCCGTGAATTCGCATCTTCACGAGGTCCGAAGCGGCCGCATTGCGCACGCCCTCGCGCTGCAGCCCCTGCACGTACTCGCGCGTGATGTCATGAATCGCAAACCGCCACACATCGTCATCACCAAGGCGATAGCCGAGCTGCGCCATTCCCGAGATGTAGGCGGCGTCAGGCGCGAAGGTGAACGCGCCGGATCCGCGTCCGTTCGAGAGCTGCCCGTCGAACTGGAACGTGCCCGCATCCCGCCGCACGGTGAAATGGACGGCACCGCTCCCGCGCTCGTCCGCGAGCGCAGGCACGTCGCGTTCGGGGACGCCGAGGCCGCTCCGTTCGTCGCCGCGCTCGAGCTGAATGGACACCCAGCGCTCGGTCGAGTTGCGGGTCCAGTAATCATGCGCGTCCGATGTCCAGCGGCCCTGGACGGCGGCGGGCGCCTGCGCAACCGCAAGCGGGCCGAGCGCCACGAGCAGGAGAAGGTGTTTCATAGTGACAGTTGGATGCGGTTGGCGGCGAAAGGGTTGGAAACGCGGCGTGCGGCGTGCGGCGTGGGGGGTGCGGAGTGCGGAGTGCGAGCGCTCAGCAGTCGAGCAGGCCGGGGCGGGTGACCAGGGCGTCGCGGAGCTGGCGGAACGCCTTGCCCCTGTGACTGACGGCGGCCTTCCCCTCGCCGTCGACTTCCCCGAGCGTGCAGCCATACGGCGAGTAATAGAAGATGGGGTCGTAGCCGAACCCATGCGTCCCGCGGGGTTCGGAGGCGATTTCCCCTTCGACCACTCCTGTCGCTTCGAAGCAGATGCGATTGCCCCTCGCGAGCGCAAGGTGCGCAACGAAGCGCGCCGGGCTGCCGCGGCGTCCGCGCGCGGCAAGCTCGCGATAGATCGCTGCGAACTTCACCGAGTAGTCGTCCCCGTGCCAGCGCGCCGACTGGACGCCGGGCGCATTGTCGAGCGCGTCGATTTCGATCCCCGAATCTTCCGCGACGGCGGGAAGGCCGGTCGCCTGTGAGTAGTAGATCGCCTTCAGCCGCGCGTTCTCCGCGAAGGTGGCGCCGGTTTCCTCCGGTTCCACGATTCCCGGAAAATCGCTCAGCGTGCGAATCGCGATCGGCACACCGGCGAGAATGCCCCGAATCTCGCGCAGCTTACCGGGGTTCGTGGTGGCAATCAGCAAATCCATCGAGGGTCGTCAGTGGGCCGCGACTGCCGAGGACGCGCATGTGCCTCGGAAACCGATGTCGGACGCCAGAAAATCGCCTCGGCTCGGGCGCACCCGCGCGCCGCACGCCGCACTCGCACTGCACCCGCACTCCGCACGCCGCGACTGCCGTGGAAGCGCAGCCGCCATCGGAAGCCGATGTCGGACGGCGGGGAAATCGTCTCGGCTCGTACGCTGACGCCCCCGCGGCGAGTAGGGATGCACTTCAGCGACACCCGCCAGGTGTAATGCACCGGTACGGCTGTTCAGCAGCGCCACGGATCACAGGGAACAGACTCGCCGTGGTGAATCGCCTCGCCGATTTCCAGTTGCGCCGCGAGCTCCGCCGGTCCTCGACGGCATTCCGTTGCCAGATGCCCTCCCACGACAGCGTCGTTCCATGACTGCCCGCACGCCGCGCGCCGCGGCTGCCGTGGAAGCGCATCTGCCATCGGAAGCCGATGTCGGACGGCGGGGAAATCGTCTCGGCTCGTACGCTGACGCCCCCGCGGCGAGTAGGGATGCGCTTCAGCGACACCCGCCAGGTGTAATGCACCGGTACGGCTGTTCAGCAGCGCCACGGATCACAGGGAACAGACTCGCCGTGGTGAATCGCCTCGCCGATTTCCAGCTGCGCCGCGAACTCCGCCGTCCTCGACGGCATTCCGTTGTCAGATGCGCTCCCACGACAGCGTCGTTCCATATGCTGACCGCCCGCCGCACCACGCACGCCGCACGCCGCACCCGCACGACGCACACCCGCTCACCGCTTCAATATCTCTCCGACCACGCTCCGCTGAATGTCGATCAGCTGCTTGATGCCCGCATCCGCGAGATCCATCAGCGCGTCGAGCGCCCGCTTGTCGAAGGGCTTCCCCTCGGCCGTTCCCTGCAGCTCGATGAAGCGGCCGTCCCCGGTCTTCACGAAGTTCATGTCCACCTCGGCGCGCGAGTCCTCGTCGTACGCGAGGTCGAGCAGCGCCGAGCCGTCGACGATCCCGACGCTCGTCGCGGCGACGTAATCGATGATGGGCACGTCGCGGAGGAGCGCCAGCTCGCGCATGCGCTGCAGCGCGAGCACGAGCGCGACGAAGCCGCCCGTGATCGACGCCGTGCGCGTCCCGCCGTCCGCCTGCAGGACGTCGCAGTCGATCCAGATCGTGCGCTCCCCGAGATCGGTCAGCTTCGTCACGGACCTGAGAGACCGGCCGATCAGGCGCTGGATCTCCTGCGTCCGTCCGCCGACCTTCCCGGCGCTCGCTTCCCGCTGCGTGCGGGTCGATGTCGCCCTCGGCAGCATCCCGTACTCGGCCGTGACCCACCCCTTGCCGGAGTTGCGCAGGAACGGCGGTACGCGATCCTCGACGGTCGCCGAGCAGACGACGCGCGTGCGGCCGACGTCGATGAGGACCGATCCTTCGGCATGAACGAGAAATCCGGGCGTGAGCGTCGTGGGGCGAAGCTGCGCGGCCGCGCGGCCGTCATTGCGTGTCATGAGCTACCCATTGAAGACTCTTCGTGAGCGGGTGCCGCAGGTCGACGTGGCCTGCGAGCGTCTCGACTTCCTTGCCGTCGACGAGGATCTGCACGCGCGTCACCGCCGGCAGGTTCACCGTCACGGCGTCGACGATCGCGTAGACCGTGAGCAGCTCGTCGAGCGACCCGCCAGTGTGCTGCGAACTGACCTCGCCTGACAAGTCGACGAACCCGTCGCCGCGCTCGGTGACGAAGACGTCGCGCAGCTTCGTGCCCGAGGGAATCGCGGAGAGCAGCGGCGGCGACGCCGCGAGCTGCGCCTCGATGATCGCGCGCGCCTGCTCGGGCACGGTCTCGCCGAAGGGGACTTCCTTCTGCACGCCCTTCAGCGTCATGCCATCGTCGGCCACGTAGAAGAGCGTGGCGGTGATCTTCTTCGCGGCCGCGGCACGCGCGGACCCGCGCCCGCTCGGGGAGGGGCCCGCGGAGGAGGCCTGCGCCGGGTTGGCGCCGTTCCAGCGCGGCAGCGCGACGAAGAGCAGCCAGGCGAATACCAGCGCGAGCGCGGCGACAGCGGCAACGACCGCGGATCGTCTGCTCATGGCCGCGGACGACGCTGACAACGCGGAACAGTCAACGCGTGCCTCCGGGGAGTGCCGCCGCGCGGAACCGGAGGATCCCGTCGATCAACGCCTGCACCAGGCTGTTCTGGAAGTCGTCGGAGACGAGCTGTTTCTCCTGCGCCGGATTCGTCAGGAAGCCCATCTCGACGAGCACCGCCGGCATGTTGGCGCCGACGAGCACGCGGAAGGGGGCCTGCTGCAGCGGCATCGCGTTCATCGGCACGTGTTCGCGGAGGCCGGACTCGATGGCCTTGGCGAACGCGGCAGACTGCTCGATGTGCCGCGCCTGCGCCATGTCCCACAGGACCACCTCGATGTCGCGGTTTCCGCCGCCGAGCACCGGCAGCACTTCCGGGCTGGCCTGCGCGGCGCGCTGCGCCTCGTCGCCGTACTCGGCGAGATTGAGGAAGAACACCTGTGCGCCGCTGACGCCGTTGCGCAGCGCCGCATTGGCGTGCAGGCTGAGGAAGAGATCCGCCTTGTTGTTGTTCGCCAGCGAGGCGCGCTGATCGAGCGGGACCGTCTGATCGCCGTCGCGCGTGAGCAGCACGCGGACGCCGAGGCGCGCTTCGAGCGCGGCCTTCAGGCGCCGCGCGACGCTGAGGGTGATGTTCTTCTCGAGGACGCCCTGCAGCCCCTTCGCGCCCCCTTCGTCTCCGCCGTGACCGGGGTCGATCACGATCGCGCGGAGCCCGCCGGGGGGAGGAAGGTCCAGCAGCGGCGGCGTTTCGCCGGGCTGCGGCGCGGGCGGCTGCGCAGGCGCTCCCGGCGCAGGCGCTTCCGTCTGCGCCGCGAAATCAATGACAATGCGGGCGGCGCCGGGAGCGCCGGGCTGATCGCTGGCCCGGTAGCTCGCAAAGCGCGGCCCGAGCTCGAACACGATCACCTGCGGGGTGTCGCCCGGGTGGATGCCGGTGAGGACGTCGCCGGGCGGCACGGAGGGAAGGGCTGCGTCGAGCGCGTCGGCGTCGAAGCGGAGGAACAGCCGCGTGCCTTCCTGCGTCAGCGTGTGCGGCGCAGGGGGTGCGACGTCCAGCGTGACGCGGATGAGCGTGCCGAGCGCTTCCGCGCGGCCGGCCACGCGCGGCATGCGGACGTCGCCCACCAGAATGAGGCGTGACGGTTTCCTCAGCTCGAGGCGCGATCCGAAGATCGGCGCGAGCGCGCGGCTGACGAAGTCGACGGGCACGTACCAGATGCGCCCGTCGCGCACAGGCGCCGCCGGGAGCGATATCATGCGTCCGGCAACGGAGGCGAGCGGCTGCTGCGGCGAGAGGACGATCGTCTGTGTGCCGATGGACACGGTCAGGCCGCCCGCCAGCGCATCCTCGCGCACGGCCAGGTTGAAGAGGCGCGCGAGGTCGTCGAGCGCGAACATCTCCTGGCCGCCGATCGATCGGGCCGCAAGCGGCCGCCGGGCATCGCGCGAGATCACCGTATACGGGGACGCCGGCGAGCCGGTCTGGCCGGCCGGGATGGCTCCGGCCACGAACAACGCGGCCGCCATCGTCGCGAGCATGTGTCGTCGCTTCAGCAAGATCAGGCAATGATGACACAGGAGGTTGGAGGTTGGAGGTTGGAGGTTGGAGGTTGGAGGTTGGAGGTTGGTGGTTGGGATGCGTTGAGCGCCTGCGGCCCGAGCGAGGCGACGGAGTGAACCGCCGCGGAGCGGCGGTGCCGAGCGAGAGCGAGCGGGGGTGGCGCCCCGCGAGCGCTGAGAGAGGTTGGAGGAGAGAATCGATGACACTCACACGACGAGAGTTCGGAAAGCTCGCGCTGGCTGGTCTGCCGGGGGCGGCCGTGCTCGGAAGAGCCGATGCCGTGTTCGGCGCGTTTGCCCAGGCGCAAACGAAGCCGAACTCGCGAATCGACGGCGTGCAGATCGGCACGATCACCTACAGCTTCCGCAGCATGCCGGATCAGAGCGCTGAAGCCACGCTGAAGTACATCGTCGATGCGGGGATCAGCGCGATCGAGTTGATGGGAGGCCCGGTCGAAAGCTTCGCGGGCGCGCCGGCGAGCGGACGCGGAGGCGGT
>JBKPTE010000130.1:0-23894 GCA_046735335.1 Acidobacteriota bacterium | reverse complement strand
GCGCGCCGTGTCCACAGCCTCACGCGGTACGTCGGGATACGGAAAGAACTCGACCGGCGGCGCCTCGACGGCGGCCGGCACCTCGCACGCGCCGCTGCCGTCTTCAGGATTGCAGACCGGCGACGGGCAGAGGTTGAACCGTCCGTGCGTCTTCACGCGCATGGCGTACAGAAGCTCGCCGTCGAGAAACTCGAGACGCACGATGCCCTGTTCGGGATCGTGCGGCAGGTACTCCTGAAGGAGAAACAGGTTGTCGGGCAGCCAGACGGAGGGATCGCGCTCGAAGAGCGCGGCCACCTCCGCGAACGACTCGACCACCTGGATGCGCGCGCCGCTGCCGCCCTGATCCGGCTTCAACAGGGCCGGCCAGCGGACGTGATTCGCATGCGCGCGAAGCGCCTCGATGTCGTTGAACGTCACCGATCGCGGGCAGTCGACGTTCAGAGTTCGCAGCAGGGTCGCCTGCGCGCTCTTGCTCAGCTCGAGCGCGAACACGTCGGCGCCGTTCAGCACCCGGACGCCCTGGAGTTGCAGCGTGCGCATGTACGCAAGCGCGAGCGGAACCGCGCGCGTGTGCCCGCGCAGATATGCGCTCGGGCTGGCCTGGTTGAAATAGAGGGGAGCGACCGGCAGATCGACGTTCGAAAACGCGGCGTGCGCGACATCGATCGGGACGAACGAGAGGCCGCGCCGCTCGAGCGCGGCGAACAGCGGCTTCTGCCATTCGGGATGTTCGTAGAGGACGGCCAGGTCGGCTGTGGACGGCATGATCCCTGAGACGCGTCTATTGTGTCACGCGTCTCAGGTACACTGACGCTGAGGGCTGCCGGGGATTGGGGATTGGGAGTCGGGATTTCATGTGCAGGAATATCAAGACGCTCGCAAACTTCGAACCGCCGGCGAGCGATGATGAGATTCGCGCGTCGGCGCTGCAGTTCGTGCGGAAGCTGAGCGGCACGACGAAGCCGTCGCGCGCGAACCAGGCGGTGTTCGACCGCGCGGTCGACGAGGTGACGGCGGCGGCCCGCCGGCTGATCACGTCGCTGACGACCAGTGCGGCGCCGCGGAACCGCGAAGAGGAAGCGAGGAAAGCGCAGGAGCGCGCGCGCGAGCGGTTCGCGTGACCGACAAGGTCGTCGTCATCACCGGCGCCAGCGCTGGCATCGGAGCGGCGGCAGCCGAGCTGCTCGCCAGCCGCGGCATGAAGGTCGTGCTCGTCGCGAGGCGGAAGGAGGCGCTGGACGCGGTTGCCGCCAAGTGTGATGGCAACGCGTTCGTCGTCGTCGCGGACGTGACCGACCGCGACGCGGTCCGCCGCGTCGTCGAGTCGGCGATCGAGCGGTTCGGCCGCATCGACGTGTGGATCAACAACGCCGGCGTCGGCATCACGCGCATGCCGTCCGAGCTGACGGACGAGGACGTCGACGAGATGATGCGGCTGAACGTGAAGTCCGCGCTGTACGGCATGCAGGAGGTGCTGCCGCACTTCAAGTCGCGCAACGACGGGCAGATCATCAACGTCTCGTCGATGCTCGGCCGCATTCCGTTCGCGACGTTCCGGTCCGCATACTGCGGCGCCAAGCACTTCCTCAACGCACTGACCGTTGCGTTCCGCAGCGAAGTGCAGCAGACGCATCCCGGGATTCAGGTGTCCCTCTTGTCGCCGGGCGTGGTGCGGACGGAGTTTGGCGTCCGCGCGCGGCACGGCGGCGTGGACTCGCGGCAGCTGCCGGGGTCGCAGAGCGCCGAGGAAGTTGCCGCGGTAATCGCGTCGACGATCGACTCGCGCGCGCCCGACGTCTACACGCGCGCCGGCGCGCACGACATGGTCGTGAAGTTCTACGACGCGAACGGGACGGATCCGAGCTGACGCACCCGGCGGGTCTAAGAGACCCGCCCTACAGATACGTAGGCCGGGCCTCTTAGACCCGGCACCGTGTATATTCGAAGCGATGTCCACTCCAAGCGCTCCCGAAGTCTGGCTCCGCGGACCCATCGAAGGGATCGCGGCGCTGCTGCAACCCGTCGCTCACGCGCTCCTGCAATGCCGCGAAGAATGGCGCGCGAGCCTTCCCGGGCTGACACAGGATCAGATCATGAGGCGGCCGGGCGGTGCCGCGTCGATTGCCTTCCACGTCCAGCACGCGACCGGCAGCCTCGATCGACTGTTCACGTATGCGCGCGGCGCGCGGCTCAATGCCGAGCAGAAGGCGGCGTTCCTGGCCGAGGCAGACGCTGCGGCGAGGAGCGGCCGGGAACTTCTCGCGCTCTTCGAAGCGGGCGTCGACAAGGCGCTCGCGGAGCTTCGGGCCATTGATGAGGCGACGCTTACCGAGCCTCGCTTCGTCGGCCGCGCGCAGCTGCCGTCGACCCGGCTGGGATTGATCTTCCACGCCGCGGAGCACACGCAGCGGCATGCCGGCCAGGTCGCGACGACGATCAAGGTCGTGACGGCCGTCCGCGAGCCGGAGCAGCAGGCCGCCCGATAGCCGGGCGATTCGGCCATGAGCGTCGATCGATTGAGCTGGTCGTGGATCGCCCTGCAGGCGATCCTGCCGCCCGTCGTCGCGCTCGTCGTCGCGTATCCGCTCTGGCGGCGCAGCCAGCCCATCTTCGGCAATCTCGTCGGCACGGCGGTGCTCTTCGGCTGCGGCATCGCGCTCATCATGCGCGAGTACGTCGCGCTGGACCGCATCGTCCAGCAATGCCTCGAAGACGGCTACACGTGCTTCCCGACGCCGAGCGCGTTCACGCGCTTCGCGATCTATGCCTTCATCGCGCTGTTCGAGGTGATCGCGCTCTTCTCGTTCAGCCTCAACGTCGAACACCGGATGCGCCGGCGCGGCTACGCGCCGGAATGGAAGTAGAGATGACGACCGCTGCAGCTCACGGCGCCGATCGGGCGCGTGCATTTCACCAGCTCCACGAGCGGGGGATCTTCGTCAGCCCGAACCCGTGGGACATAGGCAGCGCCCGCGTGCTCGTCCAGCTCGGGTTCAAAGCGCTCGCGACGACGAGCTCGGGCTTCGCGTGGTCGATGGGGCGCCAGGACAACAGGATCTCCCTCGACGCCGCGCTCGCGCATTACCGTGCGCTCGCGTCCGCTGTCGACGTTCCGGTGAGCGCCGATTTCGAGGACGGCTTTGCGTCGCTGCCGAACGACGTCGCGCGAAACGTCCGTCTCGCGGCGGAGACGGGTCTTTCGGGCGTCTCCGTCGAAGACTCGACCCGCAGCACGGACGCCCCGCTCATCGATTTCGACCTCGCGGTCGACCGGATTGCCGCCGCGCGGGCCGCGATCGACGAGATCGGTACGGGACTCTTTCTCACCGCCCGTTCCGAAGGCTTCATCGTCGGCCGCCCCGATCTCGACGAGACGATTCGCCGCCTGACAGCCTTTGCGGCCGCCGGAGCGGACTGCCTGTTCGCTCCCGGAATTCGTGACAAGTCCCACATCGCCGCGATCGTGAAGGCGGTCGCGCCCAAGCCGGTCAACGTGATCGTCAGCAGCGGATTCGCAACGGTCAACGAGCTGGCGGAGATTGGCGTCCGCCGCATCAGCGTGGGCGGTGCGCTCGCACGCGCGGCATGGACCGGATTCATGGCGGCGGCCTCGGAGATCGCGGAGCACGGCACCTTCACGGCGCTGGGGCGCGCGGTATCCGGCGCCGAGTTGAACGGCCGCTTCGTCGCGAGCGAACGCGACCGGTGATGATCCGCCGGTGATTCGGCCGGCGTTCAGGAGCATCGCGGTCGTGGCGCTGGCGTTCGGCGGCGGCACGCCCGTCCACGCACAGACGATCGATCCCCACGCGGTGCAGCCCGAGCGTCCGACGGTGGCAACGCACGCCGGAACGGTTGCTCCCGGCTGGGTCGAAGTCGAGACCGGCGCAGAATTCGATCGCTACGAAGACGCGCTTCGGGGCGCCGCGCTGCCGATGGCGGCAAAGTTCGGCCTGACGTCCACCACCCAGCTCAGCGTCGCCGGATCCGCGCTGAGTCCGCCCGCATCCGGATCGTTCGGCATCGGAGACATTGCCGCTGGCGTCAAGTGGCGCCTTGCCGACGATCTTCCTGTCCTCCGACGCTTCGCGATCCTGCCGTCCGTGAAGTTCCCGACGGGATCGTCGGATTCGGGGACGGGTACGGGCACCGTCGACGGAAGCCTGCTGCTCATCTCGAGCCACGATCTCGGACCTGTTGCGCTCGACATCAACGCGGGATACACGCATCGGAGCGGGCATGGCGCGACGGCGCCGCGCGATTCGACGCTCTGGACGATCGCGGCCGGAGGTCCTGCCCGCGGCGCCGTCGGATGGACCGCTGAACTGTACGGATACCCGGGGACGTCCGGTCCGGCAGGGCAGGCGTCGATCGTCGCGCTGCTGTTCGGTCCGACGTTGAGCGCGCGCGCCTGGCTCGCGTTCGACGCCGGAGTTATCGCGCCGCTGACCGGTCCACAGCCGAAGGCGGCGTACTTCGGCGGCGTCTGGAACATCGGACGCTGGCGCCGCTGATGGTGAGATAAGATGCTGCCGCACTTGCGGAAGGACGATCGATCATGATGACGAGATGCAGGGCGGCAATGATGGCGATCGCGGCGCTCGTGGCGATCGCTGCGGCGCACACCAATGCGCAGCAGTCGCGCGGCGCCAGTTACGCGAGCCGGATCATGGTGTACGACCTTCGCGCCAAGACGGCGACGGTCGTGCACCAGGCCGATACCGTGTGGGAGGCGCCGAACTGGTCCCGGGACGGCAAGTTCCTCCTGGCGAACTCGGGCGGACGCCTCTATCGGGTTCCCGTCGGCGGCGGCGAGCCAGAGGCGCTGAACGTCGATCCGGCGCTGCGCTGCAACAACGACCACGACTTCTCACCGGACGGCAAACAGATCGCGATTTCCGCGTCGACCGCTTCGTCACGCGGATCGCAGATCTACGTCGCGAACGCGGACGGTTCGGGCGCCCGCCTCGTCGTCTCCGCGGTGCCGAGCTATTTCCACGGCTGGTCGCCCGATGGCAGATACCTCTCGTTCGTTGCCAATCGGGACCGGAAGCAGTACGACCTCTACCGCGTCCTTGCGTCGGGAGGCGCCGAAGAGCGCTTGACCACCGACCCGGCGTACGACGATGGGACGGACTATTCGAGAGACGGGAAGTGGATCTACTTCAATTCGAATCGCGGCGGTGGATGGAACATCTGGCGGATCCCCGCCGACGGAGGCGGCGCGAACGATGAGCGCGCCCAGCGCGTCACCAACGACGATCTCGAGGACTGGTTCCCGCACCCGTCTCCGGATGGACGATCGCTGCTGTTCCTTTCCTTCCCGCACGGCACGGAGGGGCACGACGATCGCAACCTGCGCGTGCAGATTCGGACCGTTCCGATGCCGGGCAGCCGCATCGACGCGAAGGCGAAACCGCAGACGCTCGTCGAACTGACCGGCGGACAAGGCACCATCAACGTGAACTCGTGGGCTCCCGATTCGCGGCGCTTCGCGTACGTGGCATTCGAAGAGCGGCCCTCGACCGAGAACCGCTGACCCGATGCGCGCACTCGTGACGACGACCGCAGTGCTGACGTGCTCGAACGTGTTCATGACCTTCGCCTGGTACGCGCACCTGCGCAACCTGCGCGGCCGCGCGTGGTGGGTCGCGGCGCTCGCGAGCTGGTCGATCGCCCTGTTCGAGTACTTGTTGCAGGTGCCCGCGAACCGGATCGGCTACTCCGTCCTCGACCTCTCGCAGCTGAAGATCCTGCAGGAAGTGATCACGCTCGGCGTCTTCCTGCCGTTCGCGGTGTTCTACATGCGCCAGCCGCCGAAGCTGGACTTCCTGTGGGCTGGATGTTGTCATGGGCGCCGTGTATTTCATGTTTCGCTCGTAGCGCGCATCGCCCGTACCGCGCATCGCTCGTAGAGCGCATCGTTAGATGCGCGGAATTCGTCATTCTTCATTGACTATCTACACGCGCCGTGAATTCGGACGATCGGTGGCAGGCGCTGCGGGAGTCGCGCTGCAGCGCGGCGGCGAGCAGGCTGTGCCCGCCGGCTCCCTGACCGACGTCCCAGGCATCAAGGTCGGCCACTTCACGGACACGCGGCGGCCCACGGGCTGCACGGCGATCCTCTTCGACGCGGCCGCCGCTGCCGGAGTGGACTACGACGGGTCGGCCCCCGGAGAATCCCAGGCCGTTCTGCTCCAGCCCACCAGTCCGGTCGATCGCATCCACGGGCTCTTCCTGACCGGAGGCGGCATCCTCTCCTTGCCGGCTGCCGGCGGCGTCCTGCGATTCCTCGAAGAGCGCAAGGTCGGCTTCGACTGGGGCACTCCGGATCTCCGCATCCCGATCGTCGTCTCCGCGGTGATCGACGATCTCGCCGTCGGCGATGCGCACATCCGGCCGGACGCTGACGCCGCGTACAAGGCATGCGCGGGCGCGTCCGCAGGTCCGATCGCGGAAGGCAACGTCGGCGTCGGCGCTGGCGCGACGGTCGGGAAAATGCACCGCTCGCGCGGGTTCGGCGGAATGAAAGGCGGTCTCGGGACGTCGAGCCTGCGCATCGGCGACGTCGTCATCGGCGCGCTCGCCGTCGTCAACGCGGCGGGGGACGTGCGCGACTGGCGGACGGGACGAATCATCGCAGGCGCGCGCCGCGCGGATGGGACCTTCGCCGACAGCGTCGAGCTGATGCGGCCCCTCGTAGCGGAAAGCGGCAAAGCCGGAGCGCTCGAAGATCCCGCACTCCACAGCACGACGCTCGCGGTGGTGGCGACGAATGTCGATCTCACGAAGACCGCCCTGACGAAGATTGCGATGATGGCGAACTGCGGCGCGGCCCGCGCGATTCGACCGTATCACACGACCGGCGACGGCGATCAGCTGTACGCGGTCTCGACAGGGAAGCTGCAGCGATCGGATTTGAACCTGACGGTCATCGGCTCGCTCGCTGCCGACGTTGTCGCCGACGCCATCGTCCGAGGCGTGCGGGCTGCGCGAAGCGTGGAAGGGTGGCCGGCGGCCCAGTGATCACGCCGACGGCTATCCACGAACCTCACAAGCACACTGCCCGTTGGCCGTGATCAGCCGTGGGCGTAATCTCGAGCTCAGTTGCTGTTGAGTTCCCTGACCCAGATATTCCTGAAGCTAATCGGCTCGCTCTTGTCGCCGTGCGCCTGCAGCTTGATCGGCGCGGAGTCGTACTTCTTGTACTCGGGCTTCCCGATGTACAGCGTCTCGCCTTTCAGCGCGAAGTGGTTCTGCACCAGCACGCCGTTGTGGAACGCGGTCACGTATGCCGGCGTCTTCACCGATCCATCCGCGTTGAACGTGGGCGCCGTCCAGACGACGTCGTAGGTCTGCCACTCGCCGGGCTTGCGGCTGGCGTTCACGAGCGGAGGAGACTGCTTGTAGATGCTCGCAGCCTGTCCGTTCACGTACGTCTTGTTGTTGTACGAATCGAGAATCTGCAGCTCGTAGCCTCCGTCGCCGTTTCCCGTTGACGCGAGGAACAGGCCGCTGTTGCCCCGTGCCTGCCCGGTGCCTGTGATGTCTTCGGGAATGCGCCACTCGATGTGCAGCTGGTAGTTCTTGAAGCTGCGCTTGGTCTCGATGTTCCCCGTCGACTTGTCGACGGTCATGACGCCGTTGTCGACCTTCCACTTCGCCGGCCCCTTGTCCTTCACCGAGACCCATTGATCGAGGTTGGTGCCGTCGAAAAGGACGATCGCATCGGACGGCGGCGCTTCGTTGGTCTTCCCCGGCGTGACGATCTTCGGTTCGGGCTGCCAGACCTCGGTGTCTTCCGGCTTCCCGCGTGGCGCCTGTGGCGCCGTGCCGCTCTGCGTCTGAGGGGCCGTGCCGCTCTGCGCGGGCGGATTCTGCCCCGCAACCAGGGCGACAGCCGTGAATCCGAGCGCCGCGACGGTCAAAAACGTCGATGCATGTGTCCGCATGCCCCGCATTTTCCTTGCGGCTGTTGTGGCTGTCAAATATCGTTGTCGGCTTGGTAGAGCGTGCCTCTCAGGCCGCTTGTAGGGCAGCCCTGTCAGGCCCGCTTGTAGGGTGGGCCTCTCAGGTCGCCTGCGAGGAGTCATGTACCGACCTGTCATTGCCGTCATCTGTGCGGCCGCGTCGCTCGCCACCGTGCTGCCGCGCGCACAGACGCCGGTGGCGAAGCCGAACATCCTCATCATCCAGGCCGACGATCTCGGCTACGGCGATCTGAGCGCGTACGCGCAATCGCAGTTCCAGACGCCGGGGATCGATCGACTCGCGCGGGAAGGGATCCGCTTCACGCAGTATTACGCTGGCAGCACCGTGTGCGCGCCGTCGCGAACGGCGCTGATGACCGGCCTCCATACCGGACACGCGTGGATTCGCGGCAACGGTGAGATTCCGCTGCGCGAAGAGGACGTCACGGTCGCGATGGCGCTGCACGATGCGGGCTATCGCACCGCGGTCATCGGCAAGTGGGGACTCGGGCGGCCGGGCACGGCAGGACAGCCGGACAAGAAGGGCTTCGAGTATTCGTTCGGCTTCCTCGATCATCGCCACGCGCACCGGCAGTTCACCGATCACCTGTATCGCAACGCGCAGCGGATCGAGACGGACGTCGATCACGACTACGTGAACGATCTGTTCACGAAGGAAGGGACCGCGTTCATCGAGAGCTCCGACGAGCGGCCGTTCTTCCTCTACCTGAACTACACCGTCCCGCACGCGGAGCTGCGCGCGCCGGAGGACTCGCTCGCGCCGCTCCGCGGCAAGTTCCCGGAAACGCCGTACGTGAACGCTGCCGCGGATGCGCGGAAGACGGGGCCGGACGACATCTCGCTCGGCTATCGGTCGCAGTCGACGCCGAAAGCCGCGTTCGCGGCGATGATCACGCGCATGGATCGCGACATCGGCCGGCTCACGGACCTGGTTCACGCGCGCGGGCTGGACGGTCGCACGCTCGTCATGTTCATCAGCGACAACGGTCCGCATCAGGAAGGGGGCGCGGATCCAGTCTTCTTCAAGAGCTCGGGCGGCCTGCGCGGGATCAAGCGCGATCTCTACGAGGGCGGCATCCGCGTCCCGGCGATCGCGCGGTGGCCGGGGACGATCCCCGCGGCGCGCGTCAGCGATCATCCATGGGCGCACTGGGACATCTTCCCGACGCTCGCGGAGCTGGCGGGCGCGAAGGTCCCCTCGGGTCTCGACGGCCTTTCGATGACGCGCGCGCTGCGCGGAGAGGCGCAGCCGGCGCACGACTTCTTCTACTGGGAATTCCACGAGCGCGGGTTTCAGCAGGCGGTCCGGATGGGTCCGTGGAAGGCGGTGCGCCTGAAGAAGGACGCGCCGCTCGAGCTCTACAACCTCGCCGACGATCCGTTCGAGCGGCGCGACGTTGCAGCCGCACACGCGGACGTCGTGGCGAAGATCGAAGCGTATTTGAAAACCGCGCGCACGGACAGTCCGCAGTGGCCGATCAAGGCGTCCTGATGGGCGCGCGAACGGCAATCGTGACGGGCGGGGGTTCGGGCATCGGCCGCGCCGTCGCACTCGGGCTGCTCGGAGAAGGTTACGCGGTCGCGCTGGCTGGACGCCGGCCGGAGCCGCTGGAAGAAACGGCCGCGAACGCTTCGATCGGGCAGCCGCTCGTCGTGCCGACCGACGTGCGCGATCCTGAATCGGTGCGGCGGCTCTTCGACCGCGTGGGCGAGGCGTTCGGCCGCCTCGATCTGCTCTTCAACAACGCCGGCGTCAACGTCCCGGGCGTCAAGCTCGAAGACATGGCGCTCGAGGACTGGCGCTTCGTCGTCGACGTCAACCTCACCGGCGTGTTTCTCTGCACGCAGCACGCGTTCCGCCTGATGAAGGCGCAGACCCCGCGGGGCGGCCGCATCATCAACAACGGATCGATCTCCGCGCACGTCCCGCGTCCCGACTCCGCGGCGTACACGGCGACGAAGCACGCCGTCACGGGCCTCACCCGCACGACGTCGCTCGACGGCCGCAAGTACGACATCGTGTGCGGGCAGATCGACATTGGAAATGCCGCAACGGAAATGGCGTCGCGCATGGCGGCCGGCATCCCGCAGGCGAACGGCCAGATCGTGCGCGAGCCGCTGCTCGACCTCGATCACGTCGTTCGCGCGGTGCTCTACATGGCGAGCCTGCCGCTCGACGCCAACGTGCAGTTCATGACGGTCATGGCGGCGAAGATGCCGTATATCGGGCGGGGTTAAGAGCCGAATCGACCCCCGAGCCCCGCATCCCGCACCCGGACACCCCGCGCGCCGCACGCCCGCGCCCCGCACGCCGGACCCCGACTCAAACAGCGACCAGCCCGCGGCGGATTGCGATCCGGACTGCCTCCGTCCGATTCGACGCCTGCAGCTTCGCGCAGATCGACGCGACGTGGAACTTGGCGGTCTGATCGCTGATACCGAGGCGCGAGGCGATGCGCTTGTTCGGGAATCCCTCCGCGATCAACTCCACGACCTCCCGTTCACGCGCGGTGAGCTCCTCGAGCGGCGGATCGTCATCGTCGTCAGCAGGACGCGCGGGGACCACGAGCCACGCGTCGGCGTGACTGTGGTCCGCCCGCGCTTCGGCCAGCGTTGTCGCCTCGCTGACGACGAACAGATCCTCCGGCAGCAGCGCGCGCAGGCGCGCGCGATCGGCGGCCGGTCCTACGAGGACGACGTCCATGCGTCTCAGGCCGTTCGTTCGGCCACGCTCACGGTCACATTCTGTACCGCGCCGCCACGAAGGACCTTCGCCTGCGCGCTCTTGCCGATACGATCGGCGACGAGCAGGTCCAGCAGATCCTCCGGCGACGAGACGGCCTGGCCGTCGAACTCGGCGAGCACGTCGCCGACGAGCAGGCCTGCCGCTTCCGCGGGGCCGCCGCCCGTGAGGCCCACGATGAGCAGCGCGCGGTCACGCCCGATCAGATCCTTCTGTCGATCGCCGAGCTGCACGGGCTGGCCAGCGATCCCCAGATACCCGCGCCGCGGACGCCCGTGCTTCAGTACGTCAGACGCCGCGCGCCACGCGATGGATGCCGGGATGACCACGCCGAGGCCGCGGATCGACGATGCCGTCGTGATGCCGATGACTTCGCCGCTCGCAGCGACGAACGCGCCGCCGGCGAAGCCGTCGTGCATGGGCGCCGTCGTGCGGAACACCTGCTCGATCGACCGCCGGCGTCCGGTGCGCAGCGGTCCACCGATGATCGCGACGATCCCAACGCTGGCGGTGACGACGTTGCTCCAGGAACGTGCCACTGCGACGGCGATGTGGGCCGTGCGCGGTGCATCCGTTGCAACTCTGGGCGCAGGCGCGCCAAGTCCATTCGCGCGCAGCACCGCGATGCCTGTTGCCGGATCCCAGCCGGCCAGCTCGGCGTTGAACGATTGGCCGTCGTCGCGCCGGACGTGGAGCCCTTCCTCGCGTCCGAGCGCGCGCACCATCGTGACGACGGCGTCGTCGCCGATCGCGACGCCAGAGGCCGTCCGGCGCCGTCCTTGAACCTGCACGACTGACGGAGCTGTCGATGCGACGAGGCCGGCGAGCTCGTCGGAAAATGCGGAGAGAGTTGTGTTCGTCATGCCTGATTCTCGCGAGCCCATGACGAGCGGCGCATCACCCGGATGGGGAGGATCGCGCGTTCGCGGAACCAAGTTCCGCGCTACAGAATCTGCGTGCGATGGTCAGCGAGCGAGCGTACCCGCGCTACGAGACGTGAGAAGAAAGGTGACGCGGCGTGGGAACGGGCCAGTCGGCGGGAATTTCGACGTAGCTGGCGTCCAGCTCCGATACGGACGCGCACCCGAGGAGCTTCATCGCGCGGATGAAGTCTGTCCGCAGAATCTGCAGCGCGCGGGCGACGCCGTGGCCGCCGCCCGCGGCAAGGCCGTACGCATATGCGCGGCCGATCAACACGGCGCGGGCGCCCAGGCACAATGCCTTCGCGATGTCGCCGCCGCGCCGGACGCCGCCGTCCATCATCACTTCGACCTGACCGTTCACGGCCGCGACGACCTCCGGCAGCGCGCGGAGCGTCGCCGACACGCCATCGAGCTGACGGCCGCCGTGATTCGAGACGACTACCAGATCCGCCCCTTCATCAATCGCGCGCCGGGCATCGTCGCCGATGTGGACGCCCTTGACGACGATCGGTCCTTGCCAGAGATCGCGGATCCAGCGCAGATCGCGCCACGTGACCGTCGATTGTTCGAGCGCCGTGGCGACGTCCGCGTAGAGCATCGGACCGTCGGGAAGCACCACGTTCGGAAACTTCATCAGCCCGCCATCCCGGAGAAACCCGGCGAGCCATCCCGGCCTCGCGAGGAACTGCCAGACGTACGGCAGCATCGGCCCGAGACGACGCGTGAGCAGCTCCTTGGTGCCGTTGCGGAAATCGCGTTCGCGGAAGCCCGCGACGGCGGTGTCGATCGTGACGACGAGCGCGGAGTAGCCGGCCGTCTTCGCTCGCTGGATCATCGACGAGGCCACATCGCGGCCGCCCATCAGGTACACCTGGAGCCAGAGCGTCCCGGTGGACGCCTTGCGCACGTCCTCGAGCAGACAGCCCGAGAGCGTCGAGAGCGTATAGATCGTCCCCGCCTCTCCCGCCGCGCGCGCCGCCACTTCCTCGCCCCTTGGATAGAACATCCGCGAGCTGCCCACCGGCCCGAGCAGCAGTGGGAACGACACCGGCGTTCCAAGCACCGTCGTCCGCGTGTCGCACGAGGGTGTGGCCACAGCGGAGCGCGGCCTGAAGATCACCTGCTCGAACGCGCGGCAGTTCTCGCGCAGCGTGACCTCGGCGTCGGCGCCTCCGTCGATGTAGTCGAACACCACCCGCGGAACGCGGCGCCGCGCCGCCTTCCGGAGGTCCTCGATGTTGACGATGTGAGGCGGGTCGACGGAACGGGCCATCGGGCGAATTCTAATGCAATTATCATCATGCCCGATGAGCTCCTGGATTCAGGTCTACGACCCGCTGCACGCGTCCTGGTTGAGCACGGCCGCCGCGGCGCTGCCAATCGTGCTGCTGCTCGCCACGCTGGGGCTTCTGGAGTGGCGTGCGCACATCGCCGCGCTCGCCGGCCTCACGGCGGCGCTCGCGGTATCGGTCGCGGTTTTCGGGATGCCGGCGATGCTGGCAATCGCGACCGCGGTGTACGGCGCCGCCTACGGCTTCCTGCCAATCGGCTGGATCATCCTGAACGCCGTGTTCCTCTACAACCTGACGGTATCGACGGGGCAGTTCGAGATCGTCAAGGGCTCCGTCGGGCGCCTCTCGAACGATCGGCGCGTCCAGGCCCTGCTCGTCGCGTTTGCGTTCGGCGCGTTCATCGAAGGGGCCGCGGGGTTCGGGACGCCGGTTGCGATCTGCTCCGCGCTTCTGATTGGCCTTGGCTTTCCGCCGCTCTACGCTGCCGGCCTGTCGCTCATCGCGAACACCGCGCCCGTCGCGTTCGGCGCGATCGGGACGCCGATCCTGACGCTCGGAGCCGTCACGAATCTGCCGCCGGCGGCGCTGGGTATGATGGCCGGACGTCAGCTCCCGTTCGTCTCGCTCATCGTTCCGGCGTGGCTCGTGGTGACGATGAGCGGATGGCGAGGACTGCGATCCGTGTGGCCGGCGGTCCTCGTGTGCGGCGGCACGTTCGCGCTCGTCCAGTTCTTCTGGAGCAACTACGTCGGGGTGGAGCTCGTGGACATCGCCGGATCGCTGACGACCATCGCGGCGCTCGCGTTGTTCTGCCGCGTGTGGCGGCCGGCGGGCGAGTGGGACTTTCCGGACGCGCCGGCCCGTCAGCGCGCCGTCGCGGTGAACGTCGATCCTTCCCCAGCCGCGGTGCGACGCGCCTGGATGCCGTGGCTGTTCCTCAGCATTGCCGTCATCCTGTGGGGTCTCGCGCCGGTGAAGGCGCTGCTCAATGGAGGCCCGAGGGGGCTTGCCACGTACGAAGCAGGCGCGCGCCCGGTCACGAGCCCGATTCTGGCGCCGACGTGGGACGTGCCGGTGCTCCACCGGCGCGTGTTCCGCGAGTATCCGGTCGTGCCGCGGCCGGTCGACCGTTTGCAGATCGAAGATGCGGCGTATCGCAACGCGCACGCCGAAGCGGCGCAGTTCACGTTCAACTGGCTCTCGGCCACGGGTACGGCGATTCTGTTCGCGGCGCTCGCCACGGCCGTATTCCTGCGCGTCCGCGTGAGGCAGTTCGTCGACGTTGCGGCCTCGACCGGGCGCCGCATGCGCGCGCCGCTCGCGACGATCATGCTGATGATGGCGCTCGGCTTCGTGACGCGCTACGGCGGCACGGACGCGACGCTCGGGCTCGCCTTCACGCGCACCGGCGCGCTCTATCCGTTTTTCGCGACGCTCCTCGGCTGGCTCGGCGTGGCGCTGACCGGGTCCGATACCAGCTCCAACGTGCTGTTCGGCAGCCTTCAGAAGATCACAGCGCAGCAGCTCGGGTTCAATCCCATATTGATCGTCACGGCCAACAGCACCGGCGGCGTGATGGGCAAGATGATCGACGCTCAGAGCATCGTTGTTTCCACCGCGTCGACGGGACAGGTCGGCGAGGAAGGGAAGATTCTCCGGTTCGTCTTCTGGCACAGCATCGCGCTCGCCGCCATCATGGGGATCATCGTGATGTTGCAGGCATACGTCTTCGAATCCGTGATCCCTCATCCCTGATCCCTCACGCCGCACCCGCACGCCGCACGCCGCACGCCAGTGGTAGCCTATGAGCGTCATGGCGCTCGGATTCGGACTCATTGGCGCCGGCGACATCGTGCGCAAGCGCGTCGCGCCGGCGTTGCGCGATTCGCCGCTGTGCCGGTTCGCCGCGGTCGCGCGCGCGCACGCGGATCTGGCGGCGGCGTTCGCCGAGGAGTTCGGAGCCGCGGCCGCGTATGCGAGCGAGCACGATCTCCTGAAAGATCCCGCGGTCGAAGCCGTGTACATTGCGACGCCGGTCGATCTCCACGCGCCGCAGGCGATGGCCGCCGCTGAAGCCGGCAAGCACGTGCTGTGTGAAAAACCGATGGCGCTCGATACGAGCGAGTGCGATCAGATGATCCACGCGTGCCGGAGCAACGGGGTCAGGCTCGGAGTCGCGTACTACCGGCACTTCTATCCCGCCGTGGATCGCATCAAGCGCGCGCTCGCGGCCGGAGAGATCGGCAAGCCCGTCTTCGCGCAGGTCAACGCGTTCGAGCGCTTCGACCTGCCGCGCGACCACCCGCGGGCGTGGTTCCTCGACAAGGCGCGAGCGGGCGGCGGACCGATGTTCGACTTCGGATGCCATCGCATCGAAGTGCTGATGAACGTCATCGGCCCGGTTCGCGGCGTAGACGGCCGTGCGTCGCGCGTGTTGTTCGATCGCGACGTCGAGGATACGGCGGTGGCGGTGCTCCGGTTCGACGCAGGTACGTTCGGGGTCATCTGCGTGTCGCACGCAACGCAGGCGTCCAAGGACACGCTCGACATCTTCGGAACCGACGGCTCCATCCACGTGCCCGTCTTGAACAAGGGCGACATCGTCTTCAAGACAGCCGCCAACGAGCGGCTCGAAACGCATCCGCCGGACGGGAACTTTCATCTGCCGCTCATCGAGGACTTCGTTGCCGCCGTCGAGAACGGACGAGAGCCGGCGGTCGACGGCGCCCTCGGCAGGGAAGTCGCGCGCATCGAGCAGGAGATCTACGCGTCGTGAACGACCTTTCGAGCGGCCTCGCGGGCAGTCCCCGCATGCGGAGAGTCGCCGGTGCGCTCGTCGTGCTGCTGGCCACGGCGGCCGTGCTGCTCGGACGCTCCGGCGCGCAGAATCGCGCCCAGTCCCCATCGACGTTCGCGCGCCAGATCGCCGCGCTGTCCGAGAAGGGCGGCTACTTCGACACCGACAACCTGATCTCGAACGAAGGTTCCTATCTGCAGGTCCTGCCCGATCTTCGCCGGCGTCACGTGTCGGGAGGCGCCTACCTGGGCGTTGGTCCGGATCAGAACTTTACGTACATCGCGCAGGTACGCCCGTCGATCGCGTTCATCATCGATGTCCGTCGCGACAACCTGCTGCTGCACCTGCTGTTCAAGGCGCTGTTCGGCCTCGCCCGTACCCGCGTCGAATATCTGTCCCTCCTGACGGGCCGTCCCGTGCCGGCCGACATGGACTCATGGCGCACCGCCCCGGTTTCGCGGATCGCGGATTACGTCGAGAAGACGCCGTTCGATCCCGGCACGATCGCCGCGCTGCGCACGCGCGTGGACGATGCGATCGCGAACATCGGCGTGCCGTTGTCGAAGGACGATTTCGAGACGATCGATCGCTTTCACCGGCGGTTCATCGCCGACGCGCTGTCGATGCGCTTCCAGAGCCTCGGGCGCCCGCCGCAGATGTACTATCCGACGTACCGGCAGATGCTCGTCGACACGGACGCGGAAGGGCGCGAGGGGAACTATCTTGCCTCCGAAGATACGTTTCAGTTCGTCAGAGGCCTGGAAGCGAAGGATCTCGTGATTCCAGTTGTGGGCGACGTCTCCGGCCCCTCGGCGATGGGCGCGATTGCGAAGCTGCTCGAGAGCCGAGGTGAACGGGTATCGGTGTTCTACGCCTCGAACGTCGAGTTCTACCTGTTTGGCGAAGGCAGCTTCGCCCGGTTCGTCGAGAACCTGGGACGATTGCCGCACGACTCGTCGAGCGTGCTGATTCGATCGGTCTTTCGCTACTTCGGCCGGTCGATGCCGCGCCCCGGCGATGGAAGCGTGTCGCAGGTCGAGCCGATCGATACGCTGGTGTCGGAGACTGCAGCAGGCCGCATACGCCGGTATGGCGACCTCGTGTCGCGTTGAGCATGCATCAGAATCTCTTTTCGGAAGACCACGAGGGCGCGTCCAAAGGCGATGGCGCGTCTCAGGACGCGCCCTCCGTACGACATTTGACGATGGAGGAGCTCGAAGCCGGGCTCGACCACATCAGGCGTTCGCCCAAGGACGACGGCGTCCTGGAGTTGATCGTGCGGCGGCCGCGCGTGGGCGAGCGCGACGTGCTGCGGGAAGGCGCTCTGGATCCGCTCGTTGGACTGGTGGGTGACACCTGGAAGGATCGCGGCAGCTCGCGGACGGTCGACGGATCGCCGCATCCGGACATGCAGCTCAACATCATGAACGCGAGGGTCGTGGCGCTCGTCGCGCAGGACCGGGCGCGTTGGGCGCTTGCCGGAGATCAGCTGTTCATCGACATGGATCTCACGGACGACAACCTGCCGCCCGGAACGCGCCTGGAGCTTGGGTCCGCGGTGATCGAAGTCACCAACCAGCCGCATACGGGCTGCCAGAAGTTCGTCTCGCGGTTCGGGCTCGATGCCATGAAGTTCGTCAATTCGCCACTCGGGCGGCAGCTTCATCTGCGCGGGATCAACGCACGGGTCGTCAAGGCCGGCACCGTCCGGGTGGGCGACGTCGCGCGGAAATCCACCGCGCGGCCATGAGCGTCCTGCGCCACACGCCTGCATTTACAGCGGCGGATGCGGCAGCCATTGCGCAGGCACTGTACGGCATTCGCGCCGATGCCGCGGCTCTTCCCAGCGAACGCGATCAGAACTTCCAGCTGACCTCGGCAAACGGCGAACGATTTGTCCTCAAGATTGCGAACGGCCGGGAAGACAGCAGCGTTCTGGAAGCGCAGAACGCGGCGCTCGAGCATCTCTCTCGTGCGGTGGAGATCTGTCCCGCGGTGCGTCGCACGCTCGACGGGCGATCGCTCGCGCGGACGCCGAAGGCCTGGGGCGGCGCGCATCTGGTGCGGCTCTTCACCTGGATTCCGGGTGTGCCGCTCGCCGACGCGAGACGGAAGAGCCCGCTGCTGCTCGAAAATCTCGGTCGCGCGATCGGATCCGTCGACGCGGCGCTCGCCACCTTCGATCATCCAGCCGTTCATCGCGAGTTCCACTGGGATCTGGCGAATGCACTTGGCGTCGTTCGTGAGCGCCTTCCTCTCATACCCGACGCTGCGCAACGCGAGCTGATCGCGGCGTTGACGGACGGCGTCGAGGAGAGAGACGCCGCGGCGTACCCGCGCCTGCGCCGGTCTGTCGTCCACAACGATCCCAACGATCACAACGTGCTGATCGGACCACCCGACGGCGGCCCGTTCGTCCGCCTGCGGCAGGTCGTCGGCCTCCTCGATTTCGGCGACATGGTGTGGAGCTATACGGTTGCGGATCTGGCCATCGCGATCGCATACGCCATACTCGACGAGCACGACATCCTGCGGTCCGCGGCCTTCGTCGTACGGGGATACCACTCGGCGCGGGCCCTGCAGAAAGAGGAAGCCGCCGCGCTGTTCGGCCTGATCATCCTTCGCCTCTGCACGAGCGTCGCGATCGCCGCCGAGCAGCAGACGATCCGGCCGGCTGACCCCTATCTCTCGATCAGCCAGCGGTCGATTCGCGACGTTCTGCCGCGGCTGGCGGCGATTCGGCCCCGGTTGGCGGCGGCCGCGTTTCGCGAGGCGTGCGGCTGGCGGCGGCCGCGAGGCCCCATCCGCACCGACGAAGACGTCGCTCGTCGGCGCGAGCACATCGGGTCCAACGTCCGCGTCGGGTACCGCGTGCCCGTCAAACCCGCGCGCGGCTGGATGCAGTATCTCTACGACGAGGACGGCCGCCGCTATCTCGACGCGTACAACAACGTCCCTCACGTGGGCCACTGCCACCCGCGCGTGGTCGAGGCGGCCGCGCAGCAGATGCGCGTGCTCAACACGAACACGCGGTATCTGCAGGACGCGCTCGTCGAATACGCGGACCGCCTGTGCGCGACGCTTCCGGAGCCGCTGCGCGTCTGCTACTTCGTGAACTCCGGCAGCGAGGCGAACGAGCTGGCGCTCCGGCTGGCGCGTGCGCACGCGAAGCAGGACGGCGTCATCGTGCTGGACCACGCGTATCACGGGAATACGACGACGCTCGTGTCGATCAGCCCGTATAAGTTCAATGGACCAGGAGGGGAGGGCGCGCCGGAGTGGGTGCGCGTGGTACCCCTGCCCGACGTCTATCGCGGTCCATACAGGAGCGATGCGCTGACGGGCACCTGGACCGCCGGACGCGCGTACGCCGCGCACGTTGCAGACGCCGCGCGATCGCTGCGCGCCAGTTCCTCCGGCTTCGGCGCATTCATTGCGGAGAGCGCGCCGAGCGTGGCAGGGCAGATCGTGTTGCCTGACGGATATCTGCGCGCTGCCTACGAGATCGTGCGGCACTCCGGCGGCGTCTGCATCGCAGACGAAGTGCAGACGGCGTACGGCCGCATGGGCGATGCGTTCTACGCGTTCGAATCGCAGCGAGTCGTTCCGGACATCGTCGTGCTCGGGAAGCCGATAGGAAACGGGCATCCGGTCGGGGCGGTCGTGACGACGCACGCGATTGCCAGGTCGTTCGACACCGGAATGGAGTTCTTCAGCACGTTCGGAGGGAACACCGTGTCGTGCGCGGTTGGCCTCGCCGTCCTCGACGTGGTTCGGGAGGAGCGGCTCATGGATCATGCCCGTGGGGTTGGGGACGTGCTGCTCGATCGGCTGCAGCACCTTGCGGACGAGCATTTGCTCATCGGCAATGTGCGCGGGCGCGGGCTGTTCCTCGGTGTCGAGCTCGTGAAGGATCGGGAGACGCTCGAACCGGCCGGAGCCGAGGCGGACTACGTCGTGAACAGGATGCGTGAAGAAGGCGTGCTGATCGGGACGGAAGGACCGCATGGAAACGTCCTCAAGGTCCGTCCACCCATGCCGTTCACGGCGGAAGACGCCGAGACGCTGTGTTGCGCGCTCGATCGCATCTTCGGCGAGCTGGAGTGAGCTGGCCAGCATGCAGCGGCGCCACCTGTTCGAGCTCGAGGATCTGCCGTGGTTCCCGCCGGTCGTTCGCGATCTGGCGACCGACTACCTGCACTTCATCGAGACCTGGGTCGATCTTCACCGCGCGATCGCGCCTCTGCTGGCCGAAGCCATGCGTGCGACGGGCACTCGACACATCGTCGATCTCTGTTCGGGCGGTGCCGGGCCGATTCCGGCGTTGCTGGCCGAGCTGCAGTCCGAAGGTGTCGCGGCGACGGCGACGCTGACGGATCTCTTTCCGAATGTCCCGGCCATGGCGCGCGCCAGCGAGGGATCGAACGGCAGGATTACGTTTGCGCGCGAGTCCGTTGACGCCCGCACGGTGCCGGAACAGCTCAAGGGGTTCCGCACGTTGTTCAACGCGTTCCACCACTTCCGGCCCGACGCGGCGATCGAGGTCCTTCGCGACGCGGCGCGCGCGCGGCAGCCGATCGCGGTCTTCGAGGTCTCGCAGCGCACGCCGCGCCATCTGGTCGCGATGACGCTCCTGACGCCGATCCTGGTGCTCGCCTCTACCCCGTTCATGCGTCCGTTGCGGTGGAAGCGGCTGCTGTTCACGTATCCGCTGCCGCTCGTCCCCTTGACGTGCTGGTGGGACGGGATGGTGTCCCAGCTTCGCGCGTACACGCCCGAGGAACTGGAAGCGCTCGGTGCCGCCGCCGACCCGCGCGGCATGTGGCGCGCCGGCCAGGTCCCGCTCGGCGAAATGCCGGGGACCGTCACGTACTTATTGGGGTATCCTCCGGCAAATTCATGAATCACGATCTTCTTCGACACACCGTTGCCACGGTTGCCTATCGCGGCGGCAAGGCCGTGCGAGGGGCGCCGCAGGGATTCGAGTCCTTTCGCGCCGCGCCGGGCAGCCGCAGCGCCGGCGAGATCCTCGCGCACGTCGGCGACCTGTTCGACTGGGCGCTGTCGCTCGCGCGGGGCGCGCACGTGTGGCACGACTCGGCGCCGCAGACGTGGGAGCAGGACGTCGATCGATTCTTCGCCGCGCTCGCCGCGTTCGACGCCGAACTGGCGGCCGCAGGTTCGCTCGGCTCCTCCGAAGGGGCGCTCTTCCAGGGACCCGTAGCGGACGCGCTCGCGCACGTCGGGCAGATCGCGATGCTGCGGCGGCTCGCAGGCTCGCCGGTGCGAGCGGAGAACTATTTCAAGGCCGAGATTCAGGTCGGGCGTGTCGGCGCGGATCAGGCGCCCTCGCGCGTTGAATTCGGCTAGGGTCGCGGAACTGAAGTTCCGCGCTACGAGTGGCGTTTCGTAGCGCGCAACTTCAGTTGCGCGTGTCGCGGGAGGACAACCATGCCCATCGAGATCGAGCCGATCGGCTACGTGCGCGGCGGACGATCGGACGTCCGCGACGACTGGTGGGGCGGACAAGCGACCATCGTCGAACTGCGGCCGGACGTGCCCGCGGAGAGCCTCGACGGCATCGAAGACTTTTCGCATGCCGAGATCCTCTTCTTCTTCGATCGACTTCCTGCGGAGAGCGCTCTATTCGGGGCGCGCCACCCGAGAGGAAATGCGTCCTGGCCCGAGGTGGGAATCTTCGCGCAGCGCGCGAAGGCCAGACCCAACCGGCTCGGCGCGACGATCGTGCGCATCGCCGGCCGCCGCGGCCGCGCGCTCCACGTCGAAGGCCTCGACGCGCTCGACGGCACGCCCGTCGTCGACATCAAGCCGGTGTTCGCCGAGTTCCTGCCGCGCGGCCCCATTCGCCAACCCGCGTGGAGCCACGAATTGATGCGCGATTACTGGAGTCTTCCGCGCTGAAGTTGTGCTACCCTCGCAGCGCACGCTCCACGCTCTCTCAAGGAGTTAATGGATGGCCAAGAAGTCGACCGCGAAGAAATCCGCCCGCAAGCCGAACGCTGCCTTCATGAAGCCGATGACGCCGAGCCCGGCGCTGTCGGAGGTCGTCGGCGCCAAGCCGATCCCCCGCACCGAGGTGACGAAGAAGCTCTGGGCGTACATCAAGAAGAACGGCCTGCAGGACAAGAAGAACAAGCGCATGATCAAGGCCGACGACGCGCTGAAGCCGGTGTTCGGCGGCAAGGGCCAGGTGAACATGTTCGAGATGACGAAGCTCGTGAACAGGCACCTGAAAGCGTAAGCGGAGCTCAGAGCGTCGGCGCGGTCATCTCATCCTTCAGACGGCCAGTCGATCCCGCGTGCGGGAGCCGGGTTCGTGCCTCGGCTCCCGGCGCACGCCTCCTTTCCAGCACCTCCCGCCGTGATATTTTCGTCGGGTCCTCATGCGCGTTCTTCTCGTTCTGGTGGGCTTCCTCGTGGCGCAGCTAGGCTCGCCGCCCGAGCGCGCGATCGTCGCGGCGGTTGACGCGAACAACCCGGACGCGCTCGCGCTGCTCGAGAAGGCCGTCAACATCAACAGCGGCACGCAGAATTTCGCCGGCGTGAAAGCCGTGGGCGACGTGTTCCGCGCCCAATTCGATGCGCTCGGCTTCAGGACGCGATGGATCGACGGCGCGCCCTTCCATCGCGCAGGACACCTCGTCGCCGAGCATCCCGGTCCCTCCCCGCGCATCCTCCTGATCGGCCATCTCGATACGGTTTTCGAGAAGGACAGCCCGTTTCAGCGCTTCGAGAAGATCGACGAGAAGACCGCGCGGGGCCCCGGCGTCATCGACATGAAGGGCGGCGACGTCATCATCGTGTTCGTGCTGAAGGCGCTGCGCGCAGCCGGCGTACTCGACAGGCTCAACGTGGTCGTCGTGATGACGGGGGACGAGGAGGACACGGGCGATCCGCAGGCGCTCGCACGGGCGGCGCTCGTCGAGGCGAGCAAGGGCGCCGAGTACGCGCTCGGCTTCGAGGACGGTCCTGGCGATCCGCGATATGCGGTCACCGCGCGCCGGGGAACATCGTCCTGGCGGCTGGAGGTGAAGGGCGTTGCGGCGCACTCGTCACAGATCTTCCGCTCCGATATCGGGGCCGGAGCGATTTACGAGACCGCCCGGATCCTGGACGGCTTTCGGCGAGCCCTGGCCGGTGAGGAGCACCTCACGTTCAACCCCGGCGTCATGCTCGGGGGAACGTCGGTCGACTTCGACGCGGCGCAGAGCCGTGGCACCGCCTTCGGCAAGGACAACGTCGTCGCGGAGCGGGCGATCGTCGCCGGAGATCTCCGGACGCTCACGCGCGATCAGCTCGACCGCGCGCGCGAGACGATGAAGAAGGTGGCGGCCGAATCGCTGCCGCACACGCAGGCGACGCTCACCTTCGGCGATGGGTATCCCTCGCTCGCCCCGACCGAAGGGAACGCGCGGCTGCTCGCGATGTACGATCGGGCCAGTCAGGATCTCGGGCTCGGCCCGGTCGCCCCGGTCAGTCCAGATCGCGCCGGTGCGGCGGATGTCTCGTTCGTCGCAGGCGAGGTCAAGAGCATCATCGACGGCATCGGTCTGATGGGGCACGACGATCACACGCCGGGAGAGACCGCCGACCTCAGGACGCTGCCGAGCCAGACGAAGCGGGCGGCGCTGCTCATCTGGCGACTGACGTCGGGATCGAAGCCGAGTGCGCGATGACAAGTTCAACGATGCCGAAGATCGCCCCCGACATTCTCGCCGCCATCGGCCACACGCCCATGGTGCGGATCAATCGCATCGCCCGCGGCGTGCCCGGGACCGTCGCGGCGAAGCTGGAGACCTTCAACCCGGGCAACTCGATCAAGGACCGCATGGCGGTGAAGATGATCGAGGACGCCGAGCGTGCCGGCAAACTGCAGCCCGGCGGAACGATCATCGAAGGGACCTCGGGCAACACCGGCATGGGCCTGGCGATCGCCGCCGTCGTCAAGGGCTACCGCTGCATCTTCACCACCACCGACAAGCAGTCGAAGGAGAAGGTGGACGCCCTCAAGGCGTTTGGCGCCGAGGTCATCGTCTGTCCAACTGACGTGGATCCGGAGGATCCGCGCTCCTACTACTCGGTGTCGTCGCGCCTCGAGCGCGAAGTACCCAATGCGTGGAAGGC
>JBKPTE010000129.1:0-39321 GCA_046735335.1 Acidobacteriota bacterium | reverse complement strand
AACCGGGGCAGGGGGCCCCGGCGCAGCGCTGGCGTTCAGCCGCGGTGAGCCCGCGGCGATTACCGCAGTCGCCGTCACATGCCGGAGAAGCGCGCGTCGGCTCAGCGGCATGGATCACTGAACAATCAGACTGACCGTCGCGGAGTGCGTTCGCCCGCCGCTCGCGCCTGTCACCGTGAGAACGAACGTGCCTCGTGCGATGTTCTTGTTCGTGCCGATGGTGAGCACCGACGTGCCCGAGTTGACGATCGAGGAGGACGAGAATCGTCCCGATGCGAACTTCGGCAGCCCCGAAACCGTAAGCGCGACGGTACCCGAGAATCCCTGGGCGCCGACGGCCACGCTGAACGTCGTATTGGCCCCGCGCGTGATCGTGCGGCTGGATGGCGTGACCGAGATCGTGAAGTCCCCGTTGATCACGAGCGTGACGCCGACGCTGTGCGTGAGCTGCCCGCTGACGCCTGTAATCGTGAGCGGATACGTGCCCGGCCCGACGCTGGCGGTCGTCGTGACCGTCAGCCGCGCGGTTCCGGATGCCGTCACGGATGCCGGTGCGAACGTCCCGGCCGCGCCCTGCGGGAGTCCCGCCACGCTCAAGGCTACGACGCCCGAGAAACCGTTCACTGGTGAAACAGACGCATCGACGATCGCCGTGCCGCCCGGCGCCAGTGCCTGGGTACCAGGGCTGGCAGACAATGCGAAATCCGGAACCGTGATCGTGCGCGTCGCTGCCGCGCTGCTCGCGCCGCCGTTGTCCGTGACGGTGAACGATGCGACGTACTTTCCGGGGGCCGCGTAGGTCACAGGTCCCGGAGACGCCACCGAGCTGCTGCCCGGCGAGCCGCCGGGGAACGACCAGGCATACGAAGTGATCGTTCCGTCTGTATCGGTGCCGCTGCCCGAAAACGAGACGGACTGTCCCGCGTCGACGGTGATGTTGCCCGCAGGACTGATGATGGCGGCCGTGGGCGCCTGATTCGGTATCGAGGCGGAGAGCTGGACGAAGCTCGCGACGGACGGGACGCCCGCGGTGTTGAGGATGAACAGCATGTAATAGCCGGGCGGCGCGACGTTCCCGTTGGGCGGCGCGGTCACGGTCAGCTCGCTTGCGCCACGCGTGAACGGCAGCTCGACGAGACGCTGATCCATGTCGAACGCGTGGGTCGGAGCGCCTGGCCGGACGAGCACGACGGACTGGATGTCGGCGGCGTCGGACGTTTGCACGTGGAAGGTCGAGCCGTACGCAAACGCGCCTGGGGTGACGGAGCCAATCGCGGGCCGCACGGCGTCGGTTCCGTCCGCGTTGAATAAGTATGCGGGAGCGTAGATCTCCATGTGAGACTCGTACGTCCCGCGCGCCGGGTTGCCGCCGGCCAGCAGCACCGTCGCGTCGGGCAGCAGCAGCGATCCCGAGTGATACAGGCGGGGGTAACGGTTCGCCCCTGCGGAGCTGAAGGTGTTGGTCTGAGGATCGTAGAGATCCGCGTTGAGGCTGGCGGTCGCAGCGTCTTCGTCATTCGTCGAGCCGCCCATCGCGAGCACCTTGCCGTTCGGAAGGATGGTCGCGTTCATCTCGATGCGCGGCTGGGACATGGCAGGGCCGCTGCTCCATCGAAGGGGAGCGGCCGACGTGTCAAGACGCTCGGTCGACGCCGTCGCCGGGTTCCCGCCTCCCATGATCATCACGACCGCTTTGTAGCCGGCCGATGGCCGCAGCGGCAGCAGAACCGACGTTCCGTACGTTCGGGTTCCGGTGTAGTTGGTCGACGCGACGACCGACGACCACGTTCCGGCAGCCGGGTTGAAGATCCGCGATCCGGTGCCCGATCCCGAATAGAGCACCGTGCCGTCCGGGAGCAGGTGCATCCGTGGATACAGCGGCGGGGTCCAGCCGCCGGCGTATTCCTGGCTCCAGCCGGACCCGGGCGTGTAAATCTCAACGGCGGTGTCGGTTCCGCCGGTCTCCTTCAAGCCTGAAAACGTCATGACCCGCCCGTCGCCGAGCACCGTGACGGTCGGGTACCACCGTCCGTGCGCCATCTGCTGGACGTCCGTGAACAGGCTGGTGGTCGGATCGAAGACGGCGCTGCGTGGCTGGCCGAAAAACGGGTCGTACTGCAGCGTCCCGCCGTTGACGAAGGGGCGGCCATCCGGCAGGATCACCATGCCGTTGCAGAACATGTCCCAGGCGAGCGACTGGGTCAGGATCGAGCCGGACTCCGGATCCCACACCGCAGCCTGATAGTGCGTCTCCGCGGCGACGTTGCCGGAGCCGGAGACGATGAGCACCTTGCCGGTGCGCAGGAGCGCCATGTGCACCGGATTGATCGGCATCGTGTACGGCAGCGTCGTCCAGCGGCCCTGGGCCGCAGCCTGCGCGTGGACGCGCGGCACCTGGGAGGCAACCAGAATGATCCCGCACAGGAACGCGAGCTTTCGCATGCCGTCTCTCCGCTCTGCTGCTGCCCATGTCGCGGTTGGCAGCGTGCGCGCTGGTGCAATTGAAGCGCCAGGCAACCCGTCACGCTGGCTCGCGAATTACACCGCGGATTTGAGAAGTGCAGCGATCCGGCGGGCAAGTGAAGTCCCGCGTGGCGGCGCCTTTTGGCCGCAAAGTCAATGGCGCCGCCACTCATCACTGGTGGCCGCTGAAAGGACCGCCCTACTCTGCCCGGAGAGCGATCATCGGGTCCACGCGGGTCGCGCGGCGGGCGGGGACGAGCGTGGCGGTCAGCGCGACGAGCGTGATGAGGCCGAGAACGGCCGTATAGGTGAGCGGATCGCGCGCGCTGACGCCGAACAGCGTGTTCTGAATGCCGCTTCGCGCGAACCCGGCAATCGCCAGGGCAATCCCCAGACCGAGGCACAATCCGATCCCCAGCTGCACGACCCCCTGCTTCAGCACCATCGAGAGGATGCGCCCGTCGTCCGCGCCGAGCGCCATGCGGACGCCGAACTCCTGCCGCCGCTGGTTCACCGAGAACGACATGACGCCGTACATCCCGACCGACGCGAGGACGACGGCGACGAGCCCGAAGATCGAGAACATCGTCGCGATGATGCGGTTCTGCGCGATGAACCCTTCGATCTGCGTCCGGGGGGTCCCGACGAAATACAGCGGCAGGTTGGGATCGACCTTGTTCACGTAGCGGCGCAGGACGTTCGCCATGCCGTCCGCGCGCCCGCCGCCGCGCGGCTTCACGGCGACGGTCGCGAACTGGTTCGCGAACAGCTCGCCCGCCGGACCGGTGGCGTTGGAATAGAACGGCAGGTAGTAGCCGGAATCGTCCACGCCGGGATTGTTGAAGGGACCGAGCATGCGGACGGTGGACACGACGCCGACGATGGTCCGCCACTCGTTCGGTTTCCGTGACGTGAAGTCGACCGTGCGGAACCGGCGTCCGATCGCGCTCTCGGTGCCGAAGTGCTTGCGCGCGAACGCGGCGTTGACGACGGCGATGGGCAGGCGCGCATCGAGATCCTGATCCGTCATCCCGCGCCCTTCGAGGACGCGCTGGCTCGTGACCGCGAAGAACCCTGGCGTCACCTGCTCGAAGTTCGCATTCGGCCGATCGCGATCCTCGCGGTACAGCTTGCCGTCGATTTCGATCGGGCCGTTGCCCGAAAACACCATCCGGAACCGGTTCGTCAGCGCGACGGCCTCGAACTCCGGCGCCGCCTGGAGCTCCCGAACGAGGCGATCGAAGAAGACCTTTCTCGCCTCGGGAGACGGATAGTCGCCGTCCATGAGCCCCATGCGCGCGGACATCACGCCGGACGTGTCGTACCCGTAGTCGATCGACTGCTGCTTCACGATCGACCGCACCTGCAGGAGCGATCCGATCAGCAGCACGGACGTCACCACGATCTGGAACACCACCAGGCCGCGCGAGATGAGGTTGACGCTGCGGCTCGTATTCCCGCGGCCGCCGTCGCGCAGCACCTCGACCGCGTTCGCGCGCGACGAGATCCACGCGGGGAGGAGTCCGGAGACGACCGCGGCGACGAACATGGAGACGACCGTGATGGCGAGGACCGGCGCGTCCACGTCGAACATGATCCACGAGGGGGGCGGATTGTCCAGGTTGGTCACGGTGGCCGACAGCCAGTCGATGCACAGATATGCCAGCCCGATTCCAGCGACTGCGCCGATGCCCGCGACGAGCAGGCTCTCGGTGAGCATCTGGCGGACGAGACGAACGCGCGTCGCGCCCAGCGACGAGCGCACCGCCAGCTCCTTCGCGCGGAGCGTCGCCCGCGCGAACTGCATGTTCATCACGTTGACGCACGCGATGAGCAGCACCCCGACGCAGAACGCGAGCATCGTCCACAACGTGCCTCGCAGCGGCCGTGGCGTGTAGGTCTTGATGAGCGGCTCGACTTGCCCGGTGTTGAAGCGTCTGTTGGTGTCCGGGTACTCGGCAGCAAAACGCTTTGCGATGCCGGTGAACTCGGCGTTCGCCTGATCGAGCGACACGCCAGGCTTGATGAGCCCGATGACAGCCGGATTGTTGGCGTTCGGATCCTTGCGCGGACGTACCGGGAACTCGTTGAACAACGGCGTCCACAACTCCTCGTTCGTCGGGAACGCGAAGCCTTTCGGCATGACGCCGACGATCGTCGCGGCCTTGCCGTTGATCCGGACCCCCTTGCCGACGACGTCCGCCGCGCCGCCGAAGTCACGCTGCCAGACGCCGTATCCGATGATGGCGACCTTGCCGGCGCCAGGCTTGTTGTCGTCCGCGGTGAAATCGCGGCCGAGCATCGGCGAGACGCCCACGATGCGGAGGAAGTTCTCGGTCGTGTACGCGCCCGTATACCGCTGCGGATGGCCGTTGATCGTGACGTTGACGGTCGATCCGTTCAGGTACCCGGCGAGCATCTCGAACGAGCGCTGCTGCGGCAGCATCTCCTCGTAGTCCATGCCGCTGACCTGGCCGTTGACGCCGAAGAACGTCGCGCTCGTCGGGTCCACGAGGTTCACGCTCATCAGCCGGTCGGCGTGCGGAAACGCGAACCCGCGCAGCATCACCCCGTTCACGACGCTGAACATCGTTGTCACGCCGCAGATGCCCAGCGCGAGCACGATGACCGCCAGCGCACAGAACGACTTGTCCTTGACGAGGACACGAAGCCCGATGCGGCAGTCCCGGAGCGTCTGAGCAATCATGAGATCCGCCTCGGGACGCTTAGACGTAAGTGGGCCTGGAAAAGTCGCAGGAATCTGGCGATCGGCTCCGTGCCGGGACGAATGGTGTCCAGCCCGGGACGGAGCTGTCTCGCGGCGCGCACCCGTCGCGCGCAACCGTAGCGCGCAACTTCAGTTCCGCGATTCAGCGTTTCGTGAGCGCCGGCGCGTCGAGCGCGCGGACGAACAGGTCGAAATCATTGTCCATGTCATCGCTGTCAACCGGATGCCGCGAGGAGAACGCGAATACGGAGCCCGTCGCGTTCGTGGCTGGCGCGGCGCTGGCCTCCATCCACGTACGTCGGCCGCAGCTCAGACAGTGAATTTCGCCGGTCGGGCGATTCAGCAGGAACACGTCGGTCACAAGGTTGACGTCGCGCGTCGCCGAGCTGCACTTCGCGGAGCACGCGAGATTGGATGCCTCGGATTGAAAGACGATCGTCTCGCCGTCCTCGGAAATGGCCGGCCGCCCGCTGGGACCATTCGCTGCGCCCCCTCCCATCCCGCGGCTGATCAGCGAGATCGTCCCGGTGTCCGCGTCGAACAGGAAGATGTCGGCGACGCGGTTGCGATCGCCGTCGACCAGGTTGGTCGCGTCGGAGACGAAGACCACGAGCCTTCCGTTTCCGCTGATCGCGGGGTCGTAGCTTGGGCCGTCTGGCTGAGCGCCCCCGCGCCCGCCGCTCACCCGCATCGTGGTTCCGCCAATCGTGTCCCGCAGGTACACGTTCGCTGGGGGGCGCGCGTCGCCGCGCCCCTGGGCCGGTGGCGCCAGCAGCGCAGTCGAGACGAACGCGACGAACCGGCCGTCCGCGTTCGGTGCCGGCGCAAAGCTCTCGCCCCGCGTCGCTTGCCGGCCGGCGGCATCAAGGCTGATGCGCGCACGCGCGTGCGTCGTGATGTCGTACGCGTAGACGTCTTCGCCAACACCGTTGAGATCGGCGCCGTCGACGAGGTCAGTTGCGCATGACGCAAACACGACGAGGTGGCCATCGGCGCTGATGGCAGGATCGCGGCTCGATGCTCCGCTGCCGCCGGACAGAATCTGCCTGGTCCGAGCATCGCGGTCGCGCAGCACGATCGTGCGTCCGGCCATGCTCCCCGGCGACGCTGGGGGCGCGAGCGTCTCGAAGACGACGAACCGCCCATCGCCGCTGACGCTCGGATTCGTGGTCGACGCGGAGGGGCCGGAGCCGAGACTTTCGATGGTGACGGCGCCGGTCGTACGGTCGAGCACGTAGATGTCGCTGTTGCGATCCGTATCGGCATCCACCAGAGGCGCGAACGATGCGAACGCGATGTACCGTCCGTCACGGCTGATCGAGACGGGCGACACTTCCGTCGGACCGTTGTTCCGATCTCGCTCGCGCACGGTCACCCACGCCCCCGTGTCTGCCGCCTGCACGACGAGCGCAATCGCGAGCAGCAGGCCCGGCACGGCGATGCGCATCGACATGTCGCCTCACGTACCGTGCATCGCGCGGATTTCGCTTGCGACCTGGCGGCCGATCGTCACCGCGCGATCCGTCTCGAACTCCGAGGCGTTCGGCACGACGTGGACGCCGGTGCCGGGACGCTTCGCGAGCGCCGCGAGGTCGATGCCGTCGAGCTGCTCGATGATGTGCTCGAACTCGTGGGCGAGCAGCTCTTCGCGGTCCCCTCCAGGCCCGATGTACACGTCCGCGGCCAGCCGGCCGTCAGCGCGCCGATGGATACGCGTGATGGCGACGTAGGGACGGCTGCCCGCCATTTGCACATGGGAGACGGTCACGATCAGATCGGGCGCGCGCGCGAGCCGCGCGCATTGGCGCCTGAACGTCGGCGACGCGCGCAGCATCGCCGCGGCGACGCCGCGCACCACGTCGGGCGCAACGATGTTCGAGGGCAACGCCTCGTTGAACGACGGCGGCACGCCGTCGTCGACAAACGCGCGCGCCGCGATTGCGCTCGTGAGGTGCGGCGGCGCGGGCGTGGGCCACCCGGTGTGCGGGATGACGAACTGCTTGGCGCCTGCGGGCGCCGCGGAGAGGGTGAGCGCCAGGGACCACGCGAGTGAGGAACGCATCATGGCTGGCCTGCCGATCGTGTGCGTACTGCAACGTTAGACGTGCGCAATGCGATTTGCGTTTGGTCTCGTCGTGAGCAGTGACGCACAAGATCTGCGCGTGGTTAACAGCCGTTGACTGATGCGCGAATGCGAACAGTGTTCGCGACCACGCAGTGTGCGGAAAAGGGGGGCGTTTACCGAGAGGTCAGCTCGAGCACGCGCACGGCACCGGGATGGAGATCGACGGCGATGCGCGCGCCCGCCGATCCGGACACGAGCGCGACGCGCGCGCCCGTCACGAGATCCGACGCCGTCGCGGCGGCTCGACGCACCAGCACCTCGGAGTGTGCGGCGTCGCGTGAGTGGTTGAACAGAAACAGCAGCGTATTCGAGCCCGACTCCAGATGCCGCGCTTCGATTGGCGAACCCGTCACCTCGATCGGCAGCGCCACACCAGCCCATCCGAGCAGCGCGCCGAAGAACCGCTCGCCTTCAGGCGTTGGCGTGGACTGACACGCAGCGCTGACGTACGACCCGAGGGTCAGCACGCGTCCCTTGCCGTAAGAAGACACGACCGCCCCCGGGGCGCCGTCCTCGAATTCTGCGACGACGTGCGCGTCCGGCGACAGCGGCTCGAGCGTCTCCTTGTACCAGCGCGCGGGCAGACGATCGCCGACGTTGACGCCGGGGATCGACCTGCTCGTCCATCGCAGTGTCGCGCGTCCATTCGGCGCCGTCTCGACCGCCGCTTCGCGGCAGCCGGTCACCTCCCACAGCCCCATCCCCGGGATGCGATCCGACGCGTGGCCCCGTTCGTTGTTCCACGCCAGGCGCGCTTCGACCACCAGCGTGCCGCCGCCTGCAACATAGTCGCGGAGCACCGGCGCGGATGCCTGCGGCATCATGAGCGGATACGGAAATATCAGGAGCCGGTACTGCTGCAGCTTGTTCTGCTGCAGATGATCGATGTGAACGAAGTCGATCGGCACGTTCCTGTCGAAGAGCGCCCGATGCGGGCCGAGAAGCGAATCGCGCTCGATCCCGACGACCTCTCCCTGCGGGCCGCCGTACGCCGCGGCGCGCTGGCGCCCGCCGACGAAGTATGCGAGCGGGTTGTAGACGATGGCCACCTCGGCGCGGGGAGGCCGCGCGTCGAGGAACAGCTGCTGGTTCCGGTCGATGACGCGCGCAATCGAGCCGGCGACCTTTGCGCGTTCGGTAATGGTGCCGTCGAGCGGGTTCAGTCCGAAGCCGCCAGACTCGTACCCGGTGCTCATCGCGTACCACGCGTAGTAGTTGATGGCCTTCGCGCCGCGCGACAGGGCCGTCCACGTCCAGACGTTCAGATCCTGCGGCGTGACGGTCGGGCTCACGTTCTGCGCGATCGTTCCAAACCCTCCCTGCAGCTCACCGACCCAGAAGCCACTCCGGCCCTCATCGTACGCAAAGGAGCGCGTGAAGTCGAAGAGCGCCGCCCGCCACTGCACGTCGCGATCGACGAACGCCGAGTGCTTCGGGTAGAACGACGTCCCGTAGAAATCGACCTGACGCGCCATCACCCAGTCGTCCGACTGCCCTTCCCAGTGATGCGGCGACGCGAACAGGCCCACGCCCGCGGCATGGCTCGTGATGACGGTGTTCGGCGCGGTGCCCTTCACCGCTTCGTACCGATCGCGCAGGTCCTCGCCCAGCTTGTCGACGATGAACGCTTTCCAGTCGATGTAATCGGTATAGGAAAGGATGGTGCTCAGTCGGCTCGGCTCCACCTGATCCCACGAGCTGAAGCGCCGATACCAGGCGGCATTCAAGGCGTCCAGCGACCCGTACTTCTTCTGCAGCCATCCGCGGAAGCGCCGGATCGTATACGGGCAGAAGCAGAACTCGGGATTCGGGATATTCGACGGCGTTGCCCAATTGATGACGTGCGGCTCGCTCCAGAGATCCCAGCCGACGAACACGGGGCTGCGCCGCGCGCGCGCCGCCAGCGCGGCATAGAACGCATCGTCCGCGGCGCGTACGCCGGGGTGATCGCGGCAGTAGCCCGGAGAGGATTCGGGATGGACGGCCTGTCCGTTGGAGGACACGAAGAGCGAGTCCGGATACTTCTCGCCGACCCAATTCGGCGCAGAATCCATGTACACCTGCAGCACGAGCGCGAGCTGCTCTTCCTCCGCGAGCTCCAGCAGGACGTCGAGGGTGTCGAAATCGTAGACGCCCTCCGTCGGCTGTCCCGACGCCCAGTCGATCCACGCGCGCACCGTGTTGAACCCGAGCGTCTTGATCTGCCGGATGTCTTTCCGCCAGACGTCCTTCTTCTCGCGGGCATGCCCCTCGAGCATCGGCGCGCGCGCCTTCCCGCCGCCATACCAGACTGCCATCGGAAAGAACCGCTCGGCGTCGATGGCAGCCACAGGGAGCGCGAACGGCGCGCCGGCGAACGCGCCCGCAACCAAGGGGACCGAAGCGCAGATGCGCACGAATGCGCGCCTCGTCAATGGCATCGCAGGATCAGCCGGATTGGAAAGACGATTCGAAGCGCAGGTCAGTCCCGACGATCGAGCACGTCCCTGACCTTGCCCGTCAGCGTGACCGGAGTATACGGCTTTCGCAGCACGGCGGGGCCGCGTCCGTCCCGGGCGACCGCGTCGGCTGGATATCCGCTCGTGTAGAGCACCTGCACCTCCGGGAATCGTGCAGTCAGAAACCCGACCACCGGGCCGGCCGTTCCGGCTCGTTCGGCGACGTCGGTAATCAGCAGATGGACAGGCGCCGCCTGCACCGACGCGAGGCGCACCGCATCGTCGCCGCTCTGCGCGACGAGGACGTTGTAGCCGCTCGCTTTGAGCGCACCAGCGGCAAGCTTTCGCACGTGCGCATCCTCCTCGACGAGCAGGATCGTCTCGTTGCCGCGGCTCGTTGCCGAGAGTGCGGCGGAAGCCTCCGCAGTCCCGCGGTCCACAGCAGGAAGAAAGATGTTTACTCTCGTGCCGCGGTCCGGCTCGCTCAGGATCTCGATGTGGCCGCCGCTCTGTTCGACGATGCCGTAGACGACCGAGAGGCCGAGGCCAGTGCCTTTCCCCGGACCCTTCGTCGTGAAGAACGGCTCGAGCGCGCGCGCCCGCACTTCCGGCAGCATGCCGACGCCGGTGTCCGTGATCGACAGCACGACCCAGCCGGCCGGAACGGATCGCTCGGCATCCGGCGCCCCCGCCGGAGCGTGCTCCGCATTCCACGTCTCGATCGCCAGCGAACCGCCGCTGGGCATCGCGTCGCGTGCGTTGACGGCCAGGTTCATCAGAATCTGCGTCAGGCACCCCGGGTCCATGCGAACGCGGTGGAGGTCCGGGCCCAGGTTTGTGGTGACCGCCACCTCCTCGCCCACGAGGCGCAGCAGCAGCTTTTCGGCATCCGTCACGATGGCATTCACATCCAGCACTTTCGGATCGAGGATCTGTCGGCGGCTGAACGCGAGGAGCTGACGCGTGAGCGATGCGCCCCGCTCGCAGGCCTGGAAGATTTCGCTCACGAGGTGCCGGAGGTCGTCCGGCCCATTAAGATTGAGGAGCAGCTCGGCGTTGCCCGCGATGACGGTGAGCAGATTGTTGAAGTCGTGAGCGACCCCGCCGGCGAGCTGGCCGATCGACTCGATCTTCTGCGCGTGGCGCACCTGCGTCTCGAGATCGCGGCGCGCGGTGATGTCCTCGGCGACGCCCGCCATGCGGATGACGCGCCCGGACGAGCCCTCGAGCGGAAAGGCATGATCGCGAATCCAGCGCACGGCCCCATCGGGGCGGATGATCCGGTATTCCTCGTCGTACGGGGCGCGGGCGCGCATGAGCGCCAGCGTGCGCTCGCGGTCATCCGGGTGGATGCTCTTCCGCCAGTCGTAGGATTGATCGTCGAGCACCTGCGGACTGCGTCCCCAGATGCGTTCGTACCCGGGGCTGACGTACACGAACCGGTCGGCGTCGGCGTCGAACAGCCAGAAGACTTCCCGTATGGCATGCGCGAGCTGCTGAAAGCGCTCGTCGCTCTCCATGAGCGCGCGCTCCTGACGCTTGCGGTCCGAGATGTCGACGCCCGACGCGACGATGTATCGAACGCGGCCCGCCTCGTCGCGCAGCGGGCTGAATTTGCCGCGGACCGTGATGATCGCGTCGCCCGCCACGCGGATGTCGAAGTCGTTGCGCACGACGTCGCCCGCCGCGACCCTCTGGATGGTGCGCGCCAGCTCTTGCTGCGCCTCGGAGGAATACGACCACCAGTACGTCTCGGCGAAGCGTTGTCCGACGACGTCTTCGCGCCGCAGGGCCGCCGCATCGAGCGGCGCGCGGTTGACTTCGACGAGGCGTCCGTCGGCCGTCAGGATGGCGACGAACGCGAAGACCTGATCGAGGACGGACCGGAGCAGTTCGTCGCGCCCCGGCGAGGAGATGAGCTGGGAGTCGGCCATGATCGTCGCGCCCGCGACAGATCTACGGACGCCATTACTATCCGTTCGCGAAGGCATTGTCCAGCCGAGCTGAGCTGTATCGTGCGTCCGCCTAGAGGCGGAAGCCCACGGCGATTGGTTTCAAGAAGAGCATTCAGAAAGATGCGCCGATCGTGAGCCGGACGTTTCGGGGCGCGCCCGGAGAGATGTTGTTGTCGCCATTTGCGGTTGGATAGTAGCGGGCGTCGAGAAGATTTTCCGTGTTCAGCGCGAGGCGATAACGTCCCACTCGGCGTGAGACGGCGGCGTCGACGCGTGTGAATGCGGGCAACTCCACGGCGTTGGTAAACGACGTGAACGCGCGCGACTGCGCGACGATGCCGCCGGCCAGTCCAAGATTCCACGGCAGATCGTAAGTGACCCACATCGTCGCCTGGTGAACGGGCACGAGACCGACCCGACGTCCTGCAGGTGCGGTCAGCGTCGTTCGAGTGACGCCGGCGTCGAGGTGGGCGTAGCCGCCGTAGATCCTGAGCTGACGCGTCACGCTGCCCGTCGCCGACAGCACGACTCCTTCCGTTCGCTGCTGCCCCGTCATCACGAGCCGCGTTGGATCGGTCGGGTCGGCGGTCCGCACGTGGTTGCGATCGAGCCGGAACACCGCCCCCGTCACGCTCAACCCGTGCAGGACGTCGAGGCGTGCGCCGGCTTCGTAATTCCTGGCGTTCTCCGGCTCGAGCTGCGCGGTGTTGGCGGCCAGACCAAGTGTCTGTCCGGTCGGCAGGAAGGTGTAGCCGTAACTCGCGTACAGCGATGCTTTCGATCCTGCCGCGTAGATGACGCCGGCGCGCGGGCTGACCGCGCGATCGACGCGCGTCAGCGCCGGGGCTCCTGGCAGCCGATCGTCGACGTCCACCGCGAAGCGATCGACCCGCACGCCAGCCACGGCCTTCCAACGCGACGAGAGCGTCAGTTGATCCTGCAGGAACACTGCCGCGGTTGCGGCGGCCGCCGTGCGATCGGCCGTCAGAGAGGCTCCATCGAAGTCCGCATCGCGCATCGTCGCGGCCAGCGGCACGTCGCCGAGCGCCCGCGCCGTGTGCCGCTGCTCGTCCTGCGACTGGCGGCCCAGTTCGAGGCCCGCCAGCACGCGATGCTGAATACCAAAGGCGCGCGTGTCGTACGTCAACTCGGTCTGCGTGAAGACATTCACGCGATCGACGGCGTGATTGTACGCGGACAGCGTCAGGACGTTCAGCGCATCGACCGTACTGCCGGGGTATACGTTCTGGTAGTACTTGTCGTAGCGCCCCGCGAGTATGCGGGTCCGCACGGTTGCGCCGGTCGCAAACGGGTGTTCGATCTCCGCGTACGCCGTGTCGACGCCGCTTCTCGCGCGATTCTGAGTCTCTGACCCAAACACCTGCGAAATCCGGACGGCTACGGGTCGGCCGTTGCGCGAAGGGATTCCGCGATCGGCAAACCTGCTGTCGCGTAAGTGCTCGACACCGGCAGAGAACGACGATGCACCGGCGAAATGGATCGTGAAGGTGGGATTTGCCGCGTACCGGTGCAGAAAATAGGCGTCCCGGAACCCGCCGGATCGCTCCGCCATGCCGCTGACCGCCACCGAGGCTCGCGAGCCGACGGGCGCGGCCGCGAACACGGTCGCGCGCTTGTGGCCGAAGCTTCCGGCCTCGATCGCCGCATCCGATGCTTCGCCGCGCCGAGCGCGCCGCGTGACGATGTTCACGATGCCTCCGGCGCCGCCGCGCCCGAACAACGCCGCCGCCGGGCCCTCGAGCACCTCGACACGCTCCACGTTGTACAGATCGCGGAAGCGCTCCTGATCGTCGCGCACGCCGTTGACGAAGAAATCCGAAGACGTGCTGATCCCGCGGAGCACGACCTGATCGCGATTGCCTTCGCCTTGCGCGACAGAGACGCCGGGTACGTTGCGGACGGCGTCCGCGATCGACTGCGCGCCTTGATCCGCGAGCAGCGCTCGCGGCACGATCGCAAGCGTCTGCGGAACGTCGCCGAGGCGCGTCGGCGTTCGCGTCGCGGTCGAAGACTCGTCGACGCGATAGGGATCGGCAACGGCCGTGACCTCGACACGAAGCGGCGCCGCCGCGAGCTGCAGCACGAACGCGCCGTCTGGCGCGATCCGGAACGTCAGGCCGGTTCCCGCAAGCATGATCCGCAGCGCCTCATCCGCGCGGCACGTCGCGCTGACGCCGCGCGATCCGATGCCCTCGAGCGGCAGATCTGCGGGTTCGCGCACGGTGAGATGGGTCGCAGCGCGAAATGCCGCCAGCGCGTCCTCGAGCGGGCCTGGCGAAATCGCAAACGTGAAGTTCTGGGTGCTGTGACGTTCCTGGTGGGCGTGCAGGGTCCCCGGAACGACGACGAAGGCCGCGACGAGAATACACGGCAGGGAGCCTGAGAAGACACACGACGGGCGCACTCGGCGGCGCACGAGCATCGAGACCTCCGTCTCTGTTTGCGCCAGCGGTGCCGCGCCCCATAAAATGCGGGGGTCGGACGCGTCAGGCGCGTTGCGCGTGAAAGGTCTGACCGGACCTGCGTTCGATTCGCCCGCCGGTGTCATCACCACCGGCGGGCGTTGTTTTGTCGTCGTCCGTCAGAGTATATCCGACCGTTTTGGTCGGTCAAGAGGATCGGCGCGAAAAACTGCGGGTCAACGCTGGATGGCGTAGGACAATTTCACGAAGAACTGCCGCCCGACGGGCCGAAGCCGCGACTGATCGATCAGATCGCGGTCGTCGCCGTAGCCGACGAACATCACGGACTGCCAGTTCAGTTTGTAGGCGAGCAGAATCGAGCCGTTGAAGCTTCCCGATCGGCGATCGACCGCCTCGACGTACAGCTGCGGCGAGCGGGTCGTGGAGACGTATTGGCCGATCGCGCGGACGAAGAGCCTCGACGTGAACGTGTACGTCGTGCGGACGCGCGAGACGCGCGCGGTGAACAGCCGTCCGGTTCCCAGCGCTGCATCGGCCACGGAGAGCCGCCGCTCGTCCTCCAGCAGCTCCAGCTCCAGGTGCTGCGTGAGATTCAGCGTCGCCCCCACGTTGATCGAGGAACCCCGGCCCGGACGCCCGTTTTCGAAATCGATCTCGGTGCCGAGCGTACCGTCGGCGCGAAGCTCAGACACGCGGCGCGACGGGCTGAATCGCGTGAAATACTTGAACTGGCGGCGGCCGAACACGCGATCCTCCGCACGAACGCGGTCGTCGACGTAGTTCAGTTGAACGAAGCCGCCCCACGGGGTGTCCATGCCGAAGCCGGGATTTACCGTCCGGCTGATCAGCGCGCCGTCGCCATCGACCTGACGATCGACGAACAAGAAGGTGCGCTCCCGCGAGACGAAGCCTTTCGGTCTGACCGTCCAGCCTGCTGTCGCGAGCGTCTGGCGATAGCCGACCTGCGGGACGAAGCCCATGTCGGCGCGGAAGCGGTCCCCGACATCGCGATAGTCTCCAAACCAGTCGAGATGTTTCGTGCTGTGTTGCCACTGCAGATCGGCGGCATGGCCGCTCAGCATCTGGCCGGTCCATTCGCTCGCGAGATCGGCGCGATTTGGCGTCAATGACGTGCTGTACAGAAGCTGGCCCCCAACGGAGTCACTTCCGGACGGCTGCCAGTGAAAATCGGGACCGATCACCCGGTTGTGGCCGGCTGTCTCATCACTGCTCTCCGGAACGCTGCTGTGATGCAGCTCTCGATCGGTCACGAGCAGGCCGACGAACGACCGCCCGATGTCGCGTTTGAGGCGCGCGATGATGTCGGTCGAGCCGAACTCCTGAGTGGCAAGGCTCGACCCGTTGGGACCGGGAATGACCACGGACCCTCCGCCGCTGTCCTGCGCGACGAGCATCGTGTATCGGACCCCGGCCTCTTTCCCGGTGATGCGGCCGCCCCAGTCGGGCGACGTAATCGTGCGGGTGTAGATGGCCTGCAGGGGCGTCTGGAACAGGTCGGCCCCCTCGAGAAAGAAGGGCCGCTTCTCCGGAAAGAAGAGCGCAAAGCGTTCGTTGACGGAGATCTGCGCCGTGTCGGATTCGACCTGTGAAAAGTCTGGATTCAAGGCGAAATCGATGGCGCTGTCCGCGTTCGGCGTGAACTTCACGTCGAGTCCCGCGTGAGGCTTCACCGGCTCGCCCACGAGCGGCGACCCGGCTTCGGCGCGCGGATGCGCTCCCTCGCTCGCGCTCACGTATGGGGCTGCGACGAGATGGCCGCCGCCGGGCAGATGCTCCAGCCCGCTCAGCGTGTTCGAGTGGCAGATGAAGCAGTTGGTGCCGCGCGGCTGCTTCGCCGAAAAGAACTGATACCGTCGATCCCGCGGGTAGTTGCGATAGAGCAGAATCCCCCACGTCTGCGGATCGGCGTTCTTGTAGCGCAGCGACGAGAACGGTATGCGGATCTCGAGCGTCCAGCCGCGATCCGTGATCTTCGTCGCGGAATCCCAGAAGAAGTCCGGTGACGAATCCTCGCCGAACGCATCGTCCAGCACCGAGTCGTACTGCACGTTGCGCGGGCTGGCGACGAATAGCGTCGCGGTCCGACCGGTATTCCGCGTGTCGAGGATGACGCCGCCGTAGTCGAAGAACCCGTTGCCCAGGTTGTCGCGATCCGCATATGGCGCCCGCAAGGAGGAGGGATTCGGATCCTGGAACTCGAAGGCGGCGTAGAAGAACTTGTCGTCGTACGTGAGGTACCCGACGTTGCGGACCTTCGGCTCGGTGTTGTCGCCCGGGTTGGTTTCGTACCACTTGTCGACGCGGGTGGCATCGCGCCAGCCCTCGTCGTTCAGCTCGCCGTCAATGACGATCTTTCCCGGGGCGCGCGTGATCGGAATGCGCTCGCCCGACAACGCCGTTTGCGCTGCTGCCGCGAGCGGCAACCCCAACCCGACAACCAGCGCCAGGCCGGAAACGAGGCATCGCGCCTTCATCGGTTCAACGATTGTAGATGCGCACCGTGTAGTTTTGTCCCGGCTCAGTTGCGATTCCGGGTCGCGGGGCGCAACATACACTTGGACGGTCCCGGTGATTTGACGTCAACGCGTGGCACGGGGCTTGGTGTCTGCTCTGTTCGCACCAACATTCGTCACAGCTCATGCATCCACACACGACTCTTGCTCGCTCGTGCGCGCTCGCCACGAGTGCGGCCGCCATCGTCCTTTGTCTCGGCACCATTGTCGTGCGCTCTGCCGGCACGACCTACACGTTCGACGCGCCCCGAACCGAGCTGACCGATCAGGTCACCATCCGCGGCGGCGCGAGCGCGAACGTGAACTTCGGGGGCGAACCGATCCTGGTGACGCGCGCGAGCGACAATCCGTCGTACGAGCGGCGGACGCTGCTCAAGTTCGACGTGCGACAGATCCCGAAGGGCACGCACGTGTCGAGCGCTCAGTTGCAGTTGACCGTGCACGCGGGCGGCGCGGATACGTCGAGGCGCCTCGGAGCCTTCTGGGTGGAGTCGTCGTTCCTGGAAGGACAAGCGACGTGGAACGAACGAAAGACGGGCATCCGCTGGGCAGCGCCCGGCGGCGATTTCGGCGAGCAGGCGGCGACGACGACGGTGACGTCGACGCCGGGCTCGGGAGCTTCCTTCGACGTGACCAGCCTGGTGCAGAGCGTCGTGAACGGAACGCTCGGAAACGGATATGCGCGGATTGCGATCGTGGATCTCGACCCAGCGAGCCGCGGCAGCTACCGCGAGTACGAATCCAGCGCGGCTGGCGGGACCCGTGGACCCCGTCTGACGGTCACGACGGGCACGTCGACATCCACGTCGACGTCGACGGGCGCGACAGCGGGCGCCGGAGACATCGTGATGTATGCCTCGGGCGCTCCGGTCGTGAAAGGGACGTGGCGGGCCGTCTCCGATTCGTCGGCGGCGGGCGGCGCCGCGATGCGGCAGCCGGACGCGGGAGCGACGAAGCGATCGTCCGCGTCCGCCTCCCCGGCAAGCTACTTCGAGCTGGTGTTCGAAGCGCGTGCAGGCGTCGCGTACCACCTGTGGATGCGCGGGAAGGCGCAGAACAATTCGGGCCTGAACGACTCGGTATTCGTCCAGTTCTCGGGCAGCGTGAACGCGTCCGGCAGCGCCATCGACCGCATCGGCACGACCTCGTCCGAGACACTGAACCTCGAGGACTGCAGCGACTGCGGCCTCTCGGGATGGGGCTGGCAGGACAACGGCTGGGGCGTGAACGTTCGCGGCCCCAACATCCGTTTCCAGACGACGGGACCGCAGCGCATTCGGGTCCAGACGCGGGAGGACGGGCTCAGCATCGATCAGATCGTCCTCTCTCCGCAGACGTTCCTCTCATCGGCGCCTGGCGGCCTCTTCAACGACACGACCATCCTGGCGCGCGCGCACACGCTGCCGAAGTTCTCGCACGTCTTCGTCATCGTGTTCGAGAACCACGAGTTCGGCCAGGTGATCGGGAGCAGCAGCGCGCCCTATATCAACAGCCTCGCCGCCAAGTACGGCCTCGGCACGGCGTACACGGGCGTCACGCACCCGAGCCTCCCGGATTACATGGCGATGACGGGAGGGGCCACCGCGTTCACGACCGACTGCGTCGGCTGCGTGGTGAACGCGCCGAGCGTTGCCGATCAGATCGAGCGGTCAGGGCGAACGTGGAAGGCGTACATGGAGAGCATGCCGACCGATTGCGCGACAACGGACAGCGGCCGCTACGCCGCGAAGCACAACCCGTTCGTGCACTACACGCCCATCGTGTCGAACCTGTCCCGCTGCCGCGCGCACGTCGTCCCGCTCACGGATTTCTACACGGACCTGTCCGCCGGGACGCTGCCCAACTTCGTGTGGATCACGCCGAACATGTGCTCCGACATGCACGACTGCAGCGTCGCGACCGGCGATACGTGGCTGAAGAATTTCCTCCCGCGGATTCTGCAGTCCGCGGCGTTCAAGCGATCAGTCGTGTACGTGACGTGGGACGAAGGGACGACGACCAGCGGAGGCGGCGGGCGTGTGCCGTTCCTGGCGATCTCGCCGGATGCTGCGCCAGGGTTGCAGTCGCCGAGGCCGGCGAACCACTACAATCTGCTCCGGACGATCGAGGACGCCTGGGGCCTGCCGGCGCTCGGCAAGGCGGCCGGCGCCGCGCCGCTGACGCAATATTGGAAATAGCGTCGTTCGCGCAACTCGTAGCGCGCAACTTTAGTTGCGCGGCATCGTAGTCCGCGCTTTAGTTGCGCGGACCCGTCGCGCGTCCGATCCCGAACTGATCGCCCGTGCGCACGGGCTTGTCGTTCTGGAACACGACCTCGACGACCTTCTCGCTCTGGACGGCGTGACCCTGCTCGTCGCTGAGCGTTGCGATCACCTTGCGGGACTTGACGTCGATCACCTCTCCGGTCGAGGGAAGCGCGTATCTCCCGTCCAGGCTGAACGTGATCCAGCCCGGCTGGTCGCGCAGCGCGATGCTCGCCACCTGCTTCGGCGGCATGGCGCTCATGTCGAAGACGTGGATGCGGCTGTTCGCGCCGTCGGCGAGCCAGAGCTCTTTCTCGTCGGGCGTGAGGCCGATGCCGTGGCTCGGACACCCATGCCGCTTGACGGGCCCCTTGTTGAATCCCTGCACCTCGACCTTGTGCAGGACCTTGCCCGTCCGGATGTCACCGACTTCGAAGCCGAGCAGGTCGTTGACGTTCACGAAACATAGCGTCTGCGCGGCGTTGATCGTGAACGGCCGCACGACGTTCGAGAACGGGCCGATGGACTTCACGACCGTGTTCGTGTGCGGATCGGCGACGAGCAGTTCGGGCTTGCGCAGGCCGGCGAGATAGACGCTCTTCCCGTCGGGACCGTAGATCGTGTTGTGCGCGCCCGAGTTCGTCATGACCTTCGCGATGACGTTGCCCGTCATCGCGTCGATCGCGTGCCAGTGCGCCCCCTCGAACGACGGAACGTAAAGGATCTTGCCGTCGGGCGAGACGGCCAGGCGATCGCACCCGCCTTCGTACTCCTTGTTCCACAGAAGTCGATCCGTCAGCAGGTCGAACGCGGCGAGCCGCTTCAGCGTGGTCACGTACAACCGATGCGTGCCCGCGTGCGCGGCAATCCCTTTGACGTTCTCGACGGGCTGCCCCGCCGGAACCTGGAATGTCGGTATGCGGCGGGCGAAGCGGTAGCCATTGTCCATGTCGTAGACCAGGACGCCGACGCCGCCATATTCGACGTAGTTGCGGATCCCGGGCTCCGCCACGTAGAGGAAATGGTGCTCCTTCCCATCCGGCGCAGCGGAGGCCCCTTGCGACGCCAGGGCGAACACAACACATCCGCAGAGAACCGAATAAGTGAGGCTTCGAGCCATTTTCGGGACTCCGTTCACGGGGTTCACAGGGTTCACGGGGTTCACGGGGTTCAGGGCTAGGTTCTCGGGTTCCGGGTTCTGGGGTTCCGGGTTCTGGGGTTCAGAGTTCCCTTCGGCGTGGCCGACGAACCCCGAATGAACCCGAACCCTGAACCCCCCGAACGCCGAACCGAGCCTCGTGAACCCCGTGAACCCCGTGAACCCTGTAACCCTGCGAACCAATAACGTTTCAGTTACAACAATAACGTTTCGACCCGATGCGCATGCACCATGTCCTCGCACGGCGACCACGCGAAGATCGTGAACCGCCCATCCTGTGACGCGACGAGCGCGACCGATGTGCGCTGATCGTGCACGAACTGCGCGGCCGAGAGATGTCGCGTCCCACCGAGTTCCGTCGGGTGCATGACGCTCGGCGTTCCCCCTTCGATGGGCTCGGTCACCGTCACCTGCTCCACCTGCGGCGAATGGCGGCGGCGGGCAATTTTGGTCCCGAACGCCAGCAGATCATACCTGTCCGTGACGAGAGTCGCACCATCCACCGCTGTCAGACCCGCGACCGCATCGACGGCCCGCCCAAGCGCATCCTGCCAGTGATGATCCGACCGATCTTCCATGCTCTGGCGCATCAACTCGGACAGTTCCATGAACGGCGGCGCCACAGCGTACAGCATCGGCGAGACGATCGATTCGCGCCACTCGTCCGTGTCTGCCGGCACGACGAGGAGCAGCCCGCCGCGTCCGTGCGCACGCATGGAGACCGCGATCTGCACGAGCAGGTTCACCGAATCGCCCCACGAGCCTGGCGCGTCGAATCCGAGCAGCGACGTGAGCAGGGAGGGACAGTCCGGCAGGCTCGACGCGTCCTCATCCACGAGCTTGATCTCCTCCCCTTCGAGGACGGCAATGTTGGAGTACTTCGTCTGATCGCCGCCGCGATTCTGCTTCACGACCAGCAGCCCCGGCGCGGCAACCTCGAGGACGAGGCACAACTTCGGGAGAATGCGCGTGGTGCCCCAGACCGACATCCCGCCGCCGTCCGGCCACACGCCGAGATGGATGCCCGGCCGTTCCACTGCTGGCGCCACCCGCGCCAGCGTCGAGGGCACGAGCGGCAGAGGACGCCCGAACACGAGCGGATATCTCGTCGCTTCCCGCGGGAGCAGGGCCAGCGAAACCTTCGGCACGTAGGCCTCCTCGCGCCGCAGGCTGGTCCAGAACGCCGTTTCGATCAGCGCTTCGATCCAGGACGGATCCGGCAGCTCGCCCGGCACGTTCGCGTCGCTCAGCCGGGCCGCCTCCAGGTGCCGCGCAAGCTGCGTCAGCACCCGCCCCGCGACGAGGCGCCCCGCCGGATACGTGCCGTACGTCATAATTCATCTTATACATGACCGTTCGACGGTTGACGTTCACGATCGGCGCCGCCGCAGCAGCCGCAATCATCCTGTTCTCGATGGTGCGGTACACGCAGCACGTCGACCGCCAGCTCACCAGCGCCAGCGCCGAAGGCACGACCGTGCGGCTGCTTCGCGACCGGCAGCCCGTTCCGGCATTCAAGGCCGTCGATGTGCAGGGCCGGGCGCTCTCGACGGCCGACTACCGGAACAAGGTGATCCTCGTGAACTTCTGGGCGACGTGGTGCCCGCCGTGCCGCGAGGAGATTCCGGATCTGATCGCGCTGCAGAACAAGTATCGCGACCAGCTCCAGATCATCGGCATATCGCAGGATGCGGGTGACGCCGGGGCCGTCGCGCAGTTCGCGGCGGCGCACGGGATGAACTACCCCGTCGTCATGACCACACCCGAGATCGAGCGCCTGTTTCCCAACGTCTACGCGCTGCCGACGTCGTTCCTCGTCGATCGCGAGGGACGCATCGCGCAGAAGCACGTCGGCATGCTCAACCCTTCCCTCACCGAGATCGAAGCGCGCGCGCTCGCCGGTCTCGACGTGAACGCCCGGGTCGAGTACGTGGAGGACGAAGACAAGGTGCGCCTGGAGAACGCGGCGCAGGCGAACAAGATTCCGGGGATCGATCTGTCGACGCTCACGCCCGAGAAGAAGACGCAGGCGCTCCAGCAGCTGAACACGGAACACTGCACGTGCGGCTGCGGCCTCACCGTCGCGCAGTGCCGCGTCGACGACCCGAACTGCGCCGTCAGCCTCCCGCTCGCACAAAGCATCGTCAAGAAGATCGCTGATTCGCGGCCCTGAACGGGCCGCCGATCAACACTCGATTTCCGCCAGCAGCGGAAAATGATCCGACGCCTCGCGGGCGGGAGCGGACGTGACGACCTCGCACGATGTGACGCGATCGACGTGCGCTGAGGGGACGAACAGGTAATCGAGGCGCACGTGCGCGCCCCAGGTCGGGAACGTGAGCCCCGCGTCCGCGGAATGCCGCGCGCGAAAGGCGTCGCGATACCCGGCAGCCAGCACGATCTCGATCGTCCGCCATCGAATCCATCCCCCGCTCAACCACACGAGCGCGCGCAGCCGTCCCGGCAGCTTGCTGACGTCGAGGAGCTCGCCCGGCGCGAGCGTATTGAAATCGCCGACGAGCGCGTGGAACCCGTCCTGATGATGCGCGATGCTCCTGAGCAGCGCGCGCAGCTCGAAGCCGCGCCGCCGCTCCGTCCAGGCGGCGTGCACGGCGCTCAGGTGCAACCCGAAAATCCGGAAGGACATCCCCTCCGGGACCACCTCCAGAAACGCGTGCCGTGAGACCCGCGGGCGATGCCATTCGTAATGCTCGATCGGAATCCGGCTGACGAACGCGAGCGACTGGTTCGGCCGTGACGCCCAATGCGTCATCCTGCTGCCCTGCGCAATCCGCTCGACGACGGCTGGCTGCGTCGCTTCCTGGAAGATGACGATGTCGGGAGCGCAGAGGGAGATGACGGTCTGCAGCGCGTGCTCGCGTCCGGCCCCGCCGCGGCAGATGTTGTAGCTGAGGAGCTTGATCGTCACTCGTGGTCGCGGCGTTGCCGTGGCGCGGTCGTTTCCTCGCCGCGTTCGATCAGCGTCAGGTACGGCTGGCCGAGCAGCTCTCCGCGGAAATACATGACCGCGTCGCGCGTCGCCTGGATGTTCACCGGGCGGTGGACGATCGCCATGAGCTGCTCGCGGAGCGGCACGAGCTCGGGCGCAATCGTCGGATCCTCGTCGCTCAACGGACGCGAGTGGATGCCCGGCACGAAGAACCCGGTGATCTTGAAGAACTCGAGCACCTTCTCACCGACCAGGGTGAGATCGAGATCGCTCGTGCCCGGGCCCTTCGCGTCGAACGACGCGCCGTCCTTCCACCGTTCCCCGGTAACGGCGCTGCCGCGCAGTACGACACCGGTGCCATCGGGAATGGAGCGTCTGATGAGGTCGATGAACGATTCGAACGTCGACTCGTCGCCGCCAAATGCGAGGCGGATGACGTTGTTGCGCTTCTCCCCTTCGGTCAGCTCCGACTGATCCGCGACGTCTTCGTCGGCCATGCTCCGACGACTCGCAAACGCCGTTCCGCCTGGTCGCGGCCTCAGTGGACGGCCCTTTCAGGGCGGCCTACTCTTCTCTGAGGGCGGTGTTCGGCGCGACACGCGAGGCGCGGCGCGCCGGCAGCCAGGCGGCGAGCAGGCTCACTCCCGCCAGCGCGGCGATGCCCATGCCGAGCGTCGCCGGGTCCCACGGCTTGATGCCGTAGAGCAGCGCCGAGGCCGATCTCGCCGCGGCGATCGAGAGCATGCCGCCGGCGATCAGTCCGGCCGCCAGCAGAACGACGGCTTCGCGGACGATGAGCCGCACCACGCGTTTGCGATCCGCGCCGAGTGCCATCCTGATGCCGATCTCGGTCCGCCGGCGCGCCACCATGTAGGACATCACACCGTACAGGCCAAGCGTGGCAATCACGACGGCCAGGCCCCCGAAGATTCCCGAGAGCGTCGCCATCAGCCGCTCGCGCAGCAGCGAACTGCGAACCTGCGACCGCACGGTCTGATACTGCACCGTGATGGCGGGGTTGACGTCGGCGAGGACGCGCGTTACGGCCGGCGACAAGCGGTCGAGCCCCGTCACCGCATGCATGACGAACTGCGGAAACGGCCCGGGCTGATCCTCCTGGTGCGCAGCAAGGTAGACGAGCGGCGTGAACGGCTCCCGCAGATCGGTGTACTTCGTGTCGCGGACGATGCCCACGATGCGGATGAAAGGACGAGGCTCGCCGATTGCGGCCGCCACCTGGAACGTCTGGCCCACCGCACGCGCACCCTGGAAATACTTCCTCGCGAACGTTTCGCTGACCACGGCAACCTTTGGCGACTGCGGCGTGTCGCTCTCCGCCACATCGCGTCCGGCGAGGAGCGCAATGGACATCGCGCGGAAATATCCGGGCCCGACGCTGTTGAAGTTCACGTTGCCTTCCTGCTCGGCACCGCCGATGACGATGTGCTCGTTCCAGAAGTTGCCGCCGACGGGCGTGGTGAACGCCTCGGCGGCCCCGTCGACGCCCGCCAGGGCACGCAACCGTTCGACAATGATGCGGTTCACCGCCGTCCGATCGGTTTCCGGAATGCGGGTTTTGCGATAGTCGGCAGAGGCGACGAGGACGCCGTCCTGACGGAAGCCGGGGTCGAGATGCGTCAGGTTGCGCAGGCTGCGGACGAAGAGCAGCGCGCCGACGACGAGCACGAGCGACAAGGCGACCTGCACGACGACGAGCGCCCGGCGAAGGCCGAACCGCTCGCGGCCGTCCGTCATCCCGCGGCCGCCCGCCTTGATCGTCGAACCGGGTGACGCGCGCGTGGCCCGGATCGCCGGCGCCAGCCCGAACAGCAGACACGCCATGACCGCCACCGCTGCCGTGAATCCGAAGACGCGCCAGTCCAGCCGCAGGTCGACGAAGAGCCCGCGCATGTCGCCGCTGAGGAAGCTGACGAGAAAGCCGCTGAACCATGCGGCGGCGAGGACGCCCGCCGCGCCGCCGAGAAGCGCGATGAGCAGGCTCTCGGAGAGCAATTGCCGCAGGATCCGCGCACGCGAGGCGCCGATGGCGAGCCGCACCGCAATCTCGCGCTCGCGCGCCGTCGCGCGCGCGAGCATCAGATTCGCCAGGTTCGCGCACGCGATCAGGAGAACGAGCGCCGTGACGCCGAGCAGGATGTTGAGCGGGCTCTGATAATTGCTGCGCAGCGCCGACACGCCCGTCGCCGCCGGCAGCGCGCCCAGCTTGAACTCGACGTAGTCCTTCGCCGTCCGCGCGGCGTAGCGCGGGGGCACGGTCGCGCGGAAGATCTGCGGCGAGATCGCCTCGAGCTGCGCGCTTGCCTGCTGCATCGTGACGCCAGGCTTCAGCCGACCGAACGCGCCGAGGAACCAGACGTCGGCGAGATCGAGGCCCGTTCGCGGACCGCGGAAGATCGGTTCAGAGCAGATCGGCAGCGCGACATCGAAGCTTCGGCCAACCTCTACGCCGGAGAACGACGGCGCCGCGACCCCAATCACGTCGAAGCGCTGGCCATCGAGCAGCAGCGATCGCCCGACCACCGATCGATCCGCGCCGAACTCGCGCCGCCAGAACGCATCGCTCAGCACGGCTCCCGGCCGGGCGCACCCTCTGACATCGTCCGACGGCGCGATGACGCGGCCCGCCTGCGCCGGTACGCCGAGCGTCGAGAAGAAACCTCCGCTCACGAAGAGCCCCTGGGCGGGTCGTTCCTCTCCGCCATCCGCGAGGTTCCACGTTGTCGCGCCCCAGGCGAGCATGCCCGAGAACACCTGCTGCTCGGCGCGAACCCGTTCCCAGAGCGGATTGGAGAGCGATGGACGGCTCCCCATGAACTGACCCGTGCGCCCCTCCCGCGTCTTGACGATCTTCACCTCGACGAGATCCTCGGGACGATCGACGGGCAGCGTCCGCAGCGTGACCGCGTTCAGGAGCTGAAAGATCGCGGTGTTCGCGCCCGTGCCGAGCGCGAGCGTGAGGATCGCGACGATCGCAAAGGTCGGGTTGCGGCGGAGCAGGCGCAGGCCGTAGCGAACGTCCTGCAGGAGCGTTTCGATGAAGCCGATGCTGTTCATGGAATAGATCTCTTCGCGGATGCGCGTCGGGTTCCCCAGCTTGCGGAGCGCGGCCGTGCGGGCGGCGTCCGGCGCCATCCCGCGCGCGATGTTGTCGTCGGTCTCCTCGGCGATGTAGGCCTCGAGCTCGCGCCTGCGCTCGGCATCCCAGAACGTCCGCCGGAAGAACCGCGACCAGCCCATGGCTTCACTCGGCGGGACGCAGGATGCGGTTCACGGCGCGGACGATCTCGTCCCAGCGGTTCGTCTGCTCGGCGAGCTGCGTGCGGCCTCGCGGCGTCAGCCGGTAATAACGGGCGCGCCGATTGTTCTCGGACGTGCCCCAGAACGACGCGATGAGGCCACGGTCCTCGAGTCGATGGAGCGCGGGATAGAGCGAACCGTGCTCGACCTGAAGCACGTCCTCCGACTGCCGCTCGATCGCATAGGCGACGGTGTGGCCGTGCGCCGGCCCAATCGCGAGCGTCTTGAGGATCAACAGGTCGAGCGTCCCCTGAAGCATTTCCCCTTGCAGAGGTGGGTTCCCGCGCTTCGGCATCGTGTCTCAGGAAGATAATCTAGTGGAGACCTCGATGTAAAGGCTGCCGCGACAATCTCACGCAGAGGGCGCAAAGGAGCAGAGGACGCGCACGGATCTTACGCGGGGATCGGCCAGAAGCAGAGCATGGGCTGCTCGACGCTCGTTACCGTCCTCTCCGCCTCTGCGGCCTCGGCGTGAGATCGTGCGCGTCCTCTGCTCCTCTGCGAGCTCCGCGTGAGATCGTGACCGCCCTCTCTCGATCGCACTACAATGCGGCCATGCGAGTCGGCATTCTCGGCGGCGGCAACATCAGCGAGACGCACGCGCGCGCGGCACTGAGCGTTCCTGGTGTCGAGATAGCGGCATTCTGCGGACAGAGCGCCGACAAGGTCGCGCGGCTCGCACGGGAGTACGGCGGCGGCGCGTACACGGATCTCGACAGCTTCCTGGCGCACCGTCCGATGGATTTCGTCGCGATCGGATCCCCATCGGGAGTTCACGCGCAGCAGGGAATCGCGGCGGCCGAGCGCGGACTGCACGTGCTCGTCGAGAAGCCGATCGACGTCACGACGAAACGGGCGGACGAGCTGATCGCGGCGGCGGATCGCGCTGGCGTCAGGCTCGGCGTGTTCTTCCAGGATCGTCTGCGGCCGTCGGTCACGGAGATGAAGCGCCTCGTCGTGGACGGGCTGCTCGGGAAGCCGGTGATCATCTCCGGTCGCGTGAAGTGGTACCGCCCCCCCGAGTACTACAGCCGCTCGCGCTGGCGCGGCACGCTGGCGCTCGATGGCGGGGGCGCTCTCATGAACCAGGCGATCCACACCGTCGATCTGCTGCTGTTCCTGTTCGGACCGGTGACCCGCGTGTCGGCCGCGACGGCAACCCGAATTCATGCGATCGAAGCGGAGGACACGGCCGTCGCGTTGCTCGAATTCGAGAGCGGCGCGCTCGGCACGATCGAAGCGACCACCTCCGCCTATCCAGGCTACGACCGGCGCATCGAGATGACGGGCGCGGAGGGCACGGTCATCCTCGAGCACGATCGTCTCGCGCGGGTCGACCTGCGATCGGGCGCGCCGGTCAACACGGCGGCGGGCGACACCACCCCAAGCGCATCTTCGCCGGTGGTGTCCGACGCGAGCGCCCACGCGCGCGTCATCGAGGATTTCGTCCGCGCGATCCGTACCAACACGGTGCCGGCGTGCGATGGCCGCGAGGGACGCCGCAGCGTGGAGCTGGTACAGGCGATCTACCGCTCGGCGAAGGAAAAGGCGCCCGTCGCCGTCGGATAGGAGGTTGGTTGTTGGAGGTTGGAGGTTGGCTTGCCCGCCCTAGCGGCGCGTGCCGTTACGGCGGGAGGGAGTTCGAGGCTATCGAGGCAGCGTCTGCGGTTGACCAACCTGCCACATCCGGAATGCGGTCACCAGCTCTTTCAACACGCTCACATCGTCCGGCCGAACGTCGACGAGCGGCGGCCGGACAGGCCCACCCGCAAGGCCAAGCAGATCCATCAGCGCCTTCATCACGCTGACCTCGTAACCCTTCCGCCGGCTTCGAAGCGCGTACAGCGGAATCACGGCGGACGACATCATCGAGCTCAGCGCCGCGGCGTCGCCGCCCGCCGCTGACGCGTGGAGCGCCGCCGAGAGGGCGGGCGCGACGTTCGAGATGCTCGACGTATAGGCACGCAGGCCGGCGGCGTAGTACGCCGGGACCATGTCGTCGCCGGCTCCGCCGATCCAATGGAGACGATCGCCCACTGACGCTCTCAGAATCTGCAGCCGCCGCAGATCTCCTTGCCCGTCCTTCCATCCAACCAGCGTGGGCAGCTTCGCAAGTCGCTCGACGAGCGCCGGCCCGGGATGAAACCAGTCGCGGCTGTAGATCAGCAGACCGAGCGACGTGGCCGCGCCAAGCGCGCGGTAGTACTCGACCAGCCCATGATCGTCCGCATTCGGATAATACGGAGGGAACGCGAGAATCCCGTCTGCGCCGAGATCCGCCGCGCGCTTCGCCAGCTCGGTGCCGATCGCGGCGCTGCAGCCGGCGCCGGCGATGACCGGGATGCGCCCCTGGCACTCCTCGACGACAGTACGGACGACGTCCGCGTGCTCGCCGGGTGTGAGGGAATACAGTTCACCGGTCCCGCCGGCCGCGACAACCGCAGCGGGCGACGGGTTGAGCAGAAACCGGACGTTCGCGCGCAGCCCTTCGATGTTGACCGAGAGGTCGGAATTGAATGGCGTGACGGGAAACGCAATCGCGCCCGTCAGAGTCGAACGAAGGTCGTCGCGATGCATCTCGCAGGCCCTCCAGCTGCCCATACGTTAACAGGTAGTCAGGGAACCGGTGTGGTATCGTCCGGCGCGAGGGATCGATGGACGACCGCTCCCGCGGACAACAGGTCATCGCGCGCGTCACGCGGAGGTTGATCCCCTTCGCGTTCATCTGCTACGTCGTCGCCTACCTCGATCGGGTGAACATCGGATTCGCCGCATCGGCGCTGCAGAAGGATCTCGGGCTGAGCGACACCGCGTACGGCCTGGGCGCAGGACTCTTCTTCCTCGGCTACTGCGTCTTCGAAATTCCGAGCAACCTGATCCTCGAGCGCGTCGGCGCGCGGCGGTGGATCGCGCGGATCATGATTGCCTGGGGTCTCGTCTCGATCGGCATGATGTTCGTGCGCGGAGAAGGATCGTTCTACGCGGCGCGCGTGCTGCTCGGAATTGCGGAAGCCGGGTTCTTTCCCGGCATCGTGCTCTACCTCACGTACTGGATTCCCGCCAGCGATCGCGCACGCGTCGGTGCGCTCTTCATGATGGCGGCCCCGGTCTCGGTGATCGTCGGCGCGCCGATCTCGGAGGCGTTTCTCGAAATGCACGGCGCCTGGGGTTTGAAAGGCTGGCAGTGGCTCTTCATCGGCGAAGGCGTCCCGGCGATCGTGCTCGGAATCCTGGCGCTGGTGATCCTGACGGACAAGCCCGAGCAGGCGTCATGGCTCTCGCCCGCCGACCGCGAGTGGCTCACGAGCGTCCTTCGCCAGGAACAGGCTGCTCGCAGCCGTCATGGACACGCGTCGTTCGTGCGCGCTCTCGCCACTCCGCGGTTGTGGCTCGTCACGGCGGTGTACTTCCTCAACACCGTCGTCACCTACGGGATATTCCTGTGGCTGCCGAAGATCCTGCGCGATGCCACCGCGGCGACGGGGATGCGTCTCAGCGTGATGACGATGATCCCGTTCGTCGCGGCGTTGATCGCGATGGTGCTGATCGGACGGCATTCCGATCGCACCCGCGAACGCAAATGGCATGTGGCGGCGTGCGCGACGACGGCCGCGGCGGGGCTGATTCTCGCGGCGCAGTCGGGCAACAACGCGACGCTGCTCGTGCTCAGCTTCACGCTGTCGCAGATCGGCCAGCGTTCGGTGATGAGCGTCTTCTGGGCGATCCCGCCCGTGTTCCTCGGCGGCACCGCCGCCGCGGGAGGCATCGCGCTCATCAACGCGATCGGCAACCTTGGCGGCGCTGTCGGCCCCACGGTGATGGGGTGGCTGCGCGATCTCACCGGTGCGTATCAGGGCGGCCTGCTCGTGCTCGCGTCAGCGCTGGTGATCGAGGCGATTCTCGCGTCCACGCTGCGGCTCCCCGACGCCGGCGTGCGGCCGGCGATGAGCGAAGCAGACGCCAAGCTGGGGAGCCGCGTGCGGCATCCCGGGTGAAGCGTGCGAGTCAGCCGCCCATCGCGACCACCTCGCGCCAGGCCTCCTCGTCGACCGGAATGCCTTCGTCCATATTTCTCCGGCGCGTCTCGAGTGTGCGTTCACCCGGATACCGCACGCGCGCGCTCTCAGGTGACGGTTGTTGTGTGAACGCGACGACGGCGTCGAGCATCGAGGAGACCTCCGCAGCGTCCGTCATCTGAGCCACGTCCATCGCGATGAACACCTGCGACAGGTCGCTTTCCCGCTCGGGTATCGGGGTGATGTCGACGGTCGCGCGCCCGCCCGACAGGACGGCAGCCACGGCGTCCAGCGCAAGCGCCAGCCCGGACCCTTTCCAGAAGCCGATCGGCAGCAGACGGCGGGATCGTTCGATGGCGGCCGCATCGTGGCTCAGCGCGCCCTGCTCGTCGTAGCCGCCAGCCACCGGCAGCGCTTCTCCCCGCGCCGCATAGGCGCTCAGTGCGCCAACGGAGAACTGCGACATCGCGATGTCGAGAACGATGTGGCCCGCGGCGCGAGGGATGGCGATGATGAGCGGGTTGTTGCCGACGCGAGGCTCCGCGGCGCCCCACGGCGGCAGATTGGGAAGGGTATTCGTCCAGCAGAGACCGATCGCGCCGGCATCGGCGGCCTGCCAGCCATAGGTCCCGCCGCGCATCCAGTGGTTGGTGTTCGCGAGCGCGACACATCCGATGCCGTACTCGCGCGCGAGGGCAACCGCGCGCTCCATGCACGCGTACGCGTTCAAGTTGCCCGGTCCGCGACGGCCGTCCCAGCGCTCGATCGCCCGATGCGCCGCCACGCACGATGGTTCCGCCGCGACGTCGACAACGCCGAGGTCGATCATGCGGATGAAACGGGGAAACCGGTTGAGGCCGTGCGAGTAGACGCCGTCGCGGCTGGCCTCGGCGAAGAGCCGCGCGCACAGATCCGCGCGCGCCGGTTCCATGCGGCGCGCTTCGAGCACGCGACGAAGGGTGTCGTGGAGTTGCTGGAACGAAACACGCATTGTGGGGAGAATACACTGCGGTGCCGCACCGCGGTGACGGAGGTCGGAAGTCCTGGCCAAGCCGGAGCTGCGGCGAACGAGCACTAGCGAGTGAGCACACGCGAACGGAGCGCGCCGGCGAAGCGGCGCGCGAGAGAGCGTGTAGGGGAGCACGAGGGGCGAAGTCCTCGGATAAAGATGCTTCGGATCGATCGTCAACGCACGCCCGCGGAGCTGCTGCCCGCCATCGATCGCCTGTTCGAGCTGTCGGCGGCCAAGATCCGCGCCATCGAAGCGTCGTGGCGCCCGGAGGAGGGCGCGCCCGTGTTCACGGTCGACGGCGTCTACCGCGCGCGTGGCTGGACGGAGTGGACGCAGGGGTTCCAGTTCGGATCGGCGCTCCTGCAGTTCGATGCCACGGGGGATCGTGAATTCCTGGAGCTCGGGCGTACGCGCACCGTCGAGAGAATGGCGCCGCACCTCACGCACACGGGCGTCCACGATCACGGCTTCAACAACGTCAGCACCTATGGGACGCTGTGGCGCCTCGCCGCGGAAGGACGGATCGATGCAAGCGAGTGGGAGCGGCGCTTCTACGCGCTGGCCCTGAAGGCGAGCGGCGCGGTCCAGGCGCGCCGGTGGACGCGGACGGCCGACTCGGGCGGGTTCATCCACTCGTTCAACGGCGCCCACTCGCTGTTCGTCGACACCGTCCGATCGCTCCGGTCGCTCGCGCTCGCCTTCCTCCTCGAGCAGCCGCTGCTCGAAGAACAGGACGCGCGCGTCAATCTCCTCGTCCGCCTGGTGCAGCACGCGCAGGCCACCGCGCGCTACAACGTGTATTACGGAACGGGCCGCGACCGGTACGATGTGCGCGGACGCGTGGCGCACGAGAGCCTGTTCAACGCCGCCAACGGAACGTATCGCGGCCCGTCGACGCAGCAGGGCTATTCCCCTTTCAGCACGTGGACGCGAGGCCTCGCATGGGCGATGCTCGGGTTCGCGGAACAGCTCGAGTTCGTCGAGATGCTGCCGGACGCGGCGCTCGGAGGGGCCGGAGATCGCGCGTCCGTCGAGACGATGCTCCTCGATGCCGCGCTCGCCACGTCGGACTTCTACATCGATCACGCTGCCGCCGCGGACGGCATCCCGTACTGGGATACGGGCGCCCCGGGCCTCGCCGCGATCGAGGGCTGGAGCGATCGCGCGGCCGATCCGTTCAACGACCACGAGCCCGTGGACAGCTCCGCCGCGGCAATCGGGGCGCAGGGCCTCCTTCGCCTCGCGCACGTCCTGGAGCGTCGATCGCGGACTGGTGCGGCGGCGCGGTACGAGCAATCAGGCCTGCGTGTCCTCGCCACGCTCTTCGACGAAACCGGACCCTACCTCGGGACGAATCCGGATCATCAGGGCCTGCTGCTCCACTCCGTGTATCACTGGCCGAACGCGTGGGATCACGTTCCATGCGGCGCGCGCGTGCCGCGGGGCGAATCGAGCCAGTGGGGGGACTATCACGCGCGCGAAGCCGCGTTGTACGTCAAACGGCTGACGGGCGGTGGTCCGTACTTGACGTTCTTCGGTGCACGCCAATCGTCCGATGTGCGGGGCGCACGATGACACAGCGCGGGACGGCGCTCATCACGGGCGGCACGCGCGGCATCGGGCTTGGGATCGCGCGCGCGCTGGCCGCCGATGCCTGGAAGCTGATTCTCTGTGGCCTCCGCGAGGATCGCGAGGTTGCTCCGGCGATCGACGACCTGCGCCGGGCGGGCGCTCCGGACGTCCGCTACTGTATGGCCGACATCTCGAACGCGCAGGACCGTGAACGGCTGGTCGCGTGCGTCCGCGAGAATTGCGGCGCCGTGAACGCCCTGATCAACAACGCGGGGCGCGCGCCCCGCGTGCGCGCGGATCTGCTAGAGGCCACCGAGGACAGCTTCGAAGAGGTGCTCCGCACGAACCTGCAGGGACCGTACTTCCTGACACAGGCAATCGCACGAGATCAGATCGAGAGACGGAAGGCGGATCCGTCGTTTGGCGCGTCGATCGTGTTCGTCACGTCGATCTCGGCCGAACTGGCGTCCATCAACCGCGGCGAGTACTGCGTGAGCAAGGCAGGACTGGCTATGACCGCGCGGCTCTTTGCCGTTCGACTCGCGGAGAGCGGCATTCCGGTCTACGAAGTACGCCCGGGTATCATCGAGACCGACATGACCGCGGGCGTGCACGACGCGTACGATCGCCGCATCGCGGAGGGCCTCGTTCCCGAACGGCGCTGGGGTCAGCCAGCGGATGTCGGACGGGTCGTCCTCAGCCTCGTGCGCGGCGACCTGCCGTACACCACGGGCACTCTCATCCACGTCGACGGGGGCCTCAGCGTCGGACGTCTCTGACCGTGTCTGCTAAAGTACCGCCTTCATGAAGACGCTCGTGACGGCGATTCTGCTGCTCTGCTGCGCTCGCGCAGCCTGCGCGCAGGAGTGGACGCTCGACTCGCCCGACGGACGGACTCGCATCAGCGTCGTTCGGAGCAACGACGGACAGCTCGCGTGGCGCGTGTCGCACCAGGACGCGCCGATCCTTCTGGACTCGCCTCTCGGCATCCGCAGATCGGACCAGGAGTTCGTGCGCGGGTTGACGTTCGTGGGCGCCTCCCAACCGCGCACGATTGACGAACGATACGAGACGCTGCACGGCAAACGCCGCGAGCACGTCGTGAACGGCCGCGAGCGCGTGCTGACGTTTGCCAATGCGGCGGGTGCCCGCCTCGAGATCATCGTGAGGGCCCACGACGACGGGGTGGCGTTCCGGTACCGTTTTCCCGAAACCGACGGGGCGCAGAAAACCGTCGTCGAGGAGAGGACGGGCTTCCACGTGCCTGACCGATCGACGGGCTGGATCATGCCGCAGCAGGCGCCGGCCAGGTTCGGACCGGCGTACGAGGATCTGTACGTGGAAGCCCCAGCAGGCGAGTCCGCGCCGAGGCCCGACGGCTGGGACTTCCCCGCCCTGTTTCGCACACCGGGCAATCAGTGGCTGCTCATTACGGAAGCCGCGCTCGATGACGGCTACTGCGGGTCGCGGCTGGCGTCCGACGCGCCAGGAAACGTGTACGCGCTGCGCTTTCCCGATCCGAAGGAAGGCCTTGGCGTCGGCGCGGTGGAGCCAGTCTCCACGCTTCCCTGGACGCTGCCCTGGCGCGTTGTGATCGTCGGCGAGACGGCCGCGCGGATCGTCGACTCCGATCTCGTCCTCGACCTCTCCCCTGCTCCGGCGAGCGGCACGGATTGGAGCTGGGTGAAACCCGGACGGGCCGCGTGGAGCTGGTGGTCGAAGAGCGACAGCCCGAAACACGCCGAGGAGCTGAACGCGTTCACGGATCTCGCGGCCGACATGGGATGGGAGTACGCGCTCGTCGACGCGAACTGGAACGTGATGGAGACGGGCTCGATCGAGGACGTCGTCGCGCACGCGAAAACGAAGAACGTCGGCCTGCTCTTCTGGTACAACTCGGGCGGCCCGCACAACGACGTGACGGAGCAGCCGCGCGATCGGATGACGACCAGGGACGTGCGGCGCGCGGAGTTCGCGAAGCTGCGCGACTGGGGCGTGAAAGGCGTGAAGGTCGATTTCTGGCACAGCGACAAGCAGGATCGCATCCGGCAGTACCGCGATGTGCTGCGCGACGCGGCCGACTTCCACCTCCTCGTCGATTTTCACGGCTGCACGCTGCCGCGAGGCTGGGAGCGCGAGTTTCCGAATCTCATCGGCATGGAAGCGGTATTCGGCGCGGAGCAGTACAAAGGGAAGCAGATCTTCGCGGACAACTCTCCCGTGCACAACACGATTCTCCCTTTCACGCGCAACGTCGTCGGCGCCATGGACTACACGCCGGTGACGTTCAGCGACTCGAAGTACCCGCACAAGACGACGTACGCGCACGAACTCGCGCTGTCCGTGATCTTCGAGGCCGGCGTCCAGCACTTCGCGGACAGCGTGGAGGCGTACCGCGGTTTGCCGGACGCGCCCAGGCAGTTCCTGCGCGCCGTGCCGGTCGCGTGGGACGAGACGCGAGCGGTTTCCGGAGAACCAGGACGCACCGTCGTGATCGCACGCCGCGCCGGTGACGTGTGGTACATCGGCGGACTGAGCGGCCAGGCTGACGCGTCGACGGCAACGGTGCCGCTCGACTTCCTCGGCGCCGGCGAATGGACCGCCGCGATCATCCGCGACGGCGCGAGCGATCGGACGTTCGAGACGGAGGCACGCGGCGTGACGTCGAAGGACCACTTGACGATCCCCGTCCGCGGGCGCGGCGGCTTCGTTGTCACGATTCACAGGAGATAAGGAATCCTTCGTCATTCGTCATTCATCGTTGTCATTCGCCATTCGTCGTCGTCATTCGTCGTTCGCCATTCGTAATTCGTCTTTGACAGTGGCCGCACACAAAGTCACTCGGCGCGACTTTCTCAAGACAAGCGGAGGAGTAGTAGCGATGGCGGCGAGCGTCGGTTCGGGAGAGCAACGTTCAGCGGTAGTTGAGAGCGATCGGGCCTATTGGGTCAGCGTGATGCGGCGGCTGGCCGAACCCGTGCTCTCGAACCTTGCCGCGGGCACGCTGAAGGCGAAGATGCCCGTCGAGCAGGCGCCCGGCGCGGATCGGCGATCGGTGACGCACCTCGAAGCCATCGGCCGGCTCCTCGCGGGCATGGCGCCGTGGCTGGAACTTGGCGCCGACGAAACCGCCGAAGGGCGCGAGCGGGCGCGCTACGCGTCGCTCGCGCAGCAGGCGATCGCTCGGGCCGTTGACCCGGCCTCGCCCGATTTCCTCAACTTCACGCGTGATCGCCAGCCGCTGGTCGACGCGGCGTTTCTCGGCGAGGCGCTGCTGCGCGCGCCGAAGGCGCTGCTGGGCGCATTGGACGCCACGACCAAACGCCATCTCGTCGCCGCGCTCGAATCCACGCGCGTCATCATCCCGAACTACAACAACTGGCTGCTGTTCACCGCGACCGTCGAAACGGCGCTGCTGCGCCTCGGCGCCCACTGGGATCGGCTGCGCGTCGACTACGCCGTCCGCCAGCACGAGCAGTGGTACAAGGGCGACGGCATCTATGGCGACGGCGCCGATTTCCATTGGGACTACTACAACAGCTTCGTGATCCACCCGATGCTGATCGAGGTCCTCGAGACGTGCGCCGACGAGAACCAGGCGTGGAAGGACATGATCCCGCGCGTCCGCGAGCGCGCGGTTCGCTACGCGGCGATCCAGGAGCGCCTGATCGCGCCGGACGGATCGTTCCCGGCGATCGGCCGGTCGCTCGCCTATCGCTTCGGCGCGTTTCATCTGCTCGCGCTGATGGCCCTGCGGCGAGCGCTCCCTGACGGCGTCGTTCCCGCGCAGGTGCGCGGGGCGCTGACCGCGATCATCCGCCGCTCGATCGAGGCGCCGGGCACGTTCGACGCCGACGGCTGGCTGCGGATCGGGTTCTGCGGTCACCAGCCGGGCGTCGGCGAAACGTATATTTCGACGGGGAGTCTCTATCTCTGTTCGGTGGGGCTGCTGCCGCTCGGCCTGCCGGCGTCCGACCCGTTCTGGTCGACGCCGGCAGAGCCGTGGACGTCGGTGCGGGCGTGGTCGGGACAGCCGTTTCCGATCGACCACGCCCACTGATGGTTCTAAGGTTCTAAGGTTCTAAGGTTCTAAGGTTCTAAGTAGACGTAACAAAACCTCCCGAACCTGATCGTCGTCGCCGAAGTAGCGTGAACGGCGTATGGCGGCGGCGTTGCTTCCAGATCGGTTGTGGGATCTTGTCGAACCCTTCTTGCCGATTCTTCCACGACGGCCACAAGGTGGCCGACCACGCGTCTCGGATCGCGCGTGCCTGACGGGCATCGTCTTCGTCCTTCGCAGCGGCATTCCCTGGCAGATGCTCCCGCAGGAACTCGGGTGCGGATCGGGAATGACGTGCTGGCGGCGCCTGCGCGATTGGCAACGGGCGGGCGTTTGGGATCTGATGCACTTTGCGCTGCTGGACTGGCTCGCACGCGCCGACCAGATTGATTGGTCGCGGGCGGTCGTGGACAGTTCTTCCATTCGCGCGGTCTACGGAGGTGACCAGACCGGTCCAAATCCCACTGATCGGGGCAAGCGCGGGAGCAAGCGTCACCTGATCTGCGACGGGCGAGGCGTGCCGCTCGCGGTTCGCCTGACGGGCGCCAAGCGAAACGACTCGCAGGAGGCACTGGCGCTGGTGGATGCGATTCTTCCACTCCAGGGCGAGCGGGGACGGCCGCGGCGTCGTCCAGATTGTGTGGTGGGAGACCGCGGCTACGATGCAGAGGCAATCCGATCCGGGTTACGAACTCGCGGCGTCCTGCTGCTGTTGGCGATGCGCCGCACCAAGCACGGCAGCGGTTTGGGAACTTGGCGCTGGGTCGTCGAGCGGACATCTGCCTGGCTCAATCAGTTTCGCCGACTCCGTGTCCGCTACGACAAGCGGGCCGACATCCACGAAGCGTTCCTCTCGCTCGGCTGTGCGCTGATTTGTTGGCAGTCGTTGCGCAGGACGTGGAGAACCGCCTGAGCAGATCCGCTTTCTCGAGCTCCCATCGCCAGGTCGCCGTTTGGGGAGTGGTGTCCGCCGCCGCTCTGGGGTTTCCGGAGCCGGAGCCCAAGTCAATCGACCCTGCGGCCCTGCAGAGGATCTATTGCCTTGCCGTCCGAGCTTAGATAGAGGCGCGACGGATTGCGCCAGAAAAATGACTTGTTCAAAGAAATCGAGGACCGGCGTAATCTGGGCGGGTCGTAGGCTGCGCCCGCTGATTTCAGTCGCAGGAAGTCTCCGAAACTCCCCGTCTTCAAACATCGGCGGGGTTTCATCGCGCCCGTCGCACGAGATCGGCAATCGCCCTGCCTCCCGGCCGGACGGCGTCCGTGCGCGAGTTGTGTTGCTTGAGGCGATTCTTGTGGCGCGTCCGACTACACGTTGATCACGGGATCGTCGGATGTAGGGTGCTGTGCGCGGGCTGACGCCGAAGAAGCCTGAAGCCATGGCCGATGCACGACTCGAACATCCGCGAATGGGTGAGGAGATGGAGTTCCCAAGATCTATCGCACCGACCGTGGCAGTCCCTTGAATACAAGCCAGATGCCCATTGTCAGTTCGAAAAGAAAGATGGGACCGCCGTAAATCCCGATGGGGATAACCCTGAGCAGCTCTGGAAAAATGACGAACGCGAATGCGCACGCTCCCATCAGAAAGGACGCGAGCATTCCCCAGCCGGCCAGCGTTCTCGGAATGAATCTGGACTTGAACCACAGATAGCAGAAGGTGGTACTGCGGAGTCCGGCGAATATCAGGCCGACGTTATACGCATCCCCGTGCGCGCTGATCGACAGCCTGGCCAGCGCCTGCAATCGATCCGCTTCGAATGTCTTCATGTACTCAACGCCGCTAAGGATTCGCAGAACGTTGAAGTCGCTCAGTGTCACGACGACCAGGATTGCCGTCTCGATCAGCCCCCAGGCCAGGGCCACCAGAGCGAGGCTCCGGTTGATCGGCTTGAGGACCACATAAAGAGCGGTGATGAGGACGATGTCGATCGCGAAGACGGCGAGATTGGCGGCGATGCCCAAACGAAAGAGACGCTCGTGCGCGACGATGTTCAGCGCCGTTTGCGCGGTATCGCCGGAGACGACGAGCTGGCCACGGACGTAGAACTCCGCAAAGACTGCCGGAACAAGCGCGCATACATAAGCGGCTCCTACCACGCGCGCTGCCGTCCGCCGCGTGTCGTCGACGATGCCGATGGTCATCGCGTCTCCCCGCGCGCGGGGGTGGCGACGCCTTTGATGAGCAGCCACAATGCGAACACCGGTGCAAATACGAGCGCCGGCAGCCCGATCGCCGGCACCGCTTGATATCCGGCCAGCGGACCTGTGAGGAAGCCAGCAATCTGGAAGGGCACGCTGATG
>JBKPTE010000128.1:0-27169 GCA_046735335.1 Acidobacteriota bacterium | reverse complement strand
CGTCGGTGAGGCGCGACGTGAGCAGCCCTCCCGTGCACGACTCCGCCGCCGCGAACGTGTAGTTCCGTAGCCGGAGCTGTTCGCCGACGACCTCCTCCATGTGCCGGCCGTCGACGCTGAACACATCGCTCCCGAGCGCGCGCTCCAGATCGGCGGACGCTCGCCCGAGGACCGCATGCGCACGCGCCGGATCCGTTTCGCGAAGCGTGAGGTGGAGCTCGATCTGTCCGGGCGCCGCAAGAATCGTCGTCGTGATCGGCCGCGCGGCATCCCGCCAGCGCGAGTAGATCGGCTGTACCGCCTCTTCGACGTGGGACTCGGAACGGCCCGTCACGAACAACGACGTCCGGTACAGCTTCTCCCCCCCGGTGCGTGCGGCCAGCGCGCTGTCGCAGAGCGCCTCGAACATCGGCTGCAGTTCGCGCGGCGGCCCGGGCAGCAGCACGATCACGCGCGGCTCGCCGGCATGCACGTACTCGATGAAGAGCCCGGGTGCGGTGCCGTTCGCGTTCGGCAGCACGGCCGCTCCTCGCGGGACCTGCGCCTGACGCCGGTTCACGTCCGGCATTCGCAGGCCGCGCCGTGCGAAGCGCTTCCCGATGGCCGCGACGATCGCCTCGTCGACCTGCAGCGGAAGCTGCAGAACATCAGCGACCACGTCGCGCGTCAGGTCGTCGTCGGTGGGACCGAGCCCGCCCGTCACGACGACGAGATCCGCGCGCCCGAGGGCTTCGCGAAGGGCGGAGGCGAGATCGGCGCGGTCGTCGCCGACGACCGACTTCGAGCGCAGTTCGATCCCGAGGCCCCACAGCTTCTCTGCCAGGTACAAAGAGTCCGTATCGACCCGGGTCCATCCGAGCAGCTCGGACCCGACCGCAATCACCTGCGCCGTTCGGAGAATCCGGTCGCCGGCCACTCAGTGGATCCACGCTGGCGCGAGCCAGATCAGCAGGCGCAGACAGAAATTCGCGTACACACCCGCCATCGCATCGTCCGCAATGATGCCGGCGCCGCTGTGCAGGTTCTCGAGGCGGTTCGCCGGCCAGGGCTTCAGTACGTCGAAGATCCGGAAGATGACGAAGCCCGCCAGCGCACCGGATACGCCGACGGGAATGAACGCCAGCGTCACGAGCATGCCCAACACTTCATCGATCACGACGGGTCCCGGATCGACCCCTCCAAAATACCGCTCGGCGTGCGTCGCGGACCAGATCCCGATGGCGAAGATCGCCGCGATGAGCCCCGCTTCGAGCAGCCGCGATTTCGTGAACCACACGAGCAGGTACACGACGAGGCCGGCTGCCGATCCAAACGTCCCGGGCGCAACCGGTGCATAGCCGACGTAGGCGGCGGTTGCCAGGAAGACGGCGAGCCGAGTCACGCTTTGACGACGCGGGTGTCGGCGAGGCGATCGTGCAGCGCACGACGCTCGGCGCCGAAGAGCGCGGGGACGAACCCGAGGCCGGCGGGAAGCGCCGACACGAAGTAGGCGGCCGCACGCACGATTGCATGGCCGAACGGCACGCGCTCAGCGACGTGCGCGCCTGGATCGCCCGGAATGACGCGGAGACCGGTTGCCATCTTCCCGATCGTCTGCCCACCCGCGGCGACGAACGCCGCGAGATATCCGCCGTTCAGGAGCAGGAGAAATGCGACGAGCGGCGCAAGCGGCAGCATCGTGATCTGCGCGAACGTCAGGCCGCAGATCTCGAGGGTGAAGTACAGCACGCCGAAATCGATCCCCGCGATGATCGAGAGATCGATCAGCCCGCCCGCAAGCCGCCGGAAGATCGGGGCGGCGAGCACCGCCTCGCTCGCGCGGGCCGGCACGGACGGCGGCGGTTTCCGCTCGCGCACGATGGGGATCTCGGCGGTCTCGAGCGCCAGGCGGGGCTCGACTGATTGCGCGGCCGGCGCGCCGTCGCGGCGCGGCCTGGGTTTCGGCGGCGCGATCGTTGCGCGCCGCACGGCAAGCGGCGCGCGCGGCGTCGCGCTCGGCGTCACGAGGGGTGCGTCGGACGAGGATTGATCCGTGAAGAGCGGCAGGCGCGCCTCGGGGTCTTCCGTGGAAAACCCGTCGGCCAGCCGATCGCGCGGCGTCTGCAGCGCGAAATCGGCGAGCGGCCCGATCGGCTCCGTGCCGTTCTTGATCGCCAGATCCTGCGTCTCGGGCGCGTCGTTCAGCGAAAAATCGTAGCCGCAGTTGCGGCAGCGATCACCGCTGTCGAAGCTGATGTACTGGCATTTCGGGCATCTCATCGTGTAGGAGGACGAGGGCCTTGAAGAGGGCCCGCGGCTCGCGCAGCCTGTAGCAGCCGATGCTGAATTTCCGTCTCGAGCGCGTCTGCCTGCGCGCGGCGCGGATCGCCGGGGCGCACCGTGTCGAGCACCGCGAGCGCCTCGCGGAGGCGTCCCTTCGCGTAGAGCGCCCGGCCGCGCGACATCGCGACGTCAGCGGCGGCGGGGACGGGCAGCGGCGAGTCCTGCGGCTTTGCCGCGGCGCCCGGAGCCGCGGCGCGTGCCGGCGTCCAGCGTTCTCCGCTGGTGTTCCAGTAGATCATCGCGAAGACGCCGCCGGCAAGGCCGGCCGCGAGCACGAGCAGGAGCGTGAGCGCCCGCGTCCTGCCCGGCTCGGCGTGCGCACGCGCGCGCCGCCCGGCGCGCCGTCCCGCGCGCGGCTCATCGGCGTCGGCCGGCGCCAGACGATCCAGGCGATCGAGGAGCGCCAGCGCCTCGTCAGGCGACGCTCCGCGTTCGACGGCCGAATTCAGCAGCCGGCGTGCGCGGACGGCATCGCCCCGCTCGAAGGCCGCGGCGCCCGTCTGGAGCAGCTCTTCCCCTTCGCGCTGCCGCTCGGCAATCGCGCCGCGCGCGCGCTCGATGTACGCGCGCGCGCGCGGGTGGCTGCGATCGAGGAACAGCACGCGCGTCCAGACGTTGATGGCGAGCTCATGTTGTCCGTTGAAGTAATGATCGAGTCCGGCGAGCAGCAGTTCCTCGATCTGCGTTTCGCGGCCCGTGTCGGACGCGGCAGCATCCTCGTCGTGGCGCACCGGATCGGGCATGGACGGGTCGGACGATTATACAGGTTGTCGCTGCCGTGGTACGGATGAATCTGTAAGCTGCTACAGTCATTCAGCCCGTCAGTCTCCCGATTGGTCGTTCGACACCATCCGTCGTTCGTCATTCGCCTTTCGTCGTTGACCATTCGTCGTTCGCCTTTCGTCGTTCGTCATTGACCATGGCCATCATCGAATGCATTCCCAACGTCAGCGAAGGCCGCCGAACGGATCTGATCGAGTCGATGGCGTCGGCGATCCGCGCCGTCCCGGGCGTCCGCCTGCTCGACTACTCCTCGGATCCCTCGCACAACCGCTCCGTCTTCACGCTCGTGGGTGACCGTGCGCCGCTGAAGGAGGCCGTCCTCGCGTTGTTCGAACGCGCGGTCGACGGCATCGATCTGCGAACGCACACGGGAGAGCACCCACGTCTTGGCGCGGTCGACGTCGTGCCGTTCGTTCCCATCGAAGGGATCACGATGGACGCGTGCGTCGCGCTCGCCAACGAGGTGGCGCAGGAGGTCGCGGCGCGTTTCGACGTGCCCGTGTACTTGTACGAGGAGGCCGCGGCTAACCCCGCCCGCAGGAACCTCGAAGACATCCGGCGCGGCGAGTTCGAGGGACTCGAAGCGAAGATGCGGACCGAGGGGTGGGTCCCGGACTTCGGCCCGCATCGTCCGCATCCGTCGGCGGGCGCGTCCGTCATCGGCGCGCGGATGCCGCTCATCGCCTACAACATCAATCTCGACACCGATCGGCTCGACGTGGCGAAGAAGATCGCGGCGGGGATCCGCCACAGCAGCGGCGGCTTCCGATACGTCAAGGCGGCAGGATTCAAGCTCGACGACCGGGGCATCGTCCAGGTCTCGATGAACCTGACGAATTTCGAGAGGACGCCGATCTTCCGCGTGTTCGAGGTGGTGAAGCGCGAAGCGGCCCGATACGGCGTACGCGTGCTCGAGAGCGAGATCGTAGGGCTCGTGCCGTCCGCCGCGCTCGTCGACGCCGCCGAGTTCTACCTGCAGCTCGAACGCTTCGGCGCGGAGCAGATTCTGGAGAACAAGTTGAAGGGGGACTGACGCCGAGGAGGTTAAACAGCCTCTTCTTCTCTCCGTGCCGGCGCGATCCCGAACGCGCGCATCTTCCTGTACAAGTTGCTCCGCTCGACGCCGAGCGCGTCGGCGGTGCGCGAGATGTTGCCGTTCTGCGCGGCGAGCGCGCGCAGGATGTAGTCGCGCTCGAACCGGTCTCGCGCCTCGTGAAGCGGCAGCGGCGGCCCGGCGGGCTCATTCGCGGCGGCCACGGACGCGCCGTCGAGAAACGCCAGATCGCCAAGCGCAATCGTGTCGCCCGGCACCATGATCATCAGCCGCTCGATCGTGTTCCGCAGCTCGCGGACGTTGCCGGGCCAGCGATAGCTGCGCAGGCCCGTTGCGGCGCCCGGGTCGAGACGCTTGGGGCGGCGCCCGTACTCGCGCGCGAACTCCGTCATGAAGTGCTCGGCCAGGAGCGGGATGTCGGCGTCGCGATCCCGCAGCGGCGGCACGAAGATCGGAATGACGTTCAGGCGGAAATAGAGGTCCTCGCGGAAGCGGCCGCCGCGAATCTCGTTGGGCAGATCCTTGTTCGTCGCCGCAATCACGCGGACGTCGACTTTCACGCTGCTCGTGCCGCCCACCGGCTCGACGACCTGCTCCTGCAGTGCGCGCAGTACCTTAGCCTGCGTCTTCAGGCTCATGTCGCCGATCTCGTCGAGAAACAGCGTTCCACCATCCGCGGTCTCGAACTTGCCGCGGCGATCGGCGGTGGCGCCCGTGAACGCGCCCTTCATGTGGCCGAACAGCTCGCTCTCGATCAGCTCCTCGGGAATCGCGGCGCAGTTCACCTCGACGAACGGGCCGGACCGCCGCCGGCTCAGCGTGTGAATGGTGCGGGCCACCAGTTCCTTGCCCGTGCCGTTCTCGCCGTAAATCAACACGCGGCCGTTCGTCGGGGCCGCCATCGCGATCTGCTCGCGAAGCTGCCCCATCACGTAGCTCTCGCCGATGATCGCGAGGCGCCGATCGACCGTCGCCCGGAGCGCGCGGTTCTCGGCCTCGAGCTGATGCTGCCGCAGCGCGTTCGAGACCACGAGGACCGTCTTCTCGAGCGACAACGGCTTCTCGACGAAATCGTATGCGCCCATCTTGATGGCGCGCACGGCGGATTCGATGTTCCCGTGCCCCGAGATCATCACGACCGGCGCGTCCACCCGGCGTTCGCGCAGGCGCGACAGCGTCGTCAGGCCATCCATGCCCGGCAGCCAGATGTCGAGCACGATGACGTCGTACGGCGCACGCGTCACGCGGTCGAGACAGGCTTCTCCGGAGTCCACCGCGTCCACGGTATACCCTTCGTCGCGCAGCACGCCGCTCAGGGCCGCCCTGACCCCGGCCTCGTCGTCGACGATGAGGATGGTGGCCTTCATAATCAGCAGGGCAATTCGATGACGAAGCGGCTGCCGTGCGGCGCGTTGTCGCCGACCTCGATGGAGCCGCCGTGCTCGGCCACGATGCGGCGTACGATCGCGAGCCCGAGGCCGCTTCCGCGTCCCTTGGTCGAGTAGTACGGCATGAACAGCTTCTCGCGATCGGCGGCGGGCACGCCCGGGCCGTTGTCGGCGATGGCGATTCGCGCGACGGCATTCCGGGCATCGTGCAGCGTCTCGATCGTGATGCACGGCGGCTCGGCGTCGGCGCGCGCAGCGGCCTGCATGCCGCCCAGCGCCTCGATCGCGTTGTCGACGAGGTTGATGATCACGCGCCGGATCTGCTCCACGTCGAGCCGAACGGGAGGCAGGCCCGGGCCGAAGCGTTGATCGAGCGTGATGTGCGTGAACAGTCCGTTGTAGAGGCCAAGCGTATCCGTGAGCACGGCTTTCAGGTTCGAGGGAACGGCCTTCGGCGCGGGCATCCGCGCGAATTGCGCGAACTCGTCCACCAGCGCCTTCAGCGATTCGACTTCCCCGACGATCGTCGCCGTACATTCATCGACGAGATCCTTCACGGGCGGCGGCGCCCCGCCGAAGTGGCGCCGCATCCGTTCGGCGCACAACTGGATCGGCGTCAGAGGATTCTTGATCTCGTGCGCGAGCCGGCGAGCGACGTCCCGCCACGCCGCCACTCGCTGCGTCCTCACCAGCGGCGTGACATCGTCGAAGACGAGAACCGTACCTTCGTGTGCGCCTCCGCTGTGCAGCGCCGTCGCAGCAGCGGCCAGGTGAATCTCCCGGCCATCGCGCGCGAGCGCGATCTCCTGGCCCGCGGGCTTCGGCGAACCCGAGCTGACGGAGGCGGCGAGCGCCGCGAGCGGCTGCAGATCCTCGCGGGCGAACACCTGATCGGCAGGCGCTCCCACGATCGTCTGGTCGACGCTGAGCAGCCGGCAGGCGGCAGCGTTGATCGTGCTCACCCGGCCATCGGCGGCGATTGAAATCACGCCCGTCGCAATCCGCTCGAGCACGGTTTCGATGTATCGCCGGCGCTCGTCCAGCTCCGAGTTCTTCTGCTCCAGGTCTCTGCGCGAGCGTTCCAGCCGGCGCTGGCTCGTCGCCAGCTCCCCGGCCATCGCGTTGAACGCCTCCACCAGCGATCCGAATTCGTCGCGGGTCTCGGGCTCGATGCGATGATCGAGATGGCCGGCGCCAATCTCGCGCGCCCCTTCCGCGAGCATGTGCACGGGACGCGTGATGCGCTTCGCGAGATACAGGCCCAGCCACGTCGCGCTCACGAGGATCAGCAGGGTCATCATGAGGAACAGCGACAGGTACACGCCTTCCAGCGGACGCTTCAGCACGCGCAACTGGCTGTAGTCCTCGAACGCCGACGCAATCCGGTGCGCGTGCCGCGCGAGATCCACCGGAAGAAAGTCGCTGGCGATGACGACGCCCACGGCGTTGCCGGATGGATCGCGCGCCAACGACGCCGCACGCACGAGTTCCCCGCCCGCTTCCAGCGGCTCGTGTACTCGCGTTTCCGCACTGCCGGCCACGACGCGCGCCGCAAGTCGATCGGCGGACGCGCGCACGTGCCCCGGCGGAAGCGTCGGCGACTGCAGCGCAAAAACGGGTATGACCTCGGGCCGCGGACCGGTGCCCGGCTGCAGGCGGTAGATCTCCACCATGCCGACTCGGCCGTCGGTCACCGGCGCCGCCGCAATCGCCTTCAGCGCATTCACGTCGCCCGCGGCAACCGCCCGCGCCGGCAGCGCGCCCGCAAGCCGCGCCGCCTGGCCGGCAACCGCCGCTTCGCGCTCGCGATAGAACGCCCCGGCGATCGCGTTCGAGGAGGTGAGCACCTCGGAAACGGGAATGCTGAACCAGCGGTCGGTCGTCTTGCGAATCAGCTCACTCCCCACGAGGAGCACGAGGACCGACGGCACGATCGTCAGGCCGAGCAGCGCGCCAACCAGCTTCAGACGGAACCGCGAAAACGGCAGGCCGCGCCGCCGCTCCACCGCGAGCTTGACGAGATTGCGCGCGAGCACGAACGCGAGCGCGAGCAGCATCGTCGCATCCGCGATCGAAAGCGCGTACAGCACCACCTCGGTGAGGAAGTCCGGATTGATCTGCGTGGATCGATCCGCGAGCGTGATCATCGCGATCAGGCTCACGAGCAGCAGGACGATGCCGGCAAGGATGAGGCGAGGGTTGTCGCGGAACGGCCGCCGTTCAGGCGTCGCCGGAGCCGGCGGAACGCGCCGGGGCGGAAGGTTCGGGCGACCTTCGAACGTGCGGACAGTGCTCACCGCGGACGTGCCGGAACCCCGGCCCCCCTTCTCAAGGAATGAAGGTGAACTTCGTCATGCCGGCCACGTCGTGCCGGTCCCAGGGCCAGAAGAAGAGCACGGTGCGCGGGCTGGTTCGCGCCCGCACGCGCAGATAGTACTCGGCGTTGGCTTCCAGACCGGCCGTCGAAAAGAGCGGCAGGCGATCGAAGTTCGTCAGCCAGCCGCGGACCGCGTCTTCGTTCCCCGTCGTGTCGGCGCTCTCGATGCGGCCGTCGTATGCGCGCGTGACGCTGTACTTGCGGGTGAGCGTGTCGTACTTCACGCTCGCGGACACCGTCGCCGACGCGATCGTCCGGTCGAACCACACGGCGGCGCTGCGTTTCAGATCGACGTCGTAGTTGAACGTGAGGGTGAGGCCGCTGTGGATCGCATCCGCCACCTCATCGGTGAACCCGTCGGAGAGCCGGAACGAGACGTAGACCCTGCCCTCCCGCGCAACGGGCATCACCTGGATCGTCTGGCCCGCAGCGAGCGCCGTGGCGGCGCCGGCGAGCGCGAGGACGATCGGGAGCAGGAGAGAGCGTCTCATTCCTTCGCGTTCAGCAGGTCTTTGAGTTCCGTCATGAACTCGTTGATGTCCCGGAAGTGCCGGTACACCGAGGCGAAGCGCACGTAAGCCACCTTGTCGAGCCGGCGCAGCTCGTTCATCACGAACGCGCCGATCTCTTCCGTGGTGATCTCTTTCTCCAGCCGATCCTGCAGCGATGATTCTACGCGGTCTGCGACCTTTTCGAGCGAGGCCACGCTGACGGGGCGCTTCTCGCACGCTTTGAGCAGTCCGTTGATGAGCTTCTGCCGATCGAACCGCTCGCGGCTGCCGTCCTTCTTCACGACCATATACGGGATCTCGTCGATCCGTTCGTAGCTCGTGAACCGGCGGCCGCACTCCAGGCACTCGCGCCGCCGGCGAATGACCTCTCCTTCCTTGCTCTCGCGCGAGTCGACGACCTTGTCGCCGAGATGGCCGCAGAAGGGACACTTCATCGCGTCAACCCGCCGTTTCTTCCGACGCCAGCTCGCGCATGCGTCCGAAACTCAATCCTTCCCGGGCCATGAACGCCAGGCCGAGCAGCGTCACGGGCACGAACGACGCCGCGTGCAGCACGATCGCCGCGCCGACCGCGCGATCGTTGGGAACGCCGAAGAATGTCGTGACGGCGAACTTGTACATCGTATGAAAGCCGCCGACCGCCCCCGGCGTCGGCATCGCCACCCCCACCACGAGCAGCGTCATGACGAGGAACGATCCGAGGTAGCTGAACGTCATATGAAACGCGAGAGACGCCAGCCATATTCCCGCGGCAATCGACAGCCAGAGAGGAAGCGAGAGCAGGAGCGAGACGAAAAGGCGCGCGGGCTGCCGCATGACGCCGAGCCCCTGCGCGAACGTTTCGACGAACTTCGCCACGAGCAGCGCCAGGCGGGCCGGCAGCACGCGTTCCACCTGGAGCGCCGCCCGGCCGAGGCGCTCGGGGTGGCCCGCGAGCGCGAAGAACACCGCCAGGCCCGCGACCGACGCAGCGCCCGCGAGCGCGCCGCCGGTCTTCACCCGCGCGAACAGCGATGGATCTCCTGCCAGGCTCCCGGGCCGGACCCACACGACGAAGACGCCGAACAGCAACAGGACCGTCAGGAGATCGAGGACGCGCTCCAGAATGATGGTCGCAAACGCAGCCGTTGCAGGGAGCTGCTCGCGCCGCGCGAGCAGATAGGGCCGCAGGACTTCCCCGGCGCGCGCCGGCAGCAGGAAGCTGGCGGCAAAGCCGATGACGGTCGTCTCGAAGGCTGTCGAGAATCGTGTGGGGCCGATTGGGGCGAGCAGGTACTGCCACCGGTACGCGCGGAGCACGTACGCCGCTCCGGTGGTGGAAATCCCGAGCAGGAGCAGCAGCGGATCGGCGTGCTTCGTCTCCGCCCAGACGCCCGCCATATCCGCGTTGCGGAGGAAATAGGCGAGCAGCCCGATGGTGAGGGCGAGTACGAGAATCGCACGAAGTCGGGACCGCATCAGCGCTGCAGTCGGGATTAGAATCCGGTTGGCCAGTTGTCGGGCCCTGGACGGGCCAGGCGTCGAACCTGAGAACTCTACTACAGACGTGCCGCCAAGTCTATGGGAAAACGCGAGTTAGTGCTTCTGGCCGCCTTCGTCGCCCTCGGCGTGGCCGTCTACCACGTAACGGCGCCGCCGCCGCCGCCCGGGTCTCAGGGATTCAGCATCGGCGGACTCATCCGTAATATCCGCCGGCATATGCACGGCAACCGCGAGTCCGCGTCCGCCCAGACGCACGCTTCGCTGTCCATCGAGGCCTCCGTCCGCGAGCTGCGCGTCAGCATCATGCGCGGAAGCGCGATCACGATTACGGGCGAGAGCCGCGACGACATCGCAGCCGACCTCACGGTCACGGCCCGCGGCTACGACCAGTCGGAAGCGCGCGCCGCGGCGGATGCGTCGCACGTGAAGCTCTCCGCCGCCGCCGATGCCGCCGTCGTCTCGCTCGACATGCCGCGGAATGCGGTCGTTCCGGACGTCACGCTCGTCGTCAAGGTCCCCAAGCGCCTGGCCGTGCGATTCGATTCGCACTTCGGGCGGCTCGTCGTGGCCGACGTCGCGTCGCTCGACGTCGGCAGCTCCCGCGGCGAGACGCGCCTTGCGCGCGTCGCGGGCCGGCTGTCGATCACGCACTCCGTGGGCGATCTCGAGATCGTCGACGCGGGCACACTCAGGCTGAACGCGCGCAACAGTCATGGCACCGTGCGCAGCATCCACGGCAGCGTCTCGGTTCAGGCCGTCGGCGGAGAGCTGACGATGATCGACGTTGCCGGACCGATCGAGATCGATGCACGCAACACGGAACTGCAGCTCGAGAAGCTCGCGTCGCTGAAGCCTCCGCTCAGAGTGCAGACGACGAACGGTCGATTGAGAATCAGCGATCTGCACACGGAGGCGCGGCTCGACGTCACGAATACCGAACTGGACGTCGCGCTCGATGCCGCCGCGCCGCTGACGATCTACAGCACCGGCGAGACGATAACGGTCACGCCACCTCCGGCGGGCTACACGCTCGACGCGACCGCCAACGAGGGGCGTATCACGGTGGACGATGGCGACATCAAGCCGTCCGAGAGCGAAGGGGAACAGCACGCTCAAGGCGCGGTGCGCGGCGGAGGGCCCTCGATCACGCTGCGCGCGACGCGCGGCGACGTCGTGGTCCGCGCACGCGGAAATTGAACGCGCATCGCTTCGAATTCGTGTCGTCCGCGTTCGTCCGCGTCGTCCGCGGTGTCCGCGTTGTCCGCGTTGTCCGCGTTCGTCCGCGTTCATCCGCGCTGTTCGCGGCCCGTTTGGGCTTTTGACAGAGGTCGATCGACGAGCGCGCAAATCCTCCGTGCTGATTTTTGATAAGCTCCACGAACTCCAAGGAGCCCCGTTGTGATCTCCACTGCGCCGCTGCTCGAAACCTCTTTCCCGAATCTCACCCTGCACGGCCGCGGCAAGGTGCGCGACATCTACGCCGTCGGCGACGATCTTCTGATCGTCGCGACGGATCGGATCTCCGCGTTCGATTACGTCCTCGGCTCCGGCATTCCGGACAAAGGAAAGGTGCTCAATCAGCTCTCCGCATTCTGGTTCGAGCGGATGGGCGATCTCGTGCGGCATCACGTCATCACAACGGACGTCGGTTCGTACCCCGCCGAGGCGAAGCCATACGCCGACGTCCTGCGCGGACGGTCGATGCTGTGCCGGCGGACGCGGCCGATCCCGATCGAATGCGTCGCGCGCGGGTATCTCTCGGGGTCGGGGTGGAAGGAATATCGCGAGAGCGGCAGCGTCTGCGGTGTGAAGCTACCGGCTGGCCTGCGCGAATCCGATCGGCTGCCCGAGCCGATCTTCACCCCCGCGACGAAGGCCGAGAGCGGCCACGATCTCAACGTCAGCGAAGACGAGGCCGCGAAGATCGTCGGACGCGATCTCATCACGCGCCTCAGAGACCTCACGCTGGAAATCTACCGGCGAGGCTGCGAGCACGCGGAGTCGAAAGGGATCATCATCGCGGACACCAAATTCGAGTTCGGGCTCATTGGTCCCGACGACGAGGTCATGCTGATCGACGAAGTCCTGACGCCCGACTCCTCCCGGTTCTGGCCGAGCGATCAGTACAAACCCGGACAGGGGCAACCGAGCTTCGACAAGCAGTTCGTCCGCGACTACCTCGAAGAGATCCGCTGGAACAAACAGCCGCCGGTCCCGTCGCTGCCCGACGCGGTCGTCTCGGGCACGCGCGACAAATACGTGGAAGCGTTCCGCCGCCTGACCGATCGGGAACTCGCGTAACGCCGACACGCCCCCCAAGTGCGCGATCAACTCGACAAACTCGTCACCGAGATGCTCGACAAGGGCGTCCTGTACGACGATGCGCGGCGCGAGTTCGAGAAGATGTTCATCTCGCGCGCGCTGCAGCGGACGAAGGGGAACCTCGGCGACGCCGCGGGCATCCTCGGCCTGCACCGCAACACCATCGCGCGAAAGGTTTCGGAGTACCGAATCAAGCGAACGGCTTAGCAGTCCCCCGGGGCGACTGCTTGACAGCCCGAAACCGCCTCCAATAGAATTAGCAGTCGGTCACCGGGATTGCTAACCCGCGGTGGCCACCAGGTCTTCTTACAGCCGAATTTCCAGGTTTACCCAGGGAAGTTCAACACAACACTCAACGGAGTGACGAACGCTATGGCAGCTACAGCTACGCAGACCCGTGTGAAGTTTCGTCCCCTGCACGACCGCGTGATCGTGCAGCGCCTCGAGGAAGGCGAGCAGAAGGTCGGCGGGATCATCATTCCCGACACGGCCAAGGAAAAGCCGCAGCAGGGCAAGGTGATTGCGGTCGGCAAGGGCAAGGTCGAGAAGGACGGCAAGGTGACGCCGCTCGACGTCAAGGAAGGCGACACCGTGCTCTTCGGCAAGTACTCCGGCCAGGAGATCAAGCTGGACGGCGAGGAATACCTCATCATGCGCGAGGAAGAGATCCTCGGCGTGCTGGCGAGCTAATTGGTGTAGGGCGCCTCTTCAGAGACGCCGCCACATTAATCGAACGAGGAAAACGGAACATGGCAAAGCAGATTGTGTACGGTGAGGAGTCGCGGCAGGCAATCCTGCGCGGCGTCAACAGCCTCGCCAACGCGGTGAAGGTCACGCTCGGCCCCAAGGGACGCAACGTCGTCCTCGACAAGAAGTTCGGCTCCCCCACCATCACCAAGGACGGCGTGACGGTGGCCAAGGAGATCGAGCTGAAGGATGCGCTCGAGAACATGGGCGCGCAGATGGTCCGCGAGGTCGCGAGCAAGACGTCCGACATCGCGGGCGACGGCACCACGACGGCGACCGTGCTGGCGCAGGCGATCTTCCGCGAGGGCGCGAAGAACGTCGTCGCGGGCGCGAACCCGATGGAAGTCAAGCGCGGGGTGGAGAAGGCGGTCGAAGTCATCGTCGGCGAGCTGAAGAAGGCGTCCAAGCCGGTGAGCGGCACGGCGATCGCGCAGGTGGGCACCATCTCCGCCAACAGCGACGAGACGATCGGCAAGATCATCGCGGAAGCGATGGACAAGGTGGGGAAGGATGGCGTCATCACCGTCGAGGAAGCCAAGTCGATGGAGACGTCGCTCGAAGTGGTCGAAGGCATGCAGTTCGATCGCGGCTACCTGTCGCCCTACTTCGTGACCGACCCGGAGCGCATGGAAGTCGTGCTCGAGAATCCCGTCATCCTGATCCACGAGAAGAAGATCAGCTCGATGAAGGACCTGCTGCCGCTGCTCGAGCAGGTGGCGCGCGCGGGCCGTCCGCTGGTGATCATCGCCGAGGACGTCGACGGCGAGGCGCTCGCGACGCTCGTCGTGAACAAGCTGCGAGGCACGCTGCAGGCGGCGGCCGTGAAGGCGCCGGGCTTCGGTGACCGCCGCAAGGCCATGCTCGAGGACATCGCGATCCTCACGGGCGGCCGCGCGATCACGGAGGACCTCGGGATCAAGCTCGAGAACATCAAGCTCGACGATCTCGGCAAGGCGAAGAAGGTCACAATCGACAAGGACAACACCACGATCGTCGAAGGCTCGGGCAGCCAGAACGCGATCGAGGGCCGCGTGAAGCAGATCCGCACCCAGGTCGAGGAGACCACCTCGGACTACGACCGCGAGAAGCTGCAGGAGCGGCTCGCGAAGCTCGTGGGCGGCGTCGCCGTCATCAAGGTCGGTGCGGCCACCGAAACCGAGATGAAGGAGAAGAAGGCGCGCGTCGAAGACGCCATGCACGCAACGAAAGCGGCCGTCGAAGAGGGGATCGTCCCCGGCGGCGGCGTTGCGCTGATCCGCGCGAGCAAGGCGCTCGAGAGCCTGAAGCTCGATGGCGATCAGAAGGTCGGCGTGGACATCATCCGCAAGGCGATCGAAGAGCCGCTGCGCTGGATCGCGACCAACGCGGGCCAGGAAGGCTCCATCGTCGTGTCCCGCGTGAAGGACGCGAAGGGCGATGAGGGCTACAACGCCGGCAGCGACAAGTACGAGAACCTGGTCTCGGCGGGCGTCATCGACCCGGTGAAGGTCGTGCGCACGGCGCTCCAGAATGCCTCGTCGATCGCGTCGCTCCTGCTCACGACCGAGGCGCTCGTCTCCGAGATCCCCGAGGATAAGAAGGAAGCAGCGTCACCGGGCGGCCCCGGCGGGATGGGTGGAATGTACTGAGTGCAGACTGCCGATTGCAGATTGCCGATTGCATTGGCGATTGGCAATTGACGATCGACGATTGGATCGCCGATTGGCGATTGCGATCGAGCCGGCCGGGAGCCATCCCGGCCGGCTTTGTCACGTACGCCTTTATCGCCGCCGCTTGCTCAATTGCTCGAGCATCTGCTTCAGGTGCTCGAGCTTCCGCCCTGCTTCACCCAGCTTCCCTTCTGCCGTCAGACGCTGATAGTCCGCGAGGTCGGCGGCCGCGGACGCGATCAGCGCGTCGATGTCCGCCGGCGGCTGCTGTGACGCTGTTGCGCTCGCCGCTGAGGGCGCCGGCGCCGTCGTCGCAGCGGCGGGCTCGCCGAACAACCCGTGCAGCGCCGCATCGAACGTCGGCCCGTACGCAAGTCGATCCTGCAGCGCGAGAACGACGAGCCGCAGTTCAGGCATCGGGCTCCGCACGGCCTGCAGGTAGATGGCCTGCGCGTACAGGAGCGAGCGCCCGATCGGGATGACGAGCAGCGCGCCGCGCCGGACGCGCGAACCCTGCTGGTTCCAGAGCGACAACTGCCCCGAGAGCTGCGCGTTCTGATCGATCCGCGCCTCGACCTGCAGCGGGCCGTCGACGAGCTTCGTCTTCGGGAAGTCGTAGACGACGATCTCGCCGTAATTCGGATCGTCGCTGCGGCCGGCGATCCAGCCAATCAGGTTGTTCCGATTGGCGGGCGTGAACGGCAGCATCTCGACGAACTCGGTCCGCTGCTCCCCGGGCAGCGCCATCTGCACGAAATTCGGCTCCATCGTTTGCGTGGCCTGCTCACGCTGCTCGTTCATGACGACTTCGGTTGCGACCGCCCACAGGTCCTCGCGGTTGTAGAACACCTCCGGGTCCGTCATGTGGTACAGCGCGTACACCTCCGCCTGGAGCGTGAGGAGCAGCTCCGGGTAGCGCACGTGCTTCCGGAGATCCGCCGGCATCGCTGAAACGTCCCTGAAGAGGGCCGGAAAAATTTTCCGGTACGCAGCGATGATCGGATCCTCCGCGTCGAACACGTAGAAGGTGGTCGTGCCGTTATACGCATCGACGACGACCTTCACGCTGTTCCGGATGTAGTTCACCGCGGTGGTCTCGATCTGATAGCCGCGCGAGTACGGATACGCGTCCGACGTCGTGAACGCGTCCATCATCCAGAACAGCCGTCCGGCATCGTCGATGACGATGTACGGATCGGAGTCGAAGGTGAGGAAGGGAGCAAGCGCCGCGACGCGCTCGTGAATCGTCCTGCGCATCAGCAGCCGGCTCTCGGGCGTGACGTCGTCGCTGAACGGAAGCTTCGCGAGGTCGCCGCGGTCGATGGCGATCGCGAGCCGGCGCAGCCAGTTGCCGAGCACGATGCCGCCGTTCCCCTCGTAGGATGTGAGGCTGTTGGTCTGCCCCTGCGGATAGTTGAACTCTTTCTGGCGCGTCTTGACGTAGACGTCCGTCCTCGTCAGCTCTCCGAAATAGATCTCCGGGCGGATCACCTTCAGGCTCGCCACGGTGCTCTGGACGGGCATGTTGCTCAGGACGAGCGCCGGCAGCCCCTCGGGCGTGAAACCGTTCACCGGGTTCATCGTCACGCCGTAGCCGTGCGTGTAGATCAACTTCTCGTTGATCCAGTTCCGGCTGCTCACCGGCAGCTTCGCCACGCTCAGTTCGCGGGCCGCGAGCATCATCTGGCGGACCGTGCCGTCGATTGAGTATCGATCGATGTCGATGTCGGGAAAATCGTAATACGTGCGGATCTCCTGGATCTGGCGCAGCGTGTCCTGGAGCGAGCGCCAGTCCCACAGGCGGATGCTCTCGAGCGTCGCCGTGTTGCGGGCGGCATCTTCGGCATCGAGCCCCGCCTCGGCAGGAAACGCGCGCTGCGAAAGCCGGTCGAGGCCGTAGGCCCGCTGCGTCAGCTCGATGTTGTGCGTGATGAACGGACGCTCGCGTACGAGCTCGTTCGGCTTGACGATGAACGCGCTGACGTACGCGGCAACGATGCTGGTTCCGAAGAAACAAACGAAGGCGGGCACGGCCGACGCGATGAACCATCGGATGCGCGCCGATGTCATGGCGTTGGCGAACGACATCACCGCCCCGGCCGCGAGCGCAATCGCCACGATCAGCAGGCCGTACCGCGTGACGTGGGCGTCGGTGTAGCTGACGCCCGTGAAGATCGTGTGCTCGGAGAACAGGAGATCGAAGCGGCTCAGGTACGTGCGCAGGGCGAAGACCAGCAGGACGATCCCCCACGCCACGCCGACGACGCGCCAGGCGCGGAGCGACTCCGGATCCCTCGCCTGCACCCGAAGCCTGCGGCGTCCGCCCGTTGCGAGCGCGAACAGCAGCGCCACGAACCCGACAATCACTGCCAGCGCCGTCAGCCATCCCGCGAGCAGCTGCCATGCGGGAAGCGTGAACAAATAGAACGCTGTCAGCCGTCCGAAGATCGGGTCGGCGGCCCGCGCCGGGGCGGGAAGAGATGCGGCGTCGCCCGCGTACCACCACAACGCGAGCGTCATCCAGTTCGCCAACATCCCCGCCGCGGTTATGACGGAGATCAGGATGGAGATCAGCAGCGCGATCGACCGCAGCACTGGCCCGACAGGCAGCGTGATCGGGCGGTTGTTGATGAAGATGACGCTTCCCTCGCCGAGCGACGCCGGCTTCAGCGCGAGAAATGAGCCATACAGGACAGCGAACGTCGCGACGGCGAACAGCACGAACACGACGCTCTGGATGTTGAGCGACGTCCAGAAGACGCTCCCGAACCCCAGCGCGTCGAACCAGAGCGCTTCCACGTAGTACGAAATCACCGTCCCACCGGTAAAGAGCACGATGAGGAGGAGCGCGATCGGCGCGAGCAGACGACGCCGCCGCGCGCCGCCGCCGTCTCCGCGGTCAAAGCGATCGAAGCGATCGGGAATGCGATAGTCCATGAGCCACCACGAGTATAACGGGCGCGTGGCGCACTCCGCAGACGGCCTGGGAGTTGGGAGTTGGGAGTTCCTAGCGAAGCGTGAAGGAGAGCTCGACGTCGACCCAGACGTCCACAGGCTCCCCGTTCTTCTTGGCCGGACGGAAGCGCCAGGAGCGGACGGTGCGGATGGCCTCCTCGTCGAGACCGAAGTGCGGATCGAGCGATCGTGTGATGCGCACCTGCCCGACGCTGCCGTCGGACTTTACCACCGCTTCCAGCGCGACGACGCCCTGCACCTTCGCGCGCATGGCATCGGCCGTGTAGTTCGGCCGCGGGCTGTAGGTCGGCTCGGGATTGGTGATCCCGCTGCCGAGGCGGTAGGGGCCTCCGCCGGTGCCGCCGCCGCTGCCGGCGCCGAGACCCGAGCCCGATCCTTCGCCGATGCCCGTACCCGCGCCCGTCCCTGCGCCCGTGCCGCTGCCGGATCCGAGCGAGGGCGTCACAACCGGTGACGGATTCGCGATGACACCCGGGAGCTGCTGTACGCCCGATGAGGCGATCTGCGCCGGAATGTTCAGCTCCTGCTTGGGAGGCGTGATGTCCTTCGGCTTCTCGAGCGGCTGGACCTTCGGCGGCTTCGTGACGGGAACGGTAATCTTTTCCTTGCCGGGCGCCTCGACCTTGCGCGGCGGCTCGAGTTGCTTGTTCCCGCCGCCCCCGCCGCCGCCCCCCGGACCCGGCTGCGGAATCCACACGATGTCGTACTTGTCGGGATTGAAGCCCTGGGTCACCGGCTTCGCCGCGGGCAGGCGCGCCGCGATGAAGACGATCAGCAGAAACCCGACGACGTGCGAGATCGCCGACACGCTGAACGCGTTGCCCCAGCGGCTCTTGAGCTGCGCCGGAGCAGGCGTATCGCCGGCCAGAAAGTGCGCGTTGGGACTGGCGCCCTGAGTTGGTACGGGCATGCCGAACTTCAATGAATCCGGGATAGAGGCCGTGACTGCCATTTTCGCCGACCGCGGTCCGGACAGCAAGTCTGCAATATCGGTGCTAACGGGAGATCGCGCACAGAGTGAACGCGGACCGGGGCACGCGTCCTCTCGTTTGGACGCTGGTATATCGTGTTTGGTCGCCAGGGGTTCCGAGCGGGAGGAAACGGCGCCCAGGAGGCTCGGCAGGCCGAGCTTCCGTGCGCGTAAGCGGATTACGTAGGCCAGTTGACGACTTCGAGGTCGCGGGCCCCCGATTGCCGCAGCGCGGATTCGATGACGCTGCGCGGAACGTTGTCGATGCGATCGTCCAGGTCGTGCACGCCCAGGAGAACGGCGCCGCGCTCGATCTCCTCCTGCAGCGCTGAGGCGCGCGACGGGTCGACGCCCGCCGACGACAGGACCGCCGCGACGCCGCCCGCCACGTGACCCGCTGCTTCTCCCAGTCCGGCAGAGAGCGGTCCGGCGGCCACAATCGGACCGATGCCAGGCATGACGAACGCGAGCGTTGCGAGCAGGAAGCCGCTCAGCTCGCCCAGCCGCGCCGCAGGTCGCGACTCCTCCACTTCGGCGCCCGGCGTCGCATCCATCTGCTGCGCGAGCGCGCCCGCCTCGTCGTGGTTGCGGGACACCACCGAAATGCGATCGCGCGCGACGCCGGCGGCGTGCAGCGCACGCGCGGCGGCTGCCGCGCTCGACGGGTGATCGAAGAGTCCGAGAATGAGGCGGTGCGGCACTTCGATATTGTATGTCGGTGTCATTCGATGCGGCCGTGATCGGCGCGGGGCCGGCGGGCTGTACAGCGGCGCATGGCCTCGCGCGCCGCGGAGCGCGCGTCGCCATCGTCGACGGAAGCCACCCGCGCGAGAAGGCGTGCGGAGGCGGCGTCACCAGCCGCGCGCTCGATCTGCTCTCGAAGGAAGCCATCCGCACCGTCGCCGGCGGGCAGCCGATCGATCGCACCGTGTTCGAGGCCGACGACCGGCGCGCGGCGTTCCGGCTCGGCAAACCGATCATGCGCGTGTTCGCGCGCGAGTCCTTCGATCGGATGCTGCTCGACGCGGCGATCGAAGCGGGCAGCACGTACGTGCCGTCACGGGCGACGGCTATCGAGCGTGACGCGGGCGGATGGATCGTCCGCACGTCAGCCGACACGATTCGCGCACGATGGCTCGTGGGCGCCGACGGGCCGTCCGGCATCGTCCGCAAGCAGGTGTTCCGACCTTTTCAGCGATCGCAGCTTTCGATCGCGGCTGGCAGCTTCGTGGACGCGGCGGACATGTCCGAGATCGTGGTTCGCTTCGTCGACTCGCCGCCCGGGTATCTGTGGTCGTTCCCACGGCGCGATCATCTGGCGGTTGGGGTCTGCGCGCAGGCGGATGAGGGCATGCCCGGCGATCTGCACAAGGCCGCCGATCGCTGGCTGGACGCGTACGCCGCTGCACGCGATTGCTCGCGCCGGCGATATGCGTGGCCGATTCCGTCGCTTGGTGCTTCGGATCTGGACCAGGAGCGGCCAGCCGGCAATGGCTGGATGCTGGCCGGTGACGCCGCCGGGCTCGTCGACCCGATTACGCGCGAAGGGATCTTCTTTGCCGTGCTGTCCGGTGCGGCCGCGGCTGCAAGTCTCTCCAACCGCGATCCCGCGCGCGAGTACGCCGACTCGGTGCGCGATGAGATCCATGCGGAGCTGAAGCGGGCCGCACGGTTGCGCGCGGCGTTCTTTCAGCCGCGATTCACCCGGCTGCTGATCGACGCGCTGAATACGAGCGCGGGCATCCGCGGCGTGATGATCGATCTGATCGCGGGCCGCCAGCCGTATGCCACGTTGAAGCGCGCGCTGCTGGAAACGCTGGAGCTCAGGTTCATGTGGAGGATGCTCGTAGGCCGGGTCTCTTAGACCCGGCCTCATCGCGCCAGATATCCATCCCGCGCGCGCACCGTCGCATCGGTGCGATTGACGCGCACCGTAATCCTCCTCCACTGCTCCTCGCCCGGGGTTATCGGCGTCGAGGGCGTGTACCCGAGCAGGTACTGGTGCCGCAGTTCGTCCGCAATCGTACGAACGGTCTCGATCAACTCCTTTGGATCGGCCGGCTTGAAGGACCGTCCGCCCGTGAGTGACGCCAATTCGGCGAAGAGCGCCGGACGCGTGCGGCCGAGCGCAATCGGATAGACCATCACATCGGAGCGCCTGGCGCGCTGGAGCGCCTGCGCCGCCGACGCGGTGCTGTAGCGGTCCGTGCCGTCCGAGAGCAGCACGAGCGCGCGCCGTCCCTTCGCCGTCTGAATCGCGTCAATCGCCTGAATGATGGCGTCGTAAAGACCGGTCGTGCCCCAGTTCTCGAGACGCGCGACGGCCTGCGCCTGCGCGGCGCGATCTGTGGAGAGAGGGCTCACCGTCTCGACCTCGGAGCCAATCGCGACGATCATCGATTGGTCCTCCGGACGCAGAGCGTTGAGGAACTCCTTTGCGGCATCGCGTGCGATCGGGAGCTCGCGGCCGGCCATGCTGAAGCTGCGATCGATCGCGACGGCGACCGACAGCGGGAACTCCCCCTCCGCGAACGTCCCAATCGTCTGCGGACGTCCGTCCTCGAGGACGGTGAAGTCACCGCGCGTGAGACCCGCGATCGGCTGGCCGGCGCGGTCCACCACGGCCGCATATACCTCGACGGCATTCACGCCTGAGGTGAACTGGCTAGCCGCCGCCAGGACGATACTGCCCGCAAGCAGCGCCGCGATTGCCCACGCAGCCGCCCACGCACCCGCCCCCGCCCACGCGCCCGGAGTGATAGAATCGACCGATCTCTCGCCACAACCGAAAGGGTTCGTTATGATTGGCCGCGTGGGGATTCCAGAACTCGTCATCATTCTCTTCATCATCATCCTGATCTTCGGGGCGAGCCGCCTGCCGGAGATCGGCCGCGGGATCGGCAAGGGCATCCGCAACTTCAAGGAAGCCACCCGGGACGGCCAGAACGATCGCACCTGAGGTCGGGCAGGCTCTTCGCGGCCTTCGCACCACCCTGAACGGAAATCGGCGAGCCCTGTTCGCCGGCTGCCGCTCACCCGCTGGACCTCGATTGATTAGCTGAAACGGTCCAGCAGTCTCCTGGCTTCCAGGAGTTCGCCCGCATGCAATCCCTCTGTGAACGAATCGTAGAGCGTTGTGAGCGCGTGGCACACCGTTCGCCTGTGAGACCCCTGCCGCAGACCACACAGTCGCATCGTGGCGAGTAGCTCGAACAGCTTCGACTTGTGAGCCCGTGCCAGCTCGACGGCCTGGGTGAAGTGCTCTTCCGCCTCGCGAGGACCTGCAGCCGTCCGACCGAGCAGCACGCTCTCCCCGCGTATCCGATACAACTCAGGCAGGCAGAACCGGTCCGAATCACGCTCGCCTTTTGCAATTGCGAGATCGACCGCAGCCGTCGCTTCAGCCGCGCGTCCAGCAAGTACATACGACTCCGCAACAATCGCAAGCAAAGGAACCGGAGCGATGTCCGCCCGATTCGCGGCGAGCGCCCTCTCGATGAACGCGACGCCTTCCGGTATGGCCCCTGAACGACACGATGCCCAGCCTCGCACAGCGGCCGCAAACATGAGCCCGTCGGAAATGCCATGCTGTGATGCGTACGCGAGTGCGCTATCCGCGCGGCGAGCGGCCTCGGCAGGTTCACCGCGACGGCGATGAATGATGGCCGCGAATACGTGGGCGAAGGTGATGTTGTACGGATCCCCGAGCCGACCGGAAAGGGCCAGCGCTTCCTCCACGGTTTGTTGCCCCCGATCGAGCCATCCCAGAATACAAAGGTATTCGGCGAGCTCGCACAACGTGTGAACGCCTGCGTCGAGGATGAATGGGCACGGATCCGGAAAGAGACCGTAAGCCGAGCGCGCACGCTCCAGTTCTGCGCATCCCTCGTGGAGTCTGCCGAGATGCGCGAGCGCGCTTCCGTGCAGTAGATGGCCTCTCGGCTGCAGCCCCGGGGCGTCCGACTGCTCGGATATCGCCAGCAACTCCTGTGCGAATTCGTCGGCTGGCCCAAACTCCCCGTTGATAGCATGAGAGCTCCAGAGCCCGATCAAGACAGGAACGAGGGGGAGCTGGTTGCCGCCACGCCGGCAGAGATCCTTCGCACGACGGTAGAGGCCCCGCATTTCGGGCGTCCCATAGCCTTCAATAACGCCGCGCGACGCGGCGAGCGTGAGAAGCAGCATCATCTCTCTGTGCGTGCGTTCCGGGCCGGATGGCACGGCCTCGAGAAGGCGAAGGCCTCGTTGAGCGAGTTCGATCGCCTCGCGGTGCCCTGAAATGCGCACTGCATTCTGAGCCGCCACCAACGCGTACTGAGCCGCCTGCGCAGGATCGCGCGCCGCTTCGAACAGCAGCGTGAGCCTCGACGCCACATGCGAGACGTGGTGCCGATGCCGCTCCAGAATCGCCCGTGCGACGGCCGCGCTCAACAGTGCTTTGCGCGTGGGCGACAGCGCAGAACGGAGCGCTTCCCCATAGAGGGCGTGGATGAACGCGAAACGCACAGACGTGCTGTCCTCGCCGGTTCCACGTGCGCTTGCAGGCCGCACGATGCGCTGCGCCGTGCTGAGCGTGTGTAACCGCTGATGGATCCCCGTCGGCTCATCGGCCACGCTTCTCGCCAGCATGTCGACGTCGAACTCGGTTCCCTGAATGGCGGCCGCGCTCAACAGAAGATGGTCGGGCGCACTGAGTTGCCGAATGGTGTGTTCGACCATGGCGCGGACCGACGCGGGTGGATCGCATTGCGAGTCGAACAACTCGGGCCGCGCGACCTCCCACGCCTCATCATGCTCGGTTAGCACACCGCGGCGAGTTAGATCGCCGAGCAGATCCACCATGAAGAGCGGATTGCCGTCGGTCCTGCGGTGGATGGCATCGAGGAATTCCACGGAGAAGCGGTTTCGAGGAAACCGCGCCGACACGTAGTGCTCAATGTCGCCGCGGGACAGCAAGTCCAGCAGGATTCGGGTGCACCTGGCGTGCGTCTGCAATCGCCGCTCGAGAGCGACGTACGGACGCGGATCCGCAACAAGTTCAGATGGACGATACGCGGTCACGAGCAAGATGCGCAACGACTCACCCGCAAACCGACCCGCGAGAAATTCCAGCATCGCGATCGTCGAAGCGTCGGACCAATGAAGATCGTCTACGAAGAACACGAGCGGCGCGACGTGCGTAACCTCGCGCAAGAACAGGAGCAGCTCGCCTTGTAACCGGTCGCTAGCAGCGGTGTCCCGTTCATGCACGGCTGGGAACGGGCAAGTGCCCGAGGTTTGGCTTTCCGCGTACCACGTCGGCGCGCAGTCCTTCAGCACACCGGCGAAATGTTCGTGCTTGCCGATGAGACTGTCGAGAGCTTCAAGAATGGGGAGAAAGGTATCAACGCTGCCGAGGTGCTCGCGACAACCGCCACGGGCCAGTAGAAACCCGCCTTGCGTCCGTTCGAGCGCCTCCTCGATCAGAGCCGTTTTCCCAATCCCCGGTTCGCCCCCTACGGCCACAAAGTTCGGGGTGCCGTCGGCCGCCGACAGAAGGGCATTCCTCAACGTCGCGAGCTCACGGTCGCGACCAGCGAAATGCCGCGTCGCCGGATAACGAGACTGCACGAGGCCGTGGACTGTCGGCGCCGAGTCCGAGTCGCGGGATACGATTTCGCGAACCTCTTCGCTGAACCGGTACCCGTGTTTCGGCACGGTCTGGATGTAGTGGCTGCGGGGTTGCGTGCGGGCAAGGGCCTTTCTGAGGACCGAAATACTCACCGTCAGGTTGGACTCTTCTACCGCCGTGTCCGGCCAAATCGAGGCCATCAACTCTGAGGTGCGCACGACGTGACCGTGACGCTCTACGAGCACACGCAAAACGGCGAACGGCTTGGGCGCGAGCGTAACCGGCTCTCCGGCTGACAGCAGAGTGCCTTCGGCCGGATTCAGCAGAAACGGTCCGAATTCATATCGTCGCGCGATGTGCTCCATGTTTTAGCTTTTCTTTAGGACACCTCGCACCCAAGCGGCGTAAATACGCGTCAGACGCAAAGACCCGCGGTCGTCCGCGGGCCGATCGCGTTTTAGAGGCTGAAGCTGAAGGGCATCCGTTGACTTCCCCGCCGACCTCAACAGTTGATGTCGATCTCGATCGTCCGCCGGAGGGGTGCGTTCGGCCGACATTCTACTGCCGCCGGACGGTCGGCATTTTGAGGTGAAGAGACGGGGTACGCCTCATGGCTTCACCAGTTGCACACAGGAGACGATCATGACGAGATCCTCGCGGCGAACCAGCATGGCTGTTCTCATTCTCATACTGGGGTCAGCACCGTCCGTCGTGCACGCGCGCGAACCAGGACCACGTGTCGACCGCTCGATCCAGGCGATGGCACCGGGCGATGGAACGGTAGTCAACGATTGGAACGCGACGGCCCTCCGTTTCCTGACACCGGCGACATTTCTATCGACGCGCATCCTGGCTATGATGCATCTGGCAATTTTTGACTCCGTCATCGCCGTCACTCGCGACTACGAGCCGTACGTCGTTGCCGTGAAAGCGCCGCGACCGACGTCGGCTGACGCCGCGGTCGCATCCGCGGCGCACAAGGTACTGGTCAATCAGCTGCCGGCGCTGGCCGCGGACCTCGATGCAGCCTACGCCGCGTCGCTCGCTGCGATTCCGGATGGAATCCACAAAACGAACGGGATGGCCCTCGGCGAATTCGTGGCCGATCGGATCATCGCGATACGCAGCGCTGATGTCCTCGGCCCGGCCACGTACTCCCAGCCGGCAGCGCCGGGGGTCTGGCAGCCCTCGGGAGACGGCTACAACACCGGCGTGGTTGCGACGACGTGGCCGTTGCTGACCCCCTTCGCGCTCCGGAGCACACGACAGTTCCGCGCGCCCCCACCTCCGACGCTCGCGAGCGTCGAATACGCGACCAACGTCAACCTCACAAAGAGTCTTGGCGCGAGATTCAGCACGACACGCACGCCTGATCAGACGGCGGCGGCGCTTTTCTGGTACGAGAACGACCAGATTACCTTCAATGCGCTCGCACGCGAGCTGGCGGCCTCACGCGGGCTCGGCCTGTCGCGAACCGCCCGCGTCTTCGCGCTGCTGAATGTCGCAATGGCGGACGGGGCGATGACCGTGTTCGACACGAAGTACGCGTACAACTTCTGGCGACCCATCGCCGCCATCCGCGGCGCCGCTACCGATGGCAACGAAGCGACCGTGGCTGATCCGGCCTGGGATTCGCTCCTGCCGCTCGTCGCGGCACACCCGGAATACACGTCGCAGCATGCCGTCATCGCGGCGGCCGCGGCGACAGTGCTGACGAAATTCTTCGGCGATCACACTACGTTCACCATATCGACCGGATCCGCGCAGGCCAATGGCGTCGCGCCGCGAACGTTCCACAGCTTCTTCGAGGCGGCCGAAGAGAACGCGGCCTCGCGAGTCTGGCTGGGATGGCACTTCCCGATCTCGGCGCAGATGGGCACGATCCAGGGCCGCGAGGTCGCGACGTTCGTGCTGAATCACATTCTGAGACCGGTTCGTGATGCAGACGAACGCGATGAGCGGTGACCGATCGGCGGGATGACGGACGCGGAGGAGACCGTGCTCCGGGGGGGCGTCGCGGTGCTCGCCCTGATCACGCGTCGGCGTGCCCCTTTTCCGCCGCAGCGCGGAACGGCCGCAGCTCTTCGGGGTGATCCCGAATGTACGTGAGAAGATGATGACGACGTTCGGGACCGTGAGCAGTGTCGCCAGGCGGAGAGGCGTTCCCGAATGATGGCACACGCCTCTCCACATCTTCAAAGATTCGCATTCAGCGCTTCTTCACAGCCTCAGTGGGTGATACCCAGCAGCTGCCCCAGCTTCGTCTGTGTGCCCACGAAGCGCATGGCGTAGGTCTCGACGCTGATGGAACGGTGTCCGCGTATTCACTGTGCTCAGATTACGATTCGCGAATCGCCGATCCTCCGGGTGATTCGCTCGCGGTCCAGCCACTCGAGCAGCGGGATCGCATACTTTCGCGTCACGCCGAACCGATCCTTGAACGCCGCGACGTCGACGTTGGGGGCCGCGTGCGCGGCCTTCAGCGCGCTCATGTCGTGCTTCAGGCGCTCGAGCGTCTCCGTGTGAAACAGGAGCGCATCGATCTTCGTGAGCGTTTTTTGCCGGAGCAGCAGGCGCACGACGCGATCGGCCACCCCCGTCGGCACGCGCGCGGCCGCGGCGGCATCCGGGAGCGCCGGAGGCGCGAGGCCCGCATCGCGAAACACGCGCTCGAGCGCAGCCTGCGCGTCCGCTTCTTCCGTCGTCAGCGTGACGCCTCTCCCTGGCAGCGCCAGCACGTCGCGCACGACGAGCTGCCCGGCGTCGGCGAGCGCGCGCAGGACGTGAGGAAACAGCGCGGGACAGGCGGCGCCGAAGAACCGTTCGCGCGCTTCTTCGCGCGGCAGCCCCTCGGAATGGGGCGAGGCCCGGTGGTGCTGTGCAACGGCGTCGACGAGACGCGCGGTGAGCGCCTTCACGATTGCGGCGCCGAAGAGCGTATCGCCGACGAGCACCGCAATGCCGTCTCTCGCGAGG
>JBKPTE010000127.1:0-27021 GCA_046735335.1 Acidobacteriota bacterium | reverse complement strand
GTTCCGAACAACTGCCCCCCATCGTCGTCGCCGATGAGCGGCAAGCGTCCCGCGTCGTCCGTAATGGTCCTGAGGTACCGCGCCTGGGCGCGCGCGGCGGCCTCGAAGCGCGACGACGCGGCGTCGCGCGATTGTCGCGCGACGAGCAGCGCGAGCAGGTAGAAGTCCGTCGAGTAGCGATGATAGTGAGGCGACAGTTCGACGTGTCCGCCGTCGCCGCGGACCTGTCGGTCCGCTTCGTGCAGCAAGACGTCGCGGCCGAGCGTCGCCCGGGCGCGGCTGCCGCGCAGCTCCGGAAACGCCTGCGACACCACGTACAACGCGAGCGCTTCGCCCGAGAGATGAGTATTCGGGCTGAAGTAATACGAGAGGTTGTGCTCGACGTGCGCGAGCTGCCGATCGAGGCCGACGAGCAGGTCGACGAGCCAGGGCGTCTCGTCGCTCGCGGCCTCGGCGGCGAAGAACTCGACGGCCCACGCCCAGGACATCGTCCTGAAGGCCGGTTCCAGCATGCTCGCCCAGTTGACGCCGCGTTCGGGCGGGTTCGTCTCGATCCAGCTTTCGAGCTCGCCGATGAAGACGTCGCGATAGCGGCGGTCCCCGGTCAGCCAGAACGCGCGTCCGAGCGCGCGCCAGTGCTGATGCCGGTTCAGCTCCCAGATGATCTTGTGGTCGCCGCAGGATGGATTCAGATAGGGAACCGCCGTCCAGAACTTCAGCGGCGCTCGGACGTCGTGGATCGGATCGCGATGCCAGTCGGGCGGCGTACCGCACTCGACGTCGCGATAGCCGAGCAGATCGTGCCGCCCGGCTGCCAGCGCGTCGCCGCGGCGCCGCGCATCGTCAACGGAAGAAGGAAAGCGATCGCGGACGACGCGGGCGAGATCCTCGCGAGCGGACGCGCTCAGCGGCCAGGCCGATCGGCGCGCCAGAAAATGGCGTCCGAGCGCACGATGCGCCGCAAGGTAGTCGCGCCCGCTCAGGGCGAGGCACGCGTCGGCGATGCCGGGTGCCTGCGCGGGGTCGAGCCGCCGCGCGAGGGACGATCGATTCCACCGGGGACGCAGGACGAGATGCCGCGCGCGACCCATCATCTTCCGCGCTTCGCATTCGAGACGGAAGCGAAGCTCGCTGCCGTCCATTGCGGCCGTCCTTCGAACCAGCGACGCGATGCTCATACGGGGCGAGCCGTCGCGAGACATTCTGAACGCGCGAGACTGCGGTAGAGCGCAAGCCACTGTCCCCGAACGGCGGACCACCGATAGCGCGCGCAGCTTTCGCGAGCTCGCTCGGCCAGGCGCCCGGCGAGATCCGGGTCACTCAGAAGCCGAAGCATCGCGTGCCCGGCCGCGTCGTGATCGGCGCACGGCGCGAGGAGCCCGTGAACGCCGTCCGTGAGGATCGCGGGGACGCCCCCGGCATTCGTCGAGACCACGACGCAGCCGCTCGAAAACGCCTCCAGCACCGATGCCGGCATGTTGTCGATGTCAGGCGTCTGCAGATAGATGTCCGCGTCCGCGTAGTAGCGCCAGATGTCTTCAGGGCGCACGCGGCCGGCGAACGTCACGTTTCGCAGGTTCAGTTCGCTCGCGAGCGCGCGGATCGAAGCCTCCTGCGAGCCGCCGCCCACGAGCGTGAGCTCGGCCTCCGGGTAGCGATCCTGAACGATGCGGAACGCACGGAGCGTGCAGGGCAGGTTGTAGAGCGGCTCGAAATTGCGCGTCGACAACACGTGCGGCCGCAGAGACGCGCGCGTGCGGAACCGGAAGCGCTCGGCGTCCACGATGTTCGGGATGATCTCCGCCGCGATGCCGAATCGCGCGAAGACGTCCTGCAGGAAGCGCGACGGCACGATGTTGCGGTCGACGCGGCGCAGCGCGGCGCGCGCGATCGCGGATCGCTGCAGGTGATCGGGCGCTTCGCCGCTCCGGTAGTTCAACACGACCGGTTTTCCGTACACCCGCGCGACGAGCATCGCGGGAAGAGGCGCGAGCAGGAACGACAGGTACGACGCCGAGAAAACATGGACGACGTCGGCGCGCCGAAGCTCTTTGAGCAGCAGCGGCCAGTACGTGAGTTGCGTCACCAGAGTGCGTACGTAATCGATGCGCAGCCCGTGGCGCAGCCGTCCCGGCGGGGTGGGATTGACAGGGACGAGCCACGCCTCGACGTCCGGATCCTCTTTCCACGCGTGCAGGAGACGCGCCGCCTGCACCGCTTGTCCGCCAAGAATGCCGAGAGATGGAGCAACGAGGGCGACTCTGAGTCGATGCATGGCACGGATGGCCGGTGGAGAGCCATCGATCACCGCAGCTCTGCAAATGACGCGCCGCGAGCAGGACCCACCACCGTCCGCAAAGGATGCACATTCCTGTGCTGATGAGCCATTCCGCCGCCACTCATGCAATATTGTGTTTCGAAATACAACTGGACAGTATGCCTATACATCCTTTGCTCTCAATGCGTTACCTCCAAATGTATGTAATTTCTACTAACTGCTGAGTTACAACTTCGTTGTCGGATGAGCCAGGAAATCTTGCGTTTTCTCCGATTCCCGCCAAATCTGGCCCATTTGCCAGTTGGTCAGGTCTTTGCCCCAGCAGTGCCGGCTGGACTCACGCTCAGCCGAATCACCTAACTCGTCACGCCCGGTTGCGGAACGTGCGTGCGTTCCGACGCCCAAGGCGTGCGCCTGCGATCCAGACGCCGCGCGTGCCGCTCCCTGCCCGCGTGAGGCACTCGGATGTGGAGAGCGGATGAACCTACAGATGCTTCGACGTCTCGGCACGGTGGCCAGTGCGGCAGGCGCACTCATTGTCGGCAGTGCAACCATCGCGGGAGCCCAGTCGACTCTGACTCTGAAAAACGCAAATGCGACGACGCTGCGGGGGGGCACGTATGCGTCGACGAACTACAGCGGCAAGACGACCACGGAAACCAAGGCGAGCAGCGACAGCTCGTACAAGCGCCGAACACTGCTGAAGTTCGACACACACACCACGCTGCCGATGGGGACATCGATCAGCAGCGCGAAGCTGACGATTACCGTTGCCGGGGGAAGTTCCGAGACGCGCAATCTTTCTGCGTTCCACGTGACCTCCTCGTACGACGAATCGGCGGTGACGTGGACCAAGCGCAAGTCGACGACCAACTGGGGGACGTCCGGCGGCGATCTCGGCGCGCGTTACGACGTGCGGTCGATCACCAGCACGGCCGGCTCGAAGGTGACGTTCGACATCACCGCGCTCGTCCAGGCGATCGTGCGCGGCGACTTCGATCCGAACTCGCGCTATACGCGCGTGATGCTGGTCGACGAGGGCGGATCGAGCGACGGTTCGTACAAGCTGATTTACTCCGACGAAGCGTCCGACACGTCCACCCGTCCGGCGCTGACCATCACTTACGGCAGCAGCTCGGTCACCTCGCCGGTGCCGTCCACCACGACCGGCACCACCCTGCGCGTGCTGCAGTGGAACACCCATCACGGCGGCTACGGGACCGACGGCAAGTACGACCCCGATCGGCTCGCGACGTGGGCGGCACGGATGAAGCCGGACGTCGTGATGTTCAACGAAATCGAAAAGTACACCGGCTGGGGCAATCAGGATCAGCCCGAGGTGTACAAGAGGCTGCTCCAGTCGAAGACGGGCAAAACCTGGTATTACATCTTCGCGCAGGAGTACGGGAAGTGGACGTCGAACGGCAAGGGGAACCTGATTCTCTCGACCGTTCCGTTCAGTGCCACTGATCGGTACGAGCTCGTACACAACTCGGACCGCAGCATCGCTGAAGCCGAGATCACGTGGAACGGCCGTCGGATCACGCTCGTCCTGACCCACCTCGATCCCGATTCGCAGACGCTGCGCCTCACCCAGGCGACGGAGGTCACGACCTGGTCGGCCGTGCAGCCCGAGAACCGCATCATCACGGGCGATATGAACGCGTGGCCGGATCAGACCTCGATCGCGCAGTTCGACAAGTACTACAACGATTCGTGGGCGGTCGCGGTGAAGGCCGGAACCGCGGTCGCCTTCAGTGGCAACAACGGAGAGACCAAGAAGGGCCGCATCGATTACATCTTTTATTCAAAGAACACCACCAGCCTGGCGGTGAAGTCTTCGCAGGTGTACGACACCCGCGATGCGAACGGCGTCATGCCATCGGACCACCGGCCCGTTTTGACGACGTTCGAGGTGCGCTAGCACCACAGGGCCGGTTCTCGATAGAGACGGCAAACGTCACTCACTGAAAACCTACGTCACCGGATCGCGCCGCACGGCGCGATCCGGAAACCGCTTGCGCCTGTGTCCAGACGCGGCCGGACGCCGCTGGACGCACGCCCATTCAGGAGGCACTCAGCATGTTTGTACAAGGATTCAGCCGGAGATTCCTGCGCGCCGGGGGCGCGATGTTCGTTGCCGGCGTCGTCGCAGGCTCCTCGCCGGCGTCGGCCCAGAGCCTGACACTTCGCTCCTACCGGGACGCGACGATTCGCGGCGGAGCGTACGCGAATACGAATTACGGAAGCAACGCGCTTCTCGAGACGCGCGCGAGCAGCGATGCGAGCTACCTGCGCCGCGCGGTCCTTCAGTTCGATACCGCACCGTATCTCTCGACGAGCGCGAAGATCTCGTCGGCCAAGCTCGTCCTCACGGTCAAGAGCGGCAACTCGGAAACCCGGCGTCTGAGCGCGTGCGCCGTTCCCGTGTCGTTCCGCGAATCGGAGGTGACGTGGAAGAAGCGCGATTCGGATTCCTACTGGAGGAATGCCGGCGGGGACGTGGTCACCAGCGACTGCTCGAGCGCCACGGTCACCGCCACGGCGAATTCGAAGGTGACCTTCGACGTGACCGAACAGGTGCAGAAGGCTGCGAGCGGCGCGTACGGCTCCCGCTACGCGCGGTTCCTGGTCGGGGACGTCGGTGGGAGCAGCCGCGGTTCGTACAAGCAGTACTACTCGAACAACACGTCGACCTCCTCCGTGCGGCCCACGCTGCTGATTTCCACGGGCACGTCGACGACGACGTCCACCGCCCCGGCGACCCAGACCTCCACGTCCACGACAACGACGACAATCCGGGTCCTCCAGTGGAACACGCACCACGGCGGCTACGGCACGGACGGGCGATACGACACGAATCGCCTCGCGACCTGGATCGTGAAGATGAAGCCGGACGTCGTGATGCTGAACGAGATCGAGAAGTACACGGGGTGGGGCAATCAGAACCAGCCGGAGGTCTACAAGAACCTCCTCCAGTCGAAGACGGGGAAGACGTGGTACTACATCTTCGCGCAGGAGTACGGCAACTGGGGCTCGAACGGGAAGGGCAACTTGATCCTCTCGACCGTGCCGTTCAGGTTCACGGACCGCTACGAGATCGTCCACAACGGCGACCGCAGCGTCGCCGAGGCGGGAATCAGTTGGAAGGGCTATGCAATCACGCTGATCCTCACGCACCTCGACCCTGATTCCCGAACGCTCCGCCTGACGCAGGCAACCGAGGTGACGACGTTCTCTTCCAAGGAGCCGGAGAACCGGATCATCACCGGCGACATGAACGCGTGGCCCGATCAGACCTCGATCGCGCAGTTCGACAAGTACTATTACGACTCGTGGGCCGTCGCGAAGTCGAAGGGGACGGCGTATGCCTTCTCCGGCAACACGGGGGAGACGAAGAACGGTCGGATCGACTACATCTTCTATTCGAAGAACAGCCCGGACCTGCGCGTGAAATCGTCGCAGGTGTACGACACCCGCGATTCGAATGGCGTCATGCCGTCGGATCACCGGCCGGTGCTGACGACCTTCTACCTGCAGTAGCGCTCGGGCGCCGCGCCGACGCAGGGTCGGTGCGGCGCTCGCGTTGACGTGCCCAGAAATATCCGGCGAAGTAGGCCACGAGCATTTCGTGCCGGAAGGCGTCTGCCGTTCGTCCCGCGAGGTGTTCGCGCGCGCAGTCGCGCGTGTGGCGCAGGGCAGATCCGTACAATGTGCGTGGGACGCGCAGGAAGTGCGGCGCGCGGCTGAGATCGATGCCGCTCTCGCCGACGGGCTGCATGCGATCGAGCGCGGCGCGCGACACGCCCTTCCCGAACCACCACTTGCGAAAGTACGAGCGGGTCAGGCGGCGCGCGGGGACGTGATGCCGCAGCTGCATCGCCGGGACGTACAGGCCGCGGAAACCCGCCTGGCGGGCGCGAATGAGGAATTCCGGCACTTCCTGCCCGAGAAGAAGCCGCCCTTCCGTCCGTCCGAGATCGGCGCGGAAACCGCCCGCCGCCGCGAAGACGCTCCGCCGCACGGCCATGTTCGCGCCGAGCGGAACCTTCCCGCCTTCCTCGTACACGAACGACTCGGCGCCATGATCCTGAATCGCCACCGTGCCCCACAGATCGCCGCGTGAGAGGTCGAACCAGCGCGGCGGCGCGATTTCCCAGATCGGACGGACCGGTCCGCCGGCGTATCCGATCGACGGATCCGTCCCTGTCAGCGCGGCGCACGCCGCGTCGAGCCAGCCGTCGTTCAGCAGGACGTCATCGTCCGTGAAAGCCAGGACCGCGCCGGCGGCCTTCTCGATGCCAGCGTTCAGCGCGCTCGATCGCCCCTGCTGCCGTTCGAACACATAGCGCAGCGGCACAGGAAAGCCGTCCGCCTGCTCCTCGACCACGCGACGCGTCTCGTCGGACGAGTTGTTGTCGACGACGACCGCCTCCCAGCGGAGCGATGGAGACACTCGCATGCGAGCGAGTGAGGAGAGGGTCTCCCCCAGCAGCCGCGCGCGGTTGTAGGTTGCAATGAGTACGCTTACGGCAGGCGCGTTCGTCACGATGTGCCTCCCGCGACCGTGTCAGCGCCAAGCGCTTCGACTCCCTGGCGCCCCGGGCGGAGGACCCGCGCGATCAGGTCGAGGGCGCGTCGCGTCGCGCCGCCAGGCTCATGGAACATGTCGCCGGCAACCCGCCGCCGCGCCGGAGCCAGACGCCCAGGGTTCGCAAGCTCCGCCCGCGCGGCGGACACGAGATCCCCCGGAGTGCCGGCGACAACGGCGGCGCTTCGAAGCAGCGCGATCTTCTCGGGATTGATGCGGGCGGTACGGGGGAGATCCGGCGCGTCGAAGACGAGCAGCGGGCGATCGAGAACGAGGTACTCGAACCCGATGGAGCTGTGATCGGTGACGAGCAGATCGGCGGCCGCGAGAAGCGGGCACGCGTCGGCGTGCTCGACGAACCGAACCCGGCCCGGCCGCTCGATGGTCGCAAACCGGCGGCGCCAGTCGATGCCGCCGTTGTAGCGCGGGTCCGCGTCCAACGAACGATCGTGCAGCTTGATGATGACGTTGAAACCAGCCGCATCGAATGTCTGCACGATCCGCTCGCCGGCCAGGTGCAGCGACGAGGCTTCCGAGTACGTCGGGGCGTAAAGGACAGTCGGGTGCGCGTCGTCGAGGCCCAGCGAAGCGCGGACGCGCGCGCCGTCGATCTCGCCGTTCACGAGCGCGTCGAGTTTCGGATAGCCGACCAGCGCGGCCTGGCGCTCGGTCACGATGGCGGCGTCCACGTACCGCTGCATGCGATCGCGATTGATGAATGCGACGCGATCGTAGATCTCGAAGCCCATCGGGAGGCCGTCAGGTCGATCGAGGTCGTACTTGCCGGCGACGCCGTGAAAGAAGTTCATGCGGTGCGCGCAGCGGCGAAGCCGCGCCGCCGCCCACGGATCCGCGTTGAGATACAACGCGAAGCGGCGCCACTCGACGTCCGCGTGCGTGAGGAACCGCTCGCTTCCGACGAGCGGCCGGATTCGGTCGGGATACTCACTCGTGAACCAGACGTTGACGTCCTGGCGTGCGCCAAGGCCGCTCGCGATTGGCCCGAGCACTGCCTGATACACGGGCGTCCGCAGCTCGATCAGCACGTCGCGTCGCGGCCCGATCCGGCCGATTGCGTCGTCGAGCCTGTGGATGGCCGGCGTCACGTGGCGCAGCAGCGTCACTGCATCCTCTCCAGCATCGTGGTGCTGCGCTCAGGCCGGCCGAAGCGCCCTCGTGCCGGGCCGCAGTCCGTGACGATCCTTCCATCGCTGCTTGACGATCCCCGCGAAGAAGCACATCCACAACTCGTGTTCGAACGATGAAACGGCATCCCGATGAAGAGACGTGCGAGTCCAGTCCGCCGCGTGCCCGACGGCCTTCCGGAACAGATACCGCGGCACGCCGAACACGTGCGGCACGGTCTGGAAGTCCAGCGTGGTGCGCTCGGGCGCCTCCATGTCGAGGCCGGTCTTCTCGTACAACAGCGCGCGGCTGATGCCGCGCCAGAAGAACCAGCGCCGGAAGTAGTGCCTGCTCAGTCGCGCGGCCGGGATGATGTGGTGCACCAGCATGTCCGGCACGTACCAGCCGTGAAGGCCCGCGGCGCGCGCCCGGATGCACCATTCACGCACTTCCTGGCCCAGCAGCGTCCCGGCCTTGCGCCCCGTGTTCGCGTCGAAGAGGCCCGCGCGGGTGAACGCATCGCGGCGGAACGCCATGTTCACGCCGAGCGGAACACGCGCACCGAACTCGAGCGGTTCGGCTCCGTAGTCGAGAAGGGCGATCACGGCCCAGTGCATGCCGCCGCGGTTCGGGAGCCACGCCGGCCTCGGGCCGCCCCAGATGGGAAGCACGCGTCCGCCGACGTAGTCGCATTGCAGCCGACGAAGCCCGTGGGCGGCGCGCGTCACCCAATCCGGCTCGACACGCACGTCATCGTCCGTGGTCAGGACGATCTCGCCGCGTGCGAGCCCGATGCCGCGGTTGAGGGCGGGGCTTCGGCCCTGCTCGCGCTCGAAGACGTAGCGCAAGGGAGCGGGGAAGTCGGGCATCGCCCCCTGCACGACCGTGCGCGTCTCGTCCGGCGAATTGTTGTCGACGACGATCACTTCCCACGGGCCGTCCGGCCGCAGACGCGCAAGGCTGCCGAGCGTCTCGCGCAGGTCCGCGGCGCGGTTGTACGTCGCGATGACGATGGAGTACTGCATTGGCGGACGTCAGCTCTCTGAAGCCGGTGAATCGCGCAACTGAAGTTGCGCGCTACGTGAATCGCGCAACCGACCTTGCGCGCTACGCGAATCGCGCACGTGGCCTTGTGAGCTACGTGAATCGCTCGACTGAAGCTGCGCGCCAGGCGAGGGGCACGGCAGCTCGATCGCTTCGTACAAGTACTCGGTGCAGCGGTCCGTCGCCGTGCCTGGCTTGTAGAACAGATCGGCCGCGACCGCGCGGCGTTCCGCGCTCCGATGCTGCGGGTTGGCGAGGCCCCGCTCGACCGCGGTCAGTACCTCCGGGAGCGTGTCGACCGACTCGGACACCGACGCCAGCAGCGCCGCGTAGTCCGGGTGGACGCTCGCGAGCTGGAGGAGGGCCGGGCGATGAATCCGTACGAGCGGCCGATCTCGCAGGAGATACTCGAACCCAGCGGAGCTGTGATCGGTGATCATCAAGTCCGCCCCGACCAGGTACGGCGAGATGTCGTGCGTGTCGGCGACGACCCCGCGCGTGCCGCGCACGACTGGCTGCAGCGCGGCCATCCAGTCGATGCCGCCCGAATACCGCTCCCGCAGATCGCGCGAGCGATCGTGGAGCTTCACGATGACGTTCAGCGGGCGCTGCAGCAGCGCGCGAACGAGGTCGACTCCCATGGCGTTCAGCGAGGACGCGGGGGACCACGTCGGCGCGTAAAGTACCGTCGGCAGCGCGGGATCCAGCCCGAGCCCGTCGAGGACGCGCTCGCGCGTGAACGTTCCGTCCACGAGGCAGTCCGACTTGGGCATGCCGACGAGGCGAATCGCCGGACTGTCGGCGTCGATCGCATTCGCGGCAATGTAGTTGCGCAGGCGGCGCTCGTTGACGAAAAACAGGCGATCCCATTCGCGCATGGAGCGATCGGGAGCGTCGAAGCCGTACTTCCCGCCAACGCCGTGGAAGATCTGAATGCGGCAGGTGCCACGCGGCAGCGCGGCCCAGAGAAAGTCGGACGCCACGTAGGCGTCGAATCGCATCAGCGCGGCGCGGCGCGGGTGAATGACGGGGACGCCCGTCGCTTCGCGGTAGATCTCCTTGATCCGCGCCGGCTCGTGGCTGGCCGTGAACGCGACCTCGATCCGCGGATCACGCTGCAGCCGCCAGTACACCGGCGCGAACATCGTGAAATTGACCGGCGTGTGGCCGTCGACGAGGATGCGGCGCCGATCCGGCCGCCGCGTCAGCCAGGTATCGGCGCGGCGTGCCGCGTTCAGCAGGCGCCTGGTCATGCGGCGAGCCTGCGGGCCGCGGCGCGGCGGCTCGTCGTGAGGCGATCCAGGAGGATATATCGTGGCGCCGCGGCGAGCGCGAGGAGGTAATAAAACGTCCAGTTGTACGCGACCGATGCGAACAGCGCGCACACGAACCAGCCAGTGACCGCCGCCGCCATCGCCGCGGAATGCGCGTCGAGGAATTCGGCTTCGGACCGCGTGAGTACCGGTGCGGAAGCGCGTGACGGGTCGATCGCCTGACGGCGGCGCCCGCGCGGCGGACCGCCGCGCGCTCTTCGGAGGAGCCGGCGCGTGCCGCGAACGCTCAACCCGGCCCGTGCGATCAAGTAACACACCATCGCGAGCCCGGCGATCCCCAGTTCGGCCGCGACCTGCATGAGGACGTCGTGGCTTTCGTGCCACGGTTCCTCCCGTCCTTCGGGGTTCCAGTTCTTGAATTGTCCCGCGCCTACACCGGTCAGCGGATTCTCGGCGAACGCCTGCAGCGACTCGCGGAAGACGATCTTCCGCGCTTCACGAGAGCCGGTCTCGTCCTTCGATGCATCCGTGATGCTCGCCAAGCGGTTCCAGTAGCTTGCCGGGAGGAGAGGCAGCGCCATCGACACTGCGAGCGCGCCGCCGATGACGAACCCCGGACGTTCACGGATCGCGAACAGCGCGAGAACGCCCAGCATCGCGACAAGTCCGAGGAAGCCGCCGCGTGAATGCGACGCGACGATCGCGCCCAGCATCGCCACCGCGCAACCAGCCCCCGTCGCGCGCTTGAGGGGCGACCCGGGCCGCAGCATGGTGAAGATCGCAAGCGGCATCAGCGCGACCATGTTCAGCGCGAGATCGTTCGGGTTTCCGAAGATGCCGCCCACGGCGCCTCGCACGCGCTCGCCACCCGCAAGGTTGACGCCGCGGAGATAATCGAAGACCGCGCGTGATGCCAGATACCCCGTGGCGAGGACGAGCAGCGACGTGAGCCGCTCGATGCGATACGGCGTCGAGAGGACATTCACCATCAGCAGATAGATCAGGATGATCTTGATGTAGATGTCCTTGAAGACACCCAGCGAGCCGCTGAGCCAGATCGAGAACGGCGCCGTGATCAGCATCACGGCGCCCAGTGCCGCGACGCCGACGAGCTCGGGAGTGACGCGCGTAACCGTGAGGCCGCGTCCCATTCGCCCGATCGCGACCGCAACGAGCCCGCCGATCGCGAACAGTTCTGCGAGGTGCAGAAGGTGAAGGCCGGGGATGGAATCCTGTGGGCGCAGAAACACTACCGCGGTGAACCCCATCATGAACAGGAACGCCCAGTCGCGGCGTTCGGGCCGTTCCGCGACGGGATCGAGACTCGGGCCGGCCGCATCCTCGGGCGGCGCTCCGGAGTTCAACGACGACGGCGCCTCGCCAAACCGCCGCTGTCCTGCGTTGAATGCGAAGCGCTCGATCACCGCCACACCTCGCGTCCGCGGCGCAGCGCGGCCAGCCCAGCGATGGCCGAGTAGTTCATCACGACGAACGTCAGGGCGATGCGGGCCGGACGCTCACGGACGCTGAGCCACCCGCCCGCGGCCGCGAGGCCGTAGAACGCAAGCTGTACGACGAGCGCCGCAATGTAGATCGCGCCGCCGGCCGGCGCGAGCGTCACGCTCGCGCAGAACAGCGCAACGAGGATCCACGGCACCATCAGCCGGCCGATCTTGTGAGAAAGGTACTGGATCCAGACTGGATTCGCGAACGGCAGCAGGAGCCGGGGTTCGAGCGCAAGAATTTGATAATTCCCCGCGAGCGTCCGTGTCTTTCGCCGCGCCTCGGTGGCTGCATCCTTCGACGCTCCGTCGAAGGCGATCGCGCGCTCGTCGAAGACGACCCGATATCCGCCGAGAACCGCCCGCATGGGCGCCAGCACGTCATCGAGTAGCGTGGTCGCCGGTAGCGGCCGCCAGAGCGTGCGCCGCAGCGCGTAGATAGCGCCCGTCGCGCCGAGCGTAGACCACGCGCGGCTCTCGCTACGGCGGATCCACTTCTCGTACTTCCAGTAGAGCCCGATGCCCTCTCCGACGCTGGATTCCGTGTCGCTGTTCAGCTCGCAGTCGAGCACCAGCTCCCCTGTGGCACCGCCCACGTCCGGATCCCGGAAGTTTTCGAGGAGCCGCGTCAGCGCTCCTGGCGCAAATCCCTGACGAGCGTCCGCGAAGACCAGAATCTCGCCGTGCGCCTCCCTCGCTCCGGCGTTGAGCGCGAGCGGTTTGCCGCCAGGTGGAAGCTCGATGAGCCGCACGTCGCGCCTGAACGGTGCGAGCGCGGAAGCGGGATCGTCCGTCGATCCATCCGAGACGACGATGATTTCGCACTCGCCGGGGTACCGCTGATCGAGCAGGTTGCGCACGCGCTCGCCAAGCCGGTGCGCTTCGTTCCGAGCGGCAACAACGATGGAGATGGAAGGCCAGCCACCTTCTGGGAAAGGCAGACGCCTTGGCGCCGACGGATGAGCCAGCTTACCCCAGGCGGCGACGAGGAGCGGGTAGCCGACGTAGACGTAAAGGACAAGGACTACCGATAACCAGAAGAGAGATTCCATACACCGTCAGGTTCACGATCTCTCTCCCAGGCTCTGCAAAAAGAACACCGCTTCGGAGGCGGCAAGTTCCTGAAATCAGACGACGGTAGCGCCGAGCCGTTCAACCTGCGCCCGCGGCGCTCCCAGCCTGAAGACGTTGTGCGCCGCCTTCTTGATGGCATTCCGCGTGTCCACGATCACATCGGCTTCCGAAACGATCGCCTCGTAGTCGAATGTCTTATGATCCGTCACGATGACGACGCAGTCGTACTTCGCCGCGCCGCCCTTCTTCAGGTCGATTCCTTTCACGTCGTAGCCGCCGGACCACTCGCGGCCGTGAACGACCGGCACGTATGGATCCGCGTAGTCGACGCTCGCGCCCCGGGCGATGAGCAGGCCCATGATGTCCAGCGCCGGAGACTCGCGCATGTCGTCGATGTCGCGCTTGTACGCGACGCCCGCGATGAGAATGGACGAGCCGTTGATCGCCTTGCGCCGGGTATTGAGCGCTTCGGCGACCTTCTCGACGACGTAATGCGGCATGCCGGCATTGATATGGCCCGCGAGCTCGATGAACCGCGGATCGAACCCGGTCTGCTTGGCCTTCCACGAGAGATAGAACGGGTCGATCGGAATGCAGTGGCCGCCCAGGCCGGGCCCGGGATAGAACGCCATGAATCCGAAGGGCTTCGTCTTCGCCGCATCGACGACTTCCCAGACGTCGATGTTCATGCGGTCGCACATCAGCGCCAGCTCGTTGACGAGCCCAATGTTGACCGCGCGGAACGTGTTCTCGAGCAGCTTCACCATCTCGGCTACCCGCGTCGAACTGACGGGGACAATCGTCTCGATCGCCGACCCGTACAATTCGCGCGCCAGCTCGGAGCATGTTGGCGTGAAGCCGCCCACGACCTTCGGGACGTTGTGCGTCTGAAATGTCGGATTGCCAGGATCGACGCGCTCGGGGGAGAACGCCAGGAAGAAGTCGACGCCCGCCTTGAGTCCCGTCGCTTCGAGCATCGGCTGCACGACCTCGTCGGTCGTCCCCGGATACGTGGTCGACTCCAGGACGATCAGCATGCCCGGGTGCAGGTACTTCGCGATCCCTTCCACCGCCGACACGATGAAGGACATGTCCGGGTCCTTCGTCTTGCGCAGCGGCGTCGGCACACAGATGTTGATCGTGTCGAGGTCCCGTACGGCCGAGAAGTCAGTGGTCGCGTCCAGTTTGCCCGCCGCCCGCAGGGCGGCGACATCCGCCGTCGTCACATCGGGAATGTAGGAGAGGCCAGCGTTGATCGCCTGCACCTTGCGATCGTCGAGATCGATCCCCGTCGCGTGGAAGCCGGCCTTTCCGAGCTCCACGGCGAGCGGCAGACCAACGTAACCGAGACCAACGACTCCCGTGCGCGCGCGCCGTGTGCGCAGTTTTTCCCTGAGGGTTTCGGCAAGCATCAGAACTCCTGGGTTGGGCTAGGAGGCTCCTAGCATAACCCGTTTGACGCGTCCCCAGAACCCTTCAGGTGCCGCTGGGGACGAGGCCGCAAACCGGTGTGCGGGTGCGGGCTGCGGCGCGATGCGCGGCGCCGCAGCCGCCGTGATTGGCGAAGGCGCCGGCGCCGCTGGCCGCTGCATTCTGAGGAGGCGATACTCCTCGGCGAGCACGCGACGCTGTTCCGCCAGCTCGCGTTCACGCTGCCGCAGCGTCTGCTCGCGTTGATCGAGCGCGACGGCGCGGGCGGTGTCTTCTCCAACGGGCCGTGCGCTCACAGGCGGCCAGTGGCGCGCGTCGAGCACGCGTCCGACGCCGGTCGTTGCAGCCACCGGTTCGGCGACCGCGGTCGCGGCGCCCGTGGAACCGGCAGCGGCCGGCACACCGGAGCCAACCGCGACCGGCGCGGGTATCGAGGACGCGTGTGCACGGCCCAGCACGCCGGTGGCTTCGAGCTCTCCAAGCGCATCCTGGATCAACGCGCGATCGACGAGCCGGCGTTCTTCGGCATAGCCGAACACGAGCGCTGCATCGCAGATCACGTTGATGATCCGCGGAACGCCGCGACTCCGGTCGTGGATCAAATCCGTCGCGTCCCGCGGGAATTCGAGCGGCGGGCCAACGGCAGCGCGCCGGAGACGATGGTTGATGTAGTTCCACGTCTCTTCCGCATCGAGCGGCGGCAGATGGTAGCTGACCGTGATCCGCTGCCGCAGCTGCTCGAGCTCCGGCTGCAACAGCGTCTGCCTGAGATTCGGCTGGCCGACGAGCACGATTTGCAGCAGCTTCGACTTTTCCGTCTCGAGGTTCGAGAGCATCCGCAGCTCCTCGAGCGCGGCGAGGCTCAGGTTCTGCGCTTCGTCGATGACGAGCAGGACGAGGCGCCCCGCGAGACGTTGATCGACGAGGTACTGCGCGAGATCGCGGAGCAGAAGCGGCTTCGTGCGGGCTGCCGGATCGAGGCCGAAGTCGATCATGATCGTTTCGAGCAGCTCACGCGGCTCGAGGATCGTATTCACGATTCGCCCGACGGTGGTTTGGCTGTCCAGGCTTCGCAGCAGCGTCTGCACCAGCGTGGTCTTGCCCGATCCGATCTCGCCCGTGATCACCACGAAGCCCGCCTGGCTTTCGAGGCCGTAGCGCAGGTAACTGAGCGCTTCCTGATGCACCCTGCTCGGATAGAGATATTCCGGATCGGGACTCAGCGCGAAGGGTCGCTCCCGCAGTTGATAGAACCGTTCGTACATGCTCAGAAGCCTCCGACCCGATCGAGCGTCTTCCGTTCAGGCCCGCCTGAGACGGTTCTCATACTGTCGTCCCACGATGTCGCGCGGGCCTTCAGGCCGGCGTCCGCGTCTATCTCCGGCAGCACCTCGCGCAACGCGCGCCGGTAGTCCTCCGGGAAATCGATCTCGATCCACGGGAGTCCGCGCGTACCCAGGGCAAAGAGCGGATGCGTCTGCGCGAAATCGCGGAACGCGCGCGGCGCCCAGGCGCGCAGTTCGCCGGAGTTCACGAGTCCGTCCATGATGCCGACGAGCACTGACGCGCCCTCGGGTCCGAACTTCACGATCCCGAGATTCTCGCCGTCGGCCTCCTCGGGATCCATCGTCTTCGACATATCGACGACGCGGCCACAGCGGACGCGTACCTTCATCTCTTCGTCGCCAAACGGCGGCTGATCGGCGTCGCGGTACGCGAGCAGCAGCGCGTTGTCGTGCCGCGACGTGAGCAGATCCTGCAGCAACGCAGGGTGGAACAGCACATCACAGTTCAGAACCACGAACCCTTCATACAGCAGCGCTCTGGCACACCAGAGCGAATACATGCTGTTGGTCTCCGCGAAGCGGGTGTTCTCAACATAAGTAACGTGGTGCCCACACCGGGCGCGCACTTGATCCGCTTGGCATCCGACCACAACGACGATTTCGTCGATGCCGGCGCTCTCGAGGATGCGAATCTGCCGCTCGACGAGCGTCATCCCGCCCGCTTCGACCAAGCACTTCGGTTTGTCCCCTGCCGTCCCGTTCAGGCGAGCGCCTTTGCCCGCCGCCAGAATGATCCCGCGCATGTCCGTTCGTCCCTCGTTTCGCTACGCCGCGGGCGCCAGCCCCGGACGCTGTCGCAACAATTGCTTGAGCTTGCCCGCATACTGCGCCCGGTCCGTCCGCCCGATGGCGAGCCCAAAGAACAGAAGCTCGTACAGGAGCCCCGCGCCGGCTGCCTGTACGAGCACAGCCAGAAGCGTGCCGGATGAGATCCGGCTCGTCCCCAAGAGCACAAGGCCGCAGACGATGGCTGGCCAGACCGGCGGCCAGATCGCCCGCCGCACGGCGTCGAGGACGGTAAGCTCGACACGGCGGCACGCGGCGGGGAACAGCAGGAACATCGACGAGAAGGCGATTGGAACGAGCGTCCCCCACGCGACGCCCTGGAGACCGAATCGGCGAATGAGCACGGCACTCAACGCGAGGTTCACGACGCCCGTGACAATGTTGACGATGGCGAGATACCGGACCTTCCCGGAACCTTTCAGCAGCGTGGTGCTGGTGGCCGTGCCGACACGGAACGCCACGGCGAAGGCAAGGATCTGAATCACCGCCGCGCTCTCGATCATCTTCTGGCCGACCCATCCGCGGATGAGCGGCTGCGCGAGCACGATTAGGACGATGGCGATCGGCAACACGGTCGCGAGCGAGAGCCGAGTGCCTTCGAGAAGGACGCGCTGCAGCCGCGACTGCTGGTTGGTCACATCCGACTCGACGACCACGGGGAAGAGCACGCCATTCAATTGATTCGTAAGCCGCTGCGTGGCCGAGATGACGCGATCCCCCACCGTCCATACGGCGACCGGGGCGGCGCCGAGGAAGGCGCCGATCACGAATTCGTCGAGCTGGTAATTGAGCTTGTTCGCCCAGTCGATGATCGAGGCGTATACGCTGAAGCCCGTCACCTCGCGGAGGCGGTCCCGCCGGAACAGCGACCACCGAACGCGGAGGGGCGGATAGATGCGGTACGCATTCAGGCGATACAGGAAGTAGGCGCCGATCCGCACCGCCGTGGTTGACGCGACGACCGGCACGAGCCCGTACCCGAGGAGCAGCACGCCCACGCCGATCAGTCCGACGAGGATGCTGCAGCTGACCGCGACCACGTTGTTCGCGTCATACCGCTGGAATCCGGCAACCACGCCGCCGAAGATGCTGAACGGAAAGTTCATCGCAACGTTCAGACCGATGATCATGAGGATCCATCGGCCCGTGGACACCTCCTCGGGCGTGAGCCGAAACAGGTGCTCCAGGTTGAACGCCAGCACGATGGTGACGAGATAGGCGACGATGCCGACGGCGGTGAAGACGAAGAAGAGGGTGCTCGCGATCTCGTTCAGCGCGCGCGCGTTCCGGTGCGCACGATACTGTGCAATGAACTTGACGAGCGCGCCTCCGTACCCCATGTCGAGCAGTGAGAAATGCACCATCAACGACCCGGTCAGCATCCACAGCCCGTACGCCTCTTTGCCGAGATGGTGAAGATTGAACGGCAGTGTGAGGAGCCCGACGAGCATCTCGGTGGTGATGGCGAGATAGCGCGTCGTGACGTTCCTGGCGACCGTGTGGAACGTGGGGACAGACGCGGCAGCCCAGGCGGCTGCCGCTTTCGCGTCTCCAGACGGATCAGTCGGCATGCCGCTCACGCAGCCCCCTTCCTGAACAGCACGACCTTGACGGTGTCGAAGACGATCGTCAGGTCGAAGATGACGGAGAGGTGCTTGATGTAATACAGGTCGTACCGCAGCTTCTCCATCGCGTCCTCGAGCGACGAGCCGTAGCGGTATTTGACCTGCGCCCATCCGGTGATGCCGGGCTTCACCGCGTGGCGCTGCTGATAGAACGGGATCGCGCGGGACAGCTCCTCCACGAAGAACGGGCGCTCGGGACGCGGCCCCACGAAGCTCATGTCGCCGCGGATGACGTTCCAGAGCTGCGGCAGTTCGTCGAGGCGCGTCTTCCGGATGAACCGCCCGACGCGCGTGATCCGGTCGTCGCCGTCCTTAGCCCAGATCGGCCGGCCCTCTTCCTCGGCGTCCTTGCGCATCGATCGAAACTTCGAGAGCACGAAGGTCCGTCCGTTCTCGCCGGCGCGCTCCTGACGATAGAGCACGGGACGGCCGTCCTCGAGGAAGATCGCCAGCGCGGTCAGGATCATCGCGGGCATCGTCACGATCGCCATCACGGTGGAGAGCGTGAGATCGATCGACCGCTTCATCAGGCGCGTGAGCCGGGACACGCGGAAACCGTCCGAGAAGATCAGCCACGACGGCCGCAAATCGTCGATCAGGATCTTTCCGGTGACGCGCTCGTACGTGGTGGTCGCATCTTCCACGCGCACGCCCGCCATCTTGGCGCGCAGCAGCTGCTCGATCGGGAGCTTGCCGCGGCGATCGGACAAGCCGACAATGATGCGATCGATGTGGTGCGCGGCGATGAGCCGATCCATGTCGGTCGGCGTGCCGATGATGGCGGGATTGACGATGCGTTCACCGACGCGCCCGGGGTCATCGTCGATGAAGCCGATGATGCGGTACACGAAATCGTGCTGGTCGAGGATCTGCCGCGCGACCTTGCGCGCGGTTTCGCCGGTGCCGACGAAGAGTACGCGCTCTTCGAGCTTCAGCGATCCCGTGACGTGGTTGAACGCGAGACGCCATCCGAGAATGGCGATCAGGAACACGAACAGCGCCGAGACGAAGATCCCGTTGCCGATCATGAGCTGCGGGCGCACGAAGTACACGACGGCCAGCATGATCGACGCGGCGCCGGCGGCCTGCAGCAGCCGCACGATCAGTTCGCGATTCGAGTGGACGATCGTCAGATCGTAGAAATCGTTGTAGTAGAGGCAGAGCTGGCAGACGATCGTCACGAGCCCGATCTTCCAGAAGTTCGTCACCAGGTCGGGCGTGTCCTGCACCAGCGCGGCGAGTGCCACCGATCCGAAGATCAGCAGCACCTCGCCGGCGAAGATCGTCAGGATCCGCGTCGACACGTACCGGTTGAAGAGCTGCATGGCGGGCACCCGGGCGATCACCCCGCGATGTAGGCGTACCCGCCGTAGCCCTCGGCTGTGCCGTCCGAGCCCGCTTCGTTCAGCACGAGCCCTAGCACCTTGCCAGCTTCGAGGCCCGCGAGCGCCCGCTCGATCGCCGGCTTCTGAGTGACGCCCGCGCGCACGATCATGAGGACCGCATCGGCCATCGCCGACACGATCTGGACGTCGGCGAGCGGCGCGACCGGCGGCATGTCGAGGACGACCCGGTCGAATCGGGTACGCAGCATATCGAGCGTGCGACGCATGGCGGCGGATCCGAGCAGTTCCGCCGGATGCGTTGCCGGGACGCCGGAAGGCAGCACGGTGAGGTGGTGCTCGTCGAGCGGGACGAGAGCGTCGTCCAGCGATGCGGCGCCCATGAGCACGTCCGTGAGGCCAGGGGCCTCGTTGATCCCGAACAACTGGTGCAGCGTCGGCCGCCGCAGATCCGCGTCGAGGAGGAGCACGCGGTGCTGGAACTCCTGCGCCATCGTCAGCGCAAGGTTCGCAGCCGTGAGGCTCTTGCCGTCGCCCTTGGCCGGACTGGTCACGATGATCGCGCGCAGCGCGCGCCCGTTCTCCGCACGGCTGATGCGCGTCCGCAGCGAGCGGAACTGCTCTGCGGGCAGCGACTGTGGCGCGAAGGCGGCCACCAAGCGGTGGTCGATCTGCGTCCCGCCTGGGGCGCTCGCCTCGTCCACAGGCGGCGCCGCAGGCGCCGGATTCCACGTCCGCCGCTCAGGGTGCTGCTCGACCGGCGGCGGCTCTGCGAGCGGCACATGCGGCGCGAGCGGCGGGGCGATTGCGGCCACGCGGGCCGTGCTCGTCTCACCACCCAGGGCACGCGTGCGGCGCACGGTCCCCTCGCGTTCAGCCTTGTTGAGAATGTCCTGAATACGACTCATAAACTCATTGCTCCAACGCTACGACTGTCTAGGCCGGGATGCGCGGGATCTCTCCGAGCACCGGCAGATCGAACTCGCTCTGCAACGCCTGCGCGTCGTACACCGAGCGATCGAGGAACTCGCGTCCGACCGCGGCGCCCGCGCCGAGCACGAGACCCGCGGCGACGGCGAGCAGCATGATTCGCAGGCGGTCGGGCTTCAGCGGGCTCGTCGGCAGCGTGGCGGGGTAGAGGACGCTGAAGCGCTCGCCTCCCTGTTTCCGCGTCAGGTCTTCGGCGATCGTGGCCTGCTGATGCTTCGTCGTGAGGTCCGCGAGGTGTCCCTTCTCGAACTCGTACTCGCGGGTCAGCGACGCCAGTTCCTGTTCGACCATCGGGGCGGCATCGACGCGCGACTGGTACAGCGCGATTTGCGACTGAATCTGCTGCGACTTCCGGCGAAGCTCACGGATCGAGAAGTTCGCCGAATCGCGCTCCTGCAGCTTCTGCCGGTAGGTCGGATCGGCCTGGAGCGTCTCCGGCCCGCCCGCGCGCTCCGTCTTCTGCGCGTTCGCGAGATCCGCGCGCGCCTGCTTGATCTCTTCCTGCAGCGTGATGATCTCGGGGTGTTTGTCCGTGAACCCGGCGCCGCGCGCCGCCGCGAGCTGCTGCTGCAGATCGTTCAGACGCTTGAGCTGAGAGTTCACGGTCGCAACGCCGGAGGCGGTCATCGCTCCCGTTCCAGTGCCCTGGCGCATCTGCTCGAGCTGCGACTCGATCATCGAGAGGCGATCCTGTTCGCCTCTCAACTGTGTCGAAATCGATTCGAGCTGACTGCGAAGCCCGTTCACGCTCTGCACGTTGGCGTTCACTTGATCGGGCAACCGGCCCATGAAGGCCTGCTTCTTCTGAGCCAGTTCGTTTTCGAGCCGGGTCAGGCGCGCCTCACTGTTCTGCAACTGCTGACTGAGCACTTCTGCCGTGTTCTCCGATCGTTCGAGCTGTCGCTTCGAGTTCTCCTCGGCGAAGACGTAGGCCAGACGGTTCGCGATGCGCTGCGCACGTTGGGGATCGGAATCCGTGTAGCCGAGGATGAAGCTGTCGAGCACTTTCGACGGATCCGACTTGTTGGTGCCGATCGGCTGAGGAACGGAGACGTTCTGCGCGACGTTTGCGCGCAGCCACGCGGCGGTCTCATCGACCGGCCGCTCGGGATCGATCTTTTCCTCGCGAACCACTCGCTGGAGCACCGAGGAGCTGAGGAGCTGCTGGGAAATGGCACGCTGCCGCTCCTCCTTGTCCATCGAGCTCACGCCTCGCAGCAGCTCGGGCGAGAGCGTCGGGGCCGCAACGGCAATCGTCGCCTGCGACAAGTACACGCGCGGCAGGAACAATGCGAGCAGCGCGCCAACGAAGATACAGACGACCGCCGGAGCCATGAGCCACCACTTGCGGCGGCGGATCACCGACAGGTAGTCGAGCGGGTGAAAACTGCGTTCCTCGTTCATCGAATCCTCATGGGTTGGAAGAGCACGAGCTCGGCACCGATTCGATTGCGGTCGACCTGGATGCCGGTTCGGACGGCGGTGTAGCCGGAGAACGCGTAGAAGCCCTGTGCCCGGATCGTTCTGGCAATGGCGTACCCCGCAGTCGCGCGGATTTGATAGTTGTCGCGCTTGACGTCGAGCGGGACGAGCGGGTCGGTCTGCCGCCACCATCCGCTCGCCTGGGTGTACAGGCGGCGCCCGATGGGGGGGAAATCGACCCAGCCGCGAACCTGCTGCGATAGCGTGGATCCGCCGAAGCCGAACGATGGTACGAACGAGCGCTCGTAGCCGGCTCCCAGCAGCGCGCGTCCGGTCAGGTGGGAAATCGAGGCCCGCACGTACGGGCCGGACCGCGTGATGTCGCGCAGGTCGTCGCTCAGACGCGCCAATCCGCCCGAGAACGACGCTTCCGTGAACTCGCCGAGCCTGTAGTTGACGATCCCGCCGAATTCGAGGAATCGCAATTGGCGCCCGCCCGCGACGTCCATGTTCGCGATCCGAAACGACGATTCGCCGCCAGCCCGAAGATGCTCGGTGAGCCGGCGGGTCGACGAGACACTGACCTCGTGAACGATGCCGCTCGTCAGCTCCGGCGCCTGGCGCTCGAATTGCGCCGAGCTGAAGTTGTATCGGATTGCCGCATCAGTGAACTCGGTGAGCCGGATGCCCGCGGTACCGCTGAGCCGGTCGATCTTCACGCCCGCGCGTGTGAACGGCACACCCGCGAGGTTCACGTCGTCGGTGGTAGGAGCAACCTCGTACGAATTCTGTCCGGCAAGCGTCAGCCGCTTCGTCGCGCGACGCTCGATCGAGGCATTGGCGCTCTGCACGAACCGGTCGAGGGCGTCGACGTTCTTGTACTGGCGGAACTGCCCGTGGTAGCTCGCACCAAACTGCGTGCGCTTGCCGTGATACCGGAGGCTCCCCGTCGGATCGAGGGTGAACACCGTATCCGTCGGTGGTTTCCCCGTCTCCTGCACGATCGAAGTCGTCACGAGCACGTTCGAGTCGTACATCGTGCCCACGGTGATACCCGGCACGAACGTCCAGCCGGCGGTCGGTGCGGACGGCACTTCCGTTCGTGGCTCTTGTGCGCGCGGTGCAGCAGACGCGGCGATGAACACCGCCGCGGCGGCGCCGAAACAAATCCGCTTCATGTCAGCACCTACGGAACGATCACCGTGTCGCCGGGTTCGAGCATCATCGGAGTGCTCTCGCCCTTGATGGCATCGTTGTAGTTGAAGTGCAGCCGCCGCATACCGGTCGACGACTTCCGCAGAATCGTGATGTCCTTGGTGTGCGCGAAGTCCTTGAACCCGCCCGCCATCGCGAGGGCCTGGAGAATGGACATCGAGCCGGTCATTGCCTGCGGCCCAGGCTTGCCTACCTCGCCCATCACGTAGATCGTCGCGGGCGTCGCCTCGATCACGATCACCGTGACGACGGGATTGGTGATGTACTCGCGCAGCGCGGCGGTGATGTTGTCGCGAAGTTCCGTCGGGGTCTTTCCGGCGGCCGGGATGTCGCCCAGCAGCGGCAGCGTGATCTTGCCGTCCGGCCGAATCTGCAGGGACTGGGACAGCTGCGGATCCTTGTAGACCTCGACGCGCAGCTTGTCGCCCGTCACGAGGCGATAGTCAGCCGGCGTCGCCGCCTGGGCCGCCGGCGGCTTGGGTGACGCCGGGGGAGGCGGGGCAGGCTGCTGGGCGTACGCGCTGCTCAGCAGAATCAGGAAAGACAACACCGTGAATCGTGCAGTGTTCATGGCGCACCCTTCATTGAGCATTTGACGAGTTGCTGCGCGGCTCGCGCCGTGGCGTCATCGGTCTCGCCGCGGCGGCGCGCCGCAGCGTTTCCGGATCGGAGCCGTGCGTCGGACAACAGGCCGCCCCGAACTCGATCGCGAGCGGCGAGGGAAACTGATAATGCTCGAGCCGCGCGAGCAGCCGATCGATCACCCCCATCGAGTTCTGCAGGTCCGCGTCGAGGAGCACCATCGAGAGGCGCCCATCGGGGCTCGCGGAGACGAGATCTGTTTCGCGAATTTCCCGCATGATCAGCCGTGCCAGTTCCTGCACCGCCTCCTGCGGCTCGCGCCCTTCCGCGCGCGGCTCCGCGAGCACGAGCGTCAGATAGTTCTGCGAGCGCACCGCACGCTTCAGCTCGTTGTTCAGCACGAAGTCGAACGCCTCGGGCGTGAGCACCCGGAAGTCGTCCCGCAGGAACGGATCGGCGGTCATCACGACGCTTTGTCCAGCTCCGCTTCCTTGATCTTGTAGAGCAGCGCCTTGTAGCTGATGCCGAGGATCTCGGCGGCTTCGCGCCGGTTCCATCGCGTCTGCTGCAGCGTCCGCGAAATCAGCTCGCGCTCGGCTTCGCGCGCGGCATGCCTGGCAATGTCCTTCAGCGATCCGATGAGCGGCGCCGGCGCCGCCGGCGCGCTCTCGCCGGCAGCCGGTGCGGAGGCCGTGGTCATCGACGCGGCCTCAGGCAATGACGGTGCCGCGGCCGGCGAGCTCTGAAGTGCCGGAATCGGGCTCGTTCGCATCGCTCGGCCGGCGATCGCGTCCGCCAGCTCGCGCCGGATTGGCGCGTCGGTGCCGAGGATGACCATCCGCTTCAACAGGTTCTCCAGCTCGCGCACGTTCCCGGGCCATTCGTATTCCGCAAAGAGGCGGAGCGTATCGGTCGCCAGCGCTGGCGCCGGCTTGTTGTAGTGCTCGGAAAAGCGGTGGAGGAAATGGTCCGTCAGCGCCGGAATCTCATCGCGCCGCTGGCGAAGCGGCGGCAGCGTGATGCACACGACGTTGAGGCGGAAGAACAGGTCTTCGCGGAACTGGCCCTCCGAGACGGCCGCCTCCAGATCGCGGTTCGTTGCGGCGACGACGCGCACGTCGACGCGAACGTCCTGGCGTCCGCCGAGCCGCGCGAACTCGCCGTCCTGCAGGACCTGCAGCAGCTTCGCCTGCAGCGCGGCCGTCATCTCGCTGATCTCGTCGAGGAACATCGTCCCGTGGTTGGCGAATTCGAACTTGCCCGGCTTGTGCTGAATGGCGCCGGTGAAGGCGCCGCGCTCGAAGCCGAACAGCTCGGATTCGAGCAGCTCGGCCGGAAGCGCCGCGCAATTCACCTTCACGAACGTCCGATCGCGCCGAGGCGACGCGGCATGGAGCGCGCGCGCGACGAGCTCCTTTCCCGTGCCGCTTTCGCCGCGAACGAGGACGGTGACGTCGGTGTCTGCGACGCGCGAGACGAGGTCGCGAACCTCGCGCATCTTTTCTCCCGTGCTGAGAAGCTCGGCGTGCGACCGCTGATACGCAGCGGCGGTGTGATGAGTCGCGAGCGGCTCTGGTGCTGGTGCGCGATCGATGATCAGAAGGTCCGGTGTCATTCCCCCCGCTCCGGGACAGCGGTCACGTGTGGATGAGTACAGCGCTGCACGGGGGCCAGTTCAGCAAGGCGAATGCCACGAGGGAAAAAATTTGGAGTGCTTGGAGAAAACGGCGGCATCCGACGCTGAACCGTCGAGGCCGACTTCGTCGGGTACGCGCCGAAGCGGTAAGCGGATGCGTACTGTGGGTAATGACAGGGAGGAAAGCCGGTCTAAGAGACCCGGCCTACATCTGACAGACCCGGCCTCTAAAGGTCGGAATGTGCCGCCAGGGCGGGTCGTGGGGCCGGGTCTCTTAGACTCGTCCCCTTACACCCGCCACCTTAAACCCGGCTAATGCCGCACTCCTTGATCTTGTTCAGCAGCGTCTTGTAGCTGACGCCGAGGATCTGCGCAGCTTTCCGGCGGTTCCAGTGTACCTGACGAAGCGTCTGCTCGATGGCGGCGCGCTCCGCTTTCATCGCTGCGGCTTTTGCGACTGCCGCCAGCGAGCCACCGCCGGCCTCAGCGGCTGCTTCGTCCGAAGGCGCCGGCTCTTCCGTCGCTTCCGGTTCGGGCGGTGCCGCCTGGGGCGGCGCAATCGGCGGAGCGTAGGGCATCGCCGGCATGGACGTGCCGATGCCGACAGGCACGGCGGCGCCGACGGCAGCTACCGCGGCGACAGCCGCCTGCGGAGCGGCAAGCGCGCGCTGCATGTTCCGCTCGATCTCGCGGATGACGAGCTGCTCGTCCTGCAGGATCACCACCCGCTTGATCATGTTTTCCAGCTCGCGGATGTTCCCCGGCCAGTCGTACTGCATGTAGAGCTGCCGCAGTTGATCCGAGATCACCCGCGCCGGACGGTTGTACTTCCGCGAGTAACGGGCGACGAAAAAGTCGGTCAGCGTCGCGAGCTCGTCTCGACGCTCCCGCAGCGCCGGAACGACCAGTTCGATCACCTTCAACCGGTAATACAGATCCTCGCGGAACTCGCCGGCCAACATCATGCGCTCGAGATCGCGATTGGTGGCGGCAACGATCCGGACGTCGACCTGGATGCGCTTGTTGCTCCCGAGCTTCGTGAACTCGCCGTCCTGCAGCACGTGCAGCAGCTTGGCCTGGAGAGCCGGCTTCATCTCGCCGATTTCGTCCAGCATCAGCGTGCCGCCGTCCGCCTGCTCGAACTTCCCGATGCGGGTGGTCGCCGCGCCCGTGAACGCGCCGCGTTCGTGGCCGAACAGCTCGCTTTCGAGGAGCTCCGCCGGGAGGGCCGCGCAGTTGACCTTCACGAACGGACGATTGCGCCGTGTGGAGCGCTGATGAATCGCGCGGGAGACCAGCTCCTTGCCCACCCCGCTTTCGCCCCGAATCAGGACGGTGACGTCGCTGTCGGCCACCTGTTCGATGACCGTCGCGATCGCGCGCATCTTCTCGCTATTGCCCCAGACCGTGCGGTCCTCGTCGTCGCTCAACTGCTGGCGAAGCTCGCTCAATTCCGAGACGAGGCGGTTCTTCTCGATGGCGTTCTTGATCGCGACGTCGAGGGCGATTTCTCCCAGCCCCTCCGGGTCATCCGGCTTCACGACGTAATCGGCGGCCCCGAGCCGCACCGCTTCCACGATCGTGGAGGCCTGATTTCGTCCCGAGAGCATGATGACCTGCGCCTCCGGCCGGGAGCTCTTGAGCGCCCGAAGCGTGGCCATCCCATCCAGACCGGGCATCATGACGTCGAGAAGCACGACGTCCGGAGCTTCCGTCTGCTTCATGGAAGCCAGCAGCTCGTCACCTCGCGTGTAGCA
>JBKPTE010000126.1:0-11451 GCA_046735335.1 Acidobacteriota bacterium | reverse complement strand
CTCGTACACCATCCTCACGGCGATCGGCCGAATCGCCGGACCGCTCAGCCCGCCGACGATGTTCGAGAGCTTCGGCCGGCGGGTGTGGACGTCGATGGCCATCGCGAGAAACGTGTTGACGAGCGAGATGGCATCCGCCCCGGCGTCCTCGGCGGCACGCGCAAACGAGGCGACGTCCGTGACGTTCGGCGTCAGCTTTGGTATGACCGGCAGGTTCGTCACTTTCCGCACGGCGGAGACGACATCGTGGGTGCCGGTGAGGCTGCAGCCGAACGTGATCCCGCCTTCCTTGATGTTCGGGCAGGAGATGTTCAGTTCGAGCGCCGCGACGCCGTCGGCGTCCGACAAGATGCGCGCAATTTCGACGTACTCGTCGAGCGTCGTCCCGCAGATGTTCACGACGACAACGGCCCGCCGGCGCCGCAGTTCGGGCAGCTGCTCGTCGATGAAGCGGCGGACGCCGATTCCCTGCAGGCCGATCGCGTTCAGCATGCCGGAAGGCGTTTCCACGATTCGCGGCGGCGGGTGCCCCTCGCGTTCCTTCAAAAAGAGGCCCTTGACCGCAACGGCGCCGAGCGTCTGCAGATCGACGACGTCGGCGTACTCGACGCCGTAGCCGAAGCAGCCGCTCGCGGCGATCAGCGGGTTCACGAGCCTGAGCGATCCAATCTGAACGGAAAGATCCACGTCAGTGACCTGCCACCGCATCCCAGACGACGCGCTGCGCGTCGAAGACGGGGCCGTCGATGCAGGTTCGCGTGTGGTGGACCGTGCCGGCGTCGGTGCGCGCGGGGACGACGCAACTGTAGCAGCCGCCCATCCCGCAGCCCATGACCTGCTCGAGAGAAACGTCGCACGCGCGCCCGTGGAACGCCGCGAGCGCGGCGCACGCGCGCATCATCGGCGTTGGTCCACAGACATAGAGCTTCACGGGCTGACCGAGCGGCCTCTCGCTCAGCGCAGCCTCGAGGGGCTGGGTGACGCGCCCCTGGTTCCCGGCGCTGCCGTCCTCTGTCGCGAGCACGACACGGACGTCGCGCGCCTCGAACAGATCGACACAATGAAGATCCGCGGCCGTGCGGGCGCCATAGAACAGCGTCGCACGCGTGCCGCGCTCGCGAAGCGCCTCGGCGAGCGTGACGAACGCGGCCAGGCCCACGCCGCCGGCGACGATCCATGCGTCGGCGGGGGGCGCGACCGGAACGAACGGCTTTCCGAGCGGCCCCAGGCAGCGGAGACGCGCGCCTTCTTCGATGCCTGCCAGCAGCGACGTGCCGCTGCCTATCCGCTTGTTGAAGATTGAAATGCCGGAACGCTTGCCTGCCGGATCGCGAAGGATCTCGAAGATCGAGAAGGGACGGCGCAGGAGGGGATCGAGTCCGCGCGACGGCTGTACCATCACGAATTGTCCGGGCTTGGCGTGCGCGGCGATCTCGGGCGCCTCGAACGAGAGCACGTTGTAGTCCGCCGACAGCCGCTGGTTGCGCGCGACGCGCGCGTCGATATCGCGAACTTCCGCGCCCACAGCGCGAGTATACACTTGCCGTATGCGCTTCCTGCGCATGCTCACCAATTCCATGCTCGCCGGCGCGCTCGGCGCGGCGTACCTCACGATTCTGCTGCTGCAGCTGAATCCGCAGGTGCCGCTGCTGTCCATGAGCGTCGTGCGCTGGTACGCGACGCTGGGAGCGTTCTACGGCATTCACCTCGCGCTGCTGTTCTACGTCGCGATGCTCGTGCGGGAGTTCGTGAGCCTCGACATGTTCTCCCCCGGATGGATCAGCGTCCGGCTGCTCGCGTGGCTGTCGGCCGCGGCTGCCGCCGCCGCAGCCGTTCTGATGTGGCTCAATCTGCGCGGGCTGCCGTCCGTTCTCGACGCGGCGGCTGCGCGGCGGTTCACGGTCGGCGCGGGGGCGACGAGCGCGTCCGCGCTCGTCCTGCTGGGCATCGCCATCGCGCACTATTCGTTCGGCCGGCGCGGCAGCAAAGTCGGTGCGGCGCTGCTCGCGATTGCGATTACGGGTTCGCTCGCGCTGCCGCTTGCGGCGCGCGGCCTCGGCCGCGAGATGGCGCCGCTCGCGCCGCGCGCGCCGCAGGAGAGCGCGGCCGTCGACGAGGAAGGCCCGCGCGTGGTGATGCTGCTCCTCGACGGCGCGTCGCTCGATTACATCTGGCCGCGCGCGGCCGAAGGGCGGCTGCCGAATTTCGCGCGGCTGCTCGACGCCGGCGCGTCGCTCGACCTCGCGACCATCCGTCCGACCCAACCGGATCCCGTCTGGGCCGCGGTCGCGACCGGCATGTACCCGGCGAAGAACGGCGTCCGCTCCGCCGCATCGTACTTCGCGGGCGGCGACGCTCGGCCGATCGATCTCCTGCCCGACGACTGCTTTTCGCACGTCCTCGTGCAGCTCGGGATCGTGCGCGACGAGCCGCTCTCGTCGGCCGCATGGAAGGCGCGGCCGATCTGGGCGGTGCTCGGCGACTATGGCATCAGCACCGGCGTGGTGCGCTGGCCGCTGACCTATCCGGCGGAGCCCGTGTCCGGGTTTCTCGTCACGGATCGCTTTCACTCGCTGTTCGGATCGATGCTGGAGATCGACGGACGCGCGGCGTACCCGCCGGAGCTGCAGCCGGTCGTGCACGACGCATTTGCTGCGGGTCCGTGGGGTCCCGACGTGCTTCCTGCCGCCGCGGCCGGAGCGCCGTCGTGGTCCGTCTCCCCGCGGTGGGATCAGCTGTACAGCCGCGCGATGCGCGACCTGCTCGTCGAGCGCCCCGTCCGCTTCGCGGCGCTTCGGTATCAAGGACTCGACGCGGTCGGGCATTACTACCTGCGCTACGCGCAGCCGCGCGCCTTGACGGACGTCACCGACGAAGAGCGCCAGCGATATGGCGCGGCGCTCGATCGGTACTATGGGTATATCGACGGCGAGGTTGGCGCGGCGATGGATCGGCTCGCGCCTGGCGACCTGCTGTTCGTCGTCTCGGGCTTTGGCATACAGCCGGTGGGTCCCCTGAAGCATCTGCTCGGACGGCTTCTGCGCCAACCCGACGCGAGCGGAACGCACGATCGCGCGCCGGACGGCTTTCTGCTCGCCTATGGCGCGCCGGTCGCCGCCGGTCATTACCAGCGCGGATCGATCGTCGACGTAGCGCCGACGATCCTCTATTTCCTCGGGCTGCCGATTGGCCGCGACATGGACGGCTACGCGCGCGCCGACATCTTCACGCGCGCATTCACCGCGGAGCGTCCGATTACCTTCATCCCATCGCACGGACGTTGACGGGGATTGTGGCTCCCCCTTCCGTGGCTTCCGCCTTCAGGCGGAAGTCGATGAGATCCGCGCGGGAAAAAGGTAAACTTCCGCGTCACATCCGGAGGAGATCATGACATGCACCCTGCGGGCGCTGCTGGTGTTTGCTGCCCTGTTGCTGCCGGCGCTCGATGCTGCCGCGCAAGTGGAGCGGGCGTCCCTGACGGGTACCGTCAAGGATTCGTCCGACGCGATCGTTCCCGGCGCCACGGTGACGGCGCGGAACGTCGATACGAACGTGCCCTCCCAGACCCTGACGGACGACCAGGGAACGTACGTGATTGCCGCGTTGATTCCCGGCACCTATACGGTCGAGGTGGAGATCTCGGGCTTCCAGAAATCCGCGAAGCGCGTCGTCCTCGACGTCGGCCAGCGCGCGCGGCTCGACTTCACGCTCACGGTGGGCGCGGTCGAGAGCGCCGTCACCGTCGAAGGATCGACCCCGCTTCTCAGTACTGAAGAAGCGACGCTCGGGACCGTGATCAGCAAGGTGGAAGTCGCCACGCTGCCGCTGTCCTTGAGGAACTGGGACGACCTGCTCGGCCTCGCAGCGGGCGTGCAGGGCGATCGCTACACGGAGCAGGCCGGCAGCACCGCCGCCGGCCGCACGGGCGGTGTCAACGTGCACGGCGTCCGCTCGCTGCAGAACAACTTCCTGCTCGACGGGCTTGACAACAACTCGATTTCCGAAAACGTCCAGGAACTGACGACCCAGGTGTCGCGTCCGTCGGTCGACGCGATTGGCGAGTTCAAGGTCGTGACGAGCCCGTATTCCGCCGAATACGGTCGCTCGCCCGGCGCGGCCATCAGCGTGACGACGAAGTCGGGAACGAACGCGTTTCACGGCACCGCGTACGAGTTCCTGCGCAACGACAAGTTCAACGCGAACGACTTCTTCTCGAACCGCCAGCACGCCGCGAAGCCCGATCACAAGCAGAATGACTTCGGCGGCAATCTGGGCGGCCCGATCATCAAGAGCAAGGCGTTCTTCTTCGCCGACGTCGAAGCCACGCGCCTCACGCAAGGCGTCATCCGCCAGACGGTCGTGCCGACGGCCGCGCAGCGTCAGGGGATTCTGTCGGGCACCGTGCGCGACCCGCTCACCGGGCAGCCGTTCGCGAACAGCACGATCCCGGCGGATCGGGTCGATCCCATCGCTCGCCAGTTGATGGACCTCTTCCCGCAGCCGAACGCCTCGTCCGCCAACAACTTCTTCCGGACGGCCAACACGACGGACGACTCGGAGCGCTACCTCGTTCGCGGCGATCTCCACTTCAGCAACACCGACAACCTGTTCGCGCGCTATTTCCAGTCGGACCGCAACCGGTTCATCCCGGGCAACTTCGGTGGAATCGCCGACGGCACCAGCACGTCGGCGTGGGGCCGGCAGGTGATGGACACGTACACGTTCGCCGCAGGGTGGAATCGCACGTTGAGCACCAGCATGCTCAACGAGCTGCGCTTCGGGTACAACAAGGCGAATTCGAGCGCCGTGCAGGATCCGTTCGGGCAGGGCGGCATCCCGCTCAACGGCGTCCCCGACGATCCCCGCATCGCCGGCGGCCTCGCAGGGATCAACTTCAGCACCGGCGGCTATCGCCTGGGATCCCCCGACTTCCTGCCGAAGTACCAGTTCACGCAGCAGTACCAGTTCACCGACACGCTGTCGTGGTACCGCGGCGCGCACCAGCTCAAGATCGGCGCCGACCTCATGATGCCGGTGAAGAACCGGTTCCTCGACGTTCCCGCGACGCGCGGGTCCGTGACGTTCCGGCCCACGTTCACGGGCAACGTGCTCGGAGATTTCCTGCTCGGCTACGTCTCGGACGCGCAGTTGTCGAACGTGGCCGAGGTGCAGCAGCGCATGTCGTCGTATGCCTTCTTCGTGCAGGACGACTGGAAGCCGGTCGACAAGCTGACGGTCAACGCGGGCCTGCGCTATGACTTCATGACGCCGGCGTATGAAGCCGACAATCGCATGTCGAACTTCGACGGCGTAAGCGGAATCGTCCAGGCGAAGGACGGCTCGCTGTTCGATCGCGCGCTCGTGAAGCCCGATCGGAACAACTTCGCGCCGCGGATCGGGCTCACCTACGCGGCGAGCTCCCGCTGGGTGCTGCGCGGCGGCTATGGTGTGTTCTACAACCTCTACGATCGCATCGGCAGCGAGGATCAGCTCGCGCTGAACCCGCCGTCGCTGATCAACAACTCGCTTGCCGTCGGGAGCGGCGCGACGGCCCCGCTGTTCCTGCTCAGGGACGGATTCCCGTCCGGGTTCCTCGATCCCGCGCAGCTCGATCTGCGGCGCGTCCGCATCCGCGCGATCAATCCCGCCGGCACGAAGACGTACTTCCAGCAGTGGAGCGGCGGCGTGCAGCGTCAGTTGAGCAGGACGTTCGTCGTGTCCGCCGACTACGTCGGCACGTCGGGGAGCGCGATCTGGACGCTGCGCAATCTGAATCAGCCGGATCCGATCACGAAGGCGCTGCCGTATCCCACGCTCGGGCCCATCGAGTACGCCGATCAGGATGGCTCGTCGCGCTACAACGGCCTCGAGCTCTCGCTCGAACGCCGGTATGCGGGGTTCTACGGATTCCGGATCGCCTACACTCTCTCGAAGGCCACCGACAACTCGGGCGAGCACCTGTTCAGCGGTGGGTCGCCGTCGTTCCTCCAGGATGCGCGCAACCGCGATTCGTGGGAGGGCCCTGCCGATCAGGACACGCGTCATCGTCTTGCGGCGAACTGGATCCTGGCGATCCCCGTCGGCGAAGGGCATCGGTACCTGAGCGACGGCGTCGCGGGCAAAATTCTCGGAGGCTTCACCTTCAGCGGCATCGTGACCGCGCGCGGCGGACGCCCGTTCACCGTCACACAGAGCAGCAACAACGTGGGCCAGTTGATGACGGGGCTGCCGAACCGTATCGGGAGCGGCACCGGTCCCGAGACCGTCGACAAGTGGTTCGACGTTTCGGCCTTCCAGGTGGTGCCGTCAGGCACGTTCGGCAACTCGGGGCGCAACATCCTGCGCGGGCCAGGGCTGGTCAACGTCGATGCGGCGCTGCAGCGGCGGTTTGCGGTCACCGAGGACACGGGCATCGAGCTGCGGTGGGAGATCTTCAACGTCCTCAATCACACGCAGCTCGGCCTGCCGGAGGGGAACATCAGCAATGCGGCGGCGGGCACGATCTCGCGGCTTGCCGGCGACCCGCGCGTCATGCAGTTCGCGCTGCGCGTCCTGTTCTAGTCGGAGGTTGGAGGTTGGAGGTTGGAGGTTGGCCTGTCCACCGTAGCGCCGCATGGCGCGAAGGTGGATGGTTGGAGGTTGGTATCGGGTACGTAGCGCGCAACTTTAGTTGCGCGTGCAGACGCGCCGTCCTGCTCGCGCTGCCCTTCGCCTGCGCGGTCGCTCAGTATGCGGCCGCGCAGCCGCTGGCCGAACAGAGCTTCAACGCCACCACCGCGGGCGAAGCGATCGCCGTCGTCCACGCATCGTGCGCCAAGTGCGACTGGGGCGTCACGGGACGTGAGGCGGCGGCGGTGCGTATCGTCCTCGACGGAAGGTACTCGCAGCATCTTCTGCTCGCCCGTGGAGCGGCGGACAGCGAGTATCCGATCACCCTCGGCACCGTGGGCGAAGGCACACACCGCCTCCGGATCGAGCCGGATCCCGCGCTGTCGGCAAAGGACGCGGGACCTCCGGTCGTCTCGCGAATCGACGTCGGCGTGCTCTCGCGCGGCGATGCAGCCTTCATGGGGCAGAGCATGGCGCCGGTGCTCCACGCGCGGCCGAACACGGTCGGCCACTTCACCGACCTTCCGGTGCTCATGTGGTACGAGGTCGTCCCGACGGAGAAAGGCACGCAATATCGCTATTCCGTCATCTTCACGAACGAAGACGGGGGCACCGCAACGGACAGGTTGATGGCGACGTGGGGGAGGACGACCGACATCGAGTACGTGTACGGCGTCGAGGTGGACGGATCCGGGAAGATCCTCGGCGAGGAGTTTCAGGGTCCGGGGCACGAGCTCCCGCCGTTCCGGGGACGCTACGAGGCGAGACATCCGCTGATGTGGGTCTCGACGGACAACAACATGGTGAGCGAGTCCGGCCCGACGGAGATTCGTTACGCCCCCGTGCCCGAGCGATTCGACCTGACGAACGTGTCGCGCGAAGTCGTGATGGACCGCCATCCATGGACCTACACGATTGCGGCAAAGGAGATGGCGCGCGAAGGAAAGATCGTGAACGACGCCGCGCCCGGGTCCGGAAAGATCCCCGATCCGCGGCGGTTCGTGTACGTGGAAGCGTGCACGGAGCTCACGAATGCCGCCGTCGCGTTCTCGGTTCGCTCGCAGGGTCGCTGGTTCGATTCCGATCGCGGCCTGCCTGCCTTCCGCATCGTCCGCACGGGCTGCTTCCGCGGCGCCGTACCGCTTCCGGAAGGGGCGCCCGCGCCTGACGCGGTGAAGTTCCGCGCTTATTCCCTTCCGCCGAAAGAGGGCGCGCCGCCGCCCCCGCCCGGCGCGGTACGGCTCGTTCGCGTCAATCAGGTGTTCACGGTCGACGAGCAGTACCAGCCGCGTCCGACGCTGTTCCAGTGGACCGGCTCGACGCCACTCGACGTGAACGGCGACTGGCACGAGCTGCCATTTCGCACGCGGCCCTGAAAGGACCGCGCCCCGATCGTAGGGCCGCCATGCAGGCCGGGTCTCTTAGACCCGGCATCGCCGCCATGTTATGATCGGCAGAACTCTTTAACGCGGACCAGTGAGTCTGCGAAGAGGTGATGCGTGACACGCCTGCACGTCTTTCCACCACAATCGAATCGTCCCACGATCCGCGGAACTGAAGTTCCGCGCTACGAACACCTGCCGCGCGACGAGGAAAGGCCTCCATGCCGCAGGTGATGGACGCCGACCGCATGGGACGCGCGCTCACGCGGATCGCCCACGAGATCCTGGAGCGCAACCGGGGCACGAACGAGCTCGCGCTCGTCGGCATTCGCACGCGCGGGGTGCCGCTCGCGCGGCGCATCGCACGCGAGCTGCAGCAGATCAACGGCGACGAGGTGCCCACCGGCGCGCTCGACATCACCCTGTATCGCGACGACCTGATGCGCCACGCGGTCGGCCCGCAGCCGCTCGTCCGGCGCACGGAAGTCCCGTTCTCGATCGACGACCGGCGGATTCTCCTCGTGGACGATGTCCTGTACACCGGACGGACGATACGGGCGGCGCTGGACGCGTTGATCGATTTCGGCCGCCCGCGCTCGATTCAGCTCATCGTCCTCGTCGATCGCGGTCACCGCGAGCTGCCGATCAAGGCGGACTTCGTGGGCAAGAACCTGCCGACCTCAGCGAAGCAGAGCGTCCAGGTGAAGCTGCAGGAGATCGATCAGGTCGACGAGGTGGTGATCAACGAAGGGGAGGCGGAACCATGAATCCTCACGCGCCCGCGGATGCGATGCCGCGCGTCGACACGCCGGACCCCCAGGCCGCCGCAAGCCTTCGATCGCGGCACCTCCTCGGGATTGCGGAGCTGGACGCGGACGAGATCCTGTTGATTCTCGACACGGCCGAGGCGATGAAAGAGATCGCGTCGAGACCGATCAAGAAAGTCCCCACGCTGCGGGGGCGCACCGTCGTGAACCTCTTTTTCGAGCCGAGCACGCGCACGCGAACGTCCTTCGAAGTCGCCGAGAAGCGCCTCAGCGCCGACACCCTCAGCATCGCGGTCGCTTCGTCCAGCGTCACGAAAGGCGAGACGCTGCTCGATACCGTCCGCAACCTCGAAGCGATGTCGCCTGACATGATCGTCATCCGGCACGCATCGTCGGGCGCGCCGCATCTGCTGGCGCGGCTCTGCCGATCGGTCATCATCAACGCGGGCGACGGCATGCACGAGCATCCGACGCAGGCGCTGCTCGACGCGTTCACGATCCGCGAGCACAAGGGGCGGGTCGCGCGCCTGAAGGTCGCGATCGTCGGCGACCTGCTCCACAGCCGAGTGCTTCGGTCCAATGCGCAGCTGCTGAACAAGCTCGGCGCCGAGGTCTGGGCGTGCGCTCCGTCGACGCTCATGCCGGCCGACCTCGCGCGATTCGGCGTGCGGCCGACAACGTCGATCGACGAGGCGGTCGACGGCGCGGACGTCGTGATGATGCTCCGGATCCAGCACGAGCGCATGCAGGGCCATTACATCCCGTCGACGCGCGAGTACTTCACGCTCTTCGGTCTCACGCCGGAGCGCGTCGCGCGCGCCGCGCGCGACGTCATCATTCTTCACCCGGGTCCCATGAACAGAGGCGTGGAAATCGATTCGGACGTGGCCGACGGGCCGTATTCCGTGATTCTCGAGCAGGTGGCGAACGGCGTCGCGGTGCGGATGGCCGTGTTGTACCTGCTCGCCGGCCACGACGACGGGCTGCGCGCATGAAGCTGCTGCTCAAAGGCGCGCGCCTCGTCGATCCGGGCAATGGTGTGGATGGGCAGCTCGATCTGCTCGTCGAAGACGGCAGGGTGCGCGCCGTCGGCCGCGCGCTGCCGGCCGACGGCGCGCAGGTGCTCGATCTCCAGCCCGGGTGGGTCGTATCGCCCGGCTTCATCGACATCCACGTCCATCTCCGCGAGCCGGGGCAGGAGCACAAGGAGACCGTTGCGACCGGAACAGCGTCAGCGGTCGCGGGCGGATTCACCGCCGTCGCGTGCATGCCGAACACGGACCCGATCAACGACCATCCCGGGGTCACCGAGCTGATTTTGCGCAAGGCTGCCGAAGCCGCTCTCGCGCGCGTCTACCCGATCGGCGCGGTCTCCGTCGGGTCTCGAGGCGAGCAGCTCTCGGAGCTCGGCGCGCAGAAGAGCGCCGGGTGCGTCGCATTCACAGACGATGGGAGGCCGGTGCCGTCGGCGCTGCTGATGCGGCGCGCCCTCGAATACGCGAGCATGCTGGGCGTGCCGATCATCGACCACTGCGAGGATCCCTCGCTCAAGGGGGAAGGGGTCGCGCACGAAGGCTACCGGGCCGCGGCGCTCGGCCTGCGGGGGATCCCCGGCATCGCCGAATCGATCATGGTGGAGCGCGACATCGCGCTTGCGGAGCTGACGGGCGGCGCCTTTCACGCGGCGCACATGAGCGCGCGGCAGTCGCTCCGCGCGGTCCGCGACGGCAAGATGCGCGGCGCGCCGGTCACGTCGGAGGTCGCTCCCCATCATTTCGTGCTCACGGACGAATCGCTCGAACACCCGATCCGCTATGACACGAACGTCAAGATGAACCCGCCGCTGCGCGACGAGGCGGATCGCGACGCGATGCTCGAGGGGATCGCCGACGGCACCGTCGACGTCATCGCCACAGATCACGCGCCGCATCATGCGGACGAGAAGCTGGTTGAGTTCGATCGCGCGCCGTTCGGGATCGTCGGGCTCGAGACGGCGGTGCCGCTCGTGTTCGACCGGCTCGTGCACGCCGGCCGGATCGGGATCCGGCGGATGATCGAGCTGCTGTCGGTCAACCCCGCTCGGGTCCTGAAGCTCCCGGGCGGGTCGCTCGCGGACGGGCAGCCGGCGGACGTCACGATTCTCGCGCCGGACGCACAGGTCACGATCCGGGCGTCGGCGCTTCGGTCGAAATCGAAGAACACACCGTTCGACGGATGGACGCTGCGGGGCGGCGTCGCGGCGACGATTGTCGGCGGCAGGATCGTGTACAGAAACCCGGCGCTGCCGATCTGAAGCAGAAAGGGACCTATTGAGCAGACGCGATGATCTGCGCCGTCAGGCGCTGAAGGGGCTTCAGGACTTCCAGGTCCTGATGACGAACGGACACTTCGATTACGGCAACGGATTCCACGGTCGCGTGTACCTCAATCCTCATCAGCTCTTCCGGCAGCCCTCGACGATCTGGCGGCTGGCGCAGGACCTGCTCGACATCCTGCCGTCCGATCTGCTGCAGCAGACGGAAGTCGTGGCGGGACCGGTGATGGGAGGCGCGTTGCTCGCGCACACGCTCGCCGGGCTGCTGGACGCGCGGCGCGCGCTGACGCACCCGCCGTGCAGCTTTGCGCCAATCAGCACGCGGGGCGACCAGGACTTCGAGCTGCGCAGCTTCTACGCCGCGCACATGGCCGGCAAG
>JBKPTE010000125.1:0-8738 GCA_046735335.1 Acidobacteriota bacterium | reverse complement strand
GATTCGAGTACTACCGCCACGGTACGTTGTCGCTCTATGCCGCACTCGACACGCACACCCGCGATGTGCTCGGCCAGACGGCGCCGCGGCACACCAGCGACGATTTCGTGGCGTTTCTCACGACCATCGTCGAGACGCAGCCGCGCCGTCGCCCGATTCACATCATCCTCGACAATCCGTCGACGCATAAGACGCAGAAAGACCGCACCTTCCTCGTGGCGCATCCTAACGTGCAGCTGCACTTCACACCCACGTACTCGTCCTGGCTCAATCAAGTTGAACTCTGGTTCGCCAAAATCGAGCGCGACGTGCTCGCGCGCGGTGTCTTCACCTCAGTCACCGACTTGAAGCGAAGGATCATGCGTTACATTCGGAGCTACAACGACGACGCGAAGCCTGTCCGGTGGTCGTACGCGGACCCATCGCGACGAATTGCATAACTGTACAAATGACCATTACAGTCCACTAGACGAAATGACCTGTGCCCGTGCGGCAGTGGCATTAAATATAAGCGCTGTCACGGGAAATAGAAGCTGACCCACAATCTGACCCACGAGCGGAAAGACCCCGGGGCGAAAGTAGCGGACGGCCGCAGACAATCATTCGAGAAAACATCCATTGGCGTCCGCCAGGGTCCAGCGACTTTCGCCTGCCGGACAGTTCGTAATCAGCAGGTCCTCGGTTCAAGTCCGAGCGCCGGCTCCAGAAACCGTTGGCAGTTCTTCACGTGTGGCGTGGCCGGCTCACGCGTTGGCGCTCTGACACCCAATTCGACAACCTACCGCCCAACAAGAACAGTGATGCCGTCGTGTGACGCCGATCATTGGTGGGTCACCGAGCAAACGGATTCCGGACGGCGAGGCGGCCCTCGATCACCTGTCCGTCTTGCAGATCCTCGGAATAGAGCGTGTCGCACTTCGCCTCGAGCGCAGAGGCGGCGATCAGACCGTCAAACATGCCATAGCCGTACTTCGCTGCGATGCGCCGGGCGGCGTCATGAGTGTCGATCGTCAAGGGCACCGGCGAGGGACCCAGCACTCGAATCGCGGCAAGGGCCTCGTCGATCTCGTCCCACGACATTCGAAGCTTCTTCCGTGACACGTTCGCGAGCTCGTTCAACACCTGGACGCTGATGATGCCTGCCCCGGCGAGCATATGCAGTGATGTCTGGACTTCCCACCCGGTAATCGACTAGCGTGCCCGCGATGCCCGACGAACTCGCCACGCTCGATGCGACCGCGCAGGCCGCGCTGGTCCGCGAACGCCGGGTATCACCCCCCGAACTCGTCGACGCGGCGATCACCCGAATCGAGAAGCTGAACCCGCAGTTGAACGCGGTGATCCTCCCGCTCTTCGACAAGGGGCGGAAGGTTGCCTCGTGGCCGCTTCCCGATGCGCCCTTCCGCGGAGTGCCGTTCCTGTTGAAGGATCTCGACGCGCGGTCGTCGGGCGACCCGTGCCACTGCGGCATGAAGTTTCTCCGCGACCGGAAGTGGATCGAGGATCACGATACGTATCTGGTGGAGAAATTTCGGGCCGCCGGGTTCGTCTTCCTCGGCAAGACGAACACGCCCGAGCTCGGTCTGAACATCACGACCGAGCCGCAGGCGTATGGGCCAAGCCGCAATCCGTGGAATCCGGAGCACTCGACGGGAGGATCCAGCGGCGGCTCGGCGGCCGCCGTCGCCTCCGGCATGGTGCCGGCGGCGCACGCGAGCGACGGCGGCGGCTCGATTCGCATTCCCGCCAGCGAATGCGGGCTCGTCGGCCTCAAGCCGTCGCGCGGGCGCGTATCGCTCGGTCCGGACTGCGGCGAGTTCTGGAACGGCTTCGTCATCTCGCACGTGGTGACTCGTTCCGTGCGCGATTCGGCCGCCATCCTCGACGCGGTCTCTGGACCGATGCCGGGAGACCCGTACGTCGCGCCGCCGCCCGCGCGAGCGTTCCGTCACGAAGTAGGCGCCGACCCTGGCCGACTGCGCATCGGAGTCGTGACGAGCGTCCCCGGCCGCGCCATTGATGCGGACTGCGCCGAAGCCGCTCGCCGCGCGGGAAAGCTCCTCGAATCGGCGGGGCATTCGGTCGAGGAGTCGCGACCCGACGCCCTCGGCGACCCCGAGATGCCGATCCATTTCCTGACAATCCTCACGAGCTGGGTCGCCGCCACGCTCGACGAGTGGAGCCGGAGAACCGGGCGCACGATCGGTCCCGACGGCGTCGAGCCGGAGACGTGGGCGTACGCGAACATGGGCCGCGCGGTCACGGCGGCGCAATACATTCAGTCGACACTGTGGCTCGACGTGTACACGCGCCGCATGGCGAGCTGGTGGGCGAGCGGCTTCGATCTCCTCGTGACGCCGACGCTGGGCGGTCCGCCGCCGCGGATCGGCGAGCTCGCCGGCTCGCCCGGCGACCCGCTCGCCAACATGGACCGCGTCCTCGCACTGATCCCGTTCACGCCGCCGTTCAACATCACCGGCCAGCCGGCGATCTCGCTGCCGCTTCACTGGAACGCGGAAGGATTGCCGATCGGTGTGCAGCTCGTCGCCGCCTACGGCCGTGAAGATCTGTTGATCCGCGTCGCGGCGCAGCTCGAGCAGGCGCAGCCGTGGTCAGGCCGCCGCCCCCGGATTCACGCGTGAGCGGCGGCGAAGCGGCTGATGAAGCGCGCGGGCGATCTGCATTGACACGCCGTCTGCAGCTGCCCCATCCGCTCGCGCTGCTGACGGCCTGCATCATTGCCGCCGCCATTCTCACGTGGATCGTTCCGGCCGGTCAGTACGATCGCCGGGACGATCCTGCCACCGGCCGCAGGATCGTCGTTGCGGGCTCCTACCATCGCGTCGATCCCCATCCGCTCGGACCTTTCGACACGCTGCTGGCCGTTCCGCACGGCCTGATCGACGCGGCGTCGGTCGTCTTCTTCGTCTTCCTGGTCGGCGGGGCGTTCACCGTGGTCGAAGAAACGGGCGCGCTTCGCGAGGCCGTGGGTTCGCTCGTGTTGGCCGTCGGCAATCGCGGCGCGCTGGTGATTCCCATCGTCTCGCTCGCGTTTGCCGCAGCCGGCGCGCTCGAGAACATGGCGGAGGAGATCATCGCGCTCGTTCCGGTGCTGATGCTGGTCACGCGACGTCTCGGTTTCGACGCCATAACCGCCGTCGCCATCAGCATCGGGGCCTCAGCGGTCGGGGCCGCGTTCAGCCCCATCAATCCGTTCCAGGTGCAGATCGCACAGAAAGTCGCGGGCCTGCCGCTCCTCTCGGGATGGGCGTTCAGAACGGTCGTGATGAGCCTCGCGCTGACGATCTGGATCGGCTGGGCGTGGCGTCACGCGCTCCGTACGCGCCGCGCGCCGGAAGCCGGCGAGGCGGCCGCGACGTCGCTGACGCCGCGTATGGCCGGCGTGCTCGCCATTGTCATCGCGGCGTTCGTGGTGTTCGTCTACGGCGTCATCAGCCTCGGTTGGGACTTCGATCAGATGGCCGCGCTGTTCTTCGCGATGGGACTCTTCGCCGGCATGGCAGGCGGTCTCGGCGCGGGCGGCACGGCGCAGGCGTTCGTCAACGGGTTCGGGTCGATGGCGTATGCGGCGATGCTGATCGGCTTCGCGCGCGCGATCTACGTCGCCCTGGATCAGGGACGCATCGTCGACAGCATCGTCACGGCGCTCGTCGCGCCGCTGCAGCATCTGCCGGTCACGGCCTGCGCCGTCGCGATGATGGGAGTGCAGGCCGTGCTGCATTTTCCAGTGCCCAGCGTCAGCGGCCAGGCCGTGCTGACGATGCCGCTGCTGGTGCCGATTTCGGACTTGATCGGCTTGTCACGACAGGTCACCGTGCTCGCGTTCCAATACGGCGCCGGACTCACCGAGTTCGTCACGCCGACCAACGGCGCCATCGTCGCCGTAGCCGCGGCATCCGGCGTGAAGTTCGCCGACTGGCTCGCGTACGCGCTGCCCATCTACGTGCTGCTGCTCGTGTTCTCGGCGATCGCCATCGCGGCCGCCGTCGTCATTGGCGTGGTCTAGCGGTGGGTTCGGACTCAATCACCATGCGACAGGGAAATAATCGAGCGGCCGCCCCGGACGACCGCTCGCCAACGCTCGGTGGCCGACGCTTTACTTGATCGGCGCAGATGCCGACGCGACACACTGCCACTTGCCGTCGGGCATCTTCACCCAGGTATCGGCCCAGCGCTCCTTGGCATTCACGGCCTTGCCGGACGCGTCGGTTCCATTGCCCGTCCAGGAGCCAGTGACGATCGCCGAATCGCCGTGGACGTGCACCTTCAGGTCCCCGATCTCGTTCGTCGTCCACTTCGCCTTCTTCACCCGGGCGACGACGTCGGCTTTGTTGTGCATCGTGCCGTCGGAATCGAGCGCCACGAAGTCCGTCGCCAGCATCGGCGCGATAGTGTCGCCGTCGCCCGCCTTGGATGCCTTGGCCCACGCGTTCTCCATGTCGGTCAGCGCCTGCACGACGGAGCCAGGGCCCTTGGTCGCTGCACCCTTCGAAGGCTCCTGCGCCACCGACATCCCGCCACTCAACAGCCCCAAGACGCCGATCAGGAGAATTCGTCGCATTGCCGCCTCCTCGTCAGACGATGACTGTACGCACCCGGGCGACAGCCCGGCGCGCGGCGGAGTATAGCTCATGAGGGGAACAGTCACCCCTTCGCGTCCGGCCCGCGCCGCGCGCGGAGAAATGCCTGCAGCGACCGTTGGAGGTCGGCGGGGATCTCAGTCGCCGTCGCCTCGCGCATGATGCGCGGCGTCGCGCAATAGGCCGAGACGAACGCCAGGCAGCGCGCGCAGCCGGCCACGTGCGCATCGAGCGCCCGGCGGACGTCGTCGGGGAGAACGCCCTCGAGATATTCCATCAGCAGCTCGACGCCGGACGCGCAGACGATCTCGTTCATCGCTTCACCGCCACCAGCTCGCTCAAGTAGCCCCGAAGCATCAGTCGCGCACGATGGACTCTCTGGCGGACCGCCGCGGGCTCGATTCCCAGAACCTGCGCCACGTCGGCCGTCGCCATCTCTTCCAAATCGCGGAGCACGAAGGCGTCGCGATAGAGGTCCGGCAGCCGCGCGATGACGAGGCGTGCCTGTGCGGCGAGGAACTGGCGGTCGAGGATCTCGTCGGCGCGCGAGGCCGCCTGCAGCTCCGCGGGCGTTTCGGCGTGAACGCCGTCCGCCTCGAACCGCGGCAGGTACGACTCGAGCGATTCAGCCGGGCGACGCGCGCGCGCCCGCCGCAGCATCAGCGCCGCATTCGTCGCGATGCGGTACACCCACGTGCCGAAGCGCGAGTCGCCGCGAAACGAAGGGAGATGACGATACACCTGCAGGAACGTCTCCTGAAGGACGTCCGGGGCATCGGTGTCGCTCGTCAGCCGGCACGCCAGGCGGAACACGCGGCCTTCGTACCGGGCCACGATCGCTTCGAAGGCATGGTCGTCCCCCGCCGCAGCCCTGGCGGCAAGGATCTCGTCCGTCGGATCGGCTGCAGGGGCGACCATGCGAACGAAGTCTACTGCGTGTGAATCGCCGCCTTGACCTTTGCCGCGAGCTCCGGCGTTACATCCTGGACACCGTGTTCCTGCGCCGCATGCGCCGCGACCTTCTGGAGGAGCTCCTCCTCCGTTGCCGCGCTGGCGGTGAAGGTGCAGTCCGGCACGACGTCCGCGCACGCGATTCGCTTCAGTTTCGGTCGATCCTCAGACATTGCCGTTCTCCTCTCTTTGTCCTTGAGATGCGCCGCCGCGCGGAGTGTGACAGCAGAACGTCGTCACACTGACGCGGCGACCGGCATCACAAGGTGCGTGATGCTCCACGTCGCAGCCTTGTGGCGCTACCCGGTAAAGACATTGATGGGTGAGGCGCTGCAGGAAGCGGTACTCGACGAGAACGGCATCAAGGGCGATCGCATCGTGCGCGTGCGCGGGCCGGAGGGCGTCCGTACGGCGCGGCGGTACTGGCGGCTGCTCGCGCTTCGCGGGACGCTTGGCCCCGACAATCAGCCGCTCATCAACGGCCATCCCTGGGACAGCTCCGAAGCGCATACGCTCGTCAAGGCTGCCGCGGGCGACGATGCGTGGCTGGAGGCCGTCGAAGGACAGGACGGATTCGACATCCTGCCGCTGCTCGTCGCGACGGACGGCGCCGTGGCCGCGCTCGGGCGCGACGTCCGGCGCCTCCGTCCCAACATTCTGATTGGAGGCGTCGACGGCCTCGACGAGCGCGAATGGGCGGGCGCGCGCCTGCTCATCGGCGACGTCATCATCCGAATCGACTCGCTGCGCAGACGCTGCGTGATGACGACAATCCACCCCGATACCCTGGAGCGGGATCCCGAAGTCCTCCGCGACATCGTGCGGCGTTTCGACGGCCGCTTCGCGCTCGACGCCGACGTCGTCCACGGCGGTCGCATCCGGATCGGCGATCCCGTCTCGCTGGTCCGTCCAGCAACGGTCGGTGCCGGGGCGGCCTGACCGATACTCGAAGCGTCACGGCCCTACCTGATCCAGAATGGGCGGCCATGCGCGTCATGCTCAGGACTGCTCTGCTGGCGGCCGCCGTTGCAATGACGGCGCTTTCCCCCGTCGGCCCGCCGCAGACGACGGACGCGTTCGCGGCCGAAGCGCGCATCCGCGGCGAACGCTTCGAGCGCGCGGTCGGAGCCATGGACCGCGTGCTCCGCGTCTGGCTGACGCACGCGGACGGCCGCACGCTGCTGCTCCCGGATCGCATCCCCGGACCGGGCAGCGGCCTCGCGCCAGGCGATCGATCGCGCATCTACACGCCGCACAACTCGGGCGCCGATCTGTATCCGTATCTCATTCTCACCGCGGAGCTCACCGATCCGGACATCTATCACGGGCGCATGCTGGAGATGCTGCGGAACGAAATCCGCTACACGAACACGGACGTCGGCATTCCTGCCAATCTCGATCTCGACAGCGGACAGCGCGGGCCGGCGAGCATGTTCGGCGCCGGCGAGTACGCGAAGGACGGTCTCGTCACCGTGACGGAATATCTCGGCCGGACGCCGTGGTACTACCGGATGGTCGACATGGTGACGGCCGCGATGGAGCACGCCGACGTCGATTCGCGCTCCGGAAAGCTGCCTGCGTCGGATTCCGAACTGAACGGCGACTACCTGCAGGTGCTGGCGCGCCTCGCGAACATGACGACCGACGACCGGTTCGTCGCGTGGGCGCGCCGGATCGCGGACGCCTACATCGACGAAGTGGTTCCCGGAAGCCACGGTGTGCCGAGCGGCAAATGGGATTTCAGCGCGCACACCGGCGATCAGCACCTCAGGCTCCGCGACCACGGCAACGAGCTGATCGTCGGCCTGGTGCTGCAGTACGCCAACGAACAGCGCTGGAACACGCCGCGCGCGACGGCGTGGCGGCCGATCATCGCCACGATGCTGGATCGCGTGCTCGCGTCAGCGAATTCCGACGGCCTTCTCTACGACGAGGTCGACACGGCCACGCTGCGGCCGTTCACCCAACAGCTCTCGGACAACTGGGGCTACATCTATGGCGCGGTGTACACCTTCTATCAATGCACCGGCGACGTGAAATACCGCGACGCTGTCGTGAGCGTGCTGCGCAACTTGGCGAAGTACCGCCGCTATGTGTGGGAGCCGCGCCCGCGCGATCCGGAATTGACCCTCGGGTCGTTCGATGGCTACGCAGACACGATCGAGAGCGCGCTCTACCTCGTCGCGCGCGAGCCCGTGCCCGAGGCACTCGACTGGATCGAATCCGAGATGCAGGTGATGCTCGGCATGCAGAAGGCCGACGGGCACATCGAATACTGGTACGGCGAAGGAAACTTCAGCCGCACGGCCATGCTCTACGCGCTGATGCAGAGTCGCGGCGTCCGGCCGGCGCGCTGGCGGCCGGGCATGCGCGTCGGCGCCGTGCAGGACGGACCCCGGCTGCATCTGGACCTGGCGTCACCGACGCCGGCTGAGATCCGCTTCGACTACGCGCGCCACCGCCGCGTGCTGAACCTCGACCGAAACTACGTTCGCCTGAACGAATTCCCCGAGTGGTTCGTCGTCGACGAGAACGTCTTGTACCGGCTGTCGTCAGCGTCGGGCTCGATGGTCCGCCCCGGCTCGGAACTGATCGCGGGCGTGACGCTCGCGCCGGGCGACTGGCTGATCGAGCCGCTGCCGTCCGCGGATCCGCTCCCGAAGCGCTCGCGGTAGCGGGGCCTCACGCCCCGCAGTGCTGTTCTTCGATCTGCGCCACCTTGTCCTGGAACGCCGCGACCCACGCGTCGATCCCTTTATAGGTCTGCCCGGATCGTTTGTCGCGCCATTCGTTCTCGTCGCCGACTTCGTCGACGCGCGCCGCCTCGAAAATCGCGTGGATGTGCTCGGGCGTGAGCCGTTTGAGCTGCGCGAGCAGGAACTGCCGGCCGGCCTCGCCGATCGCGGGATTCTCCTCTGCCTCCCCGCCCGCTGATCCCGAGACCGAGATGTTGCCGTGGCACCCGCCCGAGGAATGGTCGCTGCCGACGCTCGTCGCCGAAGCGAACACCTTGTTGCCGGCCCATTCCTTCAAGTTGATCTTGGCGGACGTGCGGCGCGTGAACTGGCCCGCGCCGCCGAACGTCGCGCCGACGTCCTGAATCGTGACGACCGATTCGCCGACGCACGCCTGTTCGCCGCCATGCTCGAACAGCACCGGCAGCTTGAAATTGCCGCTGTCGCCGAG
>JBKPTE010000124.1:0-36248 GCA_046735335.1 Acidobacteriota bacterium | reverse complement strand
AGCGACATCAAGCGGCGCACGGTTCTGCGGATGATGACGGCGGCCCCGGTCGCGGCCGCCATGACGTGGACGGAGGCGGAAGCGCAGCAGGCGCACCAGCACGCGCAGGCGGCGACGGCGACGACCGCGAAGAGCGGCGTGCCCTACAAGCCAAAGTTCTTCAACGCGCACGAGTGGGCCACCGTGCGGATGCTAGTCGACATCATCATCCCGCGCGACGAGCGATCGGGCAGCGCGACGGACGTCGGCGTCCCGGAGTTCATGGACTTCATGATGAACGACCAGCGCGGGCGTCAGACGGCGATGCGCGGCGGCCTCGCGTGGATCGACCACGAGTGCGAGGAGCGCTTCGACAAGCGCTTCATCGACTGCAGCGACGCGGATCGGAAGGCCGTGCTCGACGACATCGCCTGGCCGCAGAAGGGAGCGCCGGAACTCTCGCAGGGGATCGCCTTCTTCAACAGCTTCCGCGACCTCACTGCCACGGGCTTCTGGACGACGAAGGTGGGGATGCAGGACCTGCACTACATGGGCAACACGTTCGTCGCGGAGTGGAAGGGGTGTCCCGACGAGGTGTTGGCGAAGTTGGGGGTCGCTGACGCGTGAGGAGGTTGGAGGTTGGAGGTTGGAGGTTGGAGGCTGGAAAACGCGGAACCATCCAACCTCCAACTACCAACCTCCAACCTCCTCGTCTTCTCAGAACCGATATCTCACCGCAAACTGGAAATTCCTCTGCGGATCGGTCCCTCCGTACGCCGTTGACGTGATCCGTCCGGCGTTCACGTTCGGGTTCCCCGGCACGCCAATCGTCGAGTCGGGATTCCCGAGATTCACGTGATTGAGCAGGTTCACGGACTCGATGCGAACCTCGAGCTCCTGCTCGTTCATCACGCGGAACCGCTTGAACAGCGACGCATCGACCCGCCAGTAACCGGGCCCTCGGAGGTCGTTGCGCGGCAGGTTGCCGTACGTGCCCTTCGCCGGCCGGGAGAACGCGCTGTTCGCACTCCCGATCGGCGCCGCGTTGAACCACTGATCTCGGGTCTGCGGTCCGCTCGGGTCGCCCGTCAGGTCAGGCCTGTTGGGCCCCGCATCGCGATCAGCGCCGGCATCGTTGTAGTTCACGTTGAACGGGAGGCCGCTCTGGATGATCGTGGTCTGGTTGATCTGCCACCCGCCCAGCCAGCGATTGTTCTGCGCGAACGGGATCGCATACGTGGTGGCAACCGAGAAGGCGTGCACGCGGTCCCAGTCAGCGGGACCGTACTCCAGATCCGGCAGGTAGAAGAACTGGTCGCCCCCGTGCTGCCGCTCGTGCTGGAACGTGTACTGCGCGTAGACGGAATAGCCGCGTGAGAATCGCTTCGTGAACTTCGTCTGCAGCGAGTCGTACCGGTTCGTGCCGCAGTTGCAGAACACGCTGATGTCCTGGGTCCAGCCGTACCTGCCGAAGTACGGCCTCCGCTGATCCTTTGACAGCGTGCCGAATCCGGTTATGGTGGGCTGATTGGCGTTGACGTCGGGGCCATCGCCGACGAACACGCGGGCACCATGATTGCCGACGTACCCGACTTCGAGGGACATCTCCATGCCCAGCTCTCGTTGAACCGTCACGTTGTAGGCATCAACGGTCGGCGGCCGCTGCTTGTCAGGCAGGGCACGGGCGAAGACACCCTTGGGCAGCGGGAACTGGCCGTTGCTCGGCACGTTGACAAACACCGGCGTCGGCGCCGGCTGTGAGAGATTGAACACGGCATCGAAGCTGTTCGCGCCGCTCAGATCCTGCGCTGACAGCACGGGCAGATTCTGAGTGACGCTGTGGCCGAACAGCGATCCGAACACGCCGATGTCGTAGCTCCGGCCATAGCCGCCGCGGATGACCGTCTTCTCGTCCAGTTGGTACGTGACGCCAGCGCGCGGCGCCCAGTTCAGCGTGTTCTTGATGCCGCCGTTGAGCGGAATTCCGCCGACTCCCGCGACCAGGATGTTCGGCGACGGAATGTCAACCTGACCGTCGCTGACCGAAGCCAGCAGGAAGCCCCCCTTGCCGTCGCCACTGACGGTCTGGGGATTGATAACGTCGAGACGCAGCCCGTAGTTGAGTGTCAATTTCGAGTTGGGCCGCCACGTGTCCTGCGCGTAGTAGAAGTGCCGCCACTGCCGCTCGCCGGCATCCGTGAACGGACTGACATATCGTGTGATTCTCGTGACGTCGCCCAGAAGGAAGGTGGCAAGGCCAAGCCCGCCCCCCTGCGGCCCGCGCGTGCGGTCGACGTTAAACGTCAGCTCGCCCGAACGGTGTCGATCACTCGGCACGCGGAGGTTCCACGCGCGGCGGACGTCGATTCCAAACTTGACGGTGTGGTTCTGAACCAGCTTCGTCAGATTCCCGACGAGCTGGAGCTGCTTTTCGTCCTCGTCGAGCGGGCAGTTGCAGCGGTTGACGCCGAGGCCGGACCCGAAGTTGAACCCTCGGCTTCCTTCGACGAACCCGCCGAACAATCCCGAGGTGAACGTGTTGTCGAGATTGAGCCCTTGAATGCCCGCCTCCGTAGCCGGTGATGTCCCGTAGTCGAATGGAAGGACGGCGACTTTGTACTTGAAATAGCCAACTCGAAAGTCCGCCGTCATGTCAGTGCCGATCGTTCGATCGAACCCCGCGGCGAGGCTGTGGTTGCGCACCTTCGACGTGCCGCCCAGCGAGACCAGCTCGTGGCCACCGCCCTGGCCGAACGCCGTCGGACCATCACGCCGGAAATCCGCAAAGCTGTAGCGCGCGAACGCGTTCAACCGGCTCGAGATCCGCCCATCGAGCCGAACATCAAAGGTGTCATTGTTGAACAGCTCGCTCCCGGACGCGACGAAGTTGTCGCGCGTGCCATTGTCGGTGCCCGGCAGATTCGGTAGCGGAATCAGCTTCAGGAGATTCTGCGCCTGCGGCGAGAGCCGGTTCGTGGGGATGACGTTGTTCGCGAACTGCGCACGCACCGATGGATCGCCGGTCAGCGGATCGTAGATGTTCGTGCCGTACGCGCTGAGATCGCCCGCGCGCGCGGCAGCCGTCGGGACCGTCAGGAGCTGCGATCCGCCGACGTTGCTCCGCGTCCCCTGATAGTCGCCGAAGATGAAGATGCGGTCCTTCTGGATAGGGCCGCCGAGGGAGCCGCCAAACTGATTGCGCTTCGTCTTCGGCAGGAACTCTCCCGTCTGGGCGTTGCGCGTTGATTGCGAAAACGGATTGCGGGCCTGCAGGGCGTCGTTCTGAAAGTACTCGAATCCGCTGCCGTGCACCTCGTTCGTGCCCGATTTCGTCTGCACTGAAACGACGCCGGCCGTCGCCTGCCCGAATTCCGCATCGTAGTTTTGCGACGTGATCTTCGCTTCGCCGATGGCCTCGAAGTTCGGGTTGACGACGATGATGCCGAGGATGGGGTCGCGATTCTCGGTGCCGTCGAGCTGATACCCCGTTCCGCTGAAGTGCTGCCCGTTCACCATCGTCTGGGTCGAGCCCTGCGGGTTCTCGCTCGCGGCGTGCTGCCATCCGAGCTGCTGCGTGCCGGGTGTGATCAGGATCAACTTCGTGAAATTGCGATCGAGCACCGGCAGATCGTTGATTTGGTTGGCGTCGAACGTCGTCGCGACGTCGGCGCGATCGGTCTTGAGAATCGGGGAAAAGCCCGCAACGGTCACCGATTCGCTCACGGCGCCCGGCTCCAGCTTGATGTTGAGCGGCGTCTGGGTGTCGACGTTGACCCTGATGTTCGGAAACACCGCTCCCTTGAACCCCTGCAGTTCCGCCTTCACCTCGTACGTGCCGGGCAGCAATCGCTCCTTCACGTAGAGACCTGATTCATTCGAGACCACGACGTCGGAGGTCTTGCGTTCGACGCTGGTGATGGTGACCGTGGCACCGGGAACGACCGCTCCTGATGCGTCTGTGATGATGCCGCTGATGCTGCCGTAGACCGCCTGCGCCCTGGCAGGGCTAACCACCGCAACGAGCATCGCTGTGAGGAAAAGCGAGGACCGGACAAGGAAAGAACCGAACGCCGACGAGGTGATGCGCATTCGCACGCTCCCGGGAATGACCGCGGGGTCACCGCCGTTGTAGTGACGGCGATGCTAATCACCGTCGCGGTGACAAGCAAGCGAATTCGCGTGGTGGATGAGTCGGATTGCGGGACGGATGAGCTGCGCCTCGCGATCAGCGCGCGGCGGCGCTTTCCTTAATCGTTAGGACCTGGCCTGCTCGGACGTCGCGAACCGTTTGAACGCCCCCGTTCGGCCACTGCACCTCGATCGTCTCCGCTCGATCAGCGGACCCAAGACCAAAGTGCAACCGCAGATCGTCGTGCGAGTAGTAGCTCGACTGGCTCAGGACCGCACGAGCGTGCACGCGTCCGCCCGCCGTCACTCGCACCGTCGCGCTAATCGCCGAACGATTCGAGGTGGTGCCTTGGAGCCTGATCTCGAGCCAATGGTTCGAACCCGTGTAGTCGTTCCGCAGCAGCGACGGCGGCTCGTTCATGTTGAAGACGAGGACGTCCTCGTCGCCGTCGTTGTCGAAGTCGCCGAACGCCGCTCCGCGGCTCGAGTGCACTGTGGTCGCGCCAGGACCGCTGCGCGCGCTGACGTCCTCGAACCGGGAGCCATCGACGTTGCGGAAGACCACTCGCGGTCCGCGATGCGGATATTGCTTGAGGACGGCTTCCACCTCGGGATAGACGTTGCCGGTCACGTACATGACATCGGGTCTGCCGTCGTTGTCGAAATCCGGCATGCCTGCTCCCCATTCGACGTACCGGTTCAGCACGCCCAGACCCGCCGCTTGCGCGACGTCCTCGAATACGCCCTTCCCGCGATTCCGGTACAACGCGGGCACATCGTCCGCAAAGTGGGTCTTCAGAAGGTCGAGGAGACCATCGCCGTTGTAGTCGGCGAGTTCGACACCCATGCCGGCCTGCTGCGTGCCGTTCTCGCTGTAGGCGACGCCGCTCTCGACCGCCACGTCGGTGAAGGTGCCGTCGTGATTGTTGCGGTAGAGAATCGACGCGGTCGAATCGCACGCGACGTAGATGTCGGGCCAGCCATCCTCGTCGAAGTCGGCAGACACCGCGGTCATGCCGTAACGTCCCGTCACGCGTCCGATCCCCGATTGCGCGGACACGTCGGCGAACCTGCCGCCGCCCTCGTTGTGAAACAGCAGGTTCGTGTCGGTCGGCAGGCCTCGCGGCCCGCAATTGACCGGAATGCCCTTCCAGACGCAGTTCGGCCCCTGCCCGATCTCCGGCGCGGTCGTCAGGTCGAAGCGCAGGTAGTTCGCGACGAAGAGATCCAGGCGGCCATCGCGGTCGTAGTCGACGAACGTGCACCCGGATCCCCACCGCACGCCGCCGGTGGGAAGACCCGCCGCGCGCGTCGTGTCCTCGAACGTGCCGTTGCCGCGATTGTGGTAGAGCATGTTCTGGCCGTAGTACGTGATCGCGAGATCGAGGTAGCCGTCGTTGTCGTAATCGCCGGCGCAGATGCTCGACGCCCAGCCGACGGCGCTCAGTCCGGCGCGCTCGGTCACATCGGTGAACGTGCCGTCATGATTGTTGTGATACAGGTGCGACGTCGGAGCTGTTCCAGGCGCGTACGGCTCGACCTCGCGCGTCCCTTCCTTCAGCCGAACGCCGCCGGCGACGAACGCGTCGACCCAGCCGTCGTTGTCGTAATCGAGAAAGGCCGCGCCGCCGCCGTTCGTTTCGATGATGAACCGCTTGCGTTCGACGCCGCCGTAGATGGATGGTGCGCGAAGACCGGCGCGGTCGGCAATATCCACGAAGCTGACGGGCCAGGGATCGTCGGCGGGTCTGAAGACCCGCCCTACACTAGTAGGGCGCACCTTCAGGTGCGCCGCCAGCGCCGGCAGATCGACAGGCAACACACTTGTAGTCAGCAGCGCGACTGCGAGGAGCCACATCCGCGCGATCACTTGCTGTCGCCCTGCAGCCGCTCGGCAATCGCGAACTCGCGCTTCGCCTCCTCGACCTTCCCCATCTGCTGCAGGACCTGTGCGAGCAGATAGTGTGCGGATCGATTGTTCGGGTCGGAGCCCACCGCGCGCTTCAGCATCTCCTCGGCGGCGCCCGGCTGTCCCGTCTTGCTGTACGCCTTGCCGAGCAGGATATACGGTGCACTGAAGTACGGATTCACCCAGAGCGACTGCTGGAGCGCGCGGATCGCATCGGTCCACTTCTCCTGCCGGACGTAGACGTCGCCGACGCGATAGAGCGCCATCCCGTGCGCCGGGTTGATCGCCAGCTCCGCCTGCAGCAGCGCGAGCCCCTCGTCGAATCGCGATCGGAAGATCGCGATCTGCGCGAGCAGGTAGTGAACTTCCGGAAGCTTCGGATCGAGCCGCAGCGCCTCGCGAAGCTCCGCTTCCGCGAGATCCTCCAGCTCGAGCCGGTTCATCATCTGGCCCGTGAGCAGATGCGCCGACGCGGACGCGGGCGCGAGATCGAAGGTACGGGCGATCGACTCGCGCGCCTTGTCGGGCTGACGCGTCTGGGCGTACGCCATCGCGAGCGCGTAGGCGAGCTTCATGTCGTCCGGCACCGCGCGGCGCGTCTCCTCGAGATACGGGATCGCCTCGGCGATGTGACCCGCGAGATAGTGCGACAGCCCGAGCACCTGCACCGCTTCGCGGCGCTCCCGGGAGTCGGACGGCAGTCGATTGACGATCCGGCCCAGCTGCTCGATCGCGTGCGCAGCATCGTTGGCCTGGTAATACGCGACGCCGAGCAACTCCGCAACGCGCAGATCGGCCGCGGTCTCGGGACCGTGCGGCGAGGAGACGAGCGGCTTCAGCCGCTCGATCGCTGCGCTCGGATTCCCGCTGTCGATCAGCTTGCGCGCGTCTGCAATGACGGCCTCGGTGGAGGCTGGCGGCGCCTGCGGAGATGGCTCGATGCGGGCCGATACCCCCGGCATGGCGCCGAGGGCCACACACAGACACACGATCGCGGCCGCGGCATCAGTCCGAATCATGGACGACCACCATTCGACGGCGAGGTCCGTTCGCGAAGAAAACCGTTGGAGCAGGCCGTCTCCATCGAGAAAAACGCGCCGCAGGCCCGTAACAGGGTTTGGGGGCCCCAAACCGCGTTCTGAAGACAGCAAGCCGAAGGCGCGTTTTTCCGGCCTGCGGAAGACGGTTTTCGGAGCGAATGGAGCTCGCCGTCGCATTCATCGTGAACCCGCCGGTCACTGTGGTTTACCCCTCTCCTCCGTGAGCGTGTGGACGCGATCGATGTCGAGGTTCTGCCACGCCTGCTCGTTGCCATTCGGCCATCGAACCTCGAGACGATCGACGCGCGTCGCGGCGCCAAGGCCGAAGTGCACCCTGAAATCGTTCTGTGAGAGGTAGCTGCCGCCGCCGCGGACCTCCTGCCACTGCTCGACGCCGCCGCTCACGCAGTGCACGCGCGCGCCAATCGCGTTCCGGTTCGACGAAGTGCCGACGAGCTTCAGCGTCACCCAATGGTTCGCCTTGTTGCCATTCAGCCGGTACAGATCCGGGAGGTCGTTTACGTTCGCAATCGCCACATCGATCTGCCCATCGTCGTCCAGATCGCCGAAGGCGGTGCCGCGGCCGGCCTTCGGATCGGTGACGGGTGGCCCGAGCTGTTCGGTGATGTCCGCGAACCGGCCGTTCCCAAGATTCCGGTAGACGACCTTGCGTTGCTCGTAGCCCGCTTCGGTCTTCAACTGCCGCACTTCCGGATACACGTGCCCGTTCGTGAGGAACAGATCGAGCCAGCCGTCGTTGTCGAGATCGACGAAGCTCGTGCCCCAGCCGAGCCAGCGCGTGTTCAGGCCGATGCCGCCCGCGAACGTCCGATCCTCGCAGAGGCCGTTGCCGGTGTTCGCGTACAGGGTCGACGTATCGCCGGCGAAGTTCGTCTTGAAGATGTCCATCGTGCCGTTGTGATCGTAGTCGCCGATCGCGATGCCCATGCCGGCCTGGGGCTTCCCGTCCTGGCTGTACGCGCAGCCCGCCTTGATGCCGATGTCCGTGAACGTGCCGTCGTGGTTGTTGCGGTACAGCGCACTCGGGTTCGAGTCGTTCGCGACGTAGACGTCCGTCCACCCGTCGTTGTCGAAGTCGAGCGTGCTGACGCCAAGGCCGTACGTGCCGCTCGCGCGCGTGATGCCAGACTTCTCCGACGCGTCCTCGAACGTGCCATCGCCTCGATTGTGATAGAGCAGGTTGCGTCCGCCGGTCAGGCCTGGCGGGCCGCACGCGACCTCCAATCCCTTGTAGCGGCACAGCCCCGAGTCGGGCGTCGGCGCCGTCTTCAGATCGAGATCGATGTAGTTCGCGACGATCAGATCCAGGCGCCCGTCACGGTCGTAGTCGAAGAACGCGCAGCCGGTGTTCCAGCGCACGCGCGATTCCGATAAGCCTGCGGCGCGGGTGACGTCCTCGAACCGGCCGCCGGTGTTGCGGTACAGGTGATTCTGTCCCCAGTACGACACGAGCAGATCGTCCTTGCCATCGTTGTCGTAGTCGCCGACGCACGCCCCTTGCCCCCATCCGCTCGCGGCGAGCCCGGCGCGCTCGGTGACGTCTTCGAAGCGGCCGCCGCCGGCGTTCCTGTACAGATGATTCGTCGGGGCCTCGCCGGCCGGGAAGCCTTCGAGCGTCGAACCGTTCACGAAGAAGAGATCGAGGCGGCCGTCACCGTCGTAGTCGATCATCGCGACGCCCGTGCCGGTCGTCTCGATCAGGTACTTGTTGGCGGTCGCGCCGCCGAAGACGATCTTCGCGTCGAGGCCGGCCTCGCGCGCGATGTTGGTGAAGGAAAATCCCGGTGTGCCGTCCGGCGGGGCGGCCGCGGACACCGAAACGACCGCCGCGAGCACGGCCGCGGAGCGCCACGACCTCTGCATCGGCGGGATCCTATCATCGGCCGCGGACGACGCGGACTCACCCGGACCGCGGACTCGCGCGGACTACATGGGCCGCGGACTCGCGCGGACCACATGGGCCGCGGACCACGGACTCACGCGGATTATCAGCGTGGACGACCGGGCCGTCTCCATCGCGTAAATATGTGCGCAACCTCGAACGCCTGAGGTGAATGGTATGAACGTCGCCATCCTCCTGTCCGCGCTGCTTCTCATGCGTGCGCCTGCCGACCCTGCGCTTCTGGCTCTACAGAATCCGGCCGAGCAGGGCGCCCACAACGACCCGTGGCACGCTCCGAATGTGTACGACGCTGATGAGGAGCGCATCACGCTGCCGATGCTGGCGAAGGTGAAGCCGAATTACACGCGGGAGGCGCTGGAGCGGCGGATTGAAGCCGCCGTCGATAGCGGCCGCGGACGACGCGGACAATGCGGACTGCTCAGGCGCGCCGTGCGCGGGCGAACAACGCCACCCCGAGGAGATTCGCGGCCACAATCAAGCCGGAGATCTTCAGCGCGAACGACAGCCGGTTCTCGACCTCGATGATGGGGACGATGCCGAGCGCAACATAGAGCAGCGTCATGAGAAGTCCGGAGAGCGACGCGGCACGGAGCCACAAAGGCTGTGGTGGGAGATTTCTCAGGCCGACGAGCGGAATCGCGAACATCACCATATACGTCAGCGCGTAGAAGATGCCGGAGGCGTTCCACAGCAGTTGAAACGCCTCCTGCCTTCCGACACCCAGCTGGCCGACGATGCAGAGGGCCAGCGTCGCGGCGCCGACGAACAGAATCGAGTTGACGGGCGTGCGATACCGAGGGTGGAGCGTCGTGAACCACGCCGGCAGCAGGCCGTCCCAGCCGGCAACCATCGGCAGGCGCGTGTTGCCGGCGAAGAGCACGCTCGACTGCGCGATGCGGATCACGAGGAGCACGAGGATGACCGCCGTCGCAAGATGCGCGGCGACTCCCAACGGCGCGAAGCCGGCCGCGAGCACCTGGGGGATCGGCGCAATCAGGTCGATGCGCTCCTGCGGCACGAGCGCGAGCACGGAACTCGTGCCGAGAATGAACATGAGCGCGATCGCCGGTGCGGCAATCGCCACGGATGCCGTCACCGCGCGAACGGGATTACGGCACTCGCCGGCGTGAATCGCGACGTACTCGAAGCCCCCGAGCGCGCCGAAGCCCATCTTCCCCAGCAGATTGAGGCTCATGATGGAGATCATCGGGGTCGTCGTGGCCAGCGGGTGGAACGATGACAAGCTCCCTGTTGCGACGTTCAGCCACGGCAGCGCCACGATCGCCGCGAACGTCAGGATCATCATCGCGCCGCCCGCCTTGTGCAGCCACTTGCCGACGCCGAGGCCGAGGATCGTCACGACGATCAGCGTCCCGATGATCGCGACACTCACGCCCATGACGACCGCGCGGCTCTGCTCGATCCAGCCATGCTGCGGGCCCGCGATGTAGACGAAGTACTGCGTCGCCTGCAGCCCGATCTCGGACGTATTCAAGACCGCGAAGAGCCACAGGTTCCAGGCGACCAGAAAGCCCGTCAGCTCGTTGAAGCCGATCTTCGCCCACTGATACAGGCCGCCCTCGAGCGGCATCCGCCGGCTCAGATACATCACGACGGCGGCGGACGGGAGATAGAAGAACACCATCGCCGCCAGCCAGAAGACGACGTGCGACGGCCCGAGCTTCGCGGCCACGCCAATCCAGGGCAGACCGATGATGAAGAGGATCTGCGTCAGGACGAGATCGCTCAGTCCCAGCTCGCGCGGAAGCGAGGACCCCTGGGCGATGCTGCGCGTTTCGGTCTTCAGATTGCTCGCGCTCCCCGTCAGCGTGGCTCGACGGCCTTTGGCGGCTGGAGGGGCGGAGCCTCCGTCGTCTCTGCCCATGGCGCCCACGCCACTCCGGGCGGCCGCACCCCGACGCCGCACGCGTAAATCACGGATTCATTGACACCGTCAATCCGGAGATCGCGCTCGATCGCAGAGTCGGCGAGGGCCGCCGTGCAGAACGGGGCAAGTCCGAGCGAGGTGGCGACCAGCAGGAACGTCTGGCAGAGATGACCGGCGTCGAGGAGCACGACGCGGTACGCCCGGGGAAACTCGTACCGCCACTGCGATCGTTCGAACACCGCCGTCATCACCACGACCGCGGGCGCGTCCCGATAGAAGGGCTGGTTCGCCAGATACGTTTCCAGGCGTCCGGAAGTCAGGCCCGACTTGATCAGCGCGAGGTCGTGTGCGTCGGGATCGTAGTAGTAGCAGCCCCGCGGCAGTCCGGCAACGCGCCGCGCCAGCAGGTAGGCCTCGATCGGGTGGCGCGCGCCGCCCGATGGAGATGATTTCAGGGCGCATCGCCCGGCGCGTGTCATCGCCCACTGCTGGACGCCAAAGGTATGTCCGAGCAGCGTAGCAACATCGGTGATCGAGACGGGCTGAGCGCCGAATCTTCGCCACGTCCTGCGTCCGGCGAGGATCTGTGCGAACTCGGACGGGCGCGCCGGCGGGAGTGTTCGCCGCTCCGCCGCCGCGTATGCCTTCACTGGTGCAGGCGGCGGACGCGAAGCCGCCTTCTGCACCAACTGATCGTCCAGCTCCTGCTGCGAGCCGTAGCGCACGTCCTTCGTTCCGAAGTGGAATACCGCGGCGTCGGGCATCCACGGCTCCCACGCGGTGAGCGATCGACCTGCCGGCGGTCCGTCGCCGGCGTGCCGATCGAGCAGCGTGCGCTGCGCGAGCACGCTCAGCAATTCCTTCAGCGGACCGGCCGGACACGCAAATCGCGACCGGATTTCGTCGACGGTGCGCCAGTCCTCGCAATAACCGAGTACGTCCAGGGCAAACCGTGGTGCCGGTGTACGCACCCGCGTCAGGTAGTTGTACGCGATGAGCACCTTGTCAGCCCAGTAGCAAACCACCGATTCCGCGCGGCGATAACGCGCTAGCGGATGAAGAACCAGCCCGGGCCGCAAAACGCCTTTATGCTGTTCTCTGCGGCTTTCAGAACTTCGATGGCCTCGCTGAGCGCCTGTTTCACGTCCTCCTCGTGGGGGTAGTCCCGCTCCGTCCCCCTGATCCGCTGTATCAGATCCTCGAGGTCGTCGCCGATGAACCGGAGCTGGGGTGGCTTTTCCTGTTGTGCCATGTGCGTTCCTCCGCCGCAAGCGAGCCGTCATGGCTCGAGTTGAATGCGCTTCAGGAACTCCGGGAACCTCGGATCGGTGCGAAGGGGGTCGAATCGCGGGTCCACTTTCAACGAGAGAGGCTGCAGCGATCGCGTTTCGAACGATTTGGCGAGCCATCGGAACGCTTCGTCCTTATCGAACGGCGCATAGACAAGGGCCATCATGACGGCGTTCACCTGTGAGCCCGGGTCGTTCGCCTTCGCCCTGAGCGCGTCGATGCGGCGCTTCGCGTCAGCGGTACGTCCCAGAGCGATCTCCGCCTGCGCAATCTCCGACTCGAAGTATGGATGCCCGGGGAAACTGACGGCGGCACGTTGGTACTCACGGATCGCATCCTCGTGCCGTCCCATCGCATTGTAGATGCGGCCGAGGCCCACGCGCCCTGAGACATCGGACGGATCGAGCTGGAGTGCCCGCTGGAGCTCCTGCACCGCCTGATCGTAGTCGCGTGCGTAATAGTGCAGCCGCCCCGTCACGTTCGCGAGCGATGCCGAGAGCGGATCCAGCTGGCGTGCGAACGCCGCCTGGCTTCGAGCTTCGTCGAACCGGCCGCGCGTCGCCAGGAAGATGGCGTACGCTTCGCGGGCGTCCACCAGGCTGCCATCGAGCTCAATCGCGCGCCGGAATTCGGTTTCCGCGCCCGCGAAGTCCCACTCGTTTTCGAACCGGACGGACGCGAGCATCGCATGCGCTTCCGGAAGCGCACTGTCGAACTCGAGAGCGCGGCGAACGGCGTCATTCGCCTCGCGCGTGGCATCTGCGGGCGGCAACGCACCGAACTCGCCCCCCAGCCTCAGGAAGCATTCAGCCATGGCCGCATAGGCGCGCGCGTAGCGCGGCTCCAGAGAGATGGCGCGGCGGTACTGCTCAAGCGCCGCAAGGGTGCTCGCCTGAGTGTAGCTGCGTGCTTCGTACCGGCCGCGCAAGTAGGCGTCGTACGCGTCCGCGCGGATCTGCGGGCCGCTGCGCCAGCGGTCGACGGCGGCGGGATATAACGCGACTCGCAGCTCCGACGCGATGGCGCGCGCCACGTCGCGCTGCAAGGCACCGATGTCCGCCGAGGCGCGCTCGAACGTTCTCGCCCACACCGACGTATCCGTCCCCGCACGGATGACGCGGACGTGCACGGCAACCCGGTCACCCGAGCGAAGGACCGATCCCTCCACGATCCCATCGGCCCCGAGCGACGCGGCAAGGCGCGGCAGCGGAGTCCGATCCGCCAGCATCCGGTCGACCGATGTGCGCGAGATGACCTGCAGCGGGCCTGCGGTCGACAACTCTTGCATCAGCGCTTCGGTGATGCCCTCAGACAGATATCTATCGGCGTTGCCGAGTGGCTGAAAGGGCAGTACCGCAATCAGGTCGACGGAAGCGTGCGCAACGGCCCTCGACTGTACTATCCGCCAGTAACCCGCCACCATTCCGGCGATCACGAGCAGCATCGCCGCTGCGGCAACGGTCCACGACCGTGTGCGGGCCGTCCGGGTACGCGGAACCTCCGCGATCGGCGCCGCCCCCGTCATCGGTGCGAGTGCATCCTGCATCTCGCGCGCGCTGCCGAACCGGCGTGCCGGATCGGGATCGAGCGCTCGCTCGACGATGGCGACGAACGCGTCGGGCAAATCAGACCGCGTCTCGCTCAGCGGCCGGCGTTCGCCACGGGCGTGCGCGCGGAGGATGCCTTCGATGGACGTGCCCTGCACCGGAAAGCTCATGGTGACGAGGTGATAGAGCAGCACGCCGACGGCATAGATGTCGCTGCCGGCGCTCGCGTCGCGACCGGCCAGCAGTTCCGGCGCGAGATACAGCGGCGTATGACCCGCGCCGAAGTCCATCAGCACAACCCGTCCGCCGGGTTCGCGCATGACGTTCTGCGCCTTGATGTCGCGGTGCACGAGACCGCCGGCGTGAACGGCCGCCATGGCGCGGCACAGTTCCTCGCCGATGACTGCAGCTTCGGCCCCGCTGAATGCACCCCGCGCCGCCACGATCTCGGCCAGCGTAGACCCATGGACGAAATCCATCCACAAACCGACGCGGCCATCGTGGATGTCGGCGCCGTGCACCGTGACGACGTTGGGATGACGGACGCGCGCGAGGGCGCGCGCCTCGGCAATCAACCGGGTCACGGGGAGACGACTCGCCGCGTCCGGTTTCATGAGCTTCAGCGCGACCTCGCGATCGAGCCAGGCGTCGCGCGCGCGATAGACCTCCCCGAACGCCCCTTCGCCCACCTTGTCGAGCAGCAGCATGTGGCCCCAGGTCGGGATGCGCCGATCGCCGTCTCTGCCCGCAACGGGAGACGCGGTCGTCGTCAGGGAGGCCTCATTCACGCCGGTGGTTCGGTGCACTTCCGCAACACCGGCGATGATCCGGAGATGGTTCAGCAGACGTTGCCCCTTCGGGTCCGCGTCCGCGGCGCGGGCCGCCCAGTCCACCGGATTCCCGTCCGCGACGGAATCGAGCAGATCGTCGAGGCGCAGCGGATCAGCGCTCATGATCCATCTCCTCCACGAGTCGCGCGAGCGCTCGCCGCACGGCAATTCGCGCCGCTTCCGCCGTCGGCTTTCCAAGCGCGACGGCCACTTCTTCGTAGCTTTGCTGCAGCTCGATCCGCGCGACGATCGCCTCCCGATCCGCTGGCCGAAGCCGCTGCAGCGCCGCTTCGTATCGTGCGATTCCCTCTCGGCCAATTGCCTGCTCGAGCGGCGATGGCCCCCCCTCGACGTGCACGTCGTCGAGTTCGACGGCGACTGGATGCCGGTGCGCGCTGCGAATCTCGTCGCGAATGCGGTTCGCAACCGCTTGCCTCAGGTAGGCCTGCAGCGCACCCTGGTGCTGCGGCTGGAAGGCGGACAGCTTCGTCAGCGTGCGAAGGACCGTATCCTGTACCAGGTCCTGTGTATCAACGAGCTCCCGGGCATAGTTCGGCAGCCGCCCCCGCGCCCATCGGCGCAGCGGGGGCAGGCATCGTTCGAAGAGGGCTTCGATAGACGCCGGATCGCCGGATCGCGCGCGATCCAGCAGGTTCAACGTCGTTTCACCGGTATTCGGCATCGTCTGGGCCGGAAAACGCCCCCGATGATACCCGGCGTCGAGATGGGAGAGAAACGGCCGCCCATCGCTGCCCGCGGCGAGCCCTGCGGCGCATGACCTCATGGTTTCCAGGCCTTCGTCTCTACATAACGCGGAGGGCCGTCAGACCGTACATCTGAGCCCGTTCAGGTGGGACGAGACGACGCCGACTTCGCGCCGTCCGCGTTGTCCGCGCCGTCCGCGTTGTCCGCGGTCCGCGTCGTCCGCGGCCCTATTTATCTGCGGCCGCGGGGGGACGCAGGTACGGCGCGAGCCGGCGTGCCTCGTCGAATTCCTTGCGCGCCTCGGCGAGCGCCCCGCGCCTGCGGAGCGCAATCGCGAGCTGGTAGTGTGCCTGCGCGTTGTGCGGATCCAGCCGCACGGCCTCGCGGAACTTCTCGATCGCGGCTGCCACACCGTTGTGGCGAAGTTGCTCGGCGCCGGCGTTGACCGCGAAGATCGACGCCTGCGAATCCGCCTTCACCTTGTTGAGGCGCTTCGCCTGCGCGAGCGCATCCGCGGCCCCCGCGACGTCGCCAGTCGACCCGAGGAGTTGGCCGATGGACGTGTACGCTTCCGGTGACGAGGGGTTGATCCTGATGGTTTCGCGGAACTCGCGCAACGCACTATCCGCATCGCCGCGCTGCTTGAGCACCGTTCCGAGCATGTAGTGCGCGTCGGCGTAATCCGGCTTCGCGGCGATCGCATCGCGAAATGCCGCGGCGGCGTCCTCGCCGCGGCCGGTCTGCCAGAGGACGACGCCGAGGGTGTAGGAGGCTTCCGGCATCGCGGGATCGAGGCGGTGCGACGCGCGGAGTGCGGCTTCCGCCTCCTCGAAGTCGTCCTTCTGCTTCAGCGCGAGGCCCAGGTCGTAGAAGGCCTCGGCATTCTCCGGCTCGCGGCGCGACAGCTCGCGATAGACGTCGATCGCGCCGGCAATGTCGCCGCTCTGCAGCAGCGCGTTGCCGAGATTGAGACGCGCGGTCCCGAACTCCGGATGCGCCGCGACGACGGCGCGGAGCGTCTCCACCGCGTGCGTCGCGTCTCCCTGCTGCATGTACGCCAGCCCGAGGCTGTTCGCCGCGTCCGAACGCGATGGATCCAGCACGGTCGCGCGCCTGAGGTGATCGATCGCGCCGTCGATGTCGCCGTACTCCTGCAGCGCGACGCCGAGCTGCAGGTGCGCAGGCGCCAGCTTCGGATCCAGCGCAATCGCGCGGCGCAGATCCGCGATCGCACCGGCGACGTCCCCCTGCTGACGCTTCGTGACGCCGAGGTAATAGCGCGACTCCGCGTGGGCGGGACGCAGCTTCACGGCGCGCTCGAGCGCCTCCCGCGCGCCGTCGATCTGCTTCGTCCACCAGAGCGTCGCGCCAAGGTGGTACTGCGCGTCCGCGAGCGCGGGGTCCAGCGCCACGGCGCGCTGGAACTCGCCTACCGCGCCGGCGGTATCGCCGCGCAGCCCGAGCACGAAGCCGAGACGATCGTGCGCCCGCGCCATGCGATCGTCGCGCGCGATCGCCGCGCGATAAGCGGCTTCAGCGGCAGCCAGATCGCGCTGCTTTTCGCAGACGGTGCCCAGAAGGAACTGCGCGGACGCGGAGGAAGGATTTCGAGTGAGCGCCCGCTCGGCGAGGGCGCGCGCCTCGTCGAGCCGGTCCGCCGCAAGCAGACGCTCCACACTCGGCGTTGCGGCCGATTGATTCTGCGCCGGGGCGCCCGACTGCGGCGCCAGCGCCCCGATCGTCAGGAGGACGAGAACGACTCGGCCGATCAGTGCAGCTCCCGGATTCTGATGTTGCGGAATGCGAGCTGCCCTTCGTGATCGCCCTGAAGCGCGATGTGGCCGCTCTTCGCGCGGCCGTACCCCGGGTGCGACGCGAACTTGCTCGCCTTCACCTTCGCTTCCCAGTCAGGGCTCCAGAGCTCGTACTGGAGGAGCTTCGTGCCATTCAGCCAGTGTTCGACGTGCGCGCCCTTCGCGACGATGCGCGTCGCATTCCACTGCCCCGCCGGCTTCAGATGCCCCGGGGGCGACGGGTACAGCGCGTAGTCCGCGCCGGCGCACGTCAGGCGCGTCGTGTTGTCTTCCCCCTTCTCGTCGTCGAGCAGCTGGTACTCGGGAGCGGTCCAGTAGATGTGATCTTCCGCTTCAGTGCCGCGGTAGAAGATGCCGCCGTTGCCTGCCGGGCCGATCTTCCAGTCGAGCGAGAGCTCGAAATCGCCGAATTCGTCCTTCGTCACCAGGTCTGTGACGGGCGTCGTCTTCGCAAGCGTCCCGTCGACGATCTTCCAGCCCCCGGGCACCGTGTCGCTCTTGTATCCGCGCCAGTGGTCGAGCGACTTTCCATCGAAGAGCGTCTGCCAGCCGCCGTTCGCGGCCGGCTTGGCGCTGCTCTGCGCGTTCGCACCCGCCACCATCAGCGCTACGGCGGCCGTCGCGCTCATTACACCGGTCCATCGCTTCATCGGTACGTTCCTCCTGCGCGCTCACTCGCTGTTGCTCGTTCGCGAGCCTTCGCACGTCAGCGATACGCGGCCAGCGGGGAGGAGGACCTTTGTGCGGACCGGCCGTGAAGTGCAGCGAAGCCGCGGCCAGGGAGCACAATGGTCCTCCTCCCCGTTGGCCTCTATGACACACTCCAGCGGCGATGCTATCGCGTTTGGCGCGGCAGCGCACCTAGGGCCGGTCAGCGAAGTTTCCGGTGTATCCAGACGCTGTCCGCGAGCGGCGGCGCTTCGCGCACCGATGCAATCGCCGCCTGCCGCGACTGCTCGAATTGGAGCCCGAGCGCCTGAGTGACATCGCCGAGGACCGGCCGCGCCTCGTTGTGGAGGAGGAACCCACCCGGCGAGAGCATCGCGGCGACGTTGCACATCGCCAGCGACAACTCACGGTCGTCGAAATACGGCAGGATATTGGTCGCGACCACGATGTCGAACGGCGGCCCCTCGAGCCGTTCGGTGACGATGTCCAGCAGTTGACCGTCGAGCGCGCGCGCCACCTCCGGCCGGACGCGAACGCGCTTCTGAAGATGGCCGTTCGTTCGGGCGGCGGCGCCGTCTGGCAAGCCGATCGCACTCCCCAGCGAGGCGAAGTACTCGCGGTACTGAGGAGAAAAAGTGACGGACGCGTTCTCCTGAATGCCGCTGGTCAGCGTCAACGCCGGCGGCTGCTGAGCCGATCGGCGCAGGCGATCGACGACGCGCGGGTTGATGTCGGCACCGACCACCTCGAGATCGGCAGGAGTGGAAAGGCCGAGGGAGATGAGCGCATCCATCACCGCCCACGGCTGATAGCTTTCGGGCGGCGCACCTTCGAGCATTCCCGTACGGGGCGCCAGGTCCAGGCCCGGACCGATGATGAGCACCCGGCGGATGCGACGCTCGGGATCGAGCGCCTTCACGACGCCGAGGCCGTTGTAGACGACGAACCCGGCTTCCACCTCGGTGTCGGTGCTCAACCCGCGGGTGCGATACAGCGCTGCAACGGCGTCGGCCGCGTGCGCGGACCGTTGAGCGACGAACTCCTTTTCGTAGACGAACCGCATCGCGCGCAGATACTCGCGCCCGAGCGCGGTGCCACGGTCGATGCCGGGCGAAAACGCCGATTGTACGAGCGCCGCGAAATACGCCAGCCTGGGATCGTCCGACGGTTCGTCGAGCGCGGCGTTCAAGGCCGTCAATCGCGCCCGTACGTCCGCGGGCACGCGAGCATCGAGCGCCTGTCCTGACGTCAGAAACGTCCCGCGCTCGGACGGTGACATGCCGTCCACGAGCGCCTTCGCGCCGAGCGCCGGCTCGATTGGCGGCAGTCCGGTGAAGCGCGTCGACTGCAGCGCGTAGAAGACGAGGTGATCGAAGTCCCCTTCGCGCACGCGGCGGAGGTTGTCCTCGTGCGTGCTCGCGACGTATTCCGGGAAGGCGGCTTCGGTCAGCCCGTGTGCGGCGAGCTGCCGATGAAGAGGTGTGATGTCAGCCCAGGTAATGCGGCGAACGACCGAGCGCGATCGAGCCGGAAAAATTGCAGCGTTCTCGACCGCGCCGGCCGTCAGAATCCCAATCAGGAGGAGGCCGGCGCCCGCGCGAAGGTTCGCGCGGGCGCGAGAGACAGCCGTCATTCACCTCGATCAGTAGATCAGTCGGAAGCCGAGCTGAATGAACCGCTGGAAGTTCGACTGCCCGACGTTGTTGCGGTTGATCCGGCCGAAGTCCGCCGAGTTCGTGTTGCGCTCGTAATCGCGCTCGTCGTACATCGGGCTGTTGAAGATGTTGAACGCTTCCACGCGAAGCTGGAAGCGCACGCGATCGGTGATCGCGGTTGTCTTCGCGAAGTTCAGATCGAGCTGCCAGTACGAGGGCCGCCGCAGCGAGTCGACCAGGAACGGCGTCGTTCGCGGTTGGTACGGCTCGCGAATCAGGAAGAACGGCTGCGTGCACCCGTACGCGACCGAGTAGGCCAGCAGCTGATACTGACCGGTCGTGTTGTTCCGCTGCCCCACGCATGGCTGCATCCCGTAGATGAACTGGCCGTTCTTCTCCACCGGGACCGAGGGATCGCCCACCAGGTCGACGTTCTGCGGGATGCGCCACGGCTGGCCGGACTGGAACACGAACATCGGGGCGACCGACCACCCCTTCGCCAGTGCCGCGACGATGCCGGAGCTGTTCTGCGCGAAGGGGAACTCCCAGACGCCGGACGCCGTCAGGCGGTGCTTCCGCTGCGTCCAGTACGGGCTCACGTTCAGCTCGCGCGTGGTCGGATCGATGAACGCGTTGAGCGCGCCATCCTCCGGGGCCGACTGCGTCCAGCCCGAGGATGCGCCGATCTGCGTGAAGCGCGGCACCCAGGTGTAGTTCACGTTGACCGTGAACCCTTTCGCCCAGCGCTTGTTGCCGACGACCTGCATCGAGTCGTACAGGATGCGCCCGTCGTTGCGTTCCGTCTCGATGATCTGCCCGAAGGCCGGATCGGGGCGGCTCAACTCCGCGCGCGACAGAGTCGGGCTCGTGAACCTGCTCGTGCCTTCGAAGCCCGGAACGCCAAAGAACGGGTTCGGGAGCTGGGCATCGCAAATCGCGCGGTTTCCGCCCTGCGTTACGTCGCACTGATCGAGCAGCGAGCGCGGCGCCTCGTTGATGCCGCGGAACTCGCTCTGCTGCTTCCACGAGCGGCTGCCCGCGTAGCTCACCTCCGCGGTGACGCCCCACGGCAGCTCGCGCTGCACGCCGACCGAGAACTGATCGACGTAAGGGACCTGGAAATCGGGATTCGAGTACGTGACGCCGCGGCCGAGGAACGTCTTCGCGCCCAGCGAGCTTCCCGGCGGCGCCTGCACCCCGGTCGGGAACGGATTCGCCAGGTTGTACAGCGGCGTCCGGTTGTTGTCCGTCGACGAAATCAGCGTCGTCTGCAGGCTGAAGCCCTGCGTCTGCCCTGTCCCGTCGGGTTCAGGAAGTAGCGCCCGTAGCCGCCGCGCAGCACGGTCTTGTCGTTCAGCTGATAGGCCGCGCCCGCGCGGAGCTGGACGTTGTTGTAGTCCCACTTCCACGGCGTCTCCGGATTTCCGTCGACACCGACGAACGTCAGGCCGCCGAGCACCTGCGAGCCGACCTGCGCGCTGACGGGATTCACGAGCGTCGGATCGAAGATGTAATTCAGCCGGTCGTCTTTTTCATGGACGGGGCTGTTGAAGTCCCAGCGGAAGCCGCCGTTGACCGTCAGCTTGCTCGTCACCTTCCAGTCGTCCTGGATCCAGGGCGCCGCATAGCTCCAGGCGAGGGGGGACTCGGGAAATGCGCGGGCGGAGCGCGAACGAGCAGAGCGGCTGCGTCGTCGCACGGAGCTCGAGCGCGAGGCCGGCGTGTGGACGACCGTGGGAACGCAGAAGCTGGATGGCGGTGAGGCAGCGGCGTCGGTCGAGCCCTTCCGCCGCGCGATTGCGCTCGTCGAGACGTACGCGCCCGCGCACTATCAACTGGGACGCGCGCTGCAGCGGCTCGGACGGGTCAGCGAGGCACGCGCGGCGTTCGCGCGCGCGCACGCGCTCAATCCGGCGCTGATCGCGCCGGAGTTTTGATGGGTATGATGGCGGGTCTAAGAGACCCGCCCTACGGGGAGACCCAACCTGCGGAGGGCGGGTCTGAGAGACCCGCCCTACGGCTACATGGTCGTCTTCGCGGACGCCCCAATCTGCTTCAGCAGTTCGGCGACCGCGGCATCGAGCTGCGTGTCCTTGCCGGTGTAGCTCTCGCCCATGGCCCGCTTCACCTCGAGATCTACCGGCCGCGGATGCATCTCCATCGGCGACCCGTCGCTCGCGTAGATCTTGACGCCAGGCATGCGGAGCGACGAGCCGTCCACCAGCGGCACGCTGCCCGTATAGATGATCCAGCCGGCGGTCCGCTCACCCACCACCTTGCCCAACTTGAGCGTGCGATACCCTTCCGTGAAGTCCTCCGCGTCGGACAAGGAGTGCTGGTTCGTGACGAGGATGGTCGGACGCTCGAGCGCGCGCTGGCCGAGCAGCGTACGCGACGAGACCGACTCGAACCCGCGGCGCAGCATGTTGAAATAGCCGCGACGGGCGAGCACGTCGATCGCGTACACGTTGACGAAGCCGCCGTTGTTGTTGCGCACGTCGATGACGACCCCTTCGCGCGACTGATTCTGCGCGTCGAGGTCGATGTAGAGCTGCGAGAGGGATCCGGCGGACATGTCGTACATGTGGACGTACCCGAGACGGCCGCCGCTCGCGCGCGCGACGTAGTCGCGCCCGCCTTCCACCCACTCCCGGTACCGCACGCCCTTCTCCGTCGTCTGATCGATGGGCTTCACCGCAACGACTCGCGCCGCACCGCCAGGCGACGCCGCGATCGACAGGTCCACGCGCCGTCCGATCTTGTGCTCGAGCAGCGCGTCGAGGTTCACGTGCGCCTGGATCGGCTGATGGTCCACCGCGAGCAAGTACTCACCGGCCTTCACGCCGCCCAGTGCGGCGGGACCGAGCGGGACGATGTGGGTGAGGCGGAGCTGGCCGCGCGTCTCGTACTCGACCGGATCGAAGTCGGCGGCGAGCCGGCCCGTCGTAGACGGCGCCGCAGGCGCAGGAGGCGAGATGCCCATGTGCGATGCGTTCAGCTCCCCGAGCATCAGCGAGAGGACGCGGCGCATCTCGTCGGAGGTCCGCGCCGCGGCGATGTGCGGCGCATACGTCTCCCGAACGGCGTTCCAGTCGACGCCGTTCATCTTTTCGTCGAAGAACTGGTCGCGCAGATAGCTCCAGGCCTGATGAAAGGCTTCGAGCTTCTCGCGCGAGAAGTCGACGTCCAGCTCCGCGTTGACGGCGACGGGCTTCGGCTCGCGCTTCTCGAGCGAGACGTTGAACACGCGCCCGCGATCCAGGTACATCAGCTCCTTGCTGTCCGGCGTGAAGCGCGCGCAGCTCTTGGCCCCGGGCGTCGACGTGAGCTGCCTCGCGACCGGCGGCTCCTTCGACAGCTCGTCGAGCGAGTAGACGTACAGGTTCTGCTGACCCGCCGCGCTCGCGGTCAGCAGCAGCCACTTGCCGTCAGGGCTGATCGACGCATCGTCCACGTCGACGCCGACGGGGAGGATGCTCGCCCTGCGGCGGATGTCGTCGTACACGATGTCGACCGGCTTCGGCTGCGGCGGCGGCTTCGGCGCTTCGGCCGCGGTGGTTGGAGCCTCCGGAGCGCCCGGCTTCGCCGGCTCGGACGGCGATTTCGGCGTCTCGATCTTGAAGAGATCCCGGAACTGATCTTCCTGGAACTTCGGCGTCCGCGGCACCAGGTCGATGCGCACGATCTGGCCCGGCTCGGTGCGCTGTCCGGTGCCGTACATCAGGTACGTGCCGTCAGGGCTCCACGCGATCGAGCCCGCGAACGTGTTCGCGAGGAAGCTGACCTGACGTCCGGCAAGGCCCTTCGTCGACACGGCCGCCTGAATCGGCGCGATGAACACGTTGGAGAAACTCTTCGCGCCGGTCGAGAGATACGCGATGAAGCGCGAATCGGGCGACCAGGCGAAGTCCTGCTGCTGGAAGAACGGCGGCACGTCGAACATGCCGGAGGCGACGAGCCGATCGTCGCGCGTGTTCGGGTCGATGATGCGCAGCTCCCGCGAGTTGCGTTCGAACGCAATCCATTTGCCGTCCGGTGAGAATCGCGCCATGTCATCGCGGCCAGGCCCGCTCGTGAGCTGGCGCTCCTGACCCGTTGCGAAGTCGTAGAGATAGAGGTGGTTCGTCCCGTCGCGATCGGACATGTACACGAGACGACGGCTGTCCGGCGCCCACGCGAGCTCCGCCTCCTCGGCGGTCGTCGTGGTCAATCTGATCGCGTCGCCTCCATCCTTCGCCGACGCGGAGAACACTTCGCCGTGGACGGTGAACGCCACCTTCCTGCCGTCCGGCGAGAGCGCCAGTTCCTGCAGGTGGTCGCTGAACGCGCGGTGCTCCACCGCTGCGCCCGCAGGCGTCCCGCGCAAGGCGATCGGCACCGCGCGCGAGTCGCCCGTGGCGGTGTCGAGCGTCCAGATCGACAGATCGCGCTCGAACGCGACGCGCCGGCCGTCACGAGAGATGGTCGGCCACAGGACCCGCCCGCTGGTGAAGGTCGTCAGCGGACGCGCCTGTGAGGCCCCCAACGCCTGCGCCCAGATGTTCTGCGTGCCGTTGCGATCGGACATGTAGTAGAGCGTCCTGCCGTCGGCCGACCACATCGGCCACTCGTCCTTCGCTCCGCCAGCCGTGACCTGTTCGTACTTCGGCTGCGCGCCGGGCCGCACGATCCAGATCTCGCTCTCGTCGAGGTGGCTGTGGCCCTTCCGCCACCACTGCAATCCGGCAAATCCACGCGCGGTGATTGCGACGGCGTCGCCGGAAGGCGCCGGCGCCCCGAAGTACTCCGTCGCGTAGCGATCGGCCGCGACGGGCATCGGCGTGCCGCCGGACGCGTCCACGCGAAACACGTCGTTCATGCTCGAGAGGTCGTGGCTGCTCGAGGAGAAATAGATCCAGTTGCCGTCCGGCGACCAGCCGTTCACCAGCTCGTTCGCATCGTCGAACGTCAGACGCGCGAGCTCGCCGGTCGCGAGCGTCAGCGCGTAGATGTCGCCGTTCCCGGTGCGCGCCGACGTGAAGGCGAGACGCGCGCCATCGGGCGAGTACATCGGGCGCGATTCCGTCGCCGGATGCGAGACCAGGAGCCGCGCATCGCCGCCGGCTGCCGGCACCTCCCAGATGTCGCCACCGTTGACGAACGCGATTGTCGAGCCGTCCGCAGAAATACCAGGCTCCCCCAGCGACGGCACCGGCGGGGCGCCTTCCTTCCCACCCTGCGCTGCGATGAAGAACGGAATGACGAGGATCGAGGCACACGTCCACCACCGATTGCGCTGCGCAGCCGTCATTTAGCGGAACCTCTTCTGCAGTTTTCCGAGCTCGGCGCTCCCGGGACAGAGTGCCTCGTAGGGCACGTCGACGAGCGGCGTCGCGGTCGTGTTGCTGTGCTCGTGCATGTCCCTCGACTCCGGCGAGAGATACAGCAGGCCGGTGACGATCTCGCCGTCCTTGTGCCGTTCGCGGATGTAGCCATACGCGCGATCGGGGTCGCCGGGATCGTAATCGTCGGCGAGCTTGCGCAGCCGGACCCAGCTTCCGTCGTGCAGCATGACGGAGCGGACGCCGCCGGGACCATAGTCGGTGGTAATCGCGGCGGTGGGCGGAACGAAGTCCGCGTGGACGACCTCGACGTTCTTCTCGCGCGTGTAGGCGTAGCTCTTCGTGGATCCCTCGTGATCGTTGAACGTGACGCACGGGGAGATGACGTCGACGAACGCAAATCCCTTGTGCGCGAGCCCCGCCTTCAGGATCGGGACGAGCTGTGCCTTGTCGCCCGAGAACGCGCGCGCGACGAACGTGGCGCCGAGCGACAGCGCGAGCAGACAGCCGTCGATCGCCTCCAGCGTGTTCGCCTCCCCCTTCTTGCTGAGCGATCCCGGATCCGCGGACGCCGAGAACTGCCCCTTCGTCAGCCCGTACACGCCGTTGTTCTCGAGGACGTAGAGGACCGTCACGTTGCGGCGGATGGCGTGGCACAACTGGCCGAGGCCAATCGACAGCGAATCGCCGTCGCCCGAGATCCCCACATAAATGAGGTCGCGATTGGCGGCGTTGGCGCCGGCGACGAGCGCCGGCATGCGGCCGTGCACGCCGTTGAAGCCGTGCGCTTCACGCAGGAAATACGCGGGTGTCTTCGACGAGCAGCCGATGCCCGAAAGCTTTGCGACCCGATGCGGTTGAATCGACAGCTCCCAGAAGGCCTGCGTGATCGCGGCGGTGATCGAATCGTGGCCGCAGCCCGCACAGAGCGTGGTGATCGCGCCTTCATAGTCTCGCCGCGTGAGGCCGATCGCGTTCTTCTGGAGCGCCGGATGATGAACGCGCGGTTTGGCAATGTAGGTCATGCCGCCTTCTCCAGCTTCGCCTTCACGCCGGCGATGACGTGATGCGCGCTCATGGGGAACCCCCCGTAATAGCGAACCGACTCCAGCCGCTCGACCGGCACGCCCGTCTCGAGCATCAACAGGCTCCGGAGCTGCCCGTCGCGATTCTGTTCGACGATGAAGTTGATGTCGTGCGATTCGAGGAACGCCGTTACGCTGTCGGCGAACGGGAAGCCGCGGACGCGCATGTAGTCCAGGGCGACGCCGTCTTTCGCGAGCAGATCGAGCGCCTCGGTGCACGCGGCGTGGCAGCCGCCGATGGTGACGAGACCAAGGCGCGCGCCCGCCGCATGCCGGATGATCGGTGCGGGCACCGCGCGCGCGGCGCCCTGAACCTTCCTGTCGATGCGATCGACGACTTCGGTGTACTCGGTGCTGTCCTCGGTGTAGATCCCGAACCGGTTGTGGCCGGACCCGCGCGTGAAGTACGCGCCCCTGGGGTGGACGCCCGGAAGCGTGCGGTACGGGATGCCGTCGCCATCGACGTCGAGGTAGCGATGGAAGCTCTTCACCGTCTCGAGCTGCTCCGCGGAGAGCACCTTCCCACGATCGGGCCGGTACCGATCGTCCCACGTCAGCTTCGGGATCATCCAGTCGTTCATGCCGATGTCGAGGTCGCTCAGCACGAACACGGGCGTCTGGAAGCGCTCGGCCAGATCGAAGGAGGCAACCGCGAGCTCGAACGCTTCGCGCGGATCGGCGGGATAGAGGCAGATATGGCGGGTGTCGCCGTGCGATGCGTACGCGCACATCATCAAGTCGCCCTGTTGCGTGCGGGTCGGCATTCCGGTCGAAGGGCCCGTTCGCTGCACGTCGAAAATCACCGCGGGGATCTCCGCGTAGTACGCGAGGCCGATGAACTCGTTCATCAACGAGATGCCCGGGCCCGCCGTCGGCGTGAAGGCGCGCGCCCCGGCCCACCCTGCGCCAATCACCATCCCGATCGCGGCCAGTTCGTCCTCGGCTTGCAGGATCGCGAAGCGGTTGCGGTCGGTGCCCGGTTCGCGGCGGTACTTCTGGCAGAAGCCTTTGAACGCTTCCATCAACGACGTCGCGGGCGTGATCGGGTACCAGGCGCCGACGGTCGCACCGGCGTACACGCACCCGAGCGCCGCCGCCGTGTTGCCGTCGATCAGGATGCAGTCCTTCGTCTTGTCCATCGCCTCGAGGTGAATCGGGAGCGGACAGGCGAAGTGCGCCTTCGCGTACTCGTGGCCGAGATCGAATGCCTTCTGGTTCGACGCCATCAGCGCCGGCTTCTTCGAGAACTTCTCGTCCAGCAGCGCGCGGATGATTGCGGTGTCCATCTGGAGCAATGCGGCCAGCGCGCCGGCATACGCGATGTTCTTCATCAGGATGCGCTCGCGCACCCCGGCAAACGCCGCGTTGCACATCTCGGCGAGGGGAATCCCGAGGTACGTCAGGTCGGCGCGCGCCAGTCGGGCGTCGAGCGGCCAGGTCGAGTCGTACATCAGCCATCCGCCGGACCGCACCTCCGCAACGTCGCGGTCGTAGGTCGCGGGATTCATCGCGACCATCAGATCGAAATGCGGCGTCCGCGCCGTGTAGCCCTGCTTGTTGACGCGGATCTCGTACCAGGTGGGCAGCCCCTGGATGTTCGAGGGGAACACGTTCTTGCCGGTGACGGGCACGCCGCTCCGGAAGATCGCCTGCATGATGAGGCTGTTGGCCGACGCGGACCCCGTCCCGTTGGCCGTGGCGATTTTGAACGCGAAGTCGTTGATTCGATGCATTGGTGATCAGGGCCGCCCCACGTCAGGCCTGCGCAAGCGGCGGCCCTGAAACGGCCGCCCTCCGATCTGTCTCACCCGCGTACGGAATCTGCAGCACGAACTTGCGCATGTCCCATGCGTAGGTCGGGCACCGCTCCGCGCACAAGCCGCAGTGCAGGCACACGTTCTCGTCCTTGGCCATCACGCGGCCGGTCTGCTTCAACGGCCCGGAGACGAACACCGGCTGCTCGAGGTTGTCCGCCGGCACGCGGAACTCGGTGCGCAGCACGGCTTCGTCCGCGTTGGGCGTAATCGTCAGGCAGTCGACGGGACAGATGTCGATGCAGGCGTCGCACTCGATGCAGAGCGCGTCGATGAAGTGCGTCTCGGCGTCGCAGTTCAGGCACCGTTCGACTTCTGCGCGCGTCTGCTCTGCGGTGAACCCCTTCTCCACCTCCGTGCGCATGCTCTCGAAGCGCACCGGCAGCTCGACGTGCTGCATCTTCTGCCGCGGCGCGGCGTTGTAATTGTTGCTGTACGCCCACTCGTGCAGCCCCATCTTCGTGCTCGTGAGGGTCATCCCCTGTCGTGGACGCTCCTCGATGGGCACGCCGCTGCAGTAGTTGTGCATCGAGATGGCGGCCTGGTGCCCGTGCTCGACGGCCCAGATGATGTTCGCCGGCCCGAACGCCGCGTCGCCGCCGAAGAACACGCCCGGCCGCGTCGACATGAACGTCGTCTTGTCGACGACCGGCATGTCCCACTTGCCGAACTCCAGGCCGATGTCGCGCTCGATGAACGGAAACGCGTTGTCCTGGCCAATCGCGAGCACCACCGTGTCGCACGGCAGGATCTCGCGGCCGATGACTTCCTGCTTCAATCCCGACGGCGTCTCGGTCGACTTGAAACGATCGAACTCCATGCCGGCCAGCGTGCCGTTCTCGACAATGAAGCGGACCGGCTGGAGGTTTTCGATGATTTCGACGCCTTCTTCCTCGGCGTCCTCGAGCTCCCAGGGCGACGCCTTGAAGTACTTGCGCGTCTTGCGCGCGATGACCTTCACGTCGGTCGCGCCGAGCCGCTTCGACGAACGGCAGCAGTCCATCGCGGTGTTGCCGACGCCGATGATCAGGACGCGCTTCCCGACCGAGTCGACGTGCCCGAAGTGTATCGACTCGAGCCACTCGATGCCGATGAAGATCTGATCGGTCTCGTGACGCCCGGGGATCTCGAGCTCCTTCCCCTTCGGCGCGCCGCTGCCGACGAAGACGGCGTCGAACTCGCGTCCGTCGAGCAGCGCCTTCAGGCTGTCGATTGAGCTGTCGTACCGGACGTCGACGCCCATGTCGACGATGTACGCGATCTCCTCGTCGAGGACCTGCTCGGGCAGCCGGAACGCAGGGATGTTGATGCGCATCAAGCCGCCGGGCCGCGGCAGCTTTTCGAAGATCGTGACCTCGTACCCGAGCGGCATCAGGTCGTTTGCAACCGTGAGCGACGCCGGACCCGCGCCGATGCACGCAATCTTCTTTCCGTTCTTGGCGAGCGGCGCCTTCGGCAGCAGGTGCGCGACCTCACCGCGATGATCGGCCGCGACGCGCTTCAACCGGCAGATCGCGACGGGCTTGCCGTCGATGCGCCCGCGGCGGCACGCCGGCTCGCACGGCCGATCGCACGTGCGCCCGAGGATGCCGGGGAAGACGTTCGACTCGCGATTGAGAAGGTAGGCGTCGGTGAACCGGCCCTGCGCGATCAGGCGAATGTATTCGGGGACGTTCGTGTGCGCCGGGCATGCCCATTGGCAGTCGACGACGCGGTGGTAGTAGTTCGGATCGCCGACGTTCGTGGGGTGCATGGGGTTAATGCTAATTATAGGGGTGGTTCTAGGGTTCTAGGGTTCTAGGGTTCTCGGGGTTCGGCATTCGCATTGACGCGTTTCAGCCGCCATTGACGCGTTTCAGCCGCCATTGACGCCGTTCGGCCGCCATTGACGCGTTTCAGCCGCCATTGACGCCGTCCGGCCGCCATTGGCGCGAATTGTGTGCGGCGCGGGCTGATATACTCGCCGCGTTCGCCGGCCCTGAAAGGACCGCCCTACGTGCGCGGCCCTGAGCGCGGCCGCAAACATTCGAACATGCAGAGGTTTGTCCATCACTCGTCGGCAGCGCTGCGGCTCGCGTCGGTCGCGCTCGTCTTTACATACCTGACCGCGTTCTCGAGCGCCCAGGCGCCGCAGACGCCGAGGCCTGCCGCGGGCGCGCAGCAAACGCCCCCGCCGGCCGGACGCGGCGGCGCCGCAGGACAGGGTCCACGCACGATGAGCCCGGCGTCGCAGCGGCCGCCTGAGACGGCGACCCCGCAGTCGTATCTGCCCGAGCAGATCGCGGCGGGACGAACGCTCTTCGGCGCGCAGTGCGGCTTCTGTCACGGACGCGACGCCATGGGCGGCGAGACCGGCCCCGACCTCACACGCTCAGCGCTCGTCGCGGAGGACGTGCGCGGCGACAAGATCGCGCCGTTGGTGCACACGGGACGGCTGGACAAGGGGATGCCCGCGTTCAACCTGAGCGACACGGATGTCGCGGCGATCGTCGCGTTCATCCACGATTCCAAGAAGCACGTCGACTCGCTCGAAGGAAACCGACGCACGGTGGACGTGGCGGATCTCCAGACCGGCGACGCGCAGGCCGGGCAGCGGTATTTCAACGGCGCGGGCGGCTGCACCAAATGCCATTCGGCGACGGGCGACCTCGCCGGCGTCGCGGCACGCTATCAAGGGCTGCTGCTCCTGCAGCGCATGCTGAATCCGCCGAGCGGACGCGGGCGCGGCGGCGCGCCCTCGCCCTCGCCGGTGAAGATCACCGTGACGCCCGCACCGGGGCAAACCGTCACGGGAACGCTCGCCTACCGCGACGAATTCACGGTTGGCCTCCGCGACGCGGAAGGCTGGTATCGCTCGTGGCCTGCCAGCAGCGTCCGCTTCACGATCGACGATCCGCTCGACGCGCACTTCGATCGGTTGGGAAAGTACACGGACAAGGACATGCATGACGTCCTGGCATATCTCGAGACCTTACGATAGGCGCGCGTTCAGCGCGCCCGCCGGAGCGGAGCGGGGCCGGGGTCCCCGCGAGCGACGGCGATGGGGGGTCTGGCGGGGCGAAGCCCCCCGGGTAATCATGAAGCACCGCACGCTGCTGGCGACCATCGGCCTTGCCTGCGCGGGCCTCGCGCTTCTCTCCGGTCAGGCGGCGTCGCGCGGATTCGACCCCGCGCTGCTCCTGAAGCCGCCAGTCGATAGCTGGCCCACGTATCACGGCGATTACACGGGACAGCGCCACAGCAAGCTGACGCAGATCACGCCCGACAACGTCCACCAGCTCACGCTCGCGTGGACGTTCCAGACCGGCCAGAACGCGCAGATCAAGGCGTCGCCGATCCTGTTCAACGGGATCATCTACATCACGACGCCCGACAACATCTGGGCGCTCGACGCGAGGACCGCGCGACAGATCTGGCGATACACGTATCCGACGAACTCCGGCTTTCACATCGGCCACCGCGGCGCCGCGATCTACAAGGACACCGTCTACCTGACGACGCCCGATGCGCACCTGGTGGCGCTCGACGCGAAAGACGGCAAGGTGAAGTGGGACGTTGTCATCGCCGACGCGAAGAAGGGCTTCTGGTCCACGAACGCCCCACTCCTCATCCGCGACCATCTGATCGTCGGCGTCTCCGGCGACTTCGACAACCTGCCCGGCACGCTGAAGTCGATCGATCCCGAAACCGGCAAGACGCAGTGGATCTTCTACAGCACGCCACCCGTGGGCACGCCCGATTCGATCAGCGGCGGGGCCACCGGCGGACAGATGTGGAATGCCGGGACGTACGATCCGGAGCTCAACCTCTTTTATGTGGGCACCGGCAATCCTACGCCCGTGCTGAACGGGCCCGCGCGTCCAGGCGACAACCCGTGGACCTGCAGCATCGTCGCGCTGAATCCGGATACCGGAAAGCTCGCGTGGGGGTTCCAGGCGTCGCCGCACGACACGCATGACTGGGACGCGGCGGAAGTGCCGGTGCTCGTCGACGCCGCGTTCAACGGGCAGCCGCGGAAGATGCTCATGCAGGCATCGCGGAACGGCTACTTCTTCGTCCTCGATCGCACGAACGGCAAGAGCCTGCTGACGACGACGTTCGCGGCGGTGAACTGGTCGAAGGGGATCGACAAGGACGGGCGTCCGATTCCGAATCCCGAGAAGGAGCCGTCACGCGACGGACGCCTCGTTGCGCCGGACGAGGGAGGCGGCACGAACTATCGATCGCCGAGCTTCGATCCGAAGACGGGGCTGTTCATCGTCAGCGCGCGCGACGCGTACGGCATCTATTTCTACAAGCCGGAGCACGGCGACTACGGTTGGGCGGGAGCGGACTACGGGGTCGGCGGCAAGGGGTACCTGCGCGCGATCGATTACACGACGGGCAAGGTGCGATGGACGCACGACCTGCTCGGAGGGGGCGCTGCCGCTGGCGTCCTGACGACCGATTCGGGCGTCACGTTCACCGGCGACGCCGGACCGAACGTGATGGCGCTTCGAACCAGCGATGGCACGACGCTGTGGCACTCGGGAATCGGGGGCGTCGGCAACGGACCGGTCACCTACGAGCTCGATGGACGGCAGTATCTGCTGGTGGGCGGAGGCGCGGGGCTTTATGCTTTCGCGCTGCCCGAGCGAACTCCCAACTCCCAACCTTTAACACCCAACGGCCAGTAGTCGGCGTCAGGCGTTTGGCGTCAGCACTTTTCGCTGAAAGATCTTCGGCGGCATCTTGCGCGGCTCGGCGCTGCGCCGCGTTGCCGCGATCCGCACCATCGTCAGGCAGCGGTTGACTTCCTGCGTCAACGCGCCTGGCGTTGCAGCCGCGTGGCCGTGCACACGGCTGAAGCAAATCACGACCGGAAGGACCATGAGAAGGGCACGCGAGACCGGATGACGCCGCACGCGGCGATCATGGCAAGCGGCGTTCCCATGAAACAGGCGGGAATCGTGCGATTCACGAAAATCGCGGCGTGCGGGTGATTACAGTCTCCGCAGGCCGCGCACGTTTTCGTCCGTTGTCGCGCCGCGCAACCAAAGTTGCGCGCTACGGAAGCCGCCGCAGGCGGCCCTGGAAGGACCGCCCTACGATCATTTCTCGATCACCAGAATCGAAAAGGAATCGGGCACCAGCGCGCCGCGGCCTGCGCGGCCGCCGGGGGGCGGCGTCGCGGGCGGCGGGCCGAACTCCGCGCCGATCACCATGATCCGGTTCGTCTTCGTGTCCAGCGTCAGCGTCTTCGCGCTGGGCATCGTCTTGACCGTCTGCTCGACGGTGAAACTCGTCGGGCTGTTCGCCTTCACGACGGTCAGCGTGCCGTCGCCCTGGGAGCTGAACACTTCGTGCGTGTCCGGGTTGAAGACGGCGCCGTCCACGCCGCGCCCGATCGGCAGCGTCGTGATGATGTTCCCGGTCTCCGCGCCGAGGGCGACGAGGTTCTGCGGATTGCGGCAGGCCGCAAACAGGATCTTGTTCTTCACGTCGAACGCCAGCCCGGCACACCCGCCTCCCTTGCCTGCGAGATCGTACCGCTTCGCCACCTGCAGCGACTTTGTGTCGACGACGGCGATCGCGTCCTTGTCCTCGAGATCGACGTAGAGACGGCCCGCGCCATCGCTGGCGGCCTGTTCCGGCGCGCCGCCGAGATCGATCGTGCCCACGACGGAGCCGTCCTTCGAATCGATGACGGTCGCGTTCGGCGGCGTGTGGCTGAACACGTAGACGCGATCGTTGTAGGCGTCGAACAGGATGCCGTCCGGATTCCCCTGGACGTCGATCTTCTTGATGGGCTTCAGGGTCTCCGTGTCCCACATCGCAACGGGCTTGCTGCTGGCGAACCCGTGCTTGGACTTGGGATCGACGGCCACACCGCGCGCGCTCGTCTCCGCAATCTGTCCGGCGGGCTCGAGCGTGTCGAGGTTGAAGATCATGATGCGGGCCGTGGGGCCGGTACGCGGAATGTAGAGCTTGCGGCCCGCAACATCGGCATAGACGTAGTCGAACCCGCCCTCGCCACCGGCCTTGACGCGCTTGACGACCTTGTAAGGACCCGCCGACTCCTGCGCCGCCGCCGTGACCGTCAGCAGACAGCATCCCAGAACGAGAACACGCATCGATGGCATATGGCTGCTCCCTGTGAAACGACGGGAGCATATCAGGCCCGCAGAGCGATGCGTGCGGCTGGCGCCTACAGCGCGCCGAGTAGCGGCTCAGCCACTCCAGAAAGACGTAGCGCGCCATGATGTAGCAGTAGCGCGCCGGAGGGCCCTCGATCGCAGCATCCGTCTCCTGCAGCCGCCGCGCGACCCGGTTCAGCGTCTCGTCGGCCAGATCCTCGGGGGCGGCACACCGCTTCCGGCCAAAGTACGCGACCAGGCGGTCCCGCATCTCGAGATACGTTGCGCCGTCCGAATCCGCGCCATCGTCCAGCCAGCGCAGCAATGCGCTGAAGGCCTCGGTGGTCAGGGCCGCCGCGTTCCACATTTACCTTCCCTTTTCGAACCCGGTGGAGTACAGAATAGCGCCTCAGACAGTGCCCCCATTGAGGCCCCGCGAGCGGGCCCCCGCGTACGGCCAGCCGGGACCCGGAACGCGACCGAACGGGACAGTGCCTGAACGGGCTCGTTCATCGACGGTGCCATGTGCGCCTACGCCTTTCCGTCCGACCTTCCGGCCTCCTCGTCTGGATGATGCTCGCCGTGTCGGCGATCGCCCGCGCGGCAGATCACGCGGGCGCGCTCGGCGAGATGACGGTTCCGGGCGGCGTTCGAGCGGCGCTCGACGCCACTGGTGAGGGCAGTCCCGCCGATCGCGCGCACTTCGTCATCGAGTTCGCCCGGCGCGTCTACCAGACACCGCTCGCGTCGCGAACGGATCCCCGAACCGACACGCTTCAGAAGCTGGTCGACCATCTCGATCAGGCAGCCAGGACGCCGCAGAATGCGGAGACGGTGCCGCTGCCGCTGACGCCCGAGATCTGGACGGACATCGTCTTGGAGAAGCGCGCCACGCCTGAAACGCTCGCCTCGTCGATCCTGCGATCGCGCAATGCCACGCTGTTCTACTGCGCGCTCGTCGCGCTCGACGACGAGACGCGGGCCTGGCTTGTGGGCCAGCCCGATCTGATTGCCAGCCTTTCGCGACGCGATGCGCCGGCCTTCCTGCTCGCCGCCAGCGCGATTCGCGTGAGCGGCGGCGCCGTGCGCGTCATCGGCGGAGAACCCGCGCAGCACGTCTGGGAAGCGCTCGTGGGCAAGCGCGCGAGCGACCCGGCCGCCTTCATCCGGACGCTCGTGTCGAAGAACGACGGGCGGCTCGCGTATTTCTTCGGCGCGATGGGACAGCTCACGCCGATGCAGCTTCAGTACGCGCTCGGCCTCGACACCCCGGATCCGGCCGCCCGCGTCGGTGGCGCACGCCGCCTGTACGGCGTCTTTCACCGCCTCGGCCCGGGATGGAACGTCATGGATCGCGCGTTCTGGCGCCCTGTGCTGGATCCGGCGCTGCTCGCCGCACAACTCCGGATCGACGCGAACGGGCGTCCGATCGTTCCAGGCACGCGAGCGTTCTGGAGCGGCCTGCTTGGCGGCCCCTCGGCGGGATCGGAATCCCAGGATGCTGCGTCCACCAGCGATGCGCCTGGATTCGCCTGGTTGTGCGAGCAGGTCTTCAACGCCGATCTCGAGGAAGGAGCTCAGCGTCTACGCTTCGCCGCCGTGCTGTTCGCATCGCGTCGGCTCGCACCGGTGACGGCCGACAACGCCGCCGACGCGCTCGAAGCCGTTCGCGCCGCGATGAAGTATCCGGCGCTGGCGTACACGCTCGAACGGGCCGGCATGCCCGACGTCTCGGCGCTCGCCAGCGCCGCGCGGCGAGCGGTGAAGCTTTCGCAGATCTCGGACGAGGCCAATGCCACGCGCGCGCTCGCGCAGTTCCAGGGAGCGCTGGCGCTGCTTGCGCGCGGCGCGATGCGCGGCAGCCTGGCGCCCGCATCGTTCGCCGCGCTCGTGACGTCGCTCTCGGCCGTGGACGTCGGCGAGCACGGCGAGTACGAAGGCCGGATTGCGCGCTGGATCGACGCGCACGTCGCTGACTGGACGGCAACGCCTCCGGCGATCGTCGATTCGCCGGACGACCCGTATGCGAACGCACCCGGTCCCATCGAGCGCGACCTCCTGCACCTCGTTGCCGGACCGCCGCCGCCCCCCGGCGCCCCGATCGTGGCGTGGGAAGGCACGCGCTACCGCGTGGATCTCTCATGGGCCGAAGCCATGCGCATCAGCCGTCTCATCGGCGATCGGCAGCGTCCGTACCTCTCCGCCGCACGGTCGCTGGCAGGCATCGCGGACGCGATCGGCGCAAAGGACCTCACGCGCAAGCAGGCCGCCCTGCAGGCGCAGCAGCTGCGACAGATCGGGGAAGACGGCGATCTGCGCACGCCGACGGCATGGAGCGACGCGGACGCGCCGCAGCGGTTTCGCGAGGCATCCGCCGCGCTCGACCGCGCATCGCGCGGCAACCCTCGCGAGGCCGGGCGTCAAGCCCAGTCGCTGCTGCTGCTCGCGGACGATCTCGCCGCGCGCGGTTTGATGGAGTTCGCGTACGCCTCTTCGATGGGCTATCCGACCGCGACGCCGATCACCGCCGACGA
>JBKPTE010000123.1:0-30105 GCA_046735335.1 Acidobacteriota bacterium | reverse complement strand
TGGCCGACCATCGTCAGATGCTGGAAGAGATATCGGCGCGCTACAGGGTGCCGCCTGAAATCCTCGTGGCTGTGTGGGGGCTGGAATCGAACTTCGGCCGGTTCAGCGGCGTCCGCCCGACGATCCAGACGCTTGCAACGCTTGCCTACGATCCACGGCGATCCGCGATGTTCCGCGAAGAGCTGCTCAAAGCGCTCGAAATCCTCGACAAAGGAGATGTCGAGCCGACGGCGATGCGGGGCTCGTGGGCCGGCGCGCTCGGCCAGCCGCAGTTCATGCCCTCGAGCTTCCTGCGTTACGCGCAGGACTTCGACGGCGACGGACGCCGCGACATCTGGCGATCGACGCCGGACATCTTTGCGTCCATCGCGAACTTCCTCAAAGAGGAGGGATGGACGCAGGGCCAGACCTGGGGCCGGGAGGTGAAGCTGCCGCCGCGCCTGACGACGGCTCGGCTCGAAGCGACCGCGCCGATGAGGACGACGGGATGCCTGGCGAAGCGCCAGCTCACGACGGCGCTGCCGCTCGGCAAGTGGCGCGCGCTGGGCGTGACGACGGTGAACGGCCGGGCGCTGCCGTCCGCCTCGCTCGACGCGTCGCTGGTCACGGCCGGGCGCCGGCACTTCCTCGTCTACCCGAATTACGAGGCGATCCTCGCGTACAACTGCGCGCACGCGTATGGATTGAGCGTCGCGCTGCTATCGGATCGCGTGCGGTGAACGGTGCGGCGTGCGGAGAGCAGTCCGGGAGTGAAGTTCGACCGCTTGCTATGATTCGGTGATGCCGTCGATCGCGACGATCGAGTCCACGCTTCGCGAACGGCTCGCAGGAACTCTTCCCGGATTCGACGCGCAACTCAGGTTTGCGCCTGCGCCTCCGAGGGCCGGTTGGCGTCCCGGGCACTTTCCCCCCGATGCGCGTCTTGCCGCGGCGCTGCTCTTGCTGTATCCCGCACAGGATCGAGTCTTCCTCCCGCTGACGATCCGGTCCAGCGCTCTCCGGCGGCACGCGGGCCAGATCAGCCTGCCCGGCGGAGCCATCGATGCGGGTGAGAGCCTGACCGAGGCCGCGCTGCGCGAAGCGCACGAGGAAATCGGCGTGAAACCATTCGACGTACGAATTCTGGGTGAGTTGACGCCCGTTCACGTGCTCGTGAGCGGGTTCACCCTTCACCCGATTGTCGCAATCGCGGATCAGCGGCCCGATTTTCAGGTGGCGCTCGGCGAGGTCGAGGAGATCCTGGAAATCTCGATCGACGATCTTCGCGACGCATCAGCCATTCGCCATGGCACCCGCATCCGGGAGGGCGTCGCGGTCGAGTACCCGTACTTTCATCTGGCAGGTCATCAGGTCTGGGGCGCAACAGCAATGGTGCTCGGAGAGTTCATTTGCCTCCTCGAGTGATCATGCCGACTTGCGCCGCACGCCGCACCCGCACCCCGCACCCCGCATCCGCACGCCGCATTCACGATCTCACGAGCGCCGCCGGCTCGATCCGCGACGCCCGCAGCGCCGGTCCGAGCGACGACAGCACCGCCACCGCGGGCAGCCCGATGCAGGGAACCAGAAGCGCCGCGGCATCGGTCGCACTGACCCCGTAGAGGAAACCGCTCAGAAGACGAGCCGCCGCCGGCGCCGCACAGAGACCGACCGCGAGCCCGGCAAGAGTAAGCGCGAGCGCGCGGCGCAGGACCATCAGCACCATCGCGCTCCTGCGCGCGCCGAGCGCCATTCGAATCGCGATCTCCTGCCGGCGCTCGGTCACCGACCACGCCATCATGCCGTAGACGCCCACCAGCGCCAGGCTCACCGCCAGCACGCCGAACATCGAGACGAGCGTCGAAAGGAATTTCGGCCGCGCAAGGTTCGTCGCCAGGTGCTCTTCCATCGTCCGCACGTGCGACAGCGGCAGATTCGGGTCGAGCGCTGACACGGCCGCACGGATCGACGGCGCCATGGCGTCCGGATCGCGATCGGTCCTCACGACGAACGCGATGAACGGAAAGGATCGCTGCATCATCGACTGGTAGATTTCAGGACGCGGCGAACTCGACGGCCCGAGGTGGCGAATGTCGCGGACGACCCCCACGACCGTCATCCAGCCCGCGTCGTCGTCGAACCGGACGCGGCGGCCGACGGGATCCAGCCCCGGCCAGCACTGGCGTGCGAACGTTTCGTTGACGAGGACGACGGGAGCCTCGGTGCGCGTGTCCGTCTTGCGGAAATCACGCCCCGCGGTCACCGGGATCCCCATCGCGGCGAAGTAGCCCGGCATCACGATCTGGTAGCCGGCGCGCGGCGCGGGATGAAGCCGCGGCTGCCCTTCCACGACGTAGCCGGTGGCGAAATCGTCTCCGCCAATCGGGAGCGTGGCGGCCGCGCCTGCCGCCCGAACCCCGGGGACCGCGGCGATCCGGTCCAGCATCGCCGCGTAGAACTGGACCTGCTTCGCCTGATATTCGGAGCGATCCCCTGAGAGCGTGATGTCGAACGTCAGCAGGTTGTGCGGGTCGATGCCAATGTCGACGCGCGTGAGGGTCAGGAAGCTCCGGACGAGCAGCACGGATCCCATGAGCAGCACGACCGCAACGGCCAGCTGGAGGGAGACGAGGACGTCGCGCACGCGCCCGCTGCCGCGCGAACCGGATGATCGCGTCCCGCCGTCGGCGAGCGCCTGGCTGAGTCCTCTGCCGGACAGCTCCACCGCGGGCGCCAGGCCAAACGCGATTCCCACGAGGATCGCCGCCGCAAACGTGAACAGCAGGACTCGCGCATCGATCGTCGCTCCCGCGAGCGCGGCGTCCCCGGGGGCGAGGGCCGCGAGCGCTGACGCGCCCCACGCGCCGATCGCAACGCCGGCAATGCCGCCGGCGAGCGCGAGCACGATGGACTCGGTCAACAGCTGGCGAACGATTCGTACGCGGCTTGCGCCGATCGCGCGGCGAAGGGCGATGTCGCGCCGGCGGGCGACGCTGCGGCCGAGGAGCAGACTGGCGACGTTCGCGCAGGCGATCGCGAGCACGAACACGACCGCGCCGGTGAGAATCATGAGCGGCCGCTCCGCGGCGCCCGCGAGCTGATCGCGGATCGCGACGACCGTGGCGCCGCGTCCTTCGTCCTCGGGGTGTTCGCGCGACAATCGATCGCCGATCGCCTGCACTTCCGCCCGCGCCCTCGCCACGCTCACACCTGGTTTCAGACGCGCGATCGCGCGCAGGTAGCCGGTGTTGCGATAACCGGTCATGTCCAGATCTTCGTTCACCGCCGTACGGGGGATGTCCCCGGGACCTCCAGGGACCCAGAACTCCGGACCGTCGGCCGACGATGATGGCCTGGCGGTGATCGCTGGCCAGCGCAGCTCCCGCGGCATGACGGCCATCACGAGCCGCGGACGACCGTTGAGGAGAATCGTCTGACCGACGATCGATCCATCGCCGTTGAATCGGCGCAGCCACAACCGCTCGCTGAGTACAACCGCCGATGGATCCGCCGCGTTCGAGTGGAACGGTTCCCCCAGGAGCGGCCGCGCGCCAAGGACGTCGAAGAAGTTCGACGACACGCTCGACCCGCTGATCCGTTCAGGATCGCCGCGGCCTGTCAGCGTCAACGACAGATGACTGATTCCAGCTAGCGCGCCGAAGCTGGCCGTCTGCGCGCGGAAGTCCATGAGACGTCCTGGCCCGAGCGGCTCCGGCTCGCGGCTGGCGTGCGTGTTCCAGAGGAAGACGAGCTGATCGGGATCTTTGAATGGCAGCGGCCGCAGGAGCGCCGCATTCACGAGGCTGAAGATCGCGGTGTTGGCGCCGATGCCGAGCGCGAGCGTGAGGACTGCTACCCCGGTGAAGCCAGGCGCGCGGCGGAGGCCGCGGAGCGCGTAGCGCACGTCCTGCGAGAGGGTGGTGAACATGTCGGCTTAGACGGATGCGCGGCGTCGTGGTTGACGCGCGGGTGCGGCGTGCGGCGTGCGGCGTGCCTTCAGCTGGGCAATTCACGGCGACTGAATGGGTTAGCGGCCCAAAAGCGCCGCCGGACGCCGGGGGTCAGAGCAAAGTCGGCGCGAAAGGTGACTGTCGCAGCGTTCTCCAAATGAGTATCCGACGTAATGGCCTCCCCTTCAACAAGTTAGCCATGGCGCACACGTGTGCGCACATGGGGCACACTCGTTGCTAATCTGCGGCCGCTTTTGCCGGGGGAGAGGCTTATGAGACGTGTGCTTGCGGTTTGTATTCTGGGTGTGATCGTCTTCGGTCTGCCACGCAGTGCGTCGGCGGGGTCGATCATCGATCCGATAATTGGTGTACGGGGACTCAGCAGTGGACTTTCCGCCGACATCGGCGACTCCTCGCCGCAGCTCTTCGAGGATCCGTGTCAAGCCCCGTTGACGACCGGTTACATCTGTTCGGATTACGTAATCACTGAGGCGGACCTGGCGGACGGCATTTTCTCCATCACGTTGCGCTTCCTTCTGGATGGGACGGCCCTGACGTTTGACACATTCGGGATTGATGGCTTCAGTCAGTTCAACACGCTGACGCCGGTTGCAGGGGATCCAACGGCCGTTACCCTGTCATTCACGCCGTTCACCGAGACGTTTTCGACCTATTCGACGTATGACGGTCCCCCGCCGAATCTCTTGACCTGTGGTTCTGAAACTTGCGGCGTCGGCGACGACATCCAGGTCTTCATCAGTCCGCTGTACCGCCCAGACGGCGTTTTCACCGTTCAAGCGCTCGCAGTAAACGGCGCTCCGGTTCCCGAGCCCGCGACACTGCTCCTGATGGGCACCGGGTTGACCGCGCTCGCGGGACGCCGGCTGTGCCGCAAGAAGACGAACTAATCCGAGGCTCCCCCGCTGACACGCAAGCGCCGCCTCACTTGGCGGCGCTTCGTGTTTCCTGCAGCAACGCGCCGAATCGCGCATCGCCCAGCAGCGACCGGAGATCCGGGTCGTCCTTCGCAAACACGCTCGGATACCCGGCGCGAAACGCCTTGCGCAGCATCTGCAGCGACTCGTCCTTGTGGCCCGCGAGCGCGTGTGCGATGGCAGCGTTGTAGAGGAAGTTTGGATTCGACGCATCCTGCGCGAGCGCGTCGGTGATGAACTTCAGCCCCTGCGCCGTGTCCCCCTTCTTTGCGTAATACGTTCCGAGATTGCACCTGGTCGAAAACGCATTCGGATTGACGGTCAAGGCCTTGTACGCCAGCTCGATGGCCTTGTCGTAGGTCTGATTCGCCTTCGGCGTGTCTCCGAGCCAGCGGTAGTCGTCTGCCAGATTCGAGAGCCATCCATCGGACGAGGGGCTGAGCTCGACGGCTTTCTGAGCCGCGGCAAGCGCCTCCGTGAACTTGCGCTGCCACGCGAGCGCGACCCCCAGGTTGCTCCACGTATCTGCGGTCGGCACGAGCTTCAGCGCGTGCTCGAACGAGTCCGCCGCTTCCGCATAGCGCGCCGTCTGCAGGTACATCGCGCCGAGATCGTTGTAGCCGTTCACGTTGTCCGGCTCGATCGCGATGACCTTCTTGAACTCCTCGATGGCCTTGTCGTACTCGCCGAGCCTGTAGTACGTCGCGCCGAGCGAGTTGTGGTTCAGCCAGTAGTACGGGTTCTTCTCGATCGCTTTCAGGTGCATCTGGACGGCTTCGTTGCCGCGGCCGGCCGCCAGATACGCGCTCGCGAGCCTCCGGTACGCCTCGTCGGAGTTGGGCGCGATTTCGAGCGCGCGCCTCAACTCGACGATCGCGTCGTTCGTCTTGCCCGTCGCCAGATACGCGTGCCCGACCGCCGCGCGCACCTCGAGGAGCGAATCGTCGATGTGCTCTCCCTGCTGCGCCGCGTAGACCGCCTTGTCCGCCCAGAGCGTCTCGTTCGTCTCGCGGTACATCTGCAGCGACGCATCGGCCAGGCCCGCATACGCGAGCGCAAATCTCGGATCGAGCTTCAGTGCGTCTTCGTAGAACCCGATCGCCTTCTCCACGTTGCGGCGGTCCTGCTGGCCGCGCATCGCGTTCCTGCCCTTCAGGTACACGTCGTATGCGGCGATGTTCTGCGTCGGGCGCTCGATCGTCTTCGCGCGTTCCGCGTTGGTGGGCGTGACGTCGAGGGCATCGACGAGCCCCGCGAACATCTGGTCCTGCAGCGTGAGCAGATCGGATGGCGATCCGGAGAACTCCCGCGTCCAGATCGTGCGGGGCGCGATCGGATCCTCCAGCTTCACGATGATGCTGATCTTGCCGCCGCCGCTCTGCACGCTGCCCGTGACGAGCAGGTTCGATCCCAGCGCACGCGCGAGCTTGGGCAGCGGCTGCTTCGCGTCCACCGACTCGACGGCGCTGGTCGGCGCGACCGTGACCTGGGTCAACCCGAACAGCTTCGCGGACATCGCCTCCGCGACGCCCGTGGCGATGTGTTCCAGATCCTCCTGCGCGCCAACGACCCGGAACGGCAGCACGGCAATCAGCTTCCGCTCGCTCGGACTGGGCAGCGTCTGGGTGTTCGTCGCTCCTCCGGTCACGAGATGACGGACGGGCGGCAGCGCGACGATCCCGCCGATGACGGCGACGCTGAGCGCAGCCGCCACCACCCATCCCTTGCGCGACGTCGGCAGCGGCAGGTTGATGACGACGGACGGGTGGCTTCGGAGGCGGCTCGGAGAAGGCGCCTTCGACTCCTCGAGATCGCGCAGCAGGTCGCGCGCGGTCTGATAACGCGCCGCCGGGTTCTTCTCGAGGCATCGCATGACGATGCGCGTGAAGAACGGGGGCACGTCCGGGGCAACCTCCTTGAGCGGCCGCGGCGCGATCCGCACCCGCTGCATCAGGACTTCGAGCGCCGAGTCGCCGGGGAACGGCGTCGAGCCCGACGCCATCTCATAGAGGATGAGACCGAGCGCGTAGAGGTCGCTGCGATGGTCGGTCGGCTGCCCTTCGACCGATTCGGGCGCCATGTACCGCGGCGTGCCGATGAAATCGCCCGGACGGGTCAGTCCCGCAGCGCTCGCCTCGTACGATTTCGCGAGCCCGAAGTCCGACACGTACGCGCGGCCCGCGTTGTCGACGAGGATGTTCTGCGGCTTGAGATCGCGGTGCACGATCCCGACGTCGTGCGCCGCCGAAAGGCCTGATGTGATCTGCCGCGCGAGCGAGACCACGCGCTCGAACGGCAGATGCCCGTTCATCAGGATCGCGTGGAGGTCGGATCCCTCGATGAACGGCATCGTGATGTACTTGACGCCGTTTGCCTCGCCCAGATCGTGAATGCGCAGGACGTGCTGGTGCGTGACCTGCCGCGCGAGCAGCAGCTCCTGCTTGAACCGCCGCTCGAAATCGAGCCCCACGCTCGGGTCGGCCAGGACCTCGGAGCGGATCACCTTCAGCGCGATCGGAATGCCCAGCTCCTGATCGAGCGCCTTGTAGACGGCGCCCATGCCCCCGGCGCCGAGCATCTTTTCAATCAGGTAGCGGCCGGCGAAGAGAACGCCTGGCCCGAGCCCCCGCTGGCCGCTGGACGAAGACAGCCGGGTCACTTCCGCGGAAACGGACACCGGCGGCGTGACCGGTCCCGTAACCATGGATCCAAGCAACGCCGACAGCTCCGCCGAACAGGCGATGCAGCGCCCGGTCGTGAGCGGCGTTTCGGTCCGGCATTGCGGGCACACCATAACGGGGGTCGCGGCGGAGAGGAGCCCGAAGCCGGGCTGGGTAGTCATTATCCTCCCAATCCACGTACTAGTAACGGATAAGAGCGGCGGTTTGAACGGGGGCTTGTCCACCATAGCGCCGCATGGTGCGAAGGTCGGAGGTTGCCCCTGGGCCCCTTGTTACAATGGCCGCCTATGCGCCATGCGATCCTCCTTTCCTTGCTCAGTGCGGCTCTCATATCCGGCGGCTGCAACCGAGGCAGCTCAGCCGAGCGCCCTCAAAAGGCCGGAACCGCCGAGGGAGACGCTGCGGCCGCCCCGGCCGTCCCTATCTCGTCCATGGCGAAGATCGATCCGGAAGCGGTCCTCAAGCACATCAAGGTTCTCTCGTCCGACAAGTTCGAAGGACGCGCCCCCGGAACGCGCGGCGAGGACCTCTCGGTCGCCTACATCGAGACCCAGTTCCGCGATCTCGGACTCCAGCCGGGCAACCCCGACGGCACCTACATCCAGAAGGTCCCGCTCGTCGGCATCACGGCCACCGAGACGCGCCCGCTGACCTTCGTCAAGGGATCGAAGGCGCTCGGCCTCAAATGGCGCGACGACCTCGTCGCCTGGACGAAGCACGTCGCCGACGCCGCATCCATCGCAAAGTCGGACGTCGTCTTCGTGGGCTACGGCGTCGAGGCGCCCGAGTACAACTGGGACGACTTCAAGGGTCTGGACGTCAAGGGCAAGACGCTCGTCGTCCTCGTCAACGACCCCCCCGTGCCGGATCCCTCCGATCCCTCGCAGCTCGATCCGAAGACGTTCGGCGGGAAGGCGATGACCTATTACGGCCGATGGACGTACAAGTTCGAGGAAGGCGCGCGCAAAGGAGCGGCGGCCGTGCTGGTCGTCCACGAGACGGGACCCGCGGGCTATCCCTTCTCGGTCGTGCAGGGAAATCTGAACGAGAAATTCGACGTCGTGACCCCGGACAAGAACATGGGGCGCGCGAACATCGAGGGATGGATCACGACGGATGCCGCCCGGAAGCTGTTCGCGCTGGCCGGGAAGGACTACGAGGCGCTGAAGAAGGAGGCGGCGACGCGTGCGTTCAAGCCGGTGCCGCTCGGCGTGCAGGCCTCGATGGCGATCTCGAACAAGCTTCGCAGGATCGAGTCGCGCAACGTCGTGGCGAAGCTCGAAGGATCCGATGCGCCCCTGAAGGACGAATACGTCGTGTACTCGGCGCACTGGGACCATCTGGGCGTCGGCGCGCCGGTGAACGGCGACAAGATCTACAACGGCGCGCTCGACAACGCGTCGGGCGTGGGGACCGTGCTCGAGATCGCGCGGGCGTTCAAACAGGTCCAGCCGCAGCCGAAACGGTCCATCCTCTTCCTGATGGTCACCGCCGAGGAGCAAGGGCTCCTCGGATCCCAGTATTACTCCGTGACGCCGCTGTATCCACTCGCCAGGACGGCCGCCAACATCAACATCGACGGCGTCAACCAGTGGGGGCCCACGAAGGACATCACCGTGATCGGACTCGGGGCTTCGGACCTTGACGACTACCTGCGGGCGGCGGCGAAGGAGCAGGGACGCACGCTGACACCCGACCCCGAACCCGAGAAGGGCTTCTACTACCGGTCCGACCACTTCAACTTCGCCAAGCAGGGCGTTCCGGCGCTCGATCCCGACTCCGGCGTGGACTTCATCGGCAAGCCGGACGGGTGGGGCCGGAAGAAGCGCGACGACTACACCGATCACGACTACCACGCGCCGTCCGACGAAGTGAAAACGGATTGGGATCTCAGCGGCGCCGCGCAGGACGCGCAGCTCCTCTTCGCCGTCGGCTATCGGGTGGCGAACGCCGACAAGCTGCCGGAGTGGAAGCCGGGCAACGAGTTCAGGGCGAAGCGCCAGGAGATGCTGGCCAGGTAGCGATTACAGAAGCGTTCCGACAGTTTCGGTACCGTTAGGGACAACTTGGTGATCTCCCGAACGATCACGTGGTTGTGAGTTGTCCCTAAGCCCCTCTCCCTCCGTGAGTTGAGACGCGTCCTGCACGGGGCACCTCCGTTGCTCCGCCACCTGGCACGGAGGGAGGCAGGCCCATGAGGCGACATGCCCTGGCAGGGTTGACGGCAGCGCTGCTGCTGGTTCGGCCCGCACACATCATGGTGGGCGCCGACACGGCGCCATACACGATCGTCGATCTCGGAACCATCAGCGGCGCGGTGCCGGTGGTGACCGGGATCAACGCGTCCGGACAGGTTTCCGGCTACGCGACGGACGCGAACGGAAACACCCGCGCAGTGCGCTACAGCGCGCCTGGCGGGTGGGCATTCGTTCCAGGTCTCGAATCGATCACCAGTCTGGCGAACGCGATCAACAGCCATGGCGACCTCACCGGCTACGCCATGACAGCGACGGGGCTGCGCGCGTTCCGATACGTCGACGGCACGGGGGTTGAGTTCATCGAACCGTTCGCCGGCGGCACGTACACGGTCGGGATGGGGATCAACGCCTCTGGCGAGGTCGTCGGCTACGCCGACACCGCGGACGGAACGCGCGCGTTCCGCGCGGCGGCCGGCCTCCCCGCGCAGCTCGTGCCGGACCTCGGCGGAGCGTTCGCGCTCGCCTGCGGCATCAACGACGTCGGTCAGGTGGTCGGGATGGCGTACAACGCGGCGTCGGTGCAGCATGCGTTTCGCGCGGAACCCGATGGGCGCGTGCTGGAAGTCGGCGGGTTCGACGGAGCCGCCGGAACGAGCAGCGCCTGCGGGATCGACGCCGCGGGCCGCCTCGCCGGCCAGGCGTCTCTGGCCGACGGATCGTTCCACGCGTTCCTCTACAGCACGTCGCTGACGAACCTGGATACGTTTGGCTCGCAGGGGAGCACGGCGGTCTCGGTCGCGTCCGGATCGTCCGTGGGATCGTTCACGGCCGCGGACGGCAGCAGCCGGGCGTTCCTCTCCACGAGCGCGGATGGATCGGTCGATCTCAATACGAAGCTCGCGCCGGGTTCCGGCTGGACGCTCACCGACGCGCGCGCGATCAACGCGTCGGGGGAGATTGCGGGCGCAGGGGTACTCAACGGCGTCATGGCGGTATTTCTCGCGACGCCTCCCGCGCCGCCGCCGCCGCCCGCCGACACCACGCCGCCGACGATCCTGAGCCTCAGCGCATCGCCGTCGGTAATCTGGCCGCCCGCGCACCAGATGGTGAACGTGACCGTCTCGGTCAGCGCGCGCGACGATACCGACCCGGCACCGTCGTGCGCAATCTCGACGATTACCGCGGAGGAGGGTTCCACCAGCGATGCGGTCATCACCGGTCCGCTGACGGCCTTGGTTCGGGCAACGAAGGACGATCGCCGCGATGCGCGGGTCTACACGCTCACCGTCGCGTGCTCGGACGCGGCCGGCAACGCATCACAGGCGGGCGTCACGGTGACCGTCGCGAAGAATGGCGGGACGGCCAAGCTCGCCATCGCGCACGCGTCGCACGTGAAGGGACGGCTCCTGGCAGTGTCGAAGCTGAAGGACGGCAGGCGCCGTTAACGACGAACGGCGAAAGACGAACGACGAATCCCGACGTGACCTTTCGTCGTTCGTCGTTCGTCATTATTCGTCGTTCGCCGTTCGTCATTCGTCGTTGACCGATTGGTCACCTATCCCGGGGCTCTTCCAGATACGTGTACCCCTGGAGTCCCTCTTCGTAGAACTCCAGAAGGCGGCCTGATTCCTCGTACGTCATGCGCCCTTCGCGGACGGCGAGCTCCACGTCGCTCCGGAGCTTGCGAATGAGCGTCTCCGCGTCGAACTCGACGTAGTCGAGCACTTCCCGGACCGTATCCCCCTTGATGACCGCGTCGAGGACGACGTTGCCGCCGCTGTCGAGGCTGACGTGCACCGCGTGCGTGTCGCCGAAGAGATTGTGGAGGTCGCCCAGGATCTCCTGGTAGGCGCCGACGAGAAACACCCCGAGATAGTAGGGCTCGCCGTTGACGGTGTGCAGCGGCAGCGTCCGCTTCACGTCCCGGCGGTCGATGAAGGAGTCGATCTTGCCGTCGGAGTCGCAGGTGATGTCCCCGAGCACCGCGTGATGGCTCGGTGGCTGATTCAGCCGGTGAATCGGCATGATCGGGAACAACTGCTTGATCGCCCAACTGTCGGGGATGGACTGGAACAGCGAGAAATTGCAGAAATACGTATCCGCCATCGCATCGTCGAGTCCCTGGAGGTCCTCGGGGACGTCCTCCATCTGGGCGACGAGCTTCCTGAGCTTCACGAGGATGGCCCAATACAGGTTTTCGGCCTGGCAGCGCTGCTCGAGCGGGAGGTAGCCGCCCGTGAACAGGTTCAGCGCCATGTCGAGCGCCTGCTGGGCATCGTGGTAGCTCTCGAGCGCATTCCTCACCGACAGGTTCTGGTACGTCTCGAGCAGGTCGATGACCGGCTGCTCGGCTTCGTCGGGAGAGATCGACTCCGGGATCTTCTCCTCGCCGAACGCCGCGACGCCGAGGACGTTGAAGATGAGGACGCTGTGATACGCCACGATCGCGCGTCCGCTCTCCGACACGATCGTCGGATGCCTCACGCCCGCATCGTCGCAGACCGTCTGAATGTGGTAGACGACGTCGTTCGCGTATTCCTCGAGCGTGTAGTTGACGCTCGATTCGAAGTTCGTCTGCGAGCCGTCGTAATCGATCCCGAGGCCACCGCCCACGTCCAGGAACTGGAGCCCGGCGCCCGCCTTCACCAGCTCGGTGTAGATGCGGGCGGCCTCGTTCAGCGCGCCCTTGACGATCCGGATGTTGGGAATCTGGCTCCCGAGATGGAAGTGCAGGAGCTTGAAGCAGTCCTGCATGCCGCGGGAATTCAGCTCTTCCAGCCCGCGCAGCACTTCCGCGACGGTGAGGCCGAACTTCGAGCGGTAGCCGCCCGATCCCTGCCAGCGGCCGCTGCCGCGAGCGGCGAGCTTCACCCGCATCCCGATTTGCGGCCGCACGCCGACCTTCTCCGCGTACTTCAGGATCAGGCCCAGTTCAGTGTATTTCTCGACGACGGGGATGACATTGCGGCCGACCTTCTGCGCCAGCATCGCCATCTCGATGAACTCGGCGTCCTTGAAGCCGTTGCAGATGATCGGCGTGTCGTTGTAGGCCTGGGCCATCACCGCCAGCAGCTCCGGCTTGGAGCCCGCTTCGAGCCCGAAGCCGTATTCACGGCCGAAATCGAGCACTTCCTCGACGACCTGCCGCTGCTGGTTCACCTTGATCGGGTAGACGCAGATGTAGCGCCCCTCGTACTGGTGCTGATTGATGGCGGTCTGGAAGGCGTTGTGGATATCGCCGACGCGGTGGCGGAGGATGTCGCGAAACCGAATGAGGACCGGAAGGCCGATCCCGCGGAGCATCAGGTGATCGGTGAGCTGCTTGAGGTCGATCGCATGCGAGGGGTCCTTCGTCGGATGGACGAGGACGTGCCCCTCCTTGGAGATCGAGAAGTATCCCTTCCCCCAGCGATCGACTTCGTAGAGCTCCGTCGCGTCGTTGATGGTGAAGAGCTCGCCCGCTTGCCACGTACGGTGCGCGCGCGCAGTGGAAGTGCTCACGCGTTCATTATGCACACCTTTTCTGATCATGGAAGGGTTCACAGGGCTCGAGGTTCATGGTTCAGGGCTGGGTTCGGCAGTTCGGCGTTCGTACGAACCCGAACCGAGAACGTGGAATCCCGAACCCAGCCCCGTGAACCCTGTGAACCCCGCGAACTCCGATCAGAACGTGAACCGAACTCCGAAGCGAGCGATTCGCGGGTTCATGATTTCGAGAATCGCATTGAAGTTCGACGCCTGTACGTCGTACTGCCGGCCGAGGACCGTTCCTGAGTTCAGCAGGTTGAAGACGTCGAAGTCGAGCGCGATGCGGCGCCCGCCGAAACGGACGTCCTTCTCGACGCGGAAGTCGAGCTGCTTGAGCGTCGGCAGACGGTATTTGCCCGGGTCGCCCACCAGCAGCACGTCCTTCTTCGAGTGGACGGCGTCGTTGGTCGCCACGTCGTTCGCGAAGTAGACCTGGCTGAAGCCCTGACGCAGCAGGAAGTTCGCGCCGACGTTCACGCCCCAGGGGCCCTGGTAGTACCCGTTCGCGATGAACTGGTACTTCGGCGCCGTCAGGTAAATCTGCGACTTGCTGCTGCCGCCCGTCTCGCGGGTGACCGTGCCGCCGTTGATGTGCGGATCCCCGGTCGTCGAGGTCGGATCGACGATCGCCGTCGACGGATCGTCGAAGTACTCGCGCTCGTTGTTCCACGAGAGGCCGAACCGCCCCATCCAGCGGTTCGCGAGGCGTTTGGTTGCGGCCACCTCGAAGCCTTTGAAGGTCCGGTGATAGCCGTCGCGGTTCTTCGTGATGGAGCCGCCTCCCTCCGGGGCCCGATCCTCGCGCAGCGCGTAGTACGGCGCGCTCACGGGCGTCCCGTCCGGCAGCGTCGCGTCGATCGTCCCATCGACGTCGTAATCGGCGCTCGTGACACCCACGACCGGCAGCTGCGTCAGCGGCCAGAGCAGGTTGTTGTAGCGCCGCCACGTGTAGGAGGCGGACACGCCGAAGTTCGGCATCAGCTCGCGGTCGATGCCCGCCACGATTTCGTGCGTCCTCGGCGCGCTGAGGTCCGGGTCGATCTGGTTGACGACCTGGAGCGGGTTGTCCGGGTTGACGCCCACCGTTCCGAGCGAGCGTCCCAGCTCGTTCAGCTCGATGTTCCGATTGTGGTTCGCGTCCACCGCGAAGAAGTAGGCGTAGGCGTATCCCGCCGCCGAGACCGCATTGGCCGTCGTGATGTTCAACTGGCTCGCGAAGGCGGCGTAGCTCGCGCGAAGCTGCGTCTTGCGGTCGTTGTCCACCGCGTACGTGACGCCCACGCGCGGCGTCCACGAGTTCATGACGATGGCGTTCTTCACGGCCGGGGCGTCGACACCCGGCAGCACCTGCGGAAGGTCGGGGTGCGCCGGGACGTGAGACGCGAGGACGGAGTCGGTCGTCCGATCGTAGCGGACGGCGAGATTCGCCGTCAGCCGGCTCAGCGAGATGGTGTCGCCCAGATACAGCGCGCTGTAGTCGGCCGATGTGTTCTGGATGTACGTGCGGAACGGCACCGCAAGCGTCAATCCGGTTTCAGCGTCCTGCTCGTAGTTGAGCCAGCCGTTCCCGAACCCCAGCTCCGTGTGATCGTTCACGCGCCGGAACGAGCCGCCGAACTTCAGCTCCTGCCTGCCCTGAAACCAGTTCCCGTCGACGAGGACGGTCTTCTGTGGACGATCGGTCACGTAGAACTGGTTCGTGTTGTGGTAGACGCCGTCGGCGTCGACGAACACCTGCTTGTCGAGGCCCCCTTTCGGGTCCAACGTGAAGGGCCCGTTGACCCGCGCGAACCGCGTCGTGAGGTAGAGCGAATTGCTCGCGACGTAGTTGACCTCGCCCTTATAGAGCTTTGAGGGGCCGTCCTGGATGAACGTGGTTTCGGGCGGGTTGTACGGGCCGGCGCCGCGCCCGTCCTTCTGCTTGTTGCCGCTGAAGAAGGTGAAGTTCGCGCGCCACTTGGGCGTGAACTGCGCGTTGGTCTTGACGCTGGCATCCGTCAGCGTCGTCTTGTCGGGGACGCCGTCGAGCGTGAGAATCGTCACGTTCGTGCGCGCCAGCGATCCCCAGCCCCACCACCGGTTCTTCAGGATCGGGCCGCCGATCTCCCCGCCGTAATCGGCATAGCGATCGATCCGGTTGCCCTTGCCGCTCACGCCTCCGAGCGTCTCCCTCAGCTCCGATGGCAGGTTCGATCCCTGAAGGTCCTTGTTCTCGTAGAACACGCGGCTCGTCCCGTGGACGGTATTCGTCCCTGACTTCAGGATGAAGTTGAGCTGCACGCCCGGCGTGGACGCCTGCACGTCGGCGCCGCCGGTCGTGATGTTCATCTCCTGGAACATGTCGAAATCGTAGTACGTCGGGGTCGACCCGAGCGCGTCCATATCGGTGATGGGAATGCCGTCGAGATTCCAGGTGTTATCTTCCACATCAGCGCCCTTCGCCGTGTAATTCGACTGCTGGCCCGATTCCGACCCGCCGACGTTCACGCGATCGACGACGATGCCGGGGACCGTCTGCAGCACGACCCAGGGATCGCGTGCGGACGGGATGTTCTGCAACTCGGCGTAGCTGATCGTCGTCGACACCGCTTCACGTTTCGGATCGACGATCGGCGATTCGATGGAGACCTGGACTTGTTCGGTGACGCCTCCGACGCTCAGCGAGACGCGCAGTGGAACGGAGGCGCCGGCCCGCACCTCGACGGCGCGGTTCACGTAATCGGAAAATCCGGCGAGCGTCGCCTTCACCTGATAGGTGCCCGGCGGCAGATTGAGCAGGTGCGCCTCCCCCTGCGCGTCGGTGGCGGCGTTCTGGTTCTGCGGACCCAGGACCTCCACCGTCACGCCAGGCAGCACCGCGCCCGTGGCGTCCTGCACCGTTACGTCGATGCGTCCGGTGAAGACTTGCGCGGTTGCCGAGGACGCGGCGTACAGAAGCAGCGCGAGCGCGAACAGCCACGTACGGGGGCTGCCCGCTCCGCCTTGATGCTTGATCATCGGTGAGCCTCCATCGGGCACACGGGCGCCGTCGCACTGGCCCGTCGCCGGAGCTCACCCGTTCAGCAAGGGAAGTGCCCGCAATCGAGACGATCGGGCGCTGTGCGCACGAATGACACAGCGCTGTGACGAGCGATTCGCGCGCCGTGGCGGGTCGCAGCTGGGTGTGATGAACGGTGGTACGTCACTGCTCGATCAGAACGCTGTTCGCTCCCGCACACAGCCCAAAATTCAAGAGATCGAACACTCGAATACAAAAAGACGAAATGCGGGTTTCTTCCGTCTAAGTCTCAAATGAGTCTCGCCCCTCGGCCTCTGGGACGAGATGGGGTCAACCAACACCTGTCCGGGACACAGCGATGCCTAGCAAAAAACTGACGGCGCTCATCGTCGACGACGAGCCGCTCGCGCGCGAGCGGCTGATGGGACTGCTCTCGGCGGAGCCGGACATCGAAGTGCTCGGCGAATGCCGCGATGGCGAGGAGGCGGTCAGCGTCATCCACGATCGCCATCCCGATCTGGTGCTGCTCGACGTCGAGATGCCGAGGATGAACGGCTTCCAGGTGATCGACACGATCGGCGCTGACGACATGCCGATGGTGATCTTCGTCACCGCGTACGATCAGCACGCGATCCGCGCGTTCGAAGTGCGCGCGCTCGACTACCTGCTGAAGCCGTTCGATCGGACGCGGTTCACCGACGCGCTGCAGCGCGCGCGTACGCAGATCGAGACGCAGACGACGGGCGATCTCGGCCGACGCTTGATCGCGCTGATGAAGGATCTCAAGCGCGAACCGCCGAAGACGGATCGCCTGGTCGTGAAGTCGGGCGGCCGCCTGTTCTTCCTGCGCGCGGACGAAGTCGACTGGATCGAAGCGGCGGGCAACTACGTGCGGCTGCACGTGGGCCCGCAGGCGCACCTCCTGCGCGAGACGATGAACGGCATCGAGGCGCGTCTCGACCCCGAGCGGTTCTTCCGGATTCACCGGTGCCGGATCGTGAACGTCGAGCGGATCCAGGAGATGCAGCCCTGGCTGAACGGCGAGTACTCCGTCGTTCTCCGGTCCGGGGTGCGGCTCACGCTCAGTCGCGGGTACCGCGAGCGGTTGCAGGAGAAGCTGAAGCTTTGACGCCTGTCAACGACGAACGGCGAACGGCGAATGTCGAGTACGCCAGAGCGCGCGAAAGCGTAATCAGCGATCAGAAACGTAAGTTCCTCTCGCCATTTCCGTCAACAATCGTAGGAATTCCGCGTAAAACCGCCCGGTACCGAGATTGCGCTTGCGCGCGGGCGCTATGTCCACGCGCGTTCGGCGCATCGCGGTCTCTCTGGAACCCCACTGGAAGCCCTGCCCCCTTCCGCCGTCAGTGCTCCTCGTCCTGGAAGATCGCGATCTGCAAGCAGTTGCCGCGAGGGTCCTCGCGTCCGCGGGATTCTCGGTGAGCGTCGCAGCCCACAGCGGACATGCCGTGCTGGCCTCGTTTCGGACCGTTCCCTTCGATGTGCTCGTGATCGAGCAGCGTCTGTCGGAAGGCAGCTCCGGCGTGATCACGGAGCGGCTGCAGCGGTACAATCCCGGGATCCGCGTCATACGGCTGTGCGATCGCGCCGCGGCCAGTAAGCGCCCGACAGACCTGATACGGCCGTTCACTGGAGACGACCTCATCGCAGCCGTTGAAGCCGTCGCACAACGATCTACGACTGAGCGCTGACGCGCTATCGCATTCAGGATCCGGCGTTCGCCAATGCCGCGATTCAGCCGCCATTGACCGAATTCAGCGTCAGCCCCCCTGCTTGGGCATACGGAACATCGCGGCATCCATCGGAACGTTGAATTCCACGTTGTCGACCGTCAGCTGCGTCAGTGGCGTGCCGTTGACGCTCTGCTTCACCGAAAAGGGAACCTTGACGCCGCCGACGTCGCGATAGTCCGAGAGATCGCTCACCACGGTCGCCTTCTGGCCGTTGCGCTCGAGCGTCACGGACGTCCGCCGCTCCAGCCCGGTGTCTGGCTCGAAGTAGTAGTCTTCGACTTGGCCGGTCTTCCTCGTGAGCTTGATGTGGGCGACGCTGGCGCCGTCGATGGTCTCGTTGCCGACGAACTCGACGGTGTTCCCCTTCGCGCGATAGTCGATGAACGGGCTGTCGAAGTCCGCCTGCTCCCGCGCCGCCTGCGCCTCCGGTCCGGTCACACCACGCGCCATGTCGCCGTTCATCATCCACGCCGTGGTCCCATCGAATGCCTGCACGCGTCTGGTACCCTGGAGATCGATTTCCTGACGCATCAGGTTCGGGCGCTTCGACCAGATCGTCAACGGGACGGGTTGGCCGTTGGCGACGATGTGTCCCGTCAGCTTCATCGATTGAATCGATTTCCACTTCTCGAGACCGCCTTTGGTTTGGAGATTCTTCGCGATGATGTCGTCGGCGCTCTGGGCCGCGACGGATGCGGCGCACAGCAGGAGCAGAAGCGCCGCGGGCAGCACACGGGAAAAGGACTTCATTGGCTTGTAAAGGGAAGGTGGAGATTGGCGGACCCAACCTCCACCTCGTGCTCAGACGTTCCGGCGGGCGACGAAACGATAGAGGACGAGCAGTACGATCGCGCCGAGGATCGAAATGATCCAGCCCGCTCCCTGGTTCGGCCCATAGAAACCCATGGCCCGTCCGATGAAGCCACCCAGCAGCGCACCAGCGATGCCCAGCAGAATCGTCACGATGAAACCGCCGGGGTCCCGTCCAGGCATCAGGAGCTTCGCGATGATGCCCACGACCAAGCCGAACACAATCCACGCCAGGATTCCCATCGAAATCCTCCTTGACCGCAGACTGCCTCTGCAAGCTCCTCACCATTTCCCATAGATGAGGTGCTCCTCAGGTCGTCCGTATTCTATCTCTCTCGGGACTCGCCGGACAGAAGGAGTTGTTAGGCGACGCCGCGATTTCGCGAACCGCGCGACGCGCGGCGCGAGGTCTGTCGAACTCGCGGTGCGGCGGCGGACCGGACGATCGCCTGCGGACGGGAATGGGCGGCTGGGCGTCCTTCCATGGAGGACGTCGGGACGGGAACCGGTTCGGGCGCGGGCTGATCCAGTAGCAACGCCAGCATTGGGCTCCGGCCCGTCAGGAGGACGCCGGCCGCGTGGTAGGCGGCGATGGCGAGCACCGGCCAGAGCAGCCGCGACCCGGCTGCGGCGAAGCCGAGACCAATCGCGCCCGCCACCAGCAGATCGAGCAGCGCCGCCACGAGCGCAGTGCGCCGGGGCGCGCGAGGAAGAACCTGCGCGCTGCGGCCGAGCATCGCGAGACCCGTCGGGCGCGTCTCCTGCGCAGCCGCGACGGCCGCTACGGGCAACGAATCATCCTGCGTCGGGTGTTCCGCCTCGAGGCGGCGCACGACGAGATCCGGATCGACGCCAATCGCTGTCGCATACGAGCGCGCGAACGCGCGCCGGAAGATGCCGCCGGGCCAGCGCGACAGGTCGTCGTTCTCCAGCCCCTGAAGCATCGGCACCGACAGCTTCGTTCCCTCGGAAATCTCGAGGAGTGTCACGCCGCGCCGCTCACGCTCGTGGCGCAGCCAAGTTCCAAGGGTGGTCGCCTCGCCCATCAGGTCCGGTTGAAGATGTTCAGGGTCAGCCTCGCAGGGCCGAGCCGGAGTATGCGCCAGTCGTGCGCGCAGCGCAAGCTGATCTGAGAACAAATCTGCTGGGGATCGCGAATTTCTTGCTGCGATCAGCGGACGATGACCCACGTCTGCGCGCGTGCGCCCGTCTCGTCGTGCACTTCGATCGTGTGACGTCCCACGACGAGCGGCCACGTCACGAGCCGTTCCGACGACGCGGTCCGGAAGAGACGACCGTCGACGATCCAGGTGAGGGGCGTCGGGAGCTCGGTGACGGCGCGCAGCGGAAGTGCCTGGTACTCGGCGCGCAGCGTGGGATCGACACTGTAGATCGCGCCTGCCGCCGGACTCGCGATTGAGAGCGCGGCATGCCGGCTGCCGCCTTGCTGGAGCGTGGCGCGCTCGCCAATCTCGGGAGCTCGTTGATTCTCCGAGAGGGACCACTGCCGGAAGATGGGTGGATACACGATCAGAAGCCCTTCGTCGGTTCGATGGTGCCATGAGCAGGGCTCCGCGTCTTCAATCACTACCCACTCGTGCATCTTCACCGGACACGCCGACGTGGCAACCATCCCGGAGAGCGCGCAGATCGTGCGGCGCTCCAGCCCGGCCGGAGGAGGGACGACCGCGTCGGACGCCTCGGGATTGCCGAACCGCCGCTCCGCGGCGAGCATGACGGCGTGGAAGATCGGGCCGGCGCCCGTCACACCGGACGAATCCCGAAGCGGCGTCCGATCGAAGTTGCCCACCCAGACGCCAACGGTCACGCTGCGCGTGTAGCCGATCGTCCAGTTGTCGTGGTACGCCTGTGACGTCCCCGTCTTCACGGCCACGGGAAACGGAAACTCGAGGTCGCCGCCGCGCCCGAAGATGAACGATCGCGCGTCCGCATCCGCGAGGATGTCGGTGATCCAGAAGGCCGTCCGCGGGCTGACCAACTGCCGCTCTGTCGTGTTGTGCGATCGATTGCGGACGAACGTCGGAGCGCGCCAGATGCCGCCGCGCGCGAACGCGGCGTACGCCGAGACCAGCTCGTCGAGCCGGACTTCGGCGTTTCCGAGTGTGACGCCGACGCCGTAATACGCCGCGTTCCTGCCGAACGTCGAGAGACCTCCGCGCGTGAGGAACCGCACGAGCGCGGGCACGCCAACGTCGGATGCGAGGGCGACGGCCGGAACGTTTTCAGATCCGGCGAGCGCGCGGCGCGCGAGAAGCGGACCGCGATAACGGCCGTCGTAGTTGCGCGGGCTGTACAGGACACCCGGCTCCGCGGTCGGAAAGGTCGATGGAATGTCCGGCAGCACCGAGGCAGGCGAGCGTCCTTCTTCGAACGCAAGCGCATACGTGAACGGCTTGAGCGCCGAGCCGGGCTGCCTCGGAACGACCGGACCGTTGATTGCGCCGCCGTGCACCGCGGCTGCGTAATCACCCGAGCCCTCCCAGGCCGCCCATTCGCTTCGGGCATTGTCGAGGACGACGACGGAGACGTTCGCGGCGCCGTGACGCCTCAGAGATGGCCGCTGCCGCTCGATGATGCCCTCGACCTCCCGCTGCAGCTCGACGTCGAGCGTCGTCTCGATTCGCGCCGCTCGCTTCACGCCGGCGTCGCTCAGCACCATCTCGACGAAGTGCGGCGCGAGGAATGGCGCGGCCGTCCTTTGGAGCGAGACGCGTTCGGCACGCGCGTTCGCGAACGCGCTCTCGGAGAGCGTTCCCGACGTCCTCATGCGGCGGAGTACCTGCTGCTGCCGCGCGAGCGCGGCGTCGACGTTCCGGCGCGGATTGAAGGCGGTGGGCCGCTGCGGAAGGCCGGCCAGGAAGGCCGCCTGCGCGGGCGTAAGCATGGCCGGGGGGACGCCGAAGTACATCCGGCTTGCGCGCGCCGCCCCGGTGGCCTGGCTGCCGTACGATGCGAGGTTCAGGTACATCGCGAGCAGCTCGCGTTTGCTGAAACGGTGCTCGAGCCTGAGCGCCAGCACCATTTCACGGAGCTTTGCCGCGACTCCGCGCCTGCGGAGCCCGTCCCGGCGTTGTATCAGGAGCTTCGCGACCTGCTGCGTGATGCTCGAGCCGCCTTCGACAATCTGCCGTGCCATGACGTCGCGGCGCGCGGCGCGCGCGAGCGCGATCGGATCCATGCCCGGGTGGAGGAGGAAGCGCCGATCCTCTGCAGCCAGCGTCGCCGCCACCAGCACGGGCGGGAGCGATGCCGGATCGATCCGCTCCGAGCGCGACCCGTCGCTCGAGAGGGCTTCGTAAAGGACCTGGCCCTGACGATCGACGACGACCGTGGATGGCGTGTCGGGCTCGCGCAGGAGATCGGTCGGAATGGGTCCGCAGCGAAGCCAGACCCCGAGGATGATCGCGAATGTCAGGAACGCGCAAGAGGTCGCGCAACTGAAGTTGCGCGCTACGAGACGCGCGACGAAGCGGAACATCTATTTCACCGTCACGACAGTCGTCTGCGTGCGGCCGAACACCTCGGGCTCGTACATCTCCTCCGCGTGCGCCGGCGCAGTCCGGAACACGCCGGAGGTCGTGGCGCGGACGATGTACGTGAACTGATGGCGTCCTTCACTCAATCGGGTGGCAAAGAGCTGGACGCGATCGTCGTAGCGCTCGACGTGATCGAAGCCGCCGCGCTGCCACCAGGCAAACCAGTCGTCGGCGACGTCGCCCTGGTCGTCCTGGTGCTTCGTCAGCGCCGCCGCCGATGTGGCAAACCACGACTCGACGGGCTCGAAGCCCGCCGGCAGCGGATCCGTCACCGCGACCCAGCGGCGCTCCTTCGTCAGGACCAGCGTCAGCGTCACGCGAACGAGGTCGCCGGCCTTGAACACGGTCGACGCCGGTTTCGGTCCGTTTTCCACATACGGCGCGTAGCTGCGCTCGACGTGCATGCCGCCGTCATGTCCCTGCTGGAACAGGCGGTCCTCGGCGTATCGGAGCCGAGCCGAATAGAACAGCGTCCCTCGACCTGTCTTCGAGAACGTGAGCGGGTGCTCGGAACCAGGCTGCCCCGAGGCCAGCAGGGTCGACATCGGCACGTCCGTCCCACGCGCCTCCGTCGTCCGTCCCCGGAACTCCGATCTGGCGATTTGCTGCTGCTGCAGCGAGACCGCCGCGGCGAAGTCCGGCGGTTCGGCCTCGAAGCGGCGGTAATAGGACACGAGCGATTCGAGCGCGAGCGCGTTCTCCTGCGTGTTGCCCCAGCGCCCGTTCGTCCGGGCGCGCATCATCCAGGCGACGAGCTGACGATACGGCGCGTCCTGAGCGGACGCGCGCAGCATCGAGTTCAGGACAATGGCCGTCGACCGCACGTTCGAGTTCCAGAACCAGAGCAGATACGGATCGCTCAGCTCTTCGACGTGCGCCGACGCTCCTTCCGGCAGAATCGAGTTTCCGGTTCGCCGCGTGATCTCCTCGATGCGTGGCCCTGACCGTTCCCCTCTGGCGACCATCGCGTCGCTCAGATACGCGAGAGCGAAGACGGGCATGCGCTCGCGGTAGCCATACAGCCGTGTGATGTTCGAGTCCTGGTTGCGTCCGCCTTCAGCGAGCACCTTCACCGCGAACGCCTGCCACGCCGTGTAGGAGGGCCACCAGCTCTCGTTCGTCGGCGGCGGCTCCGCGAGCTTCTGCTGAAGGTACGTATACGCCCGCTCGCGCATGGACACGTTGACGGAGTACTTCAGGTCGGCAGCCACCTGAAAGACGTGCAGCAGGTAGGCGGTGAGATACGGCGACGTGCTCCAGCACTGGCCGGGCCAGTATGCGAAGCCGCCGTTCTCGCATTGATACTTCTCCAGTTCCTTCAGCGTCGACTGGACGGTCGATCGCAGCTTCGACGGCTCGATGCCCGGCAGCGCAAACGCATCGCCGAGATCCGCGGTGAGCAGCAGCGCAAGCGCCCGCGACCCTCGCTGCTCTGCGCATCCGTAGGGATATTCCACGAGATAGCGCGCACCATCGGCGAGACCGACCAGCGCCGTCGACGACAGATCGACGCGCAGGCCGCCGAATCCGGGGACGACGCCGTCGGGGACGCGGAGCCTCTCGATCTTGTCGCCATCCGTCTCGCCAACGGCCGAAACGGTCTCGGGCGACACCAGTACTTCGACCGGAACGACATCCTCGAAGGCGTCGGTCTCGTCGCCCATCCTGACGGTCATCCGAACGCGGGCCCGGCCGATCGCGCGCCCCATCGCCTCGAACCGCACCTCTGTCGATCCGCCCGCGCCGACCGGTACCTCCGTCGACGATCCTTCCGCGAACGACAGGACGCTCGGGTCGAGGCTCGCAATCGTCACCGACGCGGATCCGGATGTCTTCAACTGGCTCGTGACTACCGCGCCGAAGGTCGCCTTGTCGCCCAGGGCAAGGAAGCGCGGAAACGCCGGCTTCATCGTGACCGGCTTGTTGATGCGGATCTCCGTATCCGCGGAACCGAAGCGGGAGGCGCGGTCCCCCGCCACCGCCATGATCCGATAGGTCGTCAGCGACTCCGGGAGCTTTACGGCCGCCCGCGCGTGCCCGCGAGCATCCGTCGTAATCGATCCCAGCCAGAACGCCAGCGTACGGAAGTCGCGCCTGACGGATCCAGGCCCGCCCGCATCGCCGCCTCCGCCGCCATCGCTGGCGCCCTTCGGTGACAGCACCCGACGCGAGACGATCCGCTGCCGGCTGTCCTCGTTCATGATCGCGAGCGCCTTGGGCACGTACACCGACTCGAGCACGTCCGGCGTGCGATACGACGTGAGCGACAGGACGCCGTAGTCGACCGCCCACAGCGTCACCTCGCTCGCGGACGGACGGCCGCCGGCATCCTTCACGTCGATGTCGACCGCGGCGGTGTTCGCGGGACGGTATTCCTCCCGATTTGCCGCGACCGCCACGGTGAGCCGCTTCGACGCGTCCTCGACGTGCAGTTGCACGTAGCCGATGCGGAAGGACGGCTTTCCTGGATCGGCCGGATCGTCGACCTGACGAGAGGCGTCTGCGATCGTTCGTCCTTTGACCAGCAGGACCGAGACGAACAGGTTCGGGATATCGGCCTCCGTCAGCGGCACCTCGATCGATTGCTGCGTCGACGTGAGCGCTAACTGCCGGTATGAACGGATACCCTCGCGCTCCGTTGTGAGGAGCACCGTGGCCGTCTCCCACGGCGACTGGATCATGATTCGCGCCGTCTCGCCCGGCTTGTACGTCGTGCGCTCGGCGACGAGATTGATGCGGTTGTGATCGTAGCGCTCCCACGCGGTGTAGCCCTGCCCCATTACGTAGAACGACGTCGTCGTCGTCGTGAACCGGCCCGCGTCGGCGTTCGCGCGCGCGGTGAGCACGAAGTAACCGCCCGAGGAGAGCGGGACGTTGAACGGCACGGGTTCGCTCGCGCTCGTCAGGTGCCACTCGCCCGCGGGGACCTCCTTGCGCTCGGTCTCCCACGTGTAGAAGCCGTTGCCCTCGGCGCGCCGCGCGCTGATCCATTGAATCTGCTTCAACGTCACGTCGATCGCGACGCCAGGGACGACTGTTCCGTCCAGTCCGACGGCAACGAGGCTCGTGGCGAGCCCTGCCTTCTGATCGATGAAGTGGGGCAGCCGCTTGATCCCGACGTACCACGGCGCGGGATGCACGACGAAGGCGGCGCGGTTCGCGATGTGCTGACGCGAGACGTCTTCGACGTCCGCTTCGAGCGTGTACGCGTATGGCGTACCGGCCTTCGCGTCCGTCGGGAGGTCGAGCGGCAGATCCCCGCTCGTCGTCAATTGCGCGGTGTCGGCCGCGACGTCGGGCTTCGCGCGATTCTCATCGTCCTGCCAGCCGGCAAACGACCAACGATCCTGTGGAAAGTTCGCGGTGATGCTCGTTGGAATGGCGAACGCGGGCATTCGCGTGAACGTCCACTTCACGGGCCGCTTCTGCATCGCTGCGCCGAACAGGTATCGCGCGTGCACGAGCCCCTTCAGCGATTCGCCGGCGATGGCGGAGTCGCCTGTGAGCGTCACATCGACGCGGAAGTCGGGCTTGCGATACGCAGCCACGACAAACGACCCCTGGACGGCTTTGTACCAGGGCACGCCATCTTCCTGCTCCTCTTCCCCTTCTTCTTCCTCCGCGGCGGGCTTCGCTTTGGCCTGCGTACCTGGAGCAGGCCGATCGCTCTGAAGCACGGCGCGAACCATGTAGTTGCCAAGCGATCCTTCACCCGGCAACGTGAGGGTCCACTCGCCGGCGCTCCACGCGTTCAGCTTGACCGTCCGTTCGTCGACGATGCGGTTCCTGCTGTCGCGGGTCGTGAGGAACACCTCCGTTCCAGCCGGCAGCAGCTTCACGCCCGACGGAGTACTCGATCTGAGCACGGCCTTGAAGTGGACTTCCTCGCCGAGGCGATAGACGCCGCGATCGCTGAAGACCGTTCCCCGCAGCAGCGGATCGGATTCGTTGAGGCTGAAGGGGATGCCGAACTCCCACGACTGCAGCCCCTCGTTCCAGTCGCTTGCCGCGTATGCGACGTCGCCGTCCTTTTCAGCGGTAACGAGGAAGGCGAACTCGTACCATCGGCGCGGATCGCGCAGACGCGTCTCGGGCGCCATCGCGACGCCGTCCCTGCCGGTCGTGCCGTGCCACAACGCGCTGCCGTCCGGTTTGAGAATCGCGACATTGGCGTTGGGGACCGGCGCCGCATTGTCGAGGCGTGTCACGAAGATCAGCGTGTTCAGCGGGCTGTCCTTGACGCTGATCCCGAGGTTCGTGACCTGCACGAGGCTGGCGCGCACGACGGGTTCGTTGTTGTCGCGCCAGACATGCGCGCGCTCGATGGCGGTTCCTTCCTCGACGGCCGTCCACACCAGCCCCTTGGCCCCGCCGGTCAGGGCCTTCGACAGGTCGAGACCGTGGGACTGAATCGAATCCGGCACGACGGTGAGCTTGCGATCGACGGACGCGGCCGGCGGCGCCAGGTGGAATTCGGAACCGCGCAGCTTCACGACGGTTGACATGAGCTGCGCCGGGTCGACGGGCGCCGCCCACTGGCGGACGTTGACGAAGTTGCGCGAATAGAAGGGCAGGAGCCCGCCGCCGCCAGTCTCCCAGACGCCGTGGCCGTCGCCGAAGCTCGTGAACGCGCGCTGATGCCAGTTCTCGACGGCGCCCGCCCACGTGTACCCGAGCGTCTGCCCGTCCGTTGCGCGCAGGCTCGCGGAGATCGTCGCGATCCACGTCGTGGCCGGCGGCTGGGGTCCGAGGCCGCCGTCTTCGAGCGTGAGGGCGAACGATTCGTCACGCTCCCAGGTTCGCTTCTTCGGCTCGGCCTTCGGTGCGATCCGCTCCCGCCGCGCATCGCTGACGTCGACGGCGGAGATCGCCGTAGCGAACGCGTCGATCTTCACCGGCGCGCGCATCCTGATCGTGTTCGAGCCTTCGGGATCGCACTCGCGCCGGCAGAAGAAGCCGTCGATGAAGAACGTCTTTTCGAACTCGATCGTGTAATCCTGGCGATTTCCCGAAACGGCGGCGCCGGCGAGCGATGGAATGCGGCCGTCAAGCTCCAGGCGCACCCAACTGTCCGGAGGCACGGGAGTCGTGATCTCGACCACCACGAGATCGCGTGCGGGCGGAAACTTCTTCTTGTCCCAGTTCTCCGTCACGCGGAAGGCGACCTGCCCCGACGCGCTCGAAGCGGTTCGCGCGGCGGCAACCTTCTGTTCGAATGCGGGCAGAGCGCCGGGATCCGTTGCGCGGAGCCGAGCCTGGGCGCGGTCGCCGATGAACGGCGCCGTGAACGGGTGGACCTGGAACCGCGGGACTAGATGGGACGCGACGTCCTGCGGACGCACGGGCTGGTTGAAGCGCAGGAGGACAACCGGTGCCGCATCGTACCGTCCTCCGGGACGATACCAGCGCGTCTGCAGCAGACGCACCGTGGGCGTCGTGAACGTGAACGTGTACGGCTCGCCCAGCGTGCGCCCGGTGATCGAAGCGGCGGATCCGTCGATCGTGACTTCGTATCGCGTGGCGAGCGGGAGGCGGCGCGCCGGTGTGAACACGAGCACGGAGGCGCCGGACCAGCGGAAGGTTCCGGCAACGGCGGGCGTGATCCGGAAGAACGGTACGCGCAGGTTCGCAGGCACGCGCCCGAGCGCGACCATCGACTCCGAAAACACCACGCGGAGCTCGTTGACTTCTTCGATCGCCGCAACTTCACCCGTTGGTCCGGCGCTGACGATGCGAAGGGGTGCGCGAGGCGGCGGCTGCGCCGCGGCTGACGCGGCGAACAGAACGAGGACGGGGACCAAGGAAAAACGGGCGCAAGTCATAGGCGGCCTGATAGAGGGGCGGCGAGAGCCACACTGCATTGGACACCGCCGCGAGGCGATTTCCGCGTGGTCCGCGCAGTCCGCGATCCGCGTCGTCCGCGGTCTTAGGCGTGGGCGCGGCGATCCTGCACCGCGAAGAGCGCTGGCACGCGCTGCCGCAGCATGTCGGTGAGCCTGGTGCCTGGAGACGCGCCCGCAAGCACCGTGGAAACGGCGTAGTAGATGAGCGCGGTAACGCTGACGACGGGCCAGAACGGGAGCGCCGTGGCCAGCGCGGCGAGCGAGCCCGAACTGAGAATGGCTGCCGTGTCGATGGCCGCGGCGACGCCGCGGGGCGCGAGCCGCATCCGTCGCGCCTGTGCCTCCGCGCTGGCCTGACGCGCGGCCGCGCGGCGATCGACCCCGCCGGGGATCATCTTCGATTCGTCGCGGTACCCCGGGCTATGGCCGATCAGCTCCGCCTGTGCGCGGATTACGCGCTCGGCCCGGCGATCGCCGATGGGAAACAGCCGGCAGAACTCGTCGACGACTTCGTCGGCGTCCAGCCCGACCGCCTTCGCATAATCACGCACGAATGCGCGCGCGAAGATGCCCGTCGGCCAGCGTGAAAAGTCGTTGCGCTCGAGCCCCTGCCAGAGCTCGACGCTGACGTTCGTGACGACTCCGATGGTATCCAGTGAGATGCCGCGCCGCTCGCGCTCGCTTCGCAGGCGGGGGCCAAAGGTATCCCTGTCCGACATGGCGGCGCGTCCGCCGGAGCAATTCCTGCGCCGCGACGCGTGAGGTCATTGCGGCGGAGATCGTATGGCCGGCGACAGGTGGCGTTTGCAGAGTTGTAATTGTCGTTACAAAATCAACTTCGGACCTGCCCGGAAATGCCGCGCTGCCTGAACTTTCACGCCGCATATCGGTGCCGCCATTCCGGCGAATGCTGCCGCGTCGGCTGGCCGATTCCGTTCAGTCGCGAGGAGACTGCGCGCGTCGACGCGCTACGACTGGTCGAACGGCCGTTCGATGACGGCGACGCAGGGCTGGCAACATTTGCCCGGCGCCAACCCGACGGCCGTTGCATATTCTTCGAACCGGAGGGGCGCCTGTGCGGTATCCATCGGGCCGCTGGACAAGGCGCGCTGCCGGTCACGTGTCGAATGTTCCCGCGCATCGTCCTGAAAGATGCCCGCGGCACGTTTCTGACGCTTTCGCACTACTGCCCCACCGCCGCCGCGCTGCTGCTCGAGGGAGACGAGCCTCCGGACGTCGTCGACGCGCCTCCGAGCCTCATTCCGGCAGGTGAGGTCGAGGGGCTCGACGCCTCTGACGCCTGGCCGCCTCTGCTCCGTCCGCATGTCCTGATGGATCACGAAAGCTATGCGCTCTGGGAACGGCGCGCGATCTCTCTGCTCGCCCGATCGGATCTGATGCCCTGGCACGCGCTCGATGCGATCGCGTCGGCGACCACGGCGCTGACCGCGTGGTCGCCGGGCGCAGGCCACCTGCGCGACGCGGTGGACGGAGCCTTTGACGACACACGTCCACGACCGACGCCGGACATCGAACCCGACGTCTCGCTTGCCCGACTCGTGCTCCGGGCAGTCCCGCCGGAATTGCTACCTCGTTCGGCCTTGTTCGGCTATGGGTCCGTCGATTTGGACGCTGCCAGGCCGTACGGGGCCGTCATCAACCGATGGCTCGCGGCGCGGCTGTTCGGAACATGGATCGCGTATCAGGCCGATGGCCTCGACGTACTCGTCCGCTACCTGCGCGCGTGCCTGAGCGTGCTTCTGGTGGAGATGGGACGTGAGTGTCGGTTCGTCGAGGCGATCCGGCGCAGCGATTACCTGCTCGTCCACCTCGCCGACTCGCAGCGCCTTGCGGACGTGTGCGGGTACGGTG
>JBKPTE010000122.1:0-15404 GCA_046735335.1 Acidobacteriota bacterium | reverse complement strand
GATCTGAGTTCAGAGAGCGTGAGCCCTTTCTGAGGTCGGCCTTGGGCACCGGCTTACTCCAGTGACAATCCTTCTCCCCTTGCGGAGAACTGCTATAGCCAGCTCTCGCTTCGCTGAAATCTGACGTGTAGCGGCGCGGCGCCCGTTTCGTTCTGCTCCTGCTCTGACACTAATTCCTTGAACCGGATGGACTTGACAACAGGGATCTGTCTCTGTCGAGACATTGACTGTGACATGCTCAACATACTTGACACAAAGACAGGCATGCTGGTATAGATCCTTTGAGGGTTTTTAAGGAGGTTCGCGATGTTTGGTCTCACTCGTTGGAATTCGTTCGATGACGTGTTCAATTTCCAGCGTGAAGTGGATCGCCTCTTCAACCAGTTCTGGAGCGATCTGCCGACTCGCACCACCACCGGTCCCGCGGCGGCTTCGTCGCCATCGTTCCAGGTGCACGCGACCGACGACGGGTGGCGCGTTGACGTGCCGATGCCCGGCATCGATCCGAAGGACGTGTCGCTCGAAGTCGCCGGCAACAACCTCACGATTCGCGCCGAGGTTCCGGGCGAAGGCAACGACAGGAACGCGTCCTATTACGAGCAGACTCTGATGATTCCGCAGTTCCTCGACCTCGAGAAACTTAGCGCGTCGCATCGACACGGGATGCTGCGATTGACGCTCCCGCTGAGGGAAAGCGTCAAGCCTCGCCGCGTGAAAATCGAGACGCAGGAAGAGGACCAGAAGCAACTGGCGGGAACGACCCGGTAAGTCAAAGCGGCCAGCGGCGGGATCGATGTCGCGCGGCATCGGAGTCTGACGCGCCACACGCCGCCGTGTTCGCTGCCTCCTCAAAGCCACACTCGACGGGCTCCGCACCCTGAGCCCGTCGAGCCGCGTCGGCAGCTCGGTCGTCAGCGCGAGCCGACCGTGGCAATCGCACGATACTCAACAGAGCGCCGTCGCTCCGGGGACCTGCGAGGTTTTCCGCGGTCGAAGTGGGTGAGGCACCGCAAAGCCCGACGACAAGTCCATTCTGGGGTCCACGGGCGACAAGAGCGGGGAGCTCGCGCCGCGCGTGTCCGCGCGTGGCTCTTGCCACCGGCGCGCGCACGCAGCGGACGCATTCCGCTCCGCCTCGGTCTGGCGCGCGCATCGAGAGAACAGCGAGGGCGGAAATGCCACATCGTGAGCGTCATCGGAGCGAGCGCATTGGATGGCTTCGCGCGGCCGTCCTGGGCGCGAACGACGGCATCGTCTCAACCGCCAGCCTCGTCGTCGGCGTCGCGTCGGCGGCAGCGGCGCGCCACGATGTCCTGCTGGCTGGCGTCGCCGGCCTTGTCGCGGGCGCGCTGTCGATGGCCGCGGGGGAATACGTGTCCGTCAGCTCGCAGGCGGACACCGAGCGGGCAGACCTCGAACGCGAGCGGCACGAGCTCGCGACGGAGCCGCAGGCCGAAGAAGACGAGCTGGCGGGTATCTACGTGCGCCGCGGCCTGGAACCTGATCTCGCCCGCACGGTCGCGCGGCAGCTGATGGCAAAGGGCGCACTGGCAGCACACGCGCGTGACGAGCTCGGCCTCACCGAACAGCTCACCGCTCGGCCGCTCCAGGCGGCGCTCGCGTCGGCGGCGACATTCGCCGTCGGGGCGGGAATACCGGTGCTGACGATCCTGGTCGCACCCGCCTCGGCTCTGGTGCTCGTCGTCGCTCTCGTGTCGCTGCTGTGCCTCCTCGCGCTCGGCGCGACCGCTGCGCGGATCGGCGGCGCGCCCACCCTGGTCGGCGCGGCGAGGGTCACGACCTGGGGTGTGCTGGCGATGCTGGCCACGGCGGCGGTCGGCGCGCTGTTCGGCACCGCTGCCGGATGAACCATCATCCCTTCGCCGGCGTTGTCAGCGGCGTTCCCTTCTTCGCCAGCAGGATCGCCAGCAGCTTCGCCGGCTCGCTGCTGCTCGCGTTTCGCGATACGGCGTGCAGCTGCTCGGGCGTTTCCATGAACATCTGCCCGGCGGTGTAGGTCTGTTCGGGCTCGTCGCCTACCTTGGATCGGATCGACCCTTCGAGGACGTAGGCGATCGTGATGCCCGGATGGCGATGAGCGGGGGAGCCCTCGCCGGGTCCGTACGCGACTTCGACCGCCGTCACCGACCAGTCGGACAGATCGATGGTCGGCAGGTCGTGTTGGAACACACGCCGCGCATTCGGCGCGGCTGGCTGGGCGCTGGCGCCATCGGCGATCGTCGCGAGCGCGCCGAGACTCATGAGCATCGTGCGTCGTGTCAGCATCGTTCAGTACCAGGGCGCATGGGGTGGTAAATCACGCGCGAAACGCAGCCTGCGAAAGACATCGAGATCCTCACTGGATCGGCCACGCCCGTCTTGGACGAAGTGTTCCTTCGACGACACGCCCAGCACGCACGCTCGCCGACAGGCTGATAAGACTGAACAGACCGAGGCGAGGATGCTGACGTGGCCCGTTCTCCAAATCAACTCAGTAGAATCTTCCGGGCTTCTGCGTCGGGGTCGTTGACGATGCGACACGTCGCGTCGAACACCATCGTCGCGCACCCCTCGGGCGTGAACGGCGTCCACGGAAGACCCGGTTGGCTCGGGTTTCCCGTACGCGCGAAGTTCGCCCAGGCCGTTGCCATCCGTCTCGCCAGCGCCTGCGCCTCGGGTCCGTTGCCCGTCCCTTGCGCGCATCGCGCAGTGTTGTCGAAGCAGAAGGCGAGCTCGGCGGTGTGCCACGCGCCGGCGTCCTCGAGCATCGGCGACTGCCAGGTGAAGTAATACGTGAACACGGGCGCACCCTGCTGCTCGTGCTTCATCGTGGCCATGCGGGTGACGTTATTGCGCATGGCCAGAGCGTTCAGTCCCACGCCACTGCACATGTAGGACAGCGTTCGAATGCTCTTGTGCGGATAGGCCTTCTTGAGTGCCGCGACGATTGCCGCGGCCTTCGCATCCCCATAGCTCCTGGTCAGCGTGGCGAGCCACTCCGACTCGGTGGGTCGCGACGACATGCGGTTGCCCTCTTCGCTCACCGAGCCGATCAGCATCGGCACCTGCTTCGAGATCTCGGGCGCGCCCTCGAAGAAGGCGCGCATCGTGATGACTCGACCGTCGACCGTCGGGCCGAGTCCGACGCGCGGCGGCGTGCCGCGATCGGCGATGGGTCCTACTGCGGGCGTCGCGGCGTTCATCTTCGCGAGGACGGAGTTGCCGACCTCGTTCAGCCTCGCCCACTCCACCTTCTGCAGCGCGGTGATGTCCTTCGCGCCTAGCTCCGCAAAGATCCGTCTGGCGAGCTCGCGGGATTGTTCGAGGCTCAGGGGATTGCCGCCGCCGCCGCCGGATTGCGCGGACGCCCTGTGGATGAGCCCCTTTGCGGACGGCATGCCGAGCAGCGTCGTGACCTTCGAGCCGCCGCCCGATTGGCCGAAGATCATCACGCGGTCCGGGTCGCCTCCGAAGTTCGCGATGTTGTCGCGCACCCACCGCAACGCCGCCACGAGGTCCGTCATGCCGACGTTGCCCGAATCGGCGTAGGCGGGCCCGCCGAGCTCCGAGACGTCCATGAAGCCGAGCGCGTTGAGCCGATGGTTGACGGTCACCGAGACGACCTCGTGATGACGCGCCATCTGTGCGCCGTCCTGCGAAGCGAGTTCGTACGCCGACCCGAACGTATAGCCGCCGCCATGGATGTAGAACATGACCGGGAGCTTCCCGGTGAGGCTCGACGTCCAGATGTTCACCTTGAGCATGTCCTCGCTCTGCCAGCCGTCGGTCCACTGAAAGAGGAAGCTCTGCTCGCTGACCCAGTCGTGCAGCCGCTGGGGGCAGTTGGCGCCGTAGATCAACGCCGGGTATTCGCCGTCCCACGGGGTAGGAGCCTTCGCCGGCAGCCATCGATGCTCGCCGCCGGTCGGTGCGCCGTACGGCACGCCCTTGAACGTGAGCACGCCGTCCTCTACGTAGCCGCGCACCTTGCCGTACTGTGTGATCGCGACGGCGGAACGGGGCGTACTGCACGTCCCCGCGGCAACCGTGGCCGGTCCGTCATTCATGGCGGCGAACGCACCATAGGTGGGCATCACCGCCCCCACTCCGGCCGCGGTCGAGAGACGCAGCAGCTCGCGGCGGTTCAGCGCTGGTCCATTCGGGCGTGACGATTTCGACATCCCGTCTCCTTAGCGGTTATCGCAGCCGTCGTCGCCCTGATCGTCGTCGGTCGGGTCGGCGCCTGGGTCTTGGCGCCCCTCGATTCCTCGAACCATCTTGTTCAAGTAGTCCGACAGTCGCAAAGCCTGCTTGGCCAGGACGTTTCGTCGTTTCTGGTCTCATCGAGACGCTTTGCTACTTGCATAATCTTGGAGCGAAGTCGTTCAGCGATTCTCTTTGCCCGACCGGACGCGATAGGTGTGCTCGATCGATCCGAAGTACGTGTGCGGCGACGGATTTACGATCACCGCGCCGTCGATCTGCAGCGAATAGTAAAGAAAGCCGACGGCGAGAGCCGTGGCGGTGCCGCTCCAGATCCCATGGCGCCTTCCGTCATGTCGAATCCGGGCCCGACGCGCCACACGCAGTTAGGACCGTCATCGCTACGAGCACTCGCTCCTCTCTTCTCTTCTGCCTCCGATCCCTCTCGCGGCGGCCCCGAACGCTTTGCAGATAGCGAAACGGCTGTTGCGCGGATTTCAAACCGGCGAGACCTTAGCACCGATTGCGCCGCCACACAACACGTGAGGTATGCTCACGCCGGCACGACCCAGTTGGCCGACATGAGCCGCAAACGCCTCCACGACACTCCAGCCATTCAGAGCCTCGACCGTGGTCTGACGATCCGCGATCCGCTGGGAGAGATCGTCGCGTCGGTGGGCATTTCGTCGGCCGCCTGTGCGGCGGCCGAAGTCAGGAAGACGGCCCGCGCCATTACCGCCTCACTCGCGAGCTGACCTTGATTGGCTGTAGATGAAATCGCTGCGCTGGTGGATGATCGCGCTGTTGATGCTCGGCTCGATCATCAACTACCTCACACGAAGCACGCTGGGGGTCGCCGCTCCCACCATCCTGCAGGATCTGCACATCACCGCGCAGCAGTACTCGTGGATCGTCAGCACGTTCCAGGGGGCGATCATGCTGCAGCCGATCTGCGGCTACGTCCTCGACGTCGTCGGGCTGAAGACCGGCTTCGCCATGTTCGCCGTCCTCTGGTCGATCGTCAGCATGGCGCACGGCTTCGCGCGCTCCTGGCCGACCTTCGCCGTGCTGCGCGGTCTGCTCGGGTTTGCCGAAGGCTGCGCCAATCCGGCCGGGATGAAAGCGACGGCGGAGTGGTTTCCGGCCCGGGAGCGGGGCCTCGCCGGCGGCCTCTTCAACATCGGCGCGTCGGTCGGTTCCATGCTCGCGCCGCCCCTCGTCGTGTGGGCAATTCTCGTCTACAACTGGCAGGCGGCGTTCGTGATGACCGGCGTCGTCGGACTCGCGTGGGTCGCGCTGTGGCTCGCGTTCTATGATTCGCCCGATCAACACCCCCGGCTGTCCGCCGCCGAGCGTGACTACATCGTCTCGGGCCAGGAGCCGCATCTTAAGGGAGACGGAACCCGCCCGTTCGTCGGGCGCATTCTCGGTCAGCGGAATTTCTGGGGCATCGCGTTGCCGCGCTTCCTTGCCGACCCGACGTGGGGCACGCTGACGTTCTGGATGCCGCTGTATCTGAACTCGGTACGGCACTTCGATCTGAAGCAAATCGCGCTGTTCGCGTGGATGCCGTTTCTGGCCGCGGACCTCGGCTCCATGTTTGGCGGCGTCGTCACGCTGTGGCTGCAGCGCGCCGGTGTCAGCCTGATCAATGCGCGGCGCGGCGCATTCACGGTCGGCGCTGTGCTGATGGTGGGCATGGCGTTCGTGGGGGTGGTCACGAGTCCGTATACGGCGGTCGCGCTCCTGTGTGTGGGCGGCTTCGCGCATCAGACGCTGTCGGTGACGGTGATCACGATGGCATCGGATCTGTTCAAGCGGAATGAAGTGGCGACCGTGGCGGGAATGGCCGGGACGTGCGGCAACGCCGGCGTCCTGGTGTTCTCCCTGAGCATCGGCGCGCTCGTCGCTGCGATCGGCTACACGCCATTTTTCGTGTGCCTGGCCGTTCTGGATTTGATCGGCGCGTTGATTCTCTGGACCCTGGTCCGCGCATGAGCGACATCATCCGCAATCCGATCCTGCGCGGCTTCAACCCCGATCCGTCGATCGTCCGCGTCGGCGACGACTATTTCATCGCAACCTCCACGTTCGAGTGGTTTCCAGGCGTGCAGATTCATCACTCGCGCGATCTCGTGCACTGGCGCCTCCTCACGCGTCCGCTCAGGCGGGCCAGCCAGCTGAGTATGCTGGGCAATCCCGATTCGTGCGGCGTGTGGGCGCCGGATCTGACCTACGCCGACGGGCGGTTTTACCTTGTTTACACGGACGTGAAGCGGTACGGCCGGACGACAGTCGCCGGCGCGTCCGGAGCCTCGCTTCGCGATTTCCATAACTACCTGGTAACGAGCAAAGACATCGACGGCGAATGGTCCGATCCCGTCTATTTCAATAGCAGCGGTTTCGATCCGTCGCTGTTCCACGACGATGACGGCAGGAAATACCTGCTGAACATGCTCTGGGACCACCGTCCGGGACAGAATCGCTTCGCGGGTATTGTCGTTCAGGAATTCTCCGTCGCGGAACAACGGCTCGTCGGGGAACGCCGTGTGATCTTCTCCGGTACGCCGCTGGGGCTCACCGAAGGGCCGCGCGTCTACAAACGCGGCGGCTACTACCATCTCCTGACTGCGGAGGGAGGTACCGGGTGGGGCCACGCCGTAACCATGGCGCGCGCGCGCACAATCGGCGGTCCCTACGAGCTGCATCCGGACGTCCATGTCCTGAGTGCGCGCAACCGCCCGGATGTGGCGCTGCAGCGCGCCGGCCACGCGGATCTCGTCGACACGCCCGACGGCAGCACCTACATCGTGTACTTGTGCGGTCGGCCGCTCCCCAGCCGCGGACGATGCACGCTCGGACGCGAAACCGCGGTTCAGCGCATGGTGTGGGGCAGCGACGGGTGGCTCCGGACCGTCGCCGGCGACGGTCTTCCCGTCGTCGAGGCGGAAGCGCCGCGCCTGACTGCGCAGACGCCGCCATCTCCCGCCGCGCGTGAGGAGTTCGACGACGCGCGACTGCCGATCGATTTCCAGTGGCTGCGCTCGCCGTGGCCGGATGACTTGTTCAGTCTGACGGCGCGTCCAGGGTTCCTCCGGCTGTATGGACGCGAAACCGTGGGCAGCCTGTTCAACCAAGCGCTCGTCGCGCGACGGCAGCAGTCGCACTGCTGCGGCGCGTCGACGATTGTCGACTTTGCCCCGCAGCACTTCCAACAGATGGCCGGACTGATCTGCTATTACAACGGTTCGAAGTTCCACTACCTGTACATCTCGACAGATGAGGCCACCGGCAGGCACGTTCGCGTGATGTCGGCGCTGCCGGATCAGCCGCAGAGCGACGCGTTCACGCCGCCGCTCGCGATTCCGTCCGACGGCGCGGTGGAATTGCGCGTCGAGATCGAGTACGCGCGTCTCCGGTTCGCGTATCGGGTCGCTGGGGCTGAATGGATCTGGCTGCCGCAGCAGTTCGACGCCAGCATCCTCTCGGACGAAGCTACTGCGCCGGGACTGCCAAACTTCACGGGCGCGTTCGTCGGCGTAGCGTGCCAGGACATGTCGGGTGCGCGCCGTCCGGCCGATTTCGACTGGTTCGAATATGTGGAGCGGCCGCCTCGAATCTGAGGAGGACACGATGAGATGGGTGATTGCGGTCGCTGCTATCGTCCTGGTGGCGGCAGGGGCGCACCAGGATGCAGTGCTGAAGGATCTCATGCCCAGGGGCATGGTCATTGGCGTCGCGATCAGCCAGCGGCAGTTCGAAGGGACCGACGCGGCCGCTGTCGATCTCATCACGAAACAGTTCAATCAGGTTAGCCCGGAGAACGTGCTGAAGTTTCAGTCGACGCAGCCGGCGGCCGATCGCTACACGTTCGACGCCGCGGATCGGTACGTCCAGTTCGGGCTCGATCGCCACATGCAGGTCGTCGGGCACAATCTGGTCTGGCATTCGCAGACCGGCGCGTGGGTCTTTCAAGGTGCCGACGGAAAACCCGCGGATCGCGACACGCTGCTGGCGCGCATGCGCGATCACATCCACACTGTCGTCGGCCGCTACAAAGGCAAGATCCACGGCTGGGACGTCGTCAACGAAGCGATCGACGAAGACGGCTCGATGCGCAAGTCGCCCTGGGAGCTCGGCATCGGCGACGACTACGTGGCGAAGGCGTTCGAGTTCGCGCACGAGGCCGATCCCGATGCGGAACTGTATTACAACGACTTCAATCTCGAGAAGCCGGCGAAACGCGCGGGCGTGATCAAGCTCGTGAAGGATCTCCAGACGCGCAAGCTGCGCATCGACGGCATTGGCAACCAGGCGCATTGGCGTCTCGAGACGCCGACCGTCGCTGAAATCGACGAAGCGCTCGTGGACCTGCACGCGACGGGACTAGAAGTGATGTACAGCGAGCTGGACATCAACCTGCTGCCGAACACGCCGAGCGGCGCGGATCCCGCGGTCGCAAATCCCTACGCAGGCGGTCTGCCTGACGCCGTGCAGCAGCAGCTCGCGCGCCGCTATGCGGACGTCTTCGGCGTCTTCGTGAAGCATCGCGACGCCGTCACGCGCGTTACGTTCTGGGGACTGAGCGACGCCGATTCGTGGCTGAACCGCGGACGCATGAACTATCCGCTGCTTTGGGATCGTCAGCGCCGACCCAAGCCGGCCTTCGACGCCGTCGTCGACGTATTGAGAAACCCGAAATGAAAACGGCGGCGTGCCTCGCCACCGCGCTCGTCGCCGGTGCCGTTGTCACGGCGACGCAATCGCCGTCTTTACGCAAGCTGAGCGGCGAAGCCGCCGCACCCGCATCGCCGCTGAGCCTCTGGCACCGCGCACCGCCGTCCGATCATCCACTGCTGCCGACGGATGCGCCGCGGGAAAGCCGGCAGGCCGGCACCGCCGAGTGGGTGCGCGCGCTGCCGGTCGGGAACGGCCGCCACGGCGTGGCGGTCTTCGGCTACGACAAGCGCGACGTCGATGGCTCGACCGGCGATTGGAACACCGCTTCGTTCGAGGATGTGGCCGGCGACGTCGTGGCGGCGTCGCATACCTGAAGACACGGCGCGATATCGACGGCACGTCGGTTGGATTTCTGGGCGTGAGTCAAGCCGGTTGGGTGCATGCGGCTGGCCGCGCTGCGTACGAAGGACCTCGCGTTCTTGATCAGTATCTCGGGCGCGGTCGTGCCACCCGCGCGGATCACCATCGACGAGGTGCGAAACGAAATGAGTGTGAGCGGAATGTCACCCACGATGCGCCATCTGCGGCTGCCGATTCTTGCGCTGTCTGGCGAACTCGACAACAACATCCTCGCGGACAAGAACCGGGCGGCCTCGGACGCGGCGCTCAGGGCCACTCGGAACCGAGACCATACGCTCACGGTCATGCCCAAGGCGAATCACTGTCAGTGGCAGGCTGAGGTGGGCAACAACGTTGCGAAACCGTCACTCCAGGGATTTGTGCCGGCGTATTTCACAACCATCCAGAACTGGCTCGCGACACGGATTCGCGGTCTCCGCGTATGAAGGTCTTCACAACCACGGCGGTGTTCGCGCTCGGACTATCGGCAGCGGAATTCATCGAGTTGCCGCAGCGGGTGCGCGCCGCGCCGGCGTCCGGCGTTGCGATCCTTCAGGTCGACACGGACCGTCGGTTGGGGACGATTGATGGCAGGATCTACGGCCAGTTTCTCGAGCACATCAACCACTCGGTCGAAGACGGTCTGTTCGCCGAGCAAGTCCGCGGCGCGGGGTTCGAAGGCCGCGACTTTGAGACGTACTGGGCGGCGTTCGGTCCGCCGGGCGCGGTCCGGGTCGTCGACGTGCCATTCGAGCGCGGCACGAAGAGCGTGCAGATCACAGCTGGGCGTGAGCCTGCAGGAATCAGGCAAGGGCGCATTCTTGTCGAGAACGGGCGCAGCTACGACGGCTCGGTGTGGATCCGCGTCGAGTCGGGTAGGCCCCGGCTATCGCTGCGCATGCGAGGGGACCACGGGAGCGCGTTGGCGGATCTGGTGCTGCCGCGGTACGGTTCCGATTGGCAGGAAGTCCCATTCTCGTTCGTGAGCACGCGCACCGATCGCGAGGCGACGGTCGAGATCGCCGCTACCGGGTCGGGTACCGTGCTTGTGGATTTCGTTTCGCTGATGCGCGCCGACGTGCGCAACGCCGGCATGCTGCGTCCCGATCTGCTCGCGGCGGTTCGCGGACTGGGTCCCGCGTTCATCCGGTGGCCCGGCGGATCGTTCGCATCGACGTACAAATGGGAGGATGGCGTTGGTCCGCTCGCCGCGCGCGTGTACCACCCGAACGAGATCTGGGGCGGCTACTCCGACTACTACGGCTTCGGCACGGACGAGTACCTGGAACTGACTCGCCAGGTCCGCGCCGATCCGTTCATCGTCCTGCCCGCGCCCGACGAGACGCCGGCCTCGGTCGAGTACGCGATGAACTGGGTGCACTACGTCAACGATGCAGCTACGACGACCTGGGGACAGCTGCGCGCGCGCAACGGACATCCGGAACCGTACGGGGTCCGCTACTTCCAGATCGACAACGAGCCAATGAACAACGGCTTCACGCCGGAGCGCTACGCGGCGATCGTCGACCTCTATGGAAGCCGGCTGCGGCAGATCGCTCCCGGCGCCGTGATCATCGCGTGTGGCCAGAAACGCTCGAACGACATGGCGTGGAGCGAGAAGGTCATCGACCTCGCGGGCCGTAACTTCGACGTGCTTGGCGTGCACAACTACGAGTACGACAGCGATCTGTTCGAGTCCGGCGTCCGTCGCATTCGCGACTACCTGCTGAAACTGCGTGAGTACGTGCGCGGGTCGGCGCATCCCGGCATCGGGCTCGCGGTGCTCGAATGGAACCTGAGCCGCACGTATGACTGGCGGGCCGGCCTGCACGCCGCCGGCAGCCTGATTCTCTACGAATCACTGACGCCTGAATTGATGATGACGTCACCCGCGTTGCTGATGCGGAACACGACGGACGATCCCACGTGGACGTCGTTCATCTATCACGATCACGTCTCGTGGTTCCCCGGCGCCGGCTACGTGGTGGAGAAGTTGTTCCGCGAGCATTTCGCCGAGGAGTATCTGGCGTCGACGTCCGGAACGTTCCGCGATATGGCAAGCCGCGAGAGCTTCTTCGCCGACATCTCCCAGATGAAGCCCGAGGGCTGGCAGGCTGGCACCGTCGACGCGATCGCCACCGCTTCGGCCGACGGGCGCCGGATCGTCGTCAAGGCCGTGAACTACAGCGGCGCCGAGAACGCGCTCCTTGTGCATCTTCAGGGATCGCGCATTCCAGCGGCCGCCACTGTCACGGTGTATACGATCACCGCAGGCCTGCACGACGCCGCGTCTCTCGAGCAGCCCGATCGCATCAAGCCGGTGGAGCGGACCGTCCAATATCGCCCAGATGTGACGATCGATCTCGAGCCTTACACCGTCGCGGTCGTCGAGATCGTCGCGAGGTAGACGCCCGGCCGATAGTTGCGTCTACTGAATCTCGACCATCGGCACGACCCGACCTGGTTGATCTCTCGAGCGACCGACCATCGCGCGGCGAGGTGAGGTCCGGAGTGACAGAGGGGTAACAGGGGCAGATCAGAAATCGGAAGCCCCCAATTTCCGCTACACGGATAATGAGAGTGCCTCGGTGCGGTGAAGCGCCGACGCGCGGTTACCCCGGTGGGATTGGTGCGATGATGGATCCTTACCTCAGCACCACCGCGTTGCCCGCGTGTGTCCGCGATTGGCGATCGAGCAGACCAGGGAGCGTCCTGGCCGTCACGAATGCGAGCGCCGAGGGTGACCATCCTTGCGAGCGTCCGCCAGTCCCGGCGGGAGATCGGGCTTGGGGTGCGTCGAGGAGCTGGGGGCGTTGTAAATAGCCGTGGTCAGTTGCTCGCGCGGCGTCGTCGGCGCGCGGCGAATATTGCCGCAGCCCCGCTTCCCAACAGCACCATGCTGGCCGGTTCGGGTGCGGGTTGCGCGACGCTGAAGGAATACGTCCACGAGTCAACGAGCTGTCCCGCACGGGGCCCCGCAGGGATAAGGAAGTCCGGAGCACTCCGGAGAAGATCGACCTTCATCGTAGCGAGCTTGGGATGATACAGGATGGGATAGTCGCTACCGAAGATAACTTCGTCCGGCATATCCGTCGCCGAGAATGTGAGTTCCTGGACGAGGAACGTGAACGGCCGATCTCCCGCTGGGTGCCCCCACGTGACTCTGAGCGTGTCCGTTTCGCCTGGCTGAAGAGTCCCGAAGATTGGTACTCCGACTACAACCGCGGCGCGGCGTACGTCGTGTGTGGTGATGACCTCGCCTTGCAGCACTGGTGGTGTGAGAGCGAACAGGTCGACCGTATGGTAGTTGTCTCCCGTCCCCTCCAATGCCAGAACGTCTGCAAACCTGAGCGGATCAGCCGACGCAAAGGTCGCGAGCGTCGCCGGGTCCGGACGCGACTTCGACCGCCGTCACCGACCAGTCGGACAGATCGATGTTCGGCAGGTCGTGTTGGAACACACGCCGCGCATTCGGCGCGGCTGGCTGGGCGTCGGCTCGATCGGCGATCGTCGCGAGCGCACCGAGGGTCATGAGCATCGTGCGTCGTGTCAGCATGGTTGAGTACTAAGGCGCATGGAGTGGTAGATCAAGCGCAAACGGGCTCTCATCGTGCGACATCGAGCTGCGAGATACGTCCACGCGATCGGCACCGAGGCGAGCTGCGTTCCAGAACTCGATCACTCTTCATTGGCCGGCTCTCCGCCACATCGCGCGCGGCGAGACGTCATCACGTCGTGGGCCAAAAGACCTCGTTCTCGTCGATCTCTCGAAAACAGTCAGCAGCGGTCAATCCACGATAGACCGTGAACCATTTGTTCGTGTGCCGGAAGTACGCGAGGTCGAACCTGCCGAAGCCGGCCAGCGTCATCCGCGTGTGCCGGACGACGAAGTCGTCTTCAGGCTTGCGGCTGCGCGCGCGGTACCGCACGTTGAGGTAGAAGGCCTTGCCGCGCCATTCGGAGAACACACCGATTGGATAGTTGAAGGGACCTGGATCCTGTGCGCGCAATTCGAGGAGTCGGGTGAACTTCGCCTCGAGCCACGTGTCGGCCCATCGATCGACCTGCTGTCGCAGCAAAGCCGGCACTGATGTCGTGCTCATGACCCGTCAACGCCTTGGAACATGGTCAGCTCCCAGTTGTCGGATCGCGCATCGTGGCGGACGAGATACGTATCACCGTCTGCACCTCTCAGCTTGAAGTACCGGTAATCGGGCGCCAGCCATGCGTCGAGCACTTCCGCGACGACGACGCGACGGTCGCGGAGAATCAGGGTGCGCGGCGTCTGCTCGCCGCGATGGCCTGCGTAGCACTCGACACCAACCGCCAGTCGGTCGTCAGGCATCGATCATCCTCACGTTTGAACATCCGAGACTCATGGCGACCTCACCACACGACCTCGAGTTCTCGACGGCCGCCATCACGTCGGCCTTGCTGAAGGTGAGCTTGCCTCGGGCTTGTTTGACAGCGATTTCGACGAGAGACACCAAGCTCACCTCACGCGCCGTGCTGCTCTTCCGGAGTGCGGAGGCCGCCGCGCGGGAGAGACGGTTCGGTGCGCTGAGGGCCCAAACGAACGTGACCGTGTCCAGGATCAGCCGCCTGCGTCAGCGGCCAGCGCGCGGCGCATCGACTTCATCGTCGGTCATCGCCTTCCACCAGTCCGGGTCGAGAACCTTCAACCGGCCTTTCAACGTCCCGAACTTCGGCTTCTCGGGATGCGCCTTCGAGGTCCGAACGATGTCCACCACAGGCGTGCCGCGCCGATAGATGGTCACGGACTCGCCGTCTTCGACGGCCTTGATCAACTTGGGCAGTTGGTTCTTCGCTTCGCCGACGCTGACCTTCATCTGACCATTATGGTCAGAAGTAGGGCTATATCGATTCAGAGAAGCTGACGTCTGCCCCAGCGACATCTCACAGCTCTCTTTCAGCGAGGCGTCGGAACTCGTCGGGGACGGAGCGCCCATCCCGCGATCCTGACCCATAATCCACCGCCTCTCCTCCGAAGCGCGTGCGGATCGCATCGATCGCCTGGTCTACGCGCGATCGCGCGAGGCCTTTCCTCGTGCCAGGACGGCGTCCTTCGTCGCCAAGCCCAAGGGGCAGCTCCAGTTGCACGATCGGATGCGCTTCGAGGTTCGAGACGGCGATCGCCAGCAGCGAGATCGTCTTCTCGTCGCGGTGATCGGCAAGGGCGCCGCGCACCAGGTCCTCGGCGATCTCGGCGATCGCCCTCGTGGCGGACACCGGTGCCGCGAGCGTGAGCGACCGCGTGACCGCGCGCAGATCCGCGAATCGCACGCGGACCGTGATCGTCCGGCCCGCCAGTGACTTGGCGCGGAGCCGCGGGCCGATGCGGTCGGCGAGATGTTGGAGCGTCGGTTTGAAGACGCGCTCGATCGCCGGTCGTCGTCCGAGCGCCGATTGCGCGCCGGCGGAGTGCGCGCGCCGGCGGGTCTGGATTTGCCGCGGATCGCGGTTCCACGCGAGCGCCGTCAGCTTTCTTCCCACCGCGTGTCCAAGCAATCGCTCGACCGAGTGAGGAGAGCTTTGAGCCAATTGACCGATGGTCGTGACGCCGATCTTGGCGAGCCGCGCCTCGGTGGCTGGGCCGACGCCCCACATCAGGGCGACGGGCAGGTCGTGAAGGAACTCGAGTTCAGTTTCTGGATCGACGACGACGAGTCCATCCGGCTTCGCGACCTGCGATCCGATTTTCGCCAGGTGCTTGGTACGCGCCACGCCGATGGACATCGGCAAGCCGAGTTCCGCGCGCACGCGAGCCCGAACCGTCCGTGCGATCTCTGCCGGCGAACCGAAGAGATGTGTGCACCCGGCGACGTCGGCGAACGCTTCGTCGACGGAGATGCGCTCGACGTCAGGCGTGAAATCGCCCAGGACACCGATGGCGGCGTCGCCGAGCCGTTGGTATTCGCTGAAGTGTCCGCCGACGAACACGAGGTCGGGACAGAGTTGCTGCGCGCGGCGTCCGGGCATCCCGCTGTGTACGCCGAAGGCCCGCGCTTCGTAGGAGGCCGCGAGCACCACGCCGCCGCCGACCGCAATCGGCTTGCCCCGCAGGCGAGGGTCCAGGAGCTGTTCGACGGACGCGTAAAAGG
>JBKPTE010000121.1:0-9934 GCA_046735335.1 Acidobacteriota bacterium | reverse complement strand
GGGCAACCTCGGTCGCGGCAGACGTGAACAGGTAGAGCCGCGCGTCTTCGTCGGGCGAACGGGAACGATGGTGTCCTTCCGCGCGCCGCCGGATGAAGTTCTCCATCATCACCACGCCGCCGTCGACGATGAGCCCGAAATCGATCGCGCCGAGCGACATGAGGTTCGCCGATACGCCGAACAGCCGCATCCCGATGAATCCTGTGAGCATCGCGACCGGGATGATTGCAGCGGTGATGAGCGCGGCCGGCACGTCCCGCAGGAACAGGAAGAGCACGGCAATGACGAGGACGGATCCTTCGAGCAGGTTCTTGCGGACGGTGTGGGCCGTGCGGTCGATGACCTCCGTCTGGTCGTAGAAGGGTGTCACGGTCATTCCCTTCGGCAGCGTTTGCGCGATCTGCTCCATGCGCCCTTTCACGCGCTCCGCGACCGCCTTGCCGTTTTCACCCTTGAGCATGATCACCATGCCCGCCAGCGTCTCGCCGCGTCCGTCCCGCGTGACCGCGCCGTGCCGCGGCATGGGGGCGACCTGGACGTCGGCGACGTCGGAGACGAGCACCGGCACGCCCTCCGTTGCCGCGACGACGATCTGCCGCAGATCGGCATCACCGGTGATCAGTCCGGTGCCGCGAACGGTATAGCGCTCGGACCGATGCTCGATGAACCCGCCGCTGAAGGACTCGTTGTTGCGCGCGATGGCGTCGAGGACCTGACGCAGCGTCAGGCCGTAGCGCTCCAGCCGATACGGATCCACGACGACCTGATACTGGCGCGTCAGGCCTCCCCAGGAGTTCACCTCGCTGACTCCCCTCACCGACCGGAGCCGCGCGCGGACTTCCCAGTCGTGCAGCGCCTTGCGCTCCATCGCGTCGCCGGCCTCGCCTTCGACGAGGTATTGATAGATCTCGCCGAATGCCGTCGCGACCGGCCCGAGCACCGGGTCGATGCCCGCGGGCAGCCGGCCGCGGGCGTCTCCGAGCCGCTCGTTCACGAGCTGGCGCGCGAAGTAGATCGGCACGCGATCCTCGAAGACGATCGTCACGATCGACAGCCCGGCTTTGGAGATGGAACGCACCTGCTCCGCGCCCGGAACGCCCATCAACGCCGTCTCGACCGGATACGTGACGCGCTGTTCGACTTCCGTGGCCGCAAGCCCCGGCGCTTCGGCAACCACCACCACCTGGTTGTTCGTGAGATCGGGGAACGCCTCGACGGGAAGGTCGCGGTACGCGATCACGCTCGTCACGATCGTGGCGGCGAGGCACAGCAGCACGAACAGGCGCTGCCGCAGGCTGGCGGCGACAAGACGTTCGACGAGTCCCACGTCATCCCTCCGGGGCGGCTGACTTCAGCAGCTCGGACTTCAGAATGAAGCTGCCGCTGACGGCAATGCGCTCGCCGGCGCGCAAGCCGGATCGAACCTCCACCTGCCCGTCCACCGCCGCGCCGATCTCGATCCCGCGTGGACGGAAGCGGCCGCCTGCCTCCGCGAGGAACACCGTCGGCCGTCCGTCAATGGTCTGGATGGCATCCGAGGGCACGACGATGGTCGGTTTCGGGTCACGCTCGCGAATGATCGCGGTCGCGTACATCTGCGGCTTCAGGCGTCCATCCGCGTTCTTCAACGCGCACCTGAGCGTGATGCGACGGGTCTTCGGGTTGACGACGTCGCCTATCAGCGTCACCACGCCCTCGAACGCTTCGCCTGGATACGCCGCCACTCGCACGTCCATCGTCTGGCCGACGTGCACGTGCGGCAAGAGCGACTCGTCGATCTCGACGAGCGCCCACAGCGCGGACAGATCGCTGACGAGATACAACGGCGTCCCCGGCGTCACCGCGGTTCCCGGCGTGACGAGCCGCTCGAGCACGAGGCCCGCGCTCGGCGTCCTGACGGGTATCTGTTCGCCGGCCTCGCCCATTGGATCCTCGCCGTTCGTGATGCCGAGGTGCTCCAGCTCCTCCTCGCTGCGCCGCAGTTCCGTGCGGCCGACGTCGAGGGCCTCTTCTGCGGCGACGCGATCCAATTCGGCGCGCTGCACGTCCTGCAGCGACACGGCCTTGTCGGCATGCAGCCGCTTCGCGCGTGCGTCGGCGGCTTCGGCGAAGGACAGCTCCTTCTCCATCCGGCGCCGTTCCGCGATAGCCTTCCGATATCCGGCCCACGCCTCGTGCACGACGGTGCTGTGCATCGTGGCGAGCACCTGGCCCGCGCGGACACGATCCCCGACGTCGGCGCGCGTCTCGAGCAGAATGCCCTCGACGAGCGATCCGATCCGGACGGTCCGGCGTTCGTCGAGCGCGATCAGGCCAGGCGCCTCCGTTTGCCGGGCGCGCACGACCGTCGCGACAGGCGCGACGGCAATGCCCGCGTGCTCCTGCGCGCCCTGGTCCAGCGTCAGGAACTCGGGCGGAGCGGCCACGGGCGGAGGCGCGGCCGCGCGTTCTCCGCACGCGCCCGTCGTGAGCGCGATCGCGAGCAGCAACAGCACGGTCCCGGCTTTCATGGAATCGACTCCTCGCCAATCGCGAAGCGCGCCTCGATCGCGATCTGCAGCGCATCCAGGCGGAGCTCGATCGCGGCGCGATGCACATCGGCATACACCCGTTCGGCGTCGATCAACTGCAGCACGTCCGCCGTGCCCTCCCGAAATGCGGCACGAGCGGCGCGACGCACGTCGTCCGCGGGTGCGAGGAGCTCCGTCTGGGCCTGGCGCGCCCGCGCGCCGATTGTTTCGGCGGCGCGGATCAGCGCGGCCGTGTCCTGCGTCAGCCGGAGCACCAGCGCGTCGCGGTCGGCGGCCGCCGCGCGTTCCGCGGCGACGGCTCGCGCGATCGATGCATCGTTGCGATCGAAGACCGGGAGCGCGACCGTGACGCCGAACACGGCCGTGTTGAATCCGGAGGTGCGTTTGTAACCGCCCGTCACCAGCGGCTCTGGCAGACGGCGGGCACGCTCGTACGCCGTGAGCTGCGTCGCCCGATCGACGCTGGCACCTGCCGCGACCACGTCCGGATGCCGGGCGATTCGCGCCGCAATCAACTCCGCGCTGCCGGACGGCGCATCGAGCGGCGCCGGGTCGACGAGCTGCGACGCGACGACGGGCTCCGTGGACCCGATCGCAATCGTCAGCGCCGCGAGGCTGCGTTCCAGTTCGAGTCGGGCTCGAGCGATGTCCCCGTCGACGCGCGCCGCTTCGGTGCGGAACTTCAGCAGATCCGCTTCCGCGCAGTAGCCTTCCTCGACTCGTCGCGCCATGGTCTCGATGATCGCGGCAAGGCCCTCGCGATTCGAGCCGAGGGTCCAGACCAGCGCGCGCGCCTTGAGCCCGCGGATGTACGCGCCCACCGTCTCGAGGGCCAGCTCCCGCTCGAGCGAACCGACCGCGCTCTCGGCGACATCTCGATCCGCGAACGCGAGGTGCCGGCGAATCGCCCGCTTGTTCCCGAGCTCGATCGGCTGCGCGACGACGGCGAACACATCAAGGTCCGGCGTCGAGGATCGAGTGGAGTGCGACCAGTTCTCCGTGCGCATCTCGAACAGGGGGTTCGGCAACCGGCCGGCGGCACGCGCGGCATCCTGTGCGCCTTCAGCGACGAGCGCAGCCGCGCGGCGTCGGGGCGATGCGTCGCGCGCTCGAGACACCGCTGCCGACAACGTGATTGGCGGACGCGCGGGTTCGAGCGATTGAGGTGGCGCCGGTGCCGATTGCTGTACGCCGAGGGCTGCCGCCGCGAGCTGCGCTGTGAGAAGCAGAACGGACATGCCTGTCCCGTACCCGAAGGGGTTGCGTCCGGCCTCGCCGCCGACACGGCGGCGTCCGGACGACTACGGGAAGAGCAAGACGAATACCGGCGCGAAACGGCGGCATTTCCGCCGATCGAGCGCTCCGCGCGCGGCGATGAGCCGGGGAATTTTCGGCTCGAGGTGGGGAATTTCCGCTGACGCGGCGGTCAGACGCGCGCCGGATCCGGGTGCACCCACGGCGTGCGGTACGGACGGCGCAACAATCCGTTCGCCTCGTCGTCCCCCACGACCTGGCCCTTCGCGTGATCCCACTGCAGCGAGCGGCCGAGGCGCATCGACAGGTTTGCCAGAATGCACGCGGTCGTCGACATGTAGCCTTGCTCGATGTCGGCGACGGGACGCTGCCGCGACTCGATGCACCCGAGGAAGTTCTTCATGTGCGCACGGATCGCGGGCGCCACGTGCGTCTCGAGATCCTTCTCCGTGCGATCTTCGGGATACTTGTCCAGCTCGTAGACGACGTCCTCGTGGATTGGCGTCTCCTTCGTGCCAGACGGCACGAAGTCGTATCCCATCACGCTGGCCTTGAGCGTGCCCTTGTCGCCGTAGAACGTCGCGCCCCACGGATACTTCGGATCGGGCGCATCGCCGTACGTGCGATGCGTCCAGACGACGTCGAGGTTGTCGAAATGGAACGTCGCCGTCTGCGTGTCGGTGATGTTGGCCTTGCTCTTCTTGTCGACCATGATGCCGCCCGTCGAACTGATCCGGTTCGGCATCCCGAGATCGAGCATCCAGCGCACCATGTCGAGCATGTGGACGCACATGTCGCCCATGATTCCGTTGCCGTATTCCATGAAGGCGCGCCAGCTTCGCGGGTGCACCAGCGCGTTGTACGGACGCATCGGCGCCGGTCCCGTCCACATCTCGTAATCGAGGTACTCCGGCGGATTCGTGTCGGGCGGATTCTGCGTCGCGCGCATGTGGTAATAGCAGTAGATCTCGACGAGGCCGATCGTCCCCAGCCGTCCTTCGCGCAGCACGCGGTCGCGCGCGGTGACGAGGTGCGGGGTGCTCCGTCGCTGCATCCCGACCTGCACGACCTTGTTGTATTTGCGCGCGGCCGCCAGCATGGCCTGCCCTTCGACGACGTCCACGCTGATCGGCTTCTGCACCCAGACGTCGGCCCCCGATTTGACGGCTTCGATCATCTGCAGCGCGTGCCAGTGGTCCGGCGGCACGACGAGGACGATGTCGAGGTCGCGTTCCTTCAGCATCTCGCGGTAGTCGCTGTAGGTGCGCGGCGTCTTCTTCGACTGCTGCCTCGTGGCGACGAGGGCGGCCGCGTCGGCGAGCATGCGGCGATCGACGTCGCAGAGCGACACCACTTCGACCGGAGCGACCTGCACGAGCCGGAGGAGATCGGTCTTGCCGTACCACCCCGTACCGATGAGACCGACACGCTTCCGTGCCGACGTCGCCTGCCAGGGAATGGGAGCAAAGGGTGAGACGGCAAGCGCGGCGGCGCTCTTCTTCAGGAATTCGCGACGATGCATGTGAGCTCCAGAAGCTGCTTCCGCCTTCAGGCGGAAGTCGACACCCGCCCTACATTACACCCGCGCGGCGCCGAGATCCGAGGTGCAGTACGGGCAGCGCGTCGCCGTGATCGGGATGCGCGAGACGCAGAACGGGCACTCGCGCACTTCCTCCGCGGGCGCGGGACCGGGCGCGGGCAGGAAACGATTGATCTGCCGCACGAGCAGGAACACGGCAAACGCGACGATCAGGAACTCGAGAACCGTGTTGAAGAAGACGCCGTAGTTGATCGTCGGTGCGCCGGCCTTCTGGGCGTCGGCGAGCGACGCGTACGAGGCGCCGTTCAGGGCAACAAAGAGGTTCCTGAAATCGACGTGGCCGATCGCCAGCCCGATGGGCGGCATGATGACGTCGTTCACGAGCGACGTCACGATCTTGCCGAACGCCGCCCCAATGATGACGCCGACCGCCAGATCGAGAACGTTGCCGCGGGCCGCGAACTGCTTGAATTCCTTGAACATGGTGGATTCCCCGAGGACGGCGATGTTACTCCGATCCGCGGAACTGGAGTCCGCGCTCGACGCGGCACTGAAGTTCCGCGTTACGAACGCTGGTTGCTAAAAATTGCGCTTGGTGCTAGTTTCGTAGCACCTTTTGGACGCCAGCGTCGTCTAAGCCTCTAGCCGAACACGTCATGACCCACCGTGACCTCAGCCGCCGGGAGCGGCAGATTCTCGATATCCTCTACCAGCGCGGCCGCGGGACGGCGGCCGACGTGCAGGTTGCGCTCCCGGAACCGCCCAGCTATTCGGCCGTTCGGGCGCTCCTGCGTATTCTGGAAGAGAAAGGTCACGTCCGGCACGAGCAGGACGGCCCGCGGTACGTGTACGTCCCCACGCTGGGCCGCGAGAACGCGAAGCGGTCCGCGCTTCGGCACATTCTGCAGACATTCTTCGACGGGTCCGCCGAGCAGGCGATCTCTGCGCTCCTCGACGACTCGTCCGCGAAGCTTTCCCGGGCGGAGCTCGATCGCCTCGCCCGTCTGATCGAGAGCGCTCGCAAGAGCGGGGTATAGATCATGGATATCGCTCACCTGCCGCTCGCGATCGACGCGGCCGTCAAGTCCTCCGTGGTGCTGGGCGGCACGTTTGCCGCGGCCCTGTTCCTGCGGCGCGCGTCGGCTGCGACCCGCCATCTCGCGTGGACGCTCGGCCTCGCGGGCGCGCTGCTCGTGCCCGCGCTGTCGCTTGGTCTGCCGCGCTGGGAAGTGCCGCTCGTGCGCCTCGCGACAGATGAACCGGCGACCGTCCCCGCGTCGGGGACGCCGCCTGTGCTCGTGCATGGGCCGCACGCAACCGGCGATCGAGCACAGGTCACGGCGGCGCACACGGAGGCGCTTTCACCAGCGGTCACCTCGTCGCCGTCGCAGGAAGCCTCCCGAGCGGCGAGCTTCGCCATCGATCTCGGCTCTGTTTCCTGGACCACGCTGCTCCTGATCGTCTGGGCTGCCGGCGCGGGAGTCGTCCTCGGGCGCGTTCTGCTCGGCCTTGCGGCCGTGCAATGGATGTCCCGCCGGACGCCGCTCGTCGTCGATGCGCCGTGGAGTGCGCAGGCGAGCGCGCTTGCCTCGTCGCTCGGCCTGGAGCGCGTGCGGTTCCTGCGATCGTCCACCGCGACGATGCCGATGGCGTGGGGGATCTGCCGGCCGTCGATTCTGATGCCGGCCGACGCGGACGCATGGCCCGCGGATCGGCTGCGCATCGTGCTGCTGCACGAGCTGGCGCACGTGAAGCGCCGCGACTGCGCTACGCACGTGTTCGCCCAGATCGCATGCGCCGTGTACTGGTTCAACCCGCTCGCGTGGATGGCGGCGCGGCGCCTGCGGTCCGAGCGCGAGCGCGCGTGCGACGACCTCGTGCTGTCCGCGGGGACGCGCGGATCGGATTACGCCAACGAGCTGCTCGAGGTCGCGCGCGTGATGCGCGCGGGCCGCTTCCCTGCCGTCCTCGCCGGCGCCACGCTGGCGATGGCGCATCGATCACAGCTCGAGGGACGGTTGATTGCGATTCTCGATCCCACGCTCTCGCGTCACGGCCTGTCGCGCCTGAGGGCCGCTGCGGGAACGGCTGCGTTCGTCCTGCTGCTCGTGCCGGTGGCGTCGCTGCAGCCCTGGGTCGATGAGCCCGAGACGGTACACGCGGCCGCGGTGAAGTCTTTCTCGCAGGCCGTCCCCGCGCCCCAACCTGCATCCTCGCCGCAAGTCATGCCGCACGAGGCCGAAAACGCGACGGCAATGGAACAGGCCCACTCGACGGTTCACACGAATTCCGCGGAAACCGCCGGCTCCGCGATCACGAGCAGCGTGGCGGCCTCGGTCGCAGAGTCGGTGGCTGAACCGGCCGGAGAGCTCGCCGGACACATCGCCGACACCGTTGTCGATCGCGTGATGGACGCCGCAGGAGTGCAGGCGGGCGAGAAGGCATCCTCGACGGATCCGCGCCGCCTGAACGCGCTCATCGAAGCGCTGAAGGATTCGGACCGTGAGGTGCGTGAAACGGCGCTCTCCGCGCTCGCGAAGATGCGCGACCCGCGCGTGTTCGAGCCGTTGACGGCGGCACTGCAGGACGCGAGCCCTGACATCCGGCAGCAGGCCGCGTTCGGCCTGGGCCAGATGCGCGACGGGCGCGCGATCGAGCCGCTGAGCGCCGCGCTGAAGGACACGAACGCGGACGTCCGCGAGCAGGCCGCGTTTGCGCTCGGGCAGCTTCGCGCGAAATCCGCCGTGCCAGCGCTCGCCGCGGCGCTGAAGGACAGCGACGCGGACGTCCGCGAACAGGCGGTGTTTGCGCTAGGCCAGATCCGCGACGTCAGCGCGATCGACGCGATCACGCCGGCGCTGCACGACGCCGCCCCCGACGTCCGCGAGCAGGCCGCGTTCGCGCTCGGGCAGATTCGCGACCGGCGCGCGGTCGAGCCGCTCATCTCCGTGCTCAAGGACGAGAAGCCGGATGTGCGCGAGCAGGCCGCCTTCGCGCTCGGACAGCTTCGTGATCCGCGCGCCGTCGAAGCGCTCGTGATCGCGCTGAAGGACGCGACGCCGGATGTTCGCGAACAGGCCGCGTTCGCGCTCGGGCAGATCCGCGATTCACGCGCGATCGATGGCCTGACCGCGGCGCTGAAGGACGCCAGTTCGTCGGTCCGCCAGCAGGCGGCATTCGCGCTCGGACAAATCCGCTGATCAAGACGGCCTTCGCCCGATCGCCTCGCGGCGATCGCGGCGCCGGGGTGTTGCCACTGATGCTGTTTTCTTAGCAGGAGCCGACCATGAGTCCCGTGACCGTTTTCTTCCGCACGCTGCTGCGATCGAGCGCGCTGTTCCTCGGCGTTGCCGCGGTGTTCCTGCATCCGCCCGCCGACTGGCGCGCTGTCACGCAAGGGGTCGTGGGCGCGGAGCAGGCGCCGTCGGAACAGGCGATCGACGGCCTCATCGCGCTCCTCAAGGACACCGACGCCGGCGTTCGACGCCAGGCGGCACGATCGCTCGCGGAGCTGGGCAGCACGCGCGCGGTACCGGCGCTTGCCGCTGCGATCAAGGACGCCGACGTCGACGTTCGCGCGCAGGTTGTCAGCGCGCTCGGCGAGCTGAACGATCCGCGCTCGAGCGCGGCGCTCCGTGAAGCGCTGAAGGACGATTCGATCACGGTTCGCGCGCGTGCCGCCTCCGCACTGGGTGATCTGGGCGACGCCGCCGCGGTCGACGCGCTGATCGCCGCCGCGCACGACAAAAGCCCCGACGTGCGCAAACGCGCCATCGCGGCGCTGGGCGACATTCACGATCCGAAGGCGATGGAAACGCTCACGCAGGCGCTGAAGGACGAAGACCCCGCGATTCGCCGCGCAGCTGCGGCCGCCATCGCGGATCTCGGCGGCGAGGATGGCGGCAGCCACAACGCACCACACCCGCACCCGCATCCGCATCCGCACCCCACGCCGCACCCGATGCCGCACCCGGGAGACCGATGATGCCGCTCGCAAGCATGCTGACGATTGCGATGCTCGTGACCGCCGCGCAGGCCGACGCGCGCACGCTCGCCGCGGGTCTGTCCTCCGACGATCCGTCCGCGCGGACGAAAGCGGCCTGCGATTTACGCGAGCTCGGCAGGGACGCCGCACCGGCTCTGACACAGCTCGTCACGCTCCTCGCCGACGGCTCGCCCGTCGATCCCGCCGTCTGCGCCGAACGGACCTGGCGGTCCGGCCACTACCATGCGTCCGGCAGGGACGTAACCTCGCCCGGTGAACAGGCCGCGTCGGCGCTCGTGGCGATTGGAACGCCCGCCTACGAGCCGTTGACGCGGGCGCTGAGAGGACCTGCGTGGATCGCGCGCGGCAACGCCGCCTGGGCGCTCGGGGCGCTCGGCAATCGGTCGGCTGCGCCATTGCTCGCGGGCGCACTGCGCGATGCCGAAGCGGCCGTCCGCGCGAAGAGCGCGTGGGCGCTCGGCGCCCTCGACGCGGCTGACGCAATCCCCGCGCTCCTGGACGCCTTGAAGGATTCCGATTCCGGCGTGCGCGAGCAGGCGGCGTGGGCGCTCGGAGCAATCGGCGATCGCCGCGCGGTCGCGGGCCTCACCGCGGCGCTGAAGG
>JBKPTE010000120.1:0-33403 GCA_046735335.1 Acidobacteriota bacterium | reverse complement strand
GTATAGTGCACTACAGATGTATATGGCTAGACCAATCCTTTTCGAGTTGAAGAGCGAGGACCCACGGCCCGTATACCGGCAAATCGCTGACGAGGTGTGCAGGGCAATCAGCGTGGGAGTGCTTCGTGCCGGCGACGCGTTGCCGTCGACGCGTCAGCTTGCGGCGGATTTGCGCGTGAATCCAAACACCGTCATCCACGCGTACAAGGCGCTCGAAACCGAGAAGGTGATTGAGATGCGGCGCGGCCTCGGCGCGTTCGTCGCCGCTGCGGCGCGGGAGGGGCGCCAGGCGCCGGCAGTTTTCGCGCGGCAGATCGCCGAACGGGCGCTGCGCGATGCGTTCCGGCACGGAATTCTGGCGAGCGATCTGATCGAGGCGCTTCAGGAGATTGCGCCGAGACCAGCACGTCGAGACTGACCCCCACGCCGCACCCGCGCGTCGCGCCTACGTCCGCGCCGTCAGCAACAGATACATTGCGATGCCCGCAGCAATCACATTCGGCGCCCACCCCGCCATCACCGGCGCGAGCAGTCCGGCCTTTCCGACCGCGGCAAACGCGCCGGAGAGGAGCCAGTACGAGAGCGCCAGGACGATTCCGATCCCGATGCCGTACAGCGTTCCGCGCTTGCCCGTCGTCATTCCGAACGGAATCGCGAGCAGCGTCATGACGACGGTGACGAAGGGGAAGGCGAGCTTCTTCTGCAGGTCGACGCTGAGCGGAACGATGTTGAAGCCGCTCGACGACAGCTCGTCGATGTGCTGCTTCAGCTGCGGCACGCTCATGAGCTCTGCGATGGGCTGTTCTGTTTCGAAGTAGTCGGGCGTCTCGAGCGGCAGCGGTCTTTGCTGGAACGCCTCCCACCGCGCCGGGCTCTTGTCGAACTCCTGGTGCCAGCCGTCCTGGCCCTGCCACCCGCGGCCGGTCCACACGGCGCGCATTGCGAACGTCTCGCTCGCCAGGCGCCACCCGTTCGGCACGGGACGGTAGACGTTGAGCCGATCGAGCGCCTGACGCTCGGCGTCGAAGTAGCTGTAGTGATAAATCCCGCCGTCATGGCCGACCAGCCACCGGCGATTGAGCGCGTTGAACGTGCGCGGCGGACGTCCGCGGATCTGGGAGTCGAGGGCGTCCGCACGGCGGTTCGCCAGGGCCATGATCCGCTGTTCGAGGCCGAACAGGGCCCCGCTCCAGAGGAGCGACAGGAACAGCAACGGTGCGCCCACGCGATACACGCTGATGCCGCAGGCCTTCATGACGGACAGCTCGCTCGTGCGGCTCAAGACGCCGAACGTCACGAGGACGCTGAGGAGCGCGGCGATCGGAATCACGTAATACACGAACTGCGGCGTCTGGAGCGCGAGCAGCTTGAAAATCATCCCCGTCGTCGCCTGTCCCTTGAAGAGCTTTTCCGAGCGGTCGATGAACGTGGCGATATAGAAGATGCCGAGCAGCGCGGCGAACGAGATCGCCGCCGTCCGGAGATAGATGCGGCTGATGTAGCGATCGAGGATGTTGAGCGTCAGCCACGAGAGCCGCGGCACGCGAATCACCACGAGCACGCGCCCGCGGCGTCGCGCGTGCTCTGACCCCACCGCATGCTCTGACCCCACCACGCCGTGCTCTGACCCCACGCCGTGCTCTGACCCCACGCCGTGCTCTGACCCCCGGCGTTCGGCGAGGCGGGCGCGGACCCGATCCGCGGCGCGTATGAGGCTGCGGAAGGGGAGCCGTCCTTCGGCCCAGCGCGCGCGCCAGATCAGGGCCATGATTCCGAAGGGCAGCAGGATGATGTTCGGGACCCACCTTGAGACGTGCATCTCGAGGTAGTGTCCCTTCGTCAGCGCCTCGCTCAGGTACAGCAGGATGTAATACGTGAAGATGACCGCGATTCCGACGACGAAGCCCGCGAGTTTGCCCTCCCGAGCGACGGTGAGGCCCAGCGCGAGGCCGATGACCCCGAACACGAAGCAGGCCACCGGAAACGAGAACTTCTGCTGCAGGTAGAGCACTTCCGGATGCGGAGAAATGCCGGCCGCGCGCTTGGCGGCAGCCTGCTCCCGCAGCTGTCCGACCGTCATCTCGGCCAGGCCGCGCTGAAGGAAGTTCGTGTTCGGGAAAACGGTCTTTGGATCCAGGCTGACGATGAGCTCGCGCGGGAAACGATACGTCTCGATCTGCTTCCCATTCGGGCCGGTGCTCGAATAGCGCGTGCCGTCGGTCAGGACGAGGTCGACGGTCTGCTTGTCGCTATCCAGCCACAGGCGGCCGCCGCGGGCCAGGTACAGGACGGTCTGCCCGTTCGTCCGGGTGTCGGCGACGAGCACGTCTTTCCACCCGCCGCCGTTCTGCGGGACGTCGTTCGCGTACAGCACCCAGCCGGGGAAATCCTCGAAAAAGACTCGCGGCCGGACGTCGTTTTCGACGCGCTTCGAGACGACGTCATAGGTGATCTGGCGGTAGCTCTGGTTGGCGTCCGGGATGGCCCAGACCATCACGTACAGGTGGACGAGCGCAGCCGTCGTCGCAATCGCCAGAACGGGCCGCAGCAGCCGGTAGGGGCTGACGCCGCACGCCAGCAGCGCAACGGCCTCACGGTCTCCGGACATCCGTCCGAGGCCGATGAGCAGGCCAACCAGGACGGACATCGGAATCGTCAGTCCCAGGGCCTGCGGCAACAGCGTGACGAGGATTCGGACCGCGACCGCCCACGAAACGCCTTTCGACACGAGGGCCTCGAGCTGTTCCATGACCGGCGGAATCTCGAGGACGAACGTAAACACGAGCAGGGACAGGAACAGCGGCGGCAGAATCTCGCGGACGACGTAGCGGTCGAGGGTTTTCACGGGTCCTGGGCGGGAGGATAGCACGGGGTCAGAGCGGGCCCGATCGGCATCCGCAGGTTTTCCACAGCGCCTATTTTCAGGGCATTTCGAGTGGTTCTGATAATGTATCTTATGTTAACTAAATTGGCGGTTCAGAGTTCACAGGGTTCGGGGCTGGGGTTCTAAGGTTCTAAGGTTCTAAGGTTCTAAGGTTCTAAGGTTCTAAGGTTCTAAGGTTCTAAGGTTCTAGGTCGGGTTCGAGGTTCTGTGTTCGAAGTTCCGGGTTCCAGGTTGCCGGTTCCGGCTCCTGAAGGATCCGCGACTTTCAGTTGGCGCCTGTTTGATGAGGGTTGTTGCTAGAGCTTGTTGCTAGAGCGTGTGGGATTGTATCCAGACGTGGAGGCGCAGCACGCAAGACTGTTCGCGTCTGCTGGCGGTCCCGCAGTTCAAGGTTCGAACCAGAACCTACAACCTAGAGAACCCTAGACGCTAGTTCCTTCTCAATTCGTCAAGAATTGCCTCGAGCGCCTGGATGACTTCGTCGCGCTCCACTCGAGATTTCGAGAACCGCAACTGCAGCTTGAACGCCTTGGTGGGAGCCTTATAGCTGAAGACGTATGCCTTCGGCCGGCCGGCTTTGGGTTTGGCGGTCTCCTTACGCACGGCTTCCCGGGTCGCGCCCCCGTCGCGGGCAATTCGCTCGACGAGGGCGACCATTTTTTGGGGGTCTCCCTGCCTAACTACCTCTAGCAGCAGCGACTTAGAGGAAATGTCGGCCAGCCGACAAAGATTTTTGACCTCTTCCGGCATGTTGTTGAGCGACAGGGACTCCGTAATCGCGCTCCGCGACTTCCCCAGCCGCCGCGCCATGTCCTCGTGCGTATATCCGCATCGAGTTCCGAGCGACTGCAGCGCCTCCGCCTCCTCGAACGGCGTCAAGTCCTTCCGCTGGATGTTCTCGATGAGCGCGATCTCGATGATCTCGTTGTCATCGACCTCGCGGATGACGATCGGGATCTCGCGCAGGCCGACCTGCACTGCCGCCTGGTAGCGACGCTCGCCCGCTACTATCTGGTAACGCCGTCCGCGCTGCCGCGCGATGATCGGCTCGATGATGCCCTTCTCGGCAATGGACGCCATCAGCTCGGAGAGATCCCCCATCACCTGCCGCGGCTGATTGGGGTTCGGATCGATCTCGTCGATCGGGACGAGCCGCCCGACCGGTGAACCGGCCGAACTGGTGAGCGCCTCGACGTAGTGCTCGTCATGACGCATCCGAACGGTGGCCGGCAGTCCTCGCTTTGACACGCTACCTCCTGCTTACGCGCGATCCATGACCTCTTCGCACAACCGGTAATACTCCGCCGCGCCGGTCGACTCCGGGGCGAACGTGAAAATCGATTCCTTGTACGCCGGGCTCTCCTCGAGCCGGACGCTCTTGGTGATGACCGTATTGAAGACCTTACTGCCAAATACCTTGTCGATCTGCGCGCGGATGTCGCGAGCGAGCGCCGTCCGCTTGTCGTGCATTGTGATCACGACCCCGAGGATGCGCAGGCCGGGATTGGCGCGCGCCCGCACCTTCTCGATCGTTTCCAGGAGATCGTCCGTCCCCTCGAGCGCGAAGTACGACGACTGAATCGGAATCAACAGGTGCGTCGCCGCCACGAGCGCGTTCACCGTCAGCAGTCCAAGCGTTGGCGGGCAGTCGATGACGACGTTCGGGTATTTCTCGAGGACGGGCGCGAGCTTGTCTTTCAGCCGAAAGTGCGCGTCGAGCTCCCCGACCAGCTTGGCCTCGAGCTTCGCGAGCGCGATTCTCGACGGCGCGACCCAGAGATTCGGCTGCTGCGACGAGGGCAGAATCACGTCGTCGAACGTGCAGTTCTGCTCGGAGATGGCGTCGTAGACGCTGCGCGGCACCTGCGTGACGTCCAGATACGACATCGTGCTGTTCGCCTGCGGATCCAGGTCGACGAGCAGCGTCGGCCTCCCTCGAATCGATAGCGCGGCCGCGAGATTGATGGCAGTCGTGGTTTTACCCACGCCCCCTTTTTGATTGGCGATAGCGACGATCATGGTGGGAAGAGCTTCGGCCGGACGGCCCGGTTGACGTATTCTAGGGACCCGCGAGGAAAGGTGTCAAGAAAAGACGCCTGCTACATCTTGTATTTCCCCATATCGTCCGGATCGAGGCTTTCCAGCCACTTCTGGAGCCGTTCGGCGTCCCCTTTATCGGGCGCCAGGTCGACCGTTTTGGCGTTGTCGATGACCGTCTCCTCGACGAAGATCGGCGCGCGCGCGCGGAGCGCGAGCGCAATCGCGTCGCTGGGCCGCGAATCCACGGCAATCGTGTCGCCGTTCACCCGCAGGTAGATCAGCGCGTAGAACGTGTTTTCTTTCAGGTCCGAGACCACGATCTTTTCGATGCGCCCGTGGAGGTCCTGAATGACGTTCCTCAGGAGATCGTGGGTCATGGGGCGCGGCGTCGTGACGTTCTCGATCTGCAGCGCAATCGCGTTCGCCTCGAACATCCCCACCCAGATCGGGAGCACGCGCTGACCGTCCTTGTCGCGCAGGATGATGATCGGCGTGTTCGTAATCGGATCGACCATCAACCCTTTGATCGTCATTTCAATCTGCATCACGCATCCCCGAGCGCTTCTCCGCGGAGGCTGTTTGGATTCGCGCCGGTGATTCGCACCGGCACGAGGCTGCCGACCCGTGCCGGGTCGCCCGGCAGGTTCACGACCGTGTTCCCTTCTGTGCGTCCCGACAGCTCCCAGGCGCGGCGGCGGCTCCGGGAATCGACGAGGACGCTTTCCGTGCGGCCCACGGCGGCGGCGAACAGCTCCTGCTGAATCTCCTTCTGCAGCTCTTGCAGTTCGACGATCCGTTCCGTCTTCTTCCCTTCGCTCACATCGTCGGACATGCGTTTGAGGGCGAGCGTATTCGGACGCGGCGAGTATTTGAACGAGAACATGCTGTGATACCGCACCGCGCGCGTCAGCGAGAGCGTCGCCTCGAAGTCCTCGCGCGTCTCGCCCGGGAACCCGACGATCATATCGGTCGAGAGCGCGATGTCCGGGATGGCGTCGCGCAGGCGATCAACCAGGCGCAGGTAGTCCTCGCGCGTGTGCCGCCGCCGCATCGCCTGCAGGATGCGCGACGATCCGCTCTGCACCGGCAGGTGCAGGTGCCGGCACACCTTGGGCAGATTCCGAATCGCATCGATCAACGCCGGCGTCACGTGCCGCGGATGCGGGCTGGCGAAGCGGATCCGCTCGAGACCCGGCACGTCGTTCACGCGGGCGAGCAGCTCCGCGAAGTCGCACGATGCATCGTCGGGCGCCTGGTAGTGATTGACGATCTGTCCGAGCAGCTGCACTTCCTTCGCGCCCGTCTCCGCGGCACGCCGCGCTTCATCGACGATCGCCTGCGCGGGGCGCATGCGCTCGTGTCCGCGAGTGTAGGGGACGACGCAGAAGGCACAGAATTCGTTGCAGCCTTCGATGATCGTGACGTAGGCCTTGACGGGATCGTGGCGCCGCACGATGCCGAGCGGAAACGAGACGTCCTCGTACGGATTGAGGTCGATCCGGATGGAGCCTGACTTGCCCGCCGTAGCGGCGGAACCGCGAAGGCTGGAGGCTGGAAAGGCTCTGGCTTCCTCGACCAGCATCGGCAGCCGCTTCAGGCTCTGGGTCCCGATGAGGACGTCGATCATCTGACCGTTCGTCCTCGAAAGGAGCTTCTCGCCTTCCTGCTGGGCAACGCATCCGGCGACGGCCACTACCGGACGTGCGCCGGTTTCCTCGCCGAGCACGCGCAGCTCGCCCAGCCGCGTGTAGAGCTTCTCTTCCGCTTTCTCGCGCACGCTGCACGTGTTGATGACAATGACGTCGGCCTCGCGATCGTCGATCGTCGTCTCGTAGCCAGCCTGCTCCAGTAACCCGGCCATCCGCTCGGAGTCGTGGTGGTTCATCTGGCAGCCGAAGGTCTCGATCAGATACTTCATCGTTGTGGGTTGTGCGTTGTGCGTTGTGCGTTGTGGGGCGTGCGTCGTGCCGCGTGCGCCGGGCGTCGACCGGCGCGCCCGTCGAGCGCTTGCAGTCCCGTTTTCCGCGCCGTCCGCGTTAGTCTGCGTGAGTCCGCGTCCGGTTTCGCTTTTGCTTTCTATTCGCTTTCGCCTCTAACATCTCCGCAGCGCTCGCGGTCACCGACGCCGTAATGGAGGCTCCCCCTATCATGCGCGCGATCTCGGCGACGCGGTCCGCGCCATCCACACGCACGACCTCGGTCGTCGTGCGGCCGCCGCGCACGCTCTTCTCGATTCGAAAGTGCGTAGACCCATAGGCCGCGATCTGCGGCAGGTGCGTGATGCACAGCACCTGGAAGCGATCGCTCAGCCGCGCGAGACGGGCCCCGACGCGGTCTGCGACGGCCCCGCCAATGCCGGCGTCGACCTCGTCGAAGATGAGCGTCTTCCCCGCCGCATCGGTCGTCGCGAGCGTCTTGAGCGCGAGCATGATGCGCGACAGCTCCCCTCCCGACGCGATCCGCGCGAGCGGACGCAGCTCCTCGCCCGGATTCGGAGAGATGTAGAACTCCCCTTCGTCGATGCCGCGTTCCGACCAGCGCGATTCGTCTTCCGGATCCGAGAACCGTACCTCGCAGCGCGTGCTGCTCATCGCCAGCTCCACGAGCGAATGCTGGAGGCGCTGTGAAAACTCCTTTGCGGCTCGACGCCGCTCTTTCGAGAGCGTCCCTGCGGCCCCCAGATACGCGGCGCGAGCGGCTTCGACGGCGGCATCCAGCTCCGAGGCTCGTTCGTCCGCGTGCTCCAGTTCATGACGCTCTCGGCGCAGCTCGTCCGCTTTGCCGAGGACGTCGCTCAGCGTCGGGCCGTGCTTCTTTTTGAGACGCTCCAGCACTGCGAGCCGGTCTTCCAGCTCCTGCAGCCGTGCGGGGGACGCGTCGATGCCCGCCGCATACGACCGCAGGAAGAACGCGAGATCCTCGAGCTGCGACTTGATCGCGTCGCGCGCCTCCAGATAAGGGGCGAACCGCGCATCGATGGACGCCAGATCCGCGACCCGCTTCCAGACGATCCCCAGGGCCGGCAACGCCGCGTCATCGCCTTCATAGAGCGCGCCGTACGCATCGCCGCAGAGACGCTGCAGCCGGTCGGCGTTCGCAAGGACGCTGCGCGTCGCGGCAAGCTCCTCGTCTTCTCCGGGGCGCGGCGCCGCACGATCGATTTCCCCGAGTTGAAACGCGATGAACTCCGCGCGCGAGGCCTTCTGCTGTTGCGCTGCGAGCAGCCGGTCGCGTTCGTCGCGATGTTGCTGCCACACGCGGAACGCGGACGCCACTTCAGCGCGGGCCGCGGTGAGGCCGGCGAACTCGTCGAGGACGTCGAGGTGCGACGACGGATCGAGCAGCACCTGATGCTCGTGCTGGCCGTGCAAATCGACGAGCGGTCCGATCTGCTCCCTCAGCGCCCACGTCGTCACCAAGGAGCCGTTCACGAACGCACGGCTCCTGCCCTGCGCCGACACCTCGCGCCGAACGATCAGCTCCTTCCCGTCGGTCCCGTCGAAGATCGCCTGGACGGTCGCGGCATCCTCGCCCGTTCGCACGAGCTCGGCGGATGCTCTGCCGCCCACGAGGAGGCCGACCGCTCCGACCAGAATCGACTTGCCCGCCCCGGTTTCCCCCGTGAGCGCATTCAGGCCGGCCGCGAACTCCAGTTCCAGGCGGTCGATGACCGCAAGGTGGCTGATGCTGAGGAAGCGGAGCATGCGATTTTCGGCGCTCGTGTGCGGATGGTCGCGTATCAGCGGAAGTACCATCCTATCAGATGTTTGACAGTGCCAGACACGCGTGTTACCCTTCCGGTCGCTGCGCTGTCCCAGCGGCGCATTCCCAAAGCTTCCGTGGCTTCCGCCTTCAGGCGGAAGATCAGGTGTTCCGCCTTCAGGCGGAAGGAACCGTCATCGTGGAGGAGCCGTTTGCGCACGTCTGGTTTCCTCGCCCTCGCGCTGCACGCGCAGGGGGCGCAGCCGGAGTCTGGGGCCGGCGGGATCGACTTCGTTCAGCTCATCGCCCATTCCACCTGGCTGGCGAAGAGCGTGCTGCTCATCCTGCTGCTCTTCTCCGCCGTCTCCTGGGGCATCATCCTCTATAAGCTCTGGCAGTTCCGGCGCGCCGAACGCAATTCGGCCACCTTCCTCCAGGTCTTCCGCAAGAGCACGAAGTTCTCCGAGGTGCAGGCCGTCTGCTCCAGCGTCGCGGCGAGCCCGCTCGTGGGGATCTTCCAATCGGGCTACGCAGAGCTGAACGCCCAGCTCCGGCAGAATCGTCCCGACGGCGAACCCCGGCCGTCGGCCGTCGTCACGCGTCCTACGTTGAAGAGCCTCGACTCGGTCGATCGCGCGCTGCTGCGCGCAACCACCATCGAGGTCGGCAAGCTGGAACGACGCGTGCCCTTTCTTGCGACGACGGCGAGCATCACGCCGTTCATCGGTCTGTTCGGGACCGTGTGGGGCATCATGGCCGCGTTCCAGAACATCGGCGCGCAGGGCTCGACGAGCCTCAACGTCGTCGCGCCCGGCATTGCCGAAGCGCTGATCGCGACTGCCGCGGGCCTCTTCGCCGCGATCCCCGCGGTCTACTTCTACAATCACCTCACGAACCGCGTGCGCGAGTTCGCGGCGGAGATGGACGATTTCTCCCTCGAGTTCCTGAACATCTCCGAGAGGAATTTCACGTAGCGCCATGCCCAAGGTTCAGCACACGAGCGGCGGCGGAGCGGGACGGCGGCGGGGCCGCGGTGCGCGCGTGGGCACGTCGCTCGCTGAGATCAACGTCGTCCCGCTCGTGGACGTGATGCTCGTGCTCCTTATCATCTTCATGGTGACGGCGCCGATGATGACGCAGGGGCTGCCGGTGAACCTGCCGCAGGCGCGGCGCGCGCAGCCGGTCGCGGCGCAGCCGATCTACGTCACGATCCCTGCCGCGTTTCCGAAGGATCGCGTCGTCCAGATCAACAACGACGAGGTTCGTGTAGACATTCTGCAGGAGCGCATGAAGCAGGCGATGCTCGAGCGCGAAGACAAGTCCGTGTTCGTTCGCGCGGACGGAACCGTTCCGTATCAGGATCTCGTCTTCGTGATGGACAAGCTGAAGGAAGGCGGCGTCGAGAAAGTGGGGCTTGCGACGAGGCCTGCCCAACGCTGATGGACGCCGTTACTCAGATCCTGCTCGATCGATCTCGCGAGGCCGACGCGATTGGCCGCACGGTGCTGCTGTCCCTTGCGGCGCACGCGGCGCTCATCGCCCTCGTCGTCTTCCTGCCGACCGACTGGGCGTCGCAGAAGACCGACTCGCGCGCCGTGATGATGATCTCGCTCGGCGGCGCCGAAGGGCCGCGCCAGGGGATGACGCCGATCTCGGCGAAGCCGATTCAGCAGGCGGCACCCGAACCGGTCAAGCCGAAAGAACAGGCGCCGCCGGCGCTCGCGAAACCGGAAATGATCGAGCCGCTGAAGAACGCGCGGGTTCAAACCAAAGCGGCGGCGAAGCCGGAGCCCGAGAAGAAAATCGAGCCGCAGCTCCACGGCCGTACGCCAACCACCGGGGCGCAGGTGAAGAGTGGAACCGCGCGCATCGAAACCGGTGGGACTTCGGTGCCCTTCGGCGGCCTGGCGACGGGAGGCGGCGGTGCGGGTGCCGCGTATACCGACATCAAAGACTTCTGCTGCCCCGAATACCTGCAGACCATGGTGCAGCTCGTGCAGCGGAACTGGCAGCAGAACCAGGGAGTCGATGGTACCGTGCAGGTGCGCTTCACGATCGCGCGTGACGGAACGCTGCACGACATCGAGATCGAGCAGCAGAGCGCTCCGTTCCTGAACATGGCCGCGCAGCGGGCCGTCGTCGCCACGCGGCAGCTTCCGCCGCTGCCTGCCGCGTTCACGGGCAATCAGCTCACCGTGCACCTCGTGTTTCAATTCAAACGATGGCCGTGAAACCTTCTCAGTTCTCCATTGCCGCCGCGCTGTTCGTTGCGGCGTCGCTCACCCTCATCGGACAGCAGCAGCCTCCGTCGCAGCCGCAACCCTCCGGCCAGCCGCCGGCGGGACAGCAGCCGACCGAGGTGACCGTGCCGATCGTCGGGGCGGGCGGACTGCCGCCCAAGATGGCGATCGCCGGCTTCATCCCGTTGACCAACGATGCCGAGACGACAGCCGCGGCGAAGACAATCGCAGACGTGCTGTTCGACGACCTGAAATTCGAGCGCGAGTTCTACATGATCGCGCAGGACGCGGCCGCGACGGTGCCGCGCCCGACGTCGACGGACGACGTGCACCTGGACCGCTGGCGGGAGTTGAACGCGAACGGCGTGATCGTCGGGAGCGTCGCGAAGGCGGCCAACGGCGTGAGCGTCCAGGTGAAAGTGATCGACGTGACGACCGGCAGGACGTCGATCGGGAAGGAATACTCGGGGTCGATCGCGAATCCTCGCTTGTACGCGCATACGATTTCCGACGAGATACACCAGACGCTGCGCGCCGTGCGGGGCGTCGCGCGAACGAAGCTGACGTTCTCCTCGGACCGCGACGGCGAGCGGATGAAAGGGCCGCTCGGCGACCGCGAGATCAAAGAGGTGTACATCGCGGACTACGACGGCGCCAATCCGGTCCGCGTCACCGTGACGCGCTCGTTGAACATCACGCCCGTGTGGTCGCCCGATAGTCAGGCGATCGCGTACACGACGTACCGGCGCGGCTATCCCGACATCTTCGTCTCGTACATCCATCAGGGACGGTTCGAGACGCCGGCGAACGGGTCGCCGACGAAGCAGAACTACCTGCCGGTGTTCTCGCCCGACGGCACGAAGATCGCTTTCACGTCGAACCGCGACGGCAATCCGGAGATTTACGTGATGAACCGCGACGGCAGCGGGGTGCGGCGGCTGACGAACAATCCGTTGATCGATGTGACGCCGACATGGTCGCCGAGCGGCACGCAGCTGGCGTGGGTATCGGATCGCACGGGCTCGCCGCAGATCTACATCATGAACGCCGACGGCACGGGCCAGAAGAAGATCACGAGCGAATCGTACTGCGACCGGCCGACGTGGTCGCCGGAGCCGTTCAACGAGATCGCGTACGCGTCGCGATCCGGCGGCGGGTTCGACATCCGGCTCTACAGCTTCGCGAAGGGAGAGAGCGTCCGCGTGACGGACGGCATCGGCAGCAACGAGAGCCCGGCGTTCGCACCGAACGGACGCCACATCGCGTTCACGTCCACGCGCAACGGCAAGCAGCAGATCTTCACCATCGCGCGCGACGGCAACGATCTGCGCCAGATCACGCGTGAAGGCAACAACGGATATCCGAATTGGTCTCACTGAGTTGAGAAGGGTTCGCGGAGTTCACGGGGTTCAGGGATGGGTGCAGGGTTCGATGTTCGCCGTTGCAGTTCGTCGTTCGGACCCCGGCTCGTGGTTCGGACGCGAACCATGAACCGCAACGTTGAACCCTGAACCCGCGAACCCAGCCCTGAACCGCGCGAACCCCTGAACCGACGGAGTCTTATGAAACATCGCTCGCTCATCCTCGTCCTCGTTTGCGTCACACTGGTCGCCGCCTGCGGCAAGAAGAAGCCGCCGGTCGCGCGACCGACTACTCCTCCTCCGCCGGCAGCGTCGCCGACGAAACCGCCGGAGCCGCCGGAACCGGTGCCGGAGGCGGCGCCGATTCCGCGCGAGCCGTCGATCTCCGACGACTCGCTGGCGAGCAAGGATCTCGACGTCATCAACAAGAACTCGCCCTTCCAGCCCGTGTTCTTCGCGCTCGACAGCTTCGAAGTCGACCAGGCCGGCCAGCAGGCGCTGAACGCGAACGCCGAGATCCTGAAGAAATACCCGAGCTGGACGATTACGATCGAAGGGCATTGCGACGAACGCGGCACGGCGGAATACAATCTGGCGCTTGGCGAGCGCCGCGCGCTGGCGGCGAAGACGTATCTCGTCTCGCTCGGCGTCCCCGCCGACCGGCTGCGCACCGTCAGCTACGGGAAGGAATTTCCGTTCGATCCCGGGCACGACGAGGCCGCGTGGTCGCGCAACCGCCGCGCGCACTTCGTCGTAACGAGCAAATAGGATCGTAGGGCGGGTCTCTTAAACCCCGGCGGATCGTAGGGCGGTCCTTTCCGCCTCCGCTAAAGCTTTGGCGGGCCGCCGTAGCCTTGGCGAAGGCGGTCAGGGCCGCCATTGAAGGAGCGAGCATGATTCGGATTCGCGCCGTAGTGATGGCCGGCCTGATCGCCGCCACGTCGGCAGCCCCCGCGTTCGCGGCCGCGAACAAGGAACACCAGCAGCTCATGGCGGAGATCCGCATGCTGCAGGAGCAGCAGCAGCAGCTCCAGCAATTCCTCGGCACGCTCTCCGACGCGGTGAAGGCCGTGTCCGCGAAGCTCGACGACCAGGCCGGCGCGATGCGCAAGGCGCTGGCGGATCAGGGGCTCGCGGTCAACGGCATCAACGACAACGTCCGCGTGCTGCGCGAGAAGGTAGACGACACGAACGTCCGCGTCTCCTCCGTGTCGCAGGAGATCGAGGCGCTGCGTCAGGCGATCGCCTCGTCGCAGCAGATGACGCAGACGGCCCCGCCTGGCGTTTCCGGCGCCGAAACGCCAGCGCCGGGTGCGACCGCCGGATCCGCGCCGCCGTCGCAGCCGCCGCCGCCGAACGTCAATCCCGTCGGGCCGGGCGTGTCGCCGCAGCGGATGTACGACGCCAGCTTCGACGATTACACCGCCGGACGCTACGACCTCGCCATCCAGGGGTTTCAGAGCTACATCCAGGCGTTCCCGCGCGCCGCGAACGCGGCCGACGCGCAGTTCAACATCGGGCAGTCGTACTACAACCAGAGCAAGTGGAAGGAAGCGCTCGACGCCTACCAGAAGGTGATCAGCGACTACGCGCAATCGCCGCGCGTGCCGAGCGCGTACTTCAAGGTCGGTCAGACCTTCGAACGGCTGAATCAGGTGGATCGCGCGAAGCAGGCGTACGACACGGTCATCAAGACCTACCCCGACTCGAGCGACGCGCAGCTCGCCCGGCAGGCGGTCGAGAGACTGAATCGGCGTAATTAGTGAATTCGTGAATTGGTGGATTGGTGAATTGAACTCACCAATCCAATTCACCAATCCACCAACCCACCAATTCACCAATTACTCAGAACGGGATATCGTCGTCCGTGAGCTCGTTGATCGGCTCGCCCATCGGTTCCATGTGCTCGCCGGCGGGTGCCGCCGCCCGCGCCTGACTGCGCGCACCGGCGCCGCCGCCCCCGCCGCCGAGCAGGACGATGCGGTCGCCGCGGATTTCGGTGGTGTACCGCTTGTTGCCGTCCTTGTCGTCCCACTGGCGCGTCTGCAGCCGCCCCTCGACGTAGATCTGCTTTCCCTTCACCAGGTACTCGGAAAGCGATTCGGCGGACTTGCCCCAGAGGACGACGCGGTGCCACTCCGTCTTTTCCTGCTTCTGCCCCGCCTTGTCGTTCCAGACCTCGGTGGTGGCCATGTTGAGGGTGGCGACCGGCGCGCCGCCGGGTGTGTAGCGGAGCTCCGCGTCGCGCCCCAGGTTGCCGACCAGAATCACTTTGTTCACGCTGCCCATGCCAGACGTCCTTTCAAGAGCGCCGCCATCCCGGCGATCCGCTGTTTTCCGTTCGATTCTTCGAGTTCAGTGCGGGGCCGTTGCGGAATCTGCCGCATCGGCGCCGGCGCCCGATCGCGGGAACTGCCAACTACGTGGTCCGGCCGTATCGATCCTCGAGGCGCACGACGTCGTGCAGCTCCGGCGTGGAGACCTCGAAGATGTCGCAGTCAGAGATCGCCGTCATGCGGTGGACCGTCTTCGGCGTCACGTGCACCGCCTCGCCCGGCTGCATCTCGCGCTCGACCAGATCGTCGCCTTCCTTGATCTCGAAGAGCATCCGTCCCGACCACAGGAAGATCGTCTCGTCCTTCTGATTGTGGTACTGGAGGCTGAGCGCGTGCCCCGCGTTCACGTGAATCAGCTTGCCCACGTAGCGGTCAGTCTTCGCCCAGTGCAGCTCGTAGCCCCACGGTTTGTCGACCTTCGTTACTGACACTCGAGACCTCATGGTAATTGGTGGGTTGGTGAATTGGTGAATTCGTGAATTGAACTCACCACATTTACGAATGTACCAATTCGCCGATTACACGCCGTTACGTCTTCCCCGCCGGCGCGGCGAACTCCGCGAGCACGCGCTCAACCTCGTCGGCCGTCGCGGCCCGCAGCGCGCGCGCGGCAAGCTTCGCCGTCTCCGTCGTCCGCACCCCGCGGACGACCTGCTTCGCCAGCGGGATCGCGGAGGGCGCCATGCTGAACTCCCGCAGGCCGAGTCCGGTGAGCAGCGGGAGCAGCAGCGGATCAGCGGCCATTTCGCCGCACACCGAGACCGGCAGCCGCTTGCGCCGCGCGCCGCGCGCGACGTGCCGCAGGATGCGTAGAATCGCGGGATGGAGCGGCGCGTACAGGCTGGACACCCGATCGTCCGTCCGATCGACGGCGAGGCAATATTGAATCAGATCGTTCGTCCCGATGCTGAAGAAATCCGCCTCTTCGGCGAGGAGATCGATCGTGAGCGCCGCCGACGGCACCTCGATCATGATGCCGATCGGCACCTGCGGCACGGTGAGCCCGCGCTCGCGGAGCGCGTCCGCTGCCTGCACGACCGCCCGGCGGGCGGCGCGAAGCTCCTCGACGCCCGTGACGAACGGAAACATGATGCGGAGCGGGCCGTAGCTGGCAGCGCGCAGCAGCGCGCGGAGCTGCGCCTGAAAGACTTCGTCGAACGAGAGGCTCAGGCGCAGACCGCGCAGGCCGAGCGGCGCGCGGCTGGTGTCGGACGGCGCGACCAGTCCGAGCTGCGCTTCCGTGACGTCGAACGTGCGCACCGTCACGCGGCCGCCGCGCATCGCCTCGAGCAGCCCGCGATAGACGTTGAACTGCGCCTCTTCGTCGAGCCCCGCCGCTCCCGTCTCGGCGAGCAGGAACTCCGATCGGTACAAGCCGATGCCTTCGGCTCCGCGTTCGCGCGCCCGCGCCGCCTCTTCCGGCAGCTCGACGTTGGCTTCGATGCGAACGGGGACGCCGTCCTGCGTGACGGACGGGAGGCTGTCGAACTCGGCCAGCGACTTTTCGTACGCGCGGCGCTTGCGCGACCGGACATCGAGCTCCGCGAGCACGTCGGGAGAGGGCTCGACGAGCACGTCCCCGCTGCCGCCGTCGACGGCGAGCATCGCGCCCGGCTGGATGACCGTGCTCGCATGTCCCGTCCCGGCGACGGCCGGCACGTGCAGCGATCGCGCGAGGATTGCGGTGTGGTAGGTCCAGCTTCCCGCGTCGGTGACGAGCGCCGCGAGGCGATGCGGATCGAGCTGCGCGACGAGCGACGGGCTCAACTCGTCGGCGACGAGCACCAGCGGGCCGTCGATGTCGCGGAACAGGTCCGCCGGCCCTTCGCTCGATCGCAGGTTCATGCAGAGCCGACCGACCACGTCCGCCACGTCGCCCTTGCGTTCGCGCAGGTACGGATCGTCGCCGTGATCGAAGAGCGACGAGACTTCGTCGAGCGCGCGCTGCAGTGCGGACTCGGCGTTCAGGCGCTCCTCACGGATGATGGCCGCCGCGCGATCGACGAGCATGGGGTCGTCGAGCATCAGCAGCTGGGCGTCGAACAGGTACGCGTGCTCGATGCCCGCGGCGTCGGCCATCCGCGCCTTGATCTGCCCGAGCTGCGCGCGGGCGCGGACCCGCGCGCCATCGAGGCGTTCCAGCTCGCGCGAAATCCGCCGTTCGGGTACCTGGAACCGCAGCGCGCCGGATCCGCGGCGCACGACGAGCGCCCGTCCGACGCCGATACCGGGGGACACGCCGAGTCCGTTCAGTCGCATTTCACTTCGTCGAAGCCGCGCTCCACGAGCGCGCAGAGTGCGGCGAGGGCAGCCGATTCATCGGGGCCGTCCGCCGTGATCGTGATGGAGCTGCCGCGCGCGGCGGCGAGCAGCAGCAGCCCCATGATGCTCTTGCCGTCCATCTCGCGTCCGGCTCGCGCGACGCGGATGCGCGCGGCGAAGCGCCCCGCGGCGTGCACGAACTTCGCCGCGGCGCGCGCGTGCAGGCCGAGGTCATTGACGATCGGCACGGTACACGTTGTCACCGCTACGCCTTCTCGCCTCTGATCAGATCTGACGCCACCCAGATCGCGCTGCGCCCGTGATCCCGCATCTCGCGCGCAAGCGTCAGCAGATCCTTGTCCTGCGGCGGCCGCGCCAGCTTGATCAGCATGGCGAGGTTCACGCCGGTGATCACCTCGACCCGATCGGTCTCCAGGAACGTGACGGCGAGGTTGGCGGGCGTGCCGCCGAACATGTCCGACAGCACGATCACGCCGATGCCAGGATCGGGCGCTCCGTCCGGCCCCCGGCGCACGCGCTCGATGGCCTGCCCGATCTCCTCGCGCGCCTGATCGACGTTTTCGTGCCAGCCAATCGACACCGCTGCGAACTGCGGCAGCTCGCCCACGATCATTTCCGCAGCCGTCAACAGCTCCGCGGCGAGCTGCCCGTGCGTCACGACAACCACGCCAACGTCAGTCAATCGCAATGTCCCTGTGGCGTACGCGCACCTGCACGCCCTCGAGCCCGGCAAGCCCCTTCTTCAGCGCTTCCGCAATCGCCACGGATCGGTGCCGGCCTCCCGTACAGCCAATCCCAATCGTCAGGTAGCTCTTCCCTTCTACAACGTACTGCGGAATCAAAAAACGGAGAAGGTTGAGCGTGTGTTCCAGGAACTCGTGCGTCGCGTCCGATTTGTCCAGGAAGGCCCGAACCTCGCGATCGCGTCCGGTGTGCGGCCGCAGCTCGGGGACGAAGTGCGGGTTCGGCAGGAAGCGGACGTCGAAGAGGAGATCGGAATCCACCGGGATGCCGTGCTTGAACCCGAAGCTCAGAATCGTGACCACGAGCGGCGAGCCGGGCGCGCGGCCCGCCTGCACGCTGCGGAACGCGTGCCGCAGCTCGTGCACCGTGAGCGCCGACGTATCGACGACGTGATCGGCGAGACGCCGGATCGGTTTCATCCGTTCGCGTTCTTCGCGAATCCCCTCGATCGCGGATCGATCGGGCGCGAGCGGGTGCGGACGCCTCGTCTCGCTGAACCGCCGCACCAGCACATCGTCGTCGGCCTCGAGGAAGATGAGCACGGGATTGAGGTTCCGCACGCTCTTCAGTTTGCGGTACGTGCGGGGCAGCTCGTCGAGCATCCGTCCCTCGCGCACGTCGACCACGACGGCCGCGCGCGAGATCTCCGAGCCCGCCCGCAGCGTCAGCTCCGCCAGCATCGGCAGCAGCGCGACGGGAAGGTTGTCGACGCAGAAGTAGCCCAGATCCTCGAGCGCCCTGATGGCCTGCGATTTCCCGGAACCCGACAGCCCCGTCAGCACGACGAAGCGCGACGAGACGGCCGTTCGCGCGGCGCGCCTTGCCGTGTGCCGTTTTTCGCGCATCAGAGGTCCTCTCCGAAATCGAGGTCGGACGGTTCTCTCCCGTGCTCCAGCTGTGACTCCAGCCGTTCGACGAGACGCCGAGCCGCGTGATGGCCGCCGCTCCTGAGGAGCTGGTTGCGGGCGGCGACTTCGACGAGGATGGCCAGGTTGCGGCCCGGCGCGACCGGCATCCGGATCATCGGGACGCGGACGCCGAGGTTCTCGTAGTGCGCCTCGTCGAGGCCGAGGCGATCGTACTCGCGCGCCGGATCCCAGCGTTCGAGCTGGACGACGAGCTCGACGCGCTTCGCCCGGCGGGTGGATGCCACGCCGAACAGATCCTGGACGTTGATCAGCCCGAGTCCCCGGATCTCCATGTGGTGCCGCGTCAGCTCCGGGCAGTTCCCGATGAGAAACGACTCGGCCCTGCAGCGCAGTTCCACCGCATCGTCTGCGACGAGCCGGTGCCCGCGGACGACGAGATCGAGCGCGCACTCGCTCTTGCCGATGCCGCTCTCCCCGATGAGCAACACGCCGAGCCCGAGAATGTCCATCAGTACGCCGTGGACGACGCCGCGCGCGGCGAGGTACGAATCGAGCGCCGCGGCCAGCCTTGCCATTGCGATCGGGGGCGCCGCCCGCGTCTTGAGCAGCGGTACGTTCGCGCGATCGGCTTCGCTCGCGATTTCCGCCGCGCCGCTCAGATCGTCGGTGAGGAGGACGCACGGCAGCGCATGAGCGAACACGCGGCGCAGGACGCTCACGCGGTCGCCGGGCGCGAGCGAATCGAGGAACCGCACCTCGCTCTCGCCGAAGACGAGCGGGCGCCCTTCGCGGAGGTACTGATCGAAGCCGGAGAGCGCCAGGCCGGTCTTCTGGGGATGCGGGTTCGTGATGCGGCGCTCGACGCCGCCGGCGCCGGCCAGCAGCTCGAGGTCGAGCGCGCGCGACTCGCCGAGATCGCGCAGCAGGGTGGCGACGCTGACACCCGGAGAAGGGCTCATTTACTCGGGCTCGATGAGCCCTAGATTACCGTCTTTTCGGCGGTAGAGGATGCTGACCGCGTCGGTCTCGGCGTTGCGGAACACGACGAACGTGTCGGGTCCGCTGTCGACCCGCAGCGCCGCGTCTTCCACCGACATCGGCTTGACCGCATAGCGCGTCGCGCGGACGACCCGCGGGACGGCCGCCGCTTCCGGCGCCGGGACCTCCCGCGCGCCGGCGCCGCGCCGCTTGCGCTCCGCCCACTTCGACTTGAGCTTCTGCGCCTGCTGCTCGATCTTCTCCGCGGCCTGGCGGATCGAGAGGTGCCAGGCGTTGGCCGCCCCCGTGCCGCGAAGGATGTGATCGCCGCGCGCGTGGATCACGATCTCCGACAGATGCCGGTACTTCTCTCTGGTCAGGATGACGGTCCCCGAGATCGCGCTGTCGTTCAGGACGCGCGAGAGCTTCGCGAGCCGCCGGTCGATGAGCTGCCGGAGCGGCGGAGTGACCTCCACGTGCCGGCCGGTGATGTCAAGTCGCATGATGGTCGTAGGCAGCCGCGAGCTGTCAGCTATCAGCCATCAGCTCTCGGCTAATACAGGACCTTTCGCTGGTTGGAGGTCGGGATCTTCAGCTCCTCGCGGTATTTCGCGATGGTGCGCCGCGCGAGCATCAATCCTTCCTTCTGCAGAATACTGACGATCTTCGAATCGCTGAGAGGCTTGCGGGGATCCTCGTTCTCGATGATCTTCCGGATGCGCTGCTTGATCGTGACCGACGACACGCTGTCGCCGTACGAGCTGCTGATGCCGCTGTGGAAGAAGAACTTCAGCTCGAACACGCCCTGCGGCGTGTGCATGTACTTGTTGTTGACGACGCGGCTGACGGTCGACTCGTGCATGCCGATGTCGTTCGCGACGTCGCGCAGCACCAGCGGGCGCAGGTACTCGATGCCGTGGTCGAGGAACTCGCGCTGGAAGTTGATGATGCTGTTGGCGACCTTCTGAATCGTCTTCTGCCGCTGGTCGACCGACTTGATCAGCCACAGCGCCGAGCGGAACTTGTCCTTCACGTACGCCCGCGTCTCGTCGTTCGCCTCGGTCGTGCCCGCGCTCTTGTCCAGGAGCCGCCGGTACGTCGGGCTGATGCGCAGCTGCGGCAGGCCGTCCTCGTTCAGCACGGCGACGTACTGATCCTCGACCTTGACCACGTACACGTCGGGGATGACGTACTGCGACTGCTGCGGGTTGTAGCGGCTGCCCGGCTTCGGATCGAGATTGCGGATGATCTCGATGTGCTCCTTCAGATCGTCGATCGACATCCCGAGGCGCCGCGCGATCTCGGGGACCTGATGGTTCTGCAGCAGCCGCAGGTGCTCGGTGACGATCTTCTCGGTCGGCGTGCCTTCGAGGCCGAGATGGCGAATCTGCAGCCAGAGGCACTCCTGCAGGTCTCTCGCGGCGACGCCGATCGGATCGAAGGTCTGCACGTGCTGCAGCGCGCGTTCGACGTCGGCGACGGGCCACTCCCCCATCGCGGCGATCTCCTCGACGGAGGCGACCAGATAGCCGTCGTCGTCCAGATTGCCGACGATGGCGCCGCCGATCTCTTTGAGCTTTTCGTCTTCCGTCTGCAGCGAGAGTTGCCACATCAGGTGATCGGCGAGCGAGCTGGCCGTCGAGAGCGTGTTCTCGATGGGCGGCAGCTCCTTGACTTCCGACGGCGTGCGCGAGCGATAGCCGTCGTCGAGATAGTCGCCGAAGAAGTACTCGTAGTCGGCGTCGTCCCACGTATCCGCCTTTTCGGCGCTGGGTTGCTCCGCCGCCTTTTCGGTCTGCGTCTGCTCGGCGGGCTGAAGCTCCTCGGTGGGTACTTCCTCGAGCAGCGGGTTTTCGACCATCTCCTGATTCAGCAGGTCCGCGAGCTCCAGCGTCGACATCGGCAGCAGCTTGATCGCCTGCTGCAGCGATGGCGTCAGGATGAGCTTTTGAACGAGCTTCGTGTGCAGCTTCTGCTGAATGGCCATTGGGGTTCGCGCTTTGTTCCGCGTCGTCCGCGTTGGTCCGCGTCCGGCCGCGGCCGCTCTTCTGATTTTAGTCCAATCGGAAGTCGGTTCCGAGGTAAATCCGCTTCACCTCCTCGTCGGCGGCGAGGCCGTCCGGCGTGCCGCTCCGGAAAATCACCCCGTCATGGACGATGTATGCACGGTCGGTAATGCGCAGCGTTTCACGCACGTTGTGGTCCGTGATCAGGACGCCGATCCCGCGTGTTTTCAGGTGGAAGATGATCTTCTGGATGTCGGTGACGGCAATCGGATCGATACCGGCGAACGGCTCGTCGAGGAGCATGAACTTGGGAGAGATCACGAGCGCGCGCGTGATCTCGACGCGCCGCCGCTCGCCGCCCGAGAGCGTGTAGGCCGGCGCCTTTGCGAGCGGCGTCAACCCGAGTTCGGCGAGCAGCTCGCGCAGGCGGGCGCGGCGGGCGGCGCCGTCGAGATCCAGCGTCTCCAGGATCGCGAGGATGTTCTGTTCGACGGTGAGGCCGCGGAAGATCGAAGCCTCCTGCGGCAGGTAGCCGATGCCTTTCCGCGCGCGGATGTACATCGGATCGTCGGTGACGTCGATGCCGTCGAGCAGGACGCGTCCCGAATCGGGCGCGGTCAGCCCGACGACCATCGAGAACGTCGTCGTCTTGCCGGCGCCATTGGGACCGAGGAGGCCGATGACCTCGCCTGATGCGATCTCGAGGCTGACGCCTCGAACTACCGTGCGGCCGCTGTAGGACTTGGTGAGGTCGCGCGTTCGCAGCGTGGCCATTCAGGGCCGACCCGCCGTGCCGCACGCAATCGTCTCCGTCTTCGTGCCCGCCACGCCGTTGCCAGCGGCGCTGATGGTATCGACGGCCTTGTGGAATGTCAAAGTCGTGCCGACGGTCACTTTGCAGTCCGGCGGCGCATCGTCGTACACCTTCACGGGCTTGCCGACCATCGTGTATTCGTCCTTCGCTGCGATGTAGGTGAGGTGATCGCCGTACGCCCGCCGGTCCTTCTGGCGCGACACGACGCTGCCGTCGGCTTCGGCGCGATCGAGCTCTCCGCCGTCCTCCGTCAGATAGAGCTCGATGCGATCCGCGGTGACATCGCCGTCCGGCCCGTTCATGTGCGCCTTCGTCGTGTAGGTCGCCTTGTGCTTCTCGTCTTCGTACAACAGCTCGTTCGCGACGGTGGTCGTCGGCGCCGGTGGGGACTTCGGTGCGGTCTCACCGGCCTGCCGCAGCGTCATCACGGTCCGCACGTTCGTGGTCGCGTGCAGATTGCCCGTGCTGTCGTCGAGGACGATCTTGTCGGCCTGCACCACCGTGTCCGTCTGCCACAGCCGCGCGTTGCCCGTGTAGGTGGCGCGCGAGTTCGCGCCGTCGTATTCGAGGCGGTTCGCGGTCACGTTCACCGGCTCGCTGTCCTTCAACATTCCGGGCATGTGCACGGTTCCAGCGTTCTGTGACGGGAGCGCAGGCACCGGAGCCGGCGCGCCGCGGCCCCGTGCGGGCTTCCCCGGCGCGGGGTTCCGCTTCTGCGGCTGGACGACGCTCTTCACTTTCGTATCGGCAGCCAGCGTCTGCGTGCCGAGCGTCATCTGGATGCGCGCCGCATCCACGGTGATCTTGCCGTTCGCGACGTGCGGGCCGATGCCCTGTTCGCCGCTCGCCGGCGGCGTCAGGTCGAGCCGATCCTGGGCGACCGCATAGATGGCGACGGGCGCATCGGCGCTGGTGTCGGCGCCGTCCGTGAAGTGCACGTGGCCGTGGAAGTCGGCGCGTTCGAGGCTGCCGAAGCCGGGCGCCGTCTGGACGTCGAGCCGCTCCGATCGCGCGGTGCGCTCGATCGCGGCGGCCGTTTTCGTGGCCGCGCGCGTCTCGTGATAATCGACGCTGCCGTTGAACGATGCGGACTGCAGGCCCACTCCTGGCGCTCCGGTCGCCGTGAGCGACGCAGCGCGGATGCGGCGTGCCGGCAGGTCTCCCTCCGCCGGAAGATCGACCTGCACGTTTTCGTTCGCGGTGAGGTTCGTCACCGTCGAACCGTCCGGCCCGAGGGTGACGTCGATCGTACGTCCCGCAACCCGCCGCCCTGACGCACCTGCGCTCCCTGGCAGCTGGACCGACGCGTTGTCCATCAGGTGGGCCGTCTGCAGCGTGCGCCCGTCTTCGGCGTAATTGAGGTCGATGTCACGGGCCTCCATCGATTGCGGTCCGGATGCGCCCGCCGCAGCATTGATGCGGGCATTCCCGCGCAGTTCCATGCGCTGGATGCGCTTGTCGTCGGCTGACAGCCTCATCGTCGCCTCGTCGGCATCCGTGATGCGTCCCTCGCCTTCGAGATGTACCGCCCCGTTGAACTTCAGGTAGTGGTCCTGGCGCGCCATGATCGCCGTCGCCGACGTGATGTGCGTCTTGCCGCTGCCCTGCTCGTCGGGCGCCACGTCCACCGCGACGCGATCGAGCACGGTGAGCAGCTCATGGGTGAGATCGTACGAAGCGCCGTTGCCCGTTCCGCTCATGCGCCCCTTCGAAAAGGCGACGGCGCCCGGAACGCGGAACATCGAGCTTGCCCGATCGTAGGTGGCCTGTGCACCTGTGAGGGTGACGCCGTCGCTCGTGGTGAGCTTGACGCCGCCGCTGCACTCGGCCTGGCTCAGCTCCCCCTCAGGAGGGTTGATCAGATTCACTTCGCGCGCGTCGATCCGGACCGAGCGGCCGTCTTTGTCGGGCAGCTCGATCGTGACGTTGTTCCCCAGCTTCGTTCGGCCGTCGGGGTACGTCGTCTGGCTGCCGAACTTCAGCGAGAAAGTGACCTTACCCTGCTCCGTTCGCTGGTACGAGCCGCCCTGCGGGTTCTCGATACTGGCATCGGGATGCTGCCGGACGGGAGGCGCGGCAGCCGTCTTCCGCGCCTGCCCGCGATGCAGCGACACGGCGACCGCAACGGCGAACACCACCACGAACAGGGCTATCGCGAGGCGCAGGCGCTTTTGCCACATCTGGATCGATTGCAGACTGCCGATTGCAGACTGCCGACTGCAGTGGAGATTGGCGATTGGGGATTGGCGATGGGACTGCCGATTGAGGAATCGATTGGGGATTGGCGATTGGCGATTTGATCGTCGATCGTCAATTCAATCGCCACTCGTCACTGGTCACTCCAATCCCCAATTCGACACTCCACTCCCCAATCGCCAATCATCAATCGACAATCCAATCGGCAATCTGCAGTCGGCAATCTTCAATCGGATCATTCTACGTCGCTCAGCGGCTTCACATCGGCGACGGAGAGCTCCAGGTACGTCTCGCCTTGATACTGGTTCTGTTCGAGTGAGAACGCGAGGTTGACGCCGGCGCGGTGCTCGGTCAGGAACGCGGCGCGCTCGGCGGCACGCCACGCGATCGCGCGGAAGCTGCGGCCGTCCTGCCGGAACGTCATCTTGAGGTGCCGATCCTTGATGGGGCGCGGGCCGTCGACGATTTCGACGGGCATCGCGTGAAAGACGGGCCGTGGGTTCGCGAGGCCGAACGGCGCGAGACGATCGAGCCCGTGAACGAGATCGTGCGTGATGTGCTTCAGGTTCAGTGCGGCGTCTATCCGCAGCCGCGGGCGGAGTTGATCCGGCTCCAGCACTTCGTCGGCGTGCTGATTGATGCGGGCGCGGAACTCCGCCACCCGCGCCGCCTCCATCGTCAGACCCGCGGCCTGTTTGTGCCCGCCGAAGCGGAGGAAGAGGTCCGAGCACCGCTCGAGCGCGCCGAGCATGTCGAAGTCGGGAATGCTGCGGCACGAGCCGTGCGCGACCTCGCCGTCGACCGACAGCACGATTGTGGGCTTGTGATAGGTGTCGACGATCTTGGATGCAGCGATGCCGATCACGCCTCGATGCCACCCGTCGCCGCCGAGGACGAGCACGTTGTGCGCGCCAATCGCGGGATCGCTCTCGATCGTCTTCCTGGCCTGCGCGACGAGATCCGCTTCCTCCGCCTGACGCCGGAGATTCTCCTCGTTGAGCTGCAGCGCCAGCGTTCTCGCTTCCTCTCCGGCGGCCTCGTCGGTGGCGAGCAGGAGCCGCGTGGCGATATCGGGCGTGCTCATGCGTCCGGCCGCGTTCACGCGCGGGGCGAGCATGAACGACACGTGATAACTGTCGATGGATTTTCCGGTCAAGCCGGAGGCCTCGAGGAGCGCGCGCAAGCCGACGGTATGGCGGCTCGTGCTCAGGCTCGCCAGCCCGAGCTTGGCAATGACCCGATTCTCGCCGACGAGAGGGACGACGTCGGCGAGCGTCCCGATCGCGGCAATCTTCACGAAGGCGGGCAGCCATCGTAAACGGTCCGCCCGGCTGCACAGCGCCTGCACGAGCTTCAGCGCGACGCCGACGCCCGCCAGGTTCTTGTCGGGGTACGTGCAGTCGTGCCGCTTCGGGTTGATCACGGCGAGCGCGGGAGGAAGATCCGCGTCCGGCTCGTGGTGATCCGTGATGATGAGGTCGACGCCGAGCTCCGCGGCGCGGCGCGCGGCATCCGTCCCGCGAATGCCGCAATCCACCGACACGATCAGGTGGACGCCCTCGGCGTGCAGCCGGTCGATCGCCGCGGGCTGCAGTCCATACCCGTCGCGCAGGCGTTCGGGGATGAAGTGCACGACGTCGCCGCCGAGCATCTCGATCGCCCGGCGCAGGATCACGGTGGACGTAATCCCGTCGACGTCGTAATCGCCGTGAATGGCGACGCGCTCCCTGCGTGCAATCGCCCCCTCGATCCGCTGGACCGCTTTCATCAGATCGGCGAGCAGAAACGGATCGTGGAGATGGTCGAGCGCCGGATCGAGAAAGCGGGCAGCCCGTTCGACGTCGCCGAGGCCGCGCAGGCACAGCAGCCGCGCGATCGTCGGGTGCACGTTGAGCGCGGCGCCGAGCAGTTGCGCATCGGCGTCGTTGCACGGCAGATGGTGCCAGACGAGCCGCATCAGGGTTCGGCTTTCGAGGACTCGGAGGACTTGCCCATATCGACGAACGCGCTGCCCTCGGCGCCCATGCGGCGGAACTTTTCGTAGCGCCGATCGAGGCGTTCCTGATTCGAGAGCGGGCGCAGCTCCTCGAGCGCCTGCGCCAGCGCCTGATCGACGAGCGCGGTGGCCGCATCGTAGTCGTTGTGCGCGCCGCCGTTCGGCTCCGGAATGATCCCGTCGATGAGGCCCAGCGAGAGCATGTCGGGCGCGGTAATCTTCAGCGCCTCAGCCGCCTCGATCTTGCGGTTCGCATCGCGCCACAGGATGGCCGCGCATCCTTCCGGCGGGATCACGCTGTAAACCGAGAACTCCTGCATCAGGACCCTGTCGCCCACCGCAATCCCGAGCGCTCCGCCGCTTCCCCCCTCGCCGCAGACGATCACGACAATGGGCACTTCGACCATCATCATCTCGCGCAGGTTCAGCGCGATCGCCTCCGCGACGCCGCGTTCCTCCGATTCCATGCCGGGGTAGGCGGCCGGAGTGTCGATGAACACGACGACCGGACGGCCGAACTTCTGCGCGAACTGCAGCATCCGGAGCGCCTTTCGATAGCCTTCCGGTCGCGCGTACCCGAAGTTCCTGAAGATCTTCTGCTTCGTGTCCCGCCCTTTCTGGTGCCCGACGATGACGATGGGCTCGCCTTTGTAGAGGGCGGTTCCGGTCACGATCGCATGGTCGTCCGCGAAGCGGCGGTCGCCGTGCAGCTCGTCGAACTCGGTGAACAGCCGCTCGACGTAGTCCAGCGTGTTCGGCCGGTTCGGATGCCGCGCGACGAGGACGCGCTGCCACGGCGTCAGCGTCGCGTAGATCTCCGCTCGGATGGAGTCGGCGCGGCGGCGCAGGCTCTCGATCTCACGCTCGCGATCCGGCGTCGCCGGCAGCATGCTGAGCGCCTCGATCTCCTTCAGCAGCACGCCGACGGGTTCTTCGAACTCGAGTAACTCAGTCGGCATAGAGTTGCGCCATCACCGCAGCTCGACGCTCCCGGCGCCGCACAGTTGTTCGACTTCCTCGACGAGCTTCTCGGACGGCCGGACGCGCAGCGCGACGTCCGCGCGCACGCGCAGCGGCTTGTCCGCGCTCTTCACGGCCAGCTCGATTGACACGCGGCGGTCGCCGCGATGGCGCGCGAGCAGCTCCGAGAGCGCTTCGAACGTGTTGCGCGACGAGGCGGGCAGGTGAATGACGACCTCGCGCGTCGTGCGCTCGCGCAGGGCGGCGATCGGCATCAGCTCGGTGGCGACGAGCCGCGCCGACTCCTCGTCCTTCTCGAACTTGCCGCGGACCAGAACCATCGCGTCCGCCGCAATGAGCGAGCCGTGTTTCGCGAACGTCTCGGGAAACACCACGACCTCGATGCCGCCGGCGATGTCGTCGAGGACGAACACCGCCATGCGGTCGCCTTTCTTCGTCTTCAGCGGGCGGATGCCGCTGATGATCCCCGGCACCCAGACGTCGGCGAGCGACGCCGTCACCTCGCCGATCCGCTGAGCGCCGAAGGCCTTCAGCTCTTCGCTGAAGCGCTCGAGGGGATGGCCCGACATGTACAAGCCAAGCGCTTCCTTCTCGAACGCGAGCTGCTGCGCCTCGGTCCACGCCGGCACGTTCGGCAGCGGAATGGCTGCCGCGGGCTCATCGTCGTACGCCAGGTCGAAGAAGGAGACCATCCCTTCCTCCCGATTGCGCTGATGGCGGCTGCCGTGCTCGACCGCCTTGTCCACCGCCGCAAACAGCCGTGCGCGTCGTGACGGGACGGGCCCATCGGCCATGTCGTCGAACGCGCCGGCTTTGATGAGACTCTCAATCGGCCGCTTGTTGACGAGCCGCTGATCGACCTCTTCGCAGAGCGTGAACAGCGAGTCGATCCGCCCGCGCGTCTCACGGACGCCGAGCATCGAGCGAATCGCTCCTTCGCCGACGTTCTTGACGGCACAGAGGCCGAAGCGGACGGGTGGATTGGGCAGCGTGATTCCGTCGAGCACCGCCTGCGCCGCGCGCGACGTCTCGACCGTAAAGGCGAGCTGGCTCGCGTTGATGTCGGGTGGAAGGATCGGAATACCCAGCTCGCGGCATTCACCGAGGTACATCGCGAGCTTGTCGGTGTTTGCCGCCTCGATCGTCAGCAGCGCCGCCATGAAATGCGACGGATAGTTCGCTTTCAGGAACGCGGTCTGATACGCGACCCACGCGTAGGTCGTCGAGTGCGACTTGTTGAAGCCGTAGCCCGCGAAGAACTCCATCAGGTCGAAGATCTTCTGGGCCTTTTTTTCGTGGATTCCGTTCTTCAGCGCGCCGGCCATGAACGCCTCGCGCTGCTTGGCCATGACCTTCGGATCCTTCTTGCCCATGGCCTTGCGCAGCACGTCGGACTGCCCCATCGTGAATCCGGCCAGGACCGCCGCGATCCGCATGACCTGTTCCTGGTACGCGATGACGCCGTACGTGTCGGCGAGGATCGGCTCGAGCTGCTTCAGCTCGTACTTGACCTCGGTCTTCCCCTGCTTGCGCGCGATGAAGTCGTCGACCATCCCGCTCTTCAGCGGGCCGGGACGATAGAGCGCGTTCAGCGCGATCAGGTCGTCGAGGCGCGCGGGCTTCGCCTTGCGCAGCAGCTCGCGCATGCCGGAGCTCTCGAACTGGAACACGCCGTAGGTCTGCCCGTCCGAAAACAGCTTGTAGGTCTTCTCGTCGTTCAGCGGGATTGCGTCGATGTCGAGATCGATCCCCTCCGTCCGCTCGATCTCGGCCAGGCAGTCGGCGATCAGCGTCAGGGTGCTGAGACCCAGGAAATCCATCTTCAGGAGGCCGACCCGCTCGACCTCTTTCATCGCCCACTGCGTGACGATTTCGTCCTTCTGGCTCTTGTAGAGCGGGACGAACTCGGTGAGCGGCCGCGGCGCGATGACAACGCCGGCGGCGTGCACGGAGGCGTGACGCGTCATCCCCTCGAGGCGCCGCGCAACCGCGAGCAGTTCCTTCACACGCTCGTCCTTCTGCTCCAGCTCCTTGAGCGGGGGGCTCTCGGCGAGCGCCTTCTCGAGCGTCATGTCGAGCGCCGGCGGGACGGCTTTGGCGACCCGATCGGCATCCGCATACGGAATGTCCATCACGCGCGCGACGTCCCGAACCACCGCCCGCGCCTTCATCGTCCCGAACGTGATGATCTGCGCGACATTCTCGCGGCCGTACTTCTGCGTGACGTATTCGATGACCTCGCCGCGGCGGCGCTCGCAGAAGTCGATGTCGATGTCGGGCAGCGAGACGCGCTCGGGGTTGAGGAAGCGCTCGAAGATCAGGTCGTACTCCATCGGATCGACGTCGGTGATGCGCAGGCAGTACGCCACGAAGCTGCCCGCCGCCGAGCCGCGGCCGGGGCCGACCGGAATCCCCTGCTCGCGGGCATACCGGATGAAGTCCCAGACGATGCAGAAGTAGCCCGGGTACTTCATCTTCTTGATCATGTCGATCTCGTACGAGAGCCGCCGCTCGTACTCGTCGACCGTGTGCGCCAGCTGCCCCTTCGCCTGCAGCTCGCGCAGGCGCGGCAGCCGCATCTCGAAGCCCTGCCGGACGATGTGCTCGAAGTACTCGTCGAGCGTGAACCCGTCTGGCACCTCGAAGTTCGGGAGGTAGTTCTCCTTGAACGAGAGATCGACGTTGCAGCGCTCCGCGATCCGCACGGTCCGGCGGACGGCGTCCGCGTAATCCGCGAACACGTCAAGCATCTCTTCGGCGGTCTTCAGGTAGAACTGATCGCCGTGGTACTTGAGGCGCTCGGCGTCGTTGACCGACTTGCCCGTGCCGATGCAGAGCAGGACGTCGTGCGGCTTGAAGTCGGAGTTCTCGAGATAGTGGACGTCGTTGGTGACGACGAGATCCAGGCCCAGGTCGCGCGCAATCGGCTGCAGGCCTGCATTGACGACCTTCTGCTCTTCGATTCCCTGGTACTGCATCTCCAGGAAGAAATTGTCGCGCCCGAGAATGTCACGGTAGGTCGCGGCCGCGTGCATGGCCTTCTGTTGCTGTTCGGTCCGGATGCCGGTGGCGACTTCCCCTTTGAGGCAACTGCTGAGGCCGATCAGTCCGCGTGCGTGCCGGGCGAGCAGGTCCTTGTCGATGCGCGGCTTGTAATAGAAGCCCTCGGTGTACCCGGACGAGACGAGCTTGATCAGGTTGTGGTAGCCCTCTTTCGTTTCGGCGAGCAGCACGAGATGGTTCGCCGTTTCCCCTGGCGTGCCGTTCCGGGTCCGCCGGTCGCCGGGCGCGACGTACACCTCGCAGCCCAGGATGGGATTGATGCCGCGCTTGCGCGCCTGGTCGTGAAAGACGATCGACGAGAACATGTTGCCGTGTTCCGTAATCGCCATCGCCGGCATCTTCAGCTGCACCGCGCGGTCGAGCAGTTCCTCGATGCGGCATGCGCCGTCCAGGAGGGAGTACTCAGAGTGCAGATGGAGATGTACGAAGTCCATGGTCAATGACGAACGACGAACGGCGAATGACGAATCGCGGACAATGACGAAATGAACAATGACGGATAGTGCCGCATACCATTCGTCGTTCGACGTTCGTCATTCGTCATTGACCGCTACTCCCACTCTATTGTAGAGGGTGGTTTGGAACTGACGTCGTAGACCACGCGGTTGATGCCCTTCACCTCGTTGACGATCCGAGACGAGATGGACGCGAGCAGGTCGTGCGGCAGGCGCGCCCAGTCCGCCGTCATGCCATCCTTGCTCTCGACCGCTCTGATGGCCACCGTGTATTCGTACGTCCGGGCGTCCCCCATCACGCCCACGCTCTGGACGGGCAGCAGCACCGCAAACGACTGCCACAGGCGCCGGTACCACCCGGCGCGCTTGACCTCCTCGGCGACGATCGCATCGGCGCGCCGCACCAGATTGAGCCGCGAGGTGGTCACCTCCCCCAGGATGCGCACCGCGAGTCCGGGACCGGGAAACGGCTGCCGCCAGACGAATTCGTCGTCGAGCCCGAGCTCCTTGCCGACTTCCCGCACTTCGTCCTTGAACAATTGACGCAAGGGTTCGACGAGCGTGAACCGCATCCGCTCCGGCAGGCCCCCGACGTTGTGATGGCTCTTGATCACGTGCGACGGGCCGATGACGGACACGCTCTCGATCACGTCGGGATACAGCGTCCCCTGCGCCAGGAAATCGAACGTGCCGCGCGTGCGCGCCTCGTCTTCGAAGACGTCGATGAACGCCGCACCGATGATCTTGCGCTTCTGCTCCGGATCCGTGATGCCCGAGAGCCGGTCGAGAAACAGATCGGAGGCGTCGGCGAACACGAGCGGCAGCTGCAGCCGCTCGAACCGCCGCCGGATCTGATCCGCCTCGTCGAGCCGCATCACGCCGTTGTCGACGAAGATGCACGTCAGGCGATCGCCAACGGCGCGGTGAATCAACAGCGCGGCCACGGTGGAATCCACGCCGCCGCTCAGCCCGCAGACGACCCGCCCCTCGCCAACCTGCCGCCGGATCTTCTCCACCGTCTCCTGCACGAACGACGCCATGGTCCAGTCGCCGGTGCAGCCGCAGATATCGAAGGCAAAGTTTCGGAGGATCTCCGTACCCCGATCCGTATGTGCCACCTCGGGGTGGAACAGGAGCGCGTAGAATCTGCGATCCTCGTCCGCCATCGCGGCGACCGGAGCGTTCGCGCTGGTGGCCGTCACGGCAAAGCCTGAAGGCGCGGCCTTCACGAAGTCGCCGTGGCTCGCCCAGACGCGCAGCTCGCTTGGGACCGACGAGAGCAGCGGCGCATTTTCGGCGATCCGAATCGTGGCATGACCGAACTCGCGCTGCGGCGCGGGCGCCACTTCTCCGCCGAGCACGTCCGTCATGAGCTGCATGCCGTAGCAGATCCCGAGGACCGGGACGCCGGCGTCGAAGATCTTCGTGTCGGGACGCGGTGCGGTTGGCTCCGAGACGCTGCGTGGTCCACCCGAGAGGATGATCCCCGCCGGACGGCGTGCGGCAATCTCCGCGATCGGCGTGTTGAACGGCAGGATTTCCGAGTAAACCGACAGCTCGCGCAGGCGGCGCGCAATCAGCTGCGTGAACTGCGAGCCGAAGTCCAGAACGACGAGCGTTTGATGATTCACGAGGGGAGCGGCCGTCAGTGAAGGTGACGAACTGCACGCTATTATAGGGTGTGCTGCCCTTCCGCACCACAACATCTTGTAGATTTGTGGGGGCGCTCACGCTCATCGGAGCGCTGCTGCTCGCGGGCGGCGCATCCCTCCACGCGGCTCCCCAGGCCGTCCCCGAACGCGGCCCGTTCCCGCTGTCGCTCCGCTGGTCGATCGATCTTGCGGGGCCTCCGCTTCAGGGTGCATCACCGGTGGCCGATCAGGAACGCGTGTACCTGGCGATGGACGCCGGGACGGTCGTTTCCTACGACGCTCGGGACGGAAAGGAGCGCTGGCGGCGCGGGCTGGTCGCGGTGCAACCGCTCATCGTCGATGCGGGGATCGTGTTTGCCGCAACGAAGTCCACGATCTGCGCGCTGCGCGCGGAGGATGGCAGCACAATCTGGGAAGCTCCCGTCGCAGTCACCGCCCCGCTTCTCGCCCACGCTGGATGGCTGATTGCCATCGCTGCGAAGGACGTCGTTGCGATTCGCGCGGCCGACGGCTCGCGCGTCTGGCACAACGAGGTTGGCGAGTCTCTGTCGCAGCCGGCGATCGACGGCGACCGCCTGTTCATCTCGCTCACCAACAAGCAGGTCGTGGCGTTGTCGGTGCCGAGCGGCGCGCCGCTGTGGGAGCACGCGCTCGACGGCGTCCCGGAATCGCCGTTCGCGACGAACGATCGCGTCTACGTCGGCGCGTCGGATCGCCGGTTCTACTGCGTGAAGCAACAGAACGGCGAGGTCGATTGGACTCAGCGGATCGGATCCGCCCCCGTCGGGCACGCGGCCGCGGAT
>JBKPTE010000119.1:0-15145 GCA_046735335.1 Acidobacteriota bacterium | reverse complement strand
CGCCTCGGCGCGCGCGCTTTCGACGCGCTCGATCTGCGCCACGACGGCAGTTTCGTCCGCGGCGTCGAGAATCATTTGCGAGAGCACGTCCTCGAGCGTGTCCAGCCGCTGGCGCGCTTCGCGGAGCCTGGGCAGGCTCTTCTGCCAGACCTGATCGATGCTGGCCGATTGCTGGTCGGTAATGCTCAGCTCGGCGCGCGCGTGCTCGTCGATCCACCACGGACGCCGCGGTGAATCGCCGCGGCCGTCGCCGCGCCGAGAGGAGTCGTCGGCCGGACGGGCCTGCTGCTGGGCGTCGCTCGTGCCTGCGATGTGCTCACACGCAACGGCCGCTCCGGCCCACGACGGTAGCAGGAGGACACCGGACAGCAGCCACGAAATATGCCTTACCATCAAAGTTTCTTTTTGCTGAGGCCCGGCGCGACGCCGGGATGTAGAACTTTCATGCGCTATTACGACCCGCGTCTCCCGGCTGTTTACGCTGGGCGGCAGGACATTTGCGAAGGGGGCGGCGGTAGGGGAACGATAAGTGACTGATGCGGAAGGGCTTGCATGGCATGTCGATTGCGACACGGCGGCAGGAGATCATTCGTGCGTGGAACGCTGACCGCCGTCCTCGTCCTCATCGCCCTCTTCGTCGGCTTGAGCTTGGGCCGCGCCTCCGACAGAGACGAGACGGCCATTACCGCCAAAGTGAGCTCCGCCGAGCACGAGTCCCAGGAGGGCTACTTCTCGGTCGGACCCGACACGACGCTCATCGCGAAGCCCGGCAGCGAGCTCCATCGTTTTCTCGTTCGTGAGAACGGCCGTACCGTACGCATCGTCGTGACGGCGATCGATGGAAAGCAGTTGTCGCGGCTGGATCGATGAGCTTGCCAGCTGACGCGCCGCGACACTGAACGGCCGGCAGGAACGATCCGTCAAAAGAAGCGGCGAAGACAGGAGCGCGCGATGCCTCGAGTGAAGGAGCCTGCGAAGACGAAGGTCACGCCATCCCAGATCAAGGCGGTGATGCGCGCGCGTGATGCGAAGGCCCGCGAGGAAATAGCGCTTCGCAAGACGGCGCTTCCAGGCGCGCAGGCGCGCCGTCGAGCGGGAGAAAGACTCTTCACATCGTACTCGAGACAGTCCGGCTTCGATTTCACCGCGCTGGAGAAGCTGCGGACTCAGAATGAAACGGCCCTCAACCGCGTCGTGAAGCAAAGGCGCACGGAGGCGGCGAGGCGTTCGCCTGCGGTGACGAAAGAGCTGAAAGGCGCGGTTGCGAGCTGGCAGAACGCGATCGAGCATTTTCGCGACGGCACGCTCGTCTCGGATTTCGTGCCCGTCTTCGACGTCGTTGCGACGCCGTTCATCATCTGGCCCACCAACGACCTGGAACTGATCGATTCGCAGATCCAGCCCGGGAACAACACCGCAAAGATCAACGCCCAGTGGCGCAAGAGCTACGGGTTCGAGAACCTGCGGTTCATCTTCGTGTGGCAGAACCCGAAGGACAGCTGGGTGATCGTCAACGTGGCATCGAACCTGATGCTGAACGGCGAGTGCGACGAGTTCGAGGAGGGCGGGTATCTGTCGGGGAGCGTGAGCAATCTGTATGTCGACGCGCGCCTGAACGTTCTCGAGTGGTGGAACCAGCCGCCGACGTCCCCCTTTCCGCAGGCGACGCAGGCGCAACATGTCTTGACCCTTTCCGCGAGCGGCGGGGGTGTGCTGAGCAATCTTGGCGGCGGCACCGTGGAATCGGCGAGCGTCGCGGGTACCTTCGATCTGAGCCGCAGCTTGTTCCTGATCCCGCCGAATGGCGTGGCCGTGTTCGAGGTGACGCTCGCGTTCGTCTATGACAATTCGGACGGCGGCATGGTTCAAGTCAATTTCGCCAGCAGTGGCTTTCAGGTGATGTGCCCGTCGCTCGTGATCGGCATCCTCAGTTGACAGAGTAGTTGCGACAGCAACGATTGAGAAGGGGAGCGCGATGGCCAAGGTGAAGCGAAGCCCTCAGCCGAAAGTGACAGAGTCGCAGATCAAGGCCGCGCTGTCGGCCTTGGACAAGCGGCGGGCGGCTGACCACAAACTTGCCCAGGGCGCACGTGCGGAGCGCGCTCGCGTCCGGCACACCGCCCAAAAACTTCTCACGCCCTACTGGCGAAAGACAGGTCTCGACGTCGCTGCATTCGAGACGGCTCGCGCAAACGCGGAGGGCGAGCGGCGCCGCCTTGTCGATCAGCAGCTCGCGGCGGTGCGCAAACAGTCTGTTTCCGTCGCGAACATGCTCCGCGACAGCGCACGAAGCTGGCACGAGACGGTCGATCGTTTGCGGCTGCCTGATGTCTCGCTGAAGTCCCCGTTCGTGCCGGGGTACATCGTCATCGACAAGCCGTTCATCATCTGGCCCACGAACGGCCTGGAGCTGGAGGACTCGCACATCGAGCCCGGAAACAACTGGGCGAAGATCTCCGGCCAGTCATCCAAAGGCTCGGGGGAAGAGAACCTCCGGTTCATCTTCGTGTTCGAAAATCCGAACGACAGTTTCACGGCCGTGAATATCGCGTCGTATCTCAGGCTCAACGGCTCGTGCCGGGCGAGCGCGGACGGCGGGACCGCCGGCATCTTCCCCGGCGGATCCAGCCATCTGCATCTGAAAGCGTTCCTCAATGTCTGGGAATGGTGGAACCAGCCGCCGACCAGGCCCGTGGGTGAGGCGACACAGACGCGCGACGCCCTGAACCTGTCGGCGGACGGCGGCGGATACTTCGAGTCCGTCGGGGACATCGAAGTACAGGCGGTCAGCGGAAACTTCGACGTCACGTACCAGCTGTTCGTGCTTCCGCCGAACGGGGTCGGGGTATTCGAGGTGACCTTGCTCGTGTCTTACGACAACGACGACGGCGAGATTGCGGTGGATTTCGCGAGCGACAGCTTCGACGTCATGTGTCCGCTCGTCGCGGTCGCTGTTCTGACCTGAAAGCCACCGGGCGCGCAGGACCATTGCGCTCCCTGGCCGCGGCTTCGCTGCACTTCACGGCCAGTCCCCGCAACGGTCCTGCTCGCGCGGTGCCCCTGTTGCATAGCTAGACAAGGTTTCGATCACCTGGCCGACGATGTTGTTGGGCGTCGAGGCGCCCGCGGTCAATCCGACGACGATCGGTCCGCGGGGCGGCAGCCAGTCCGTCGTGTGAATCTCCGGCGCGCTGGCGGTCGACGGCGCGCCGATGGGCCGGTGCCGGATCTCGGCGGGCGAGAGGAGGCAGCCTGGATCCGCGATGTGGTACGTGCGGACGCGGTCCGCGCAAATGCGTGCGAGGTTGCACGTATTGCTGCTGTTGTAGCCGCCGACGACGATCATCAGGTCGAGCGCTGTCGAGTTGAGGAGCGCCTCGACGGCGTCCTGACGCTCCTGTGTGGCGCTGCAGATTGTGTCGAACGCCCGGAAGTGCGAGGCGAGCGCCTGCTCGCCGTATCGATCCCGCATCGCGTCGCGGAACATCTCGCCGATTTCCAGCGACTCCGACATCAGCATCGTCGTCTGATTGGCGCACCCGATTCGCGCGAGATCGGTGTCGGGATCGAATCCCGGAGAGGCCGCGCCGGCGAAGCGCTCCAGGAAGGCTTCGCGGTTCCCGTTTCCGCGAATGTACTCGCAGACGAGGGACGCCTGGGCCCGATCGAGCACGATGAGATACCGGCCTTTCGGAAACTTCAACGCCTGCGACGCCGTGGCGCGTGTCTCCTCGTGGCGGAACTTGCCGTGAATGATCGCGGTGAAGCCGTCCTGAGCGTAGCGGACGACGTTCTTCCAGACGTTCAGCACGGACCCGCAGGTCGTGTCGACGAGTGTGCAGCCGCGTTCCGTCAAGCGCAGCATTTCGCCGACGCTCACGCCGAACGCCGGCAGAATCACGACGTCATCGGGGCCGATCTCGTGGCGCTGTTCCTCCGCGTCGCTCAGGAAACGGATGCCGGCCGCGCGGAGGCGATCGTTGACGTGCGGGTTGTGGATGATCTCGCCCGTCAGAAAGACGTTGCGATCGGGGAAGCGCCGCCGTGCCTGGTACGCGTAATCGACGGCGCGGTCGACGCCGTAGCAGAAGCCGAATTCGCGCGCGAGGTGGACGGTGAGCCTGCCGGCCTCGTAGCGGAAGTCGGAGGTGCGTACCTGATCGACGAGCTTGCTGTGATAGGCGGCGGCCAGCTCTCCCGCGACGGCCTCTTTCATGTCGAGGCCCTTGCGGAAGATCAGGGGCTGCGTTCGGCTCACGTTACCGGGGACGATCCGTCAGCTCGCGTGCGTGCGGCGTGAGATCCTCGAGGGCGCCCAGCGCGTTCACGTGCGGCTGCGTCCACGAATCGGGGTTGAGGAGCATATCGACGTCCGCGACGTTCGCCGCGGCGGTTCGGCCGACGTCGCGCCGCGCGGTCGTATCGGTTGCCACGATGTGCGACGCGGAGGCCGGACCAGCCGCCGTCTCGATCCCGCGGTGCAGATCGACGATCTGGCCGAGCCCGATGCCGGCGATGAGCCCCGCGGCGGCGGCGACGGTGACCCACCGGCGCGCGTGCGAGTTGCCGCTGATCACCGCGCGAGCGGCCTTCGGAAAGGCAATGACGCGCGCGGGCCGTTCGAGCGCCTCCAGACGGCGCGCGATCTGGATCTGTTGTGCCGACAGGCGCTCCGCGGTCATGGCCCGGTCGGCTTCGCCGCGGACCTCCGCGCCGATCCCCATCACCCACCGATCGAAGTCTTCGAACCGGGCGCGGCACGTGGCGCAGCCCTCGAGGTGGGGGTGCCCGACGCCGGTCGTCCAGAGGCGCGCGAACTCACGGTCATCGAGATGACCCCGGCGGAGGCGCTCAAGAAGTGACACGGCGTTTTCCTTTCCCCGCGATCGCGGCTGCCGGCGCCCCGTCGGGCGCGAGCAGCGTCCGCAGCTTCCGTATCGCCCGAAACAGGTGCACGCGCACGGTCGATTCGTTGAGGCCCGTCAACGCGCTCACCTCACGCGACGTGCAGCCCTCGACCTGGCTGAGCACGAACACCGCCCGCTGCCGCTCCGGCAGCTTTGCCAGGGCCGACGCGATTGCGCGCCGGCGTTCCCGCGCGAGCAGCGCGTCCTCCGGCGTGGGGCCGGCGCCGGCCGTCCGCTCGGCCAAGTCCCGATCGATTGTCGGCCCGTCGCCCTGAGGAGCCGGCGATGCCGCGCTCATCGGGACGATCCAGCGTTCCCGGCGCGTGCGGGCCTTGATGCGGTCGAGGCATCCGTTGATCAGGATCCGCGTGAACCAGACGTCGAACGGCAGCTCTTCGCGGAACGACGCCAGGTGCGCGTACGCCTTCACGAACGCGTCCTGCACCGCCTCGTCCGCTTCCGCAGCATCGCGAAGATAGTGATACGCAATTCGGTTTGCCCGGCGCTGGTGCCGTGCGACGACCTCGGCATATCGTTCGCGGGCCTCGGCGTGCTGCCCCTGGGCCTGCAGGCTTTTGACGGCCGACGCCGCCGAGGCGTCCGCCTCACGGGAAGCAACGAGCGCTGCAGACGTTCCTGTCATGAAGATACGCCACCCGGCTCCGGGCGTTTACCCGATGCTGCCGGGCCGGATCTTTCATTTTATCAGGGAGCCCCAGCTCGAGCGGTGTCCTTTGGGCGGGCCCGTCCGAGCTTCGTGCCCGGAAAGTAGAACTCGAGCACGGCTGTTGGCGAAGCGCCGGCTGTCACGCGGGCGAGGGCGCCGACCTGGCAGAGTCCCACGCCGTGGCCGAACCCGCGCCCCGCAAACGAGAAATCGTCGCCGCTGCGGCTGATCGTGAGGAGCGTGCTGCGGATGCTCTTCGCGCCCAGGCTGCGCGAGAGGACGTCGCGGAAGAGGTCGCCCTCGACGGTTACCGTCCGTGTGCCGCGCAGCGTGATCTCCGTTGCGCGCCCCGCGCCGTCGCGCGCGGATACCTCGATGCGATCGAGCGAGGCGCCGACTCGGGTGCGTGCGTCGCCGTTCAGCGCGTCTCGCAGTTCCTCCCGCGTTGCCGCGTAATGCCAGTCGGCATGTGCGCGCCGCGCGGCTCCCTCGTCGCGGACGCCGTGCAGGTAGGCGACGGGCGCGCCGCCCCAGACGTCGGCGGCGCTGCTGGTGCGGCCGCCGCAGTCTGCGTGGAAGAACACGCGCGCCGGGGCATCGTGAAAGAAGAGCAGCTCGCCGCGGGTCCGGCCGACCGCGGTCGTCACGGCGCTCGACCACTTGGAGCGCACGAGGCGGGCGGGATCGAACAGCTGACAGTGCGTGCTGGAGCAGAGATCGAATCCTTCGGCGGCGTGCCGTCCGAGGTGCATCGCCGCGTACGTGCGCGCGACGATGGACTGGACTTCGAACATCCGCTCGACGCTATCCGGATTGCCGTTCGCCGGATCGAATTCCGCTATCGCTGCGCCGGCGACGTAGTCTTCGAGGGGCACGCTTCGGACGACGAGCCGGCCTCCCTCGCGCATCTGCACGCGGACGGACTTCGGGAGGACGCCGTTGCCGGCGACGGGCGCTCCCGGCCGCAGCCGCGCCGCACAGGCCACCACAATGGCGCACGCGGCAACCGCCGCCAGGACCTTCAGCGCGTTCGGGACTCGCACGTTCCGCTCTCTCGGCACCCTTAGCACCTTTCGCACGATCTGGATACACTTATCGTCCGTGTCGCGCATCCTCGTCATCGACGACGATCCCGGCGTCCGGGAGAGCATGACACGCATGCTGCACTCGGCGGGCTACACGGTCCAGACCGCCGCGAGCGGGGAAGAGGGGCTCGACCTCGCGCGCGGGAACGCCTACGACGTGATCCTGTCCGACATGCGCATGTCGGGAATCTCCGGGCTCGACGTGCTCCGCAGGCTGCGTGACAACCGGGTCGATTCCGCGTTCATCGTCATGACCGGCTTCGGCACCGTGGACTCCGCCGTAGAGGCGATGAAGCTCGGCGCCGTCGACTTCGTGCAGAAGCCGTTCTTTCGCGACGAGCTGTTGATGCGCGTGCGATCCGCGGCAGATCGACGGCAGCTCGCGCGGCAGGTCGATCTGCTGCAGCGGCAGATGCGCGGGTCGGACACGCTCGACGCATTGGTCGGCGACAGCGAGTCGATCCGGCGCGTGAAGGGGCTGATCGGCCGCGCGGCCGCCGCGCCCGGGACCGTGCTCGTGACCGGAGACACGGGGACCGGAAAAGAGCTGGTGGCGCGCGCGCTGCACGCCGCGAGCCCGAGGGCGGCCGGGCCATTCGTTCCGGTGAACTGCGCGGCATTGGCGGAGTCGCTGCTGGAGGCGGAGCTGTTCGGGCACGCGCGGGGAGCGTTCACCGGCGCGGCGTCCGCACGCGCGGGGCTCATCGAGCACGCGAACGGCGGGACGCTCTTCCTCGACGAGGTCGGCACGCTCCCCGCGACGGTGCAGGCGAAGCTGCTGCGCGTGCTCGAGGCGGGCGAGGTCCGCCGGATCGGCGAGAACGACGCGCGCCGCGTCGACGTGCGGTTCGTCGCCGCGACCAACGCCGATCTGGCCGCCGCCGTCGATGCCGGTTCGTTTCGCGCGGATCTGTTCTACCGCCTCAACGTGCACCGCATCCACCTCCGTCCCCTGCGCGAGCGTACCGGCGACGTCGAGCGCCTCCTCGATCATTTCGTGCGCCGGTACGGCGGCGACACCGTATCGGGCATCAGCGACGCCGCACGCGAGGCGCTGCTCGCGTACGAATATCCGGGCAACGTCCGCGAGCTGGAGCACATCGTTCAACGCGCCGTTGCCGTCGCGCGCGGACCGATGATTGACCGCGACGATCTGCCGGAGGAGCTGTTCGCGCTGCGGGGCTCGGATGCGGCATCACGCGCGTGCGAGGGATCGGTCGCGGCGGCTCGTGAACGGGCCGAGCGCGAGATGATCGTCGCGACGCTCGCGCGGCACCACGGCGAGATCGGCGCCGCGGCCCGCGAACTCCAAGTGAGCCGCACCACGCTCTGGCGGCTGATGAAGAAGCATCAGATATCCGCCGACGCGCGGGCGGAATGATGCACGCGTGAAACATCCCGTGTTTCGCGCCTGAAACGTCCCCGCGTTCGGCCGCTTCGTCGAACCCCAGATTCCCAACATTTCTTGAGTGAGCGGTTTGGGCTCAGCGCTTGCACACGCCGCAGCGCGCCGCGGCGTTGCCGCTGCGTTTCAGCTACGCAGATGCCCGACTCCGTTCACTTGCTCGTCGTCGACGACGATCCGGACCTGCTCGCGCTGCTCGCGCAGAGCGCGCAGGCTCACGGGTACAGGGTCGCGACCGCATCGAGCCTTGCGGAGACCGCTGCCGCCCTCGACCGGGGACCGCTGCAGGTGGCGCTCGTCGATCTCGTGCTCGGCTCTGAATCGGGCCTCGACGTCGTCCGCCGCATCAAGGCGCGCGCACCGGACGTCGAGATCATCGTGATCTCCGGGACGACGTCCGTCGCCTCGGCGATTGCCTCCTACGAGCTGGACGCCTTCGCGTTCGTCCCGAAGCCGTTCGATCTCGATCAGCTGTTCGCTAAGGTCGCCAGAGCCGTCGAGCATCGCCGGATGAACCAGGCGAACCGGCGTCTGGTCTGGGAGCTGCAGCTGATCAACGACATCGGCGACGATCTCCGCGGGTCGCTCGATCCACGCGATCTGCTCGGACGCGCCCTGCAGCGGCTCATCCAGGTGCTCGACGCGAGCGGCGCTTCGGCGCGCCTGATGAACCCGCACACCGGCGGCTTCGACGAAGCGGCCTTCGTCGGGCCGCGGGACATCCGGATGTTGTGGACGGACGGGACCGCGGCACTCGTCCCGCGGCCCAGCGACCGCGTACTCGAAACACGCGGCGCCGTCATCATCGGCGACCTCGCCGATCTCGTCGCAGAGGACGTTGCCGCGGCGCTGCCCATTCGATCGGCGGTGAGCGTCCCGATGTTCGCGGGCGCCGAGCTGGTGGGCACGTTGTCGATGGGCAGCACGTCCCCGTATCGCTTCTCGCGTGCCGACGTGCGGCTCCTGGCGATCATCGCGAACCAGATTGGCGTCGCCGTCCAGAACGCGCGGCTGGCCTCGTTCGCGCAGCTCGGAAAGCGGCAATGGGAAGCGACGTTCGATGCGATCGGCGACCCGATCGCGGTGTTCGACGGCCAGGGAAGACTGCTGCGCGGCAACACCGCGCTGGCCGCGCATCTCGGGCGTCCGGTCACGGCGCTGAACGGTCTCAGGTGCGATGCGGTCGGGCTGTGCGGAGGTACGTACCCGGCCTGCGCCGTCGGCCGCGCCGCCACCAGCGAGTGCGCCCGGGACGATGTGACGCTTCCCGACGAGCGCATCTTCAGCGTGACCACGTGTCCGGTTCCCGGCATCTCCGATGGCGCCGTGGTGCAGATTGCGAAGAACGTCACGGCGGAGATCGGCAGCGCCCGCCGCCTGCGGCAGATGAGCGACGAACTGGCCGGCACGAACGCGCGCCTCCTCGCGACCGTGGATCGGCTGAAGACGACGCAGGCCCAGCTGCTGCAGGCGGAGAAGCTCTCGGCGATCGGACAACTCGTCGCAGGCGTCGCCCACGAGTTGAACAACCCGCTCACGAGCGTCATCGGGTACGCGCAGCTGGTGGAAGACGAGCTGCGCTCCGCAGCGCCCGATCAACTGCTCCGGCCCGGCGTGGACGTGGCACGCGACGTCCGCCGCATCGCCGAGGAATCCGAGCGCGCCGCCAAGATCGTGCGGAACCTCCTCGCGTTCGCGCGGCGGCAGACCGCGGAGCGCGCGCCGCAGGACGTGGCGGATCTCTTCAACCGCGTGCTCGCGCTGCGGTCATACGAGTTCCGGCTGAGCGCGATCGATCTTGAGGCCACGTTCGAGGCCGAGCTGCCGCGAGTGCTGGCCGATGCCGGCCAGCTTCAGCAGGCGCTGCTCAATCTCGTGCTCAATGCCGAGCAGGCGATGCGCGGACGGGCGCCGCGGCGGCTGAGGGTCGCTGCCCGCTACGTCGACGAGTCGGCGGCGGTGGAGCTGTCGATCGCCGACTCCGGCCACGGCATCTCCGAAGAGAACCTGCGCCGCATCTTCGATCCGTTCTTCACGACGCGCGACGTCGGCGAAGGCACGGGGCTCGGGCTGAGCATCGTGTACGGGATCGTGCGGGATCACGGGGGGCAGGTGCGCGTCGAGAGCCGCGTGGGCTCGGGCGCAACGTTCTTCGTGACGCTGCCGGCCCGTCGGGCCGCAGCGATCGAGACGGCGAAGCTCGTGATGGTCGCGCACGCCGATTCCACGGAACGCGATTACATCGCGGCGATGCTGGCCGGCTGGGGCCACAAGGCGGTCGCGGTCGAATCGTCCGACGCCGCGTCGCGCCTGCGCGCCGCGCCGTTCGACGCCGCGTTCGTCGATCAGGCGCTCATCGCCGCGGATCCCGCCGCGTGGAAGGCGGCACGCGCCGCCGGCGGAGGACAGACCGCGCTCGTCCTGATGACGAGCACGGACGAGGACGACAGCTCGCGTGGCTGGCGTCGGGAGGCGGGCGCCGTTCTGGCGCCGCCCTACGAACTGCGGGCGCTGCGCGCAGCGCTCCGCGCCGTGTCCAAGGAGTACGCATGACGGGGCAGCAGCCGTTGCTCGTCGTCGTGGACGACGAGCAGGGAATACTCGATGTGGTCAGCCGGTTCGCGCGGCGCGCTGGCTACGAGGTAGTCACGTACTCGGGCGGCCGCGAGGCGATCTCGCAGCTGCAGACGCGACGCGCCGACCTCGTGCTCGTCGATCTCCGCATGCCGGACGTGGGCGGCCTCGATGTCCTGCGCGCGATCCGCGATACCGATCCGCGCTGCCAGGCCGTCCTGATGACTGGCTACGCGTCCGTCGACACCGCCGTGGATGCAATCAAGCTCGGTGCGATGGACTATCTGAGCAAGCCGATCGACTTCGCGCGGCTCGAACAGCTGCTCGCGAGCGTGCGCGAGGAGATCGAGCGCCGGCGCAACCTGCTGTCCATCGAAACGGACGTCGCCCGCAAGCTGGAGTTCGCGGGCATGATCGGCCGCGGGCCGGTGATGCAGGAGCTGTTCGGCATGATCCGGCGGCTGGCCCCGCACATCCGCACCGCGCTCATCACCGGCGAGACGGGCACGGGGAAAGAGCTGGTCGCACGCGCGCTGCACAAGACCGGGCCGCGTCGCGAGCGCCGCTTCGTCACCGTCAACTGCTCCGCGGTCGTCGAGACGCTGTTCGAGAGCGAGCTGTTCGGCCACATGCGCGGCGCGTTCACCGGCGCCACGGAGAACAAGCCCGGGCTCTTCGAGCTGGCCGACGGCGGCACGCTGTTCCTGGACGAAGTGGGCGAGCTGCCGGCCACCGTGCAGGCGAAGCTTCTGCGCGTGCTGGAGCTCGGGGAAGTGCACCGTGTCGGATCCCTCGATCCGCGCCGGGTGAACGTCCACGTGATCGCGGCCACCAATCGCGATCTGCGGACCGCGGTCGCTGCCGGCCGTTTCCGGAGCGACCTCTATTACCGCCTCAACGTCGTCGAGGTGAAGCTGCCGGCGCTCCGGGAGCGGCGTGAGGACATTCCGTATCTGACCGCGGCGTTCGTACGCGAGACGTCGGAGCGCCTGCAGAAGCCGCTGCTCGGCCTGACGCCCGGGGCAGAGCGGCTCCTCGGCGCGGCGCCGTGGGACGGCAACGTGCGCGAGCTGCGCAACGTCATCGAGCGCGCCTGCATCCTCGCGGACGCGGATTTCATCACCGAACGCGAGCTGGCGGTCAGCATGCCCGTGCTGCAGCTTCCGTCGAACGGCGCGGTATCGGCGGAGCAGGGATCGCAGGACGCCGATCTGCTCGTCACGGTCGAGCGGGAGCACATCCAGCGCGCGCTGCTTCGAGCCAACGGCAACAAGAAGGCGGCCGCCCGCATGCTCGGGTTGAGCCGGCGCGCGCTCTATCGTCGTCTCGAACGCCTCGATCTCGCCGACACCATCATGCGGCGCAAGGAAACCACTTCCGAGGATCTCGGCGATTCGGCATACAGCTCGGTGTAGCGCGGACGTCACATGCTCCACCCACTCATGGCCTCCATCAGCGCTCTGGATGCGGAGGCAGCCAAGGCCTCCGTCCTCGTCGTCGACGACGAGAACGGGACGCGCGAGTTGCTGTGCCGCTGGCTCTCGAACAGCGGCTTCGACGTGTCGAGCGCGTCGACGGCCGACGAGGCGCTGCGCTCGGTGCACGCCCTCGCGCCGGCGGTGGCCTTGTGCGATATCCGGATGCCCGGGCACGACGGCCTGTGGCTGGCGCAGCAGATCCGGCACCATGCGCCGGAGACGGCGGTCATCATGGCGACCGGCGTCCACGACGTGGGGTCGGCGGTCAGCAGTCTCCGGCAGGGCGTGATCGAGTACCTGACGAAGCCGTTCGGACGCGATCGGCTGCGCGACGCCGTCGTGCGCGGTCTCGAGTGGCATCGCGCCGCGTGCGAGGCGCGGCGCTGGCGCGAAGCGCTCGAAGCGGACATGGAATCGCGCCGGCGCCGGCTCGCCGGCGCGCTGAGCGCGCTGGTGATCGATTCCGACGCCGCCCTCGATGGCATGTTGTCCATGCTGACGATCGGCGACCGTGACGCATACGGGCACGCGTATCGCGTCGCGGCCCTGGCGGCCAGTATGGCTCGCGCGCTGCAGCTGCCCGAAGACGAGCGGATCGCGATAGAGCGCGCGGCGCTGCTGCACGATCTCGGCAAGCTCGCCGTTCCCGATGCCGTCCTGCGAAAGCCGGCGCCGTTGACGCCGGAAGAGCACCTTCTGATGCGCCTGCATCCGGTGATAGGCGCGGACTTGATTCGCGGGATTCCATATCTCGCATCCTCCGCCGATCTCGTACGCGACGCACACGAGCGGATGGACGGCCTCGGCTACCCCCACGGTCTCAGGGCCGCGGAAGTGCCCGTCGGTGCGCGCATCATCGCGGTCGCGGACGCGTACGATGCGATGACGCGGCCACGCGTCTTTCGCGACGCGATCAGTCACGACGAGGCTTTGCTCGAGCTGTCCCGGTGCGCAGGAACACAATTCGATGCTGAAGTAATCGAGACGTTCAAAAAGCTTCTGACGCCGTAGGTTCGCGGGGTTCACGCGGTTCACAGGGTTCAGGGCTGGGTTCGGAGGTTCTACGGTTCTACGGTTCTGGTTCCAGGGTTCTCGGGTGCGGCAATTCGATGCTTCTCGTACTGCTCGTTGCATTGACGGCGCCTCGGGCCCAGTCTCACTGCACTCCGCAATTCGCGCCGCTCACGACAGGTTCACACTCCGGCCCACCACTCGATTCGTGTCGACTTGCACCGAAAGTAGAGCGTCCATCCGCACGGCTGCTCCTGTCGACCAGAGCGGCAGGCGATCAATTGGTTGCGAAGCCGCCGCGTTCGACGACCTCGATTGAACACAGCATCGTTGCCTCCCGAACCCGACGAACTCCAGAACCCCTAGAACCTCTGGAGAACCCAGAACCAAGATTCCAGAACCCTGGAACCCTGGAACCCTAGAACCCTAGAACCCTAGAACCCAGCCCTGAACCCCGTGAACCCCGAACCGAATCCATGTCACAATCCCCTATCCGTGCCCACGTTTGAACCCGTCATCGGTCTCGAGATCCATGCCCAGCTCCTGACCGAGACGAAGATCTTCTGCGGCTGCAGCACCAGCTTCGGCGCGGAGCCGAACACACAGCTCTGTCCCGTGTGCTTCGGGCTGCCCGGCGCGCTGCCGGTCCTGAACAAGCGCGCGGTCGAGTACGCGGTGCGTGCGGGGCTCGCGCTCGGCTGCACGATCAACGAGCATTCCATCTTCGCGCGCAAGAATTACTTCTATCCTGACCTCCCGAAGGGCTATCAGATCTCGCAGTACGAGAGGCCGCTCGCAACGGAAGGCGCGATCGAATTCGGGAACGGCGACGCGAGACGGCGGCTCGGCATCATCCGCGTCCACCTCGAGGAGGACGCGGGGAAATCGCTGCACGACGTCGGCGGCGCGGACCGCGCATCGACGTATCTCGATTTCAATCGCAGCGGCGTGCCCCTGATCGAGATCGTCACGCACCCCGACCTTCGCTCGCCGGCCGATGCAGCCGACGCGTTCGGCCGCATCCGCGAGATCCTCGTGGCCATCGGCGTGAACGACGGCAACATGGAAGAGGGAAGTCTGCGTTGCGACGCGAACGTTTCGATCCGTCCCGCCGGATCCGAGACGTTCGGGGTCAAGACCGAGGTCAAGAACCTCAACTCGTTCCGGCACGTTCAGCGCGCCCTCGATTTCGAGATCGAGCGCCAGACGAATGCGCTTCACCGCGGCGAGAGGCTCGCGCAGGAGACGCGGCTGTGGGATCCGTCCGCGGGGGAGACGCTCCTGATGCGGACCAAGGAGGAAGCGGACGACTACCGCTATTTCCCGGAGCCGGATCTCCCGCCGCTCACGGTCGACAATGCCTGGATCGAGCAGATTCGAAGGGCGCTCCCCGAACTGCCGGAGGCGCGGCGCCGCCGCTTCGTCGAGACGTACCACCTGCCGGAGTACGACGCGGGCGTCCTCACGCAGTCGATGGCACTGGCCGATTACTTCGAACGGACGGCCGCCGTGGCAGGCAACCCGAAGGCCGCGAGCAACTGGGTCATGGTGGAGCTCTCGAGAAAGCTGAACGAAGCGAAGGTCTCGATCGAAGAGGCGCCCCTTGCGCCCGATGCGCTCGGAGAGCTGATCAGGATGATTGACGCCGGCGCGATCACAGGGCCCGTTGCCAAGGACGTCTTCGAGAAGATGTGGGGCAGCGGACGCTCCGCGAAGGCGATCGTCGACGCCGAGGGGCTCGGCCGCATCGACGATCCCTCGGCGATCGATGCCATCGTCCGCCAGGTGCTGGCGTCGCATGACGCGATCGTCGCCGACTATCGCGCAGGCAAGACGAAGACGTTCGGCTTCCTCGTGGGGCAGGTGATGAAAGCCACCGCGGGGAAGGCGGACCCGCCCCGTGTGAACGAGAGCCTGCGGCGCGTCCTGGCGGAAGAGCCCGGAGTGGCGCGGTGATCGAAGCGCAGCACATCTCGAAGATGTACAGCCGCGGGGGCTATGCGCTCCGCGACTTGGCC
>JBKPTE010000118.1:0-18601 GCA_046735335.1 Acidobacteriota bacterium | reverse complement strand
CAGGGCAAGCCCTCGTTCGACTCGCGTCCGCTCGCTCAGGGCAAGCCCCGCTTCGACTCGCGTCCGCTCGCTCAGGGCAAGCCCCCGTTCGACTCGCGTCCGCTCGCTCAGGGCAAGCCCCCGTTCGACTCGCGTCCGCTCGCTCAGGGCAAGCCCCGCTTCGAGATGCGCGGGATCCGCAAGGCGTTCCGCGCGACGGTGGCGCTCGCGGGCGTCGATCTTTCCGTATCGGCCGGAGAGATCTGCGGTTTGATCGGGCAGAACGGGGCGGGCAAGAGCACGTTGATGAACATCCTCGCCGGCGCCCTGACGCCCGACGCCGGCGAGATGCGGATCGACGGCGAGCGCTACGCGCCGCGCAGCCCCATCGAAGCGCGGCGGGCCGGCGTGGCGATGATTCATCAGGAGCTGTCGCTCGCACCGCACCTGTCCGTCGCCGAGAACATCCTCGTGGGTGCGGAGCCGACACGGTTCGGGCTGATCGATCGCGGGCGCATGCGCGAGACCGCGGCAAGGGCGCTCGCCGAGCTCGGGCATGACGACATTCCGCCGGACGCGATGGTCGGGCGTCTCTCCGTTGCGGCGCAGCAGCTCGTCGAGATCGCACGCGCGCTCGCGGTCGGCTGCCGCGTCCTCGTGCTCGACGAGCCGACCAGCAGCCTCGGCCACGACGACGTGCGGCGGCTGTTCGATTTGCTGCGCCGCCTGAAAGCGCAGGGGCACGCGATCGTCTACATCTCGCACTTCATCGAGGAAGTGAAAGAGGTGGCGGACAGGTTCGTCGTGCTCCGCGACGGCCGACACGCCGGCTCCGGCAGCGCGTCGGAGGCGACGCACGACGAGATCGTCACGATGATGGTGGGAAGCGCGGTCGAGACGCTCTTCCCGCGCAGTGCGCGCGTGCGAGGCGAGGCCATCCTCGAGGTGCAGGCGCTGCAGCCGGGGGACGCGAGCTTCACGCTCCACAGGGGCGAGATCCTTGGCATCGCCGGCCTGATCGGCTCCGGGCGCACGCGGCTGCTCCGGACGATCTTCGGGCTCGAGGTGGTCCGTTCGGGGCGGGTGCGCATCGGCGCGTTCACCGGCGCCGCAGGGCCGCGCGGCCGCTGGCGGCAGCACACGGGCATGGTCAGCGAAGATCGCAAATCAGAAGGGCTCGCGGTGACCATGAGCGTGGCGGACAACCTGACGCTCACCCGTCTCGAACCGTTCGGGCCCGCCGGCCTCGTCTCACCGGCTCGCCAGCGCGCGGAATGCGACCGCTGGATCGCGCAGATGGACATCAAGTGCAAGGGCCCCGACCAGGCGGCCGCGGAGCTCTCCGGAGGCAACCAGCAGAAGATCGCGATCACGCGTCTGCTGCACCATGACGTGGACGTCCTGCTGCTCGACGAACCGACGCGCGGCATCGACGTAGGGAGCAAGGCGCAGATCTATCGCCTGCTGGACGCCCTCGTCGCGGACGCGCGCGGCGGCCGGCCCAAAGCCGTGCTGCTCGTCAGCAGCTATCTCCCGGAGCTTCTCGGGCTCTGCGACCGCATCGCCGTCATGCGTCGGGGACGCCTCGGCGCGCCGATGCCCGTCGAGGGCCTGACGGAGCACGAGCTCATGCTGGAAGCGACCGCCGGCACCGCATGACGGCCCGCTCCCTCCTGGATCGCGCGGGCACCTTCCTGGGACTCGTTGCCGTCGCGGTGTTCTTCGGGATCCTCCTTGGCCCGCAGTTCTTCGGGCCGGCCAACCTCGAGCTGATGGCGCGGCAGACGGCCATCGTCGCGATGGCGGCCCTTGGCATGACGGTGGTGATCGTCGCGGGCGGCATCGATCTGTCCGTGGGCTCTACCATTGCGCTGGGCACGGTCGTCATCGCGTTGATGCTCCGCGGCAGCGCGACGCCGGTGGTGGCGGCGCTCGGAGCCGTTGGCGCAGGCGCGCTGTGCGGCCTCGTGAACGGCGCCTTGATCACCCGTCTGAACGTCGTGCCGTTCATCGTGACGCTCGGGACGCTCCTCGTCGTGCGCGGCGTGGCAAAAGGGCTCGCGGAGGAGCGGCGGATCGAAGCGCCCGTCACGTGGCTCAACGATCTGCTCCGCGTCCCGCGCGGAGGCGCGCTGCTGCCCTCCGGCCTCTGGCTGCTGATCGCGCTCGCGCTGATCGTGGCCGGCGTGCTGAAGTACACGCGCTTCGGACGGCACATCTTCGCCATTGGATCCAACGAACGCATGGCGCGCCTGTGCGGCGTCGCGATCGATCGCACCAAGATCCTGGTCTATACGCTGGCGGGCGCGTTCGCCGGCCTCGCCGGTTTGCTCCAGTTCGCGAAGCTGTCGGTTGGGGATCCGACCGTCGCGGTGGGGCTCGAGCTCGACGTGATTGCCGCCGTCATCATCGGCGGCGGAAGCCTCTCGGGCGGACGCGGAACAATCGCCGGCACGATCATCGGCGCGACGATCATGACCATCATCCAGATCGGGTGCTCGCAAAAGGGCCTCGCGAACTGGGTGCAGCAGATCGTCACCGGGGGAATCATCGTCGGCGCGGTGGCGCTCGATCGTGTGCGCAGCGCCGGCATGGGGACATCATGAAAATACGCACGCTCGACGTGTTCGATTTGCGCTTCCCGACCTCGCGCACCCAGGCCGGCACGGACGCCATGCATCCCGATCCAGACTACTCTGCCGCATACGTGATCCTGCGGACCGATGGCGACCTCGAAGGGCACGGCTTCACGTTCACCATTGGACGCGGCAACGAGATTTGCGCGGAGGCCATTCGCGCGCTCGCGCCGCTGGTCGTCGGCCGATCGCTGGAGGACATCACGGCCGATTACGCCGGGTTCTGGCGTTCGCTCGCGTGCGAAACCCAGCTGCGCTGGCTCGGCCCCGAAAAGGGCGTCATCCACCTCGCGATGGCGGCCGTCGTCAACGCGGTCTGGGATCTGCACGCAAAGCGCGATCGAAAGCCCGTGTGGAAGCTGCTGGCGGACATGTCGCCGCGCGAGCTCGTCGCCTGCATAGATTTCCGCTACATCACCGACGCGCTCACGCCGGACGAAGCCATCGAGCTGCTCGAGCGGCAGGCAGCGACGAAACCGCAGCGCGAAACGCAGCTCCTCGCGGAAGGATATCCCGCGTACACGACGTCGGCCGGGTGGATTGGGTATTCCGACGCCCATATCCGCCAACTGTGCCGCGATGCGCTCGCCGACGGCTGGACGCATTTCAAGGTGAAGGTCGGGGGCGCACCGGCGGATGACGCGAAGCGGCTCGCGCTGGTCCGCGCCGAGATCGGCCCGAGCAACCGCCTGATGATGGATGCCAATCAGCGCTGGGACGTCAACGAGGCGATCGAGTGCGTCCGCGCGCTGTCGCGATTCAACCCCTGGTGGATCGAAGAGCCCACGAGCCCGGACGATGTGCTCGGGCACGCGGCGATCGCGAAGGCGGTGGACCCGATTGGCGTTGCGACGGGCGAGCACTGCGCGAACCGCGTGATCTTCAAGCAGCTCCTGCAGGCCGACGCGATCGATTTCTGCCAGATCGACAGCTGCCGCCTCGGCGGCGTGAACGAGAACCTCGCGGTCATCCTGATGGCGGCGAAGTTCGGCGTCCCCGTCTGTCCGCACGCGGGCGGCGTCGGTCTCTGCGAGCTGGTGCAGCATCTGTCGATGTTCGACTACATCGCCGTGTCGGGGCGCATGGACGATCGGGTCACGGAATTCGTCGACCACCTCCACGAACACTTCGTCGATCCCGTGATCATGCGGCGCGGCCGCTATATGGCACCTGCGCGTCCCGGGTATAGCAGCACGATCAAACCGGAAACGCGGACGGCCTACGCGTACCCGGACGGCGCGATCTGGACGGCCGCGCCCGAGGCGAACCGGCATGCGTGAGCTGTGCGCGGCGGCGGCTGGCCCGTCATGAGCTATCCCCGCATTGCCTCGTTCAAGACGGCGGACGCGCTCAGGCGCCACCTCCACGGAATCGGTGTCCGACTCGAGCTCGACGACGTGGTCGAGGCCGGGCCTTCGTCACCGCTCGCGCGTTCGTTGACCTCGGGCGGAATGGACGTCGGCAACCGGTTCTGCATCCTGCCGATGGAGGGTTGGGACGGCACCTCGGACGGGCATCCGAGCGATTTGACTCGGCGCCGGTGGCGGCATTTCGGCCAGAGCGGCGCGAAACTGATCTGGGGCGGCGAAGCGGTCGCCGTGCGGCACGATGGCCGGGCAAACCCGAATCAGCTCGTGCTCAGCGAGACGACGCGATCGGGAATCGAGTGTCTCCGGCGCGAGCTCGTGACCGCACACCGCGAGCGGTTCGGCAGCGATCGCGACCTGCTGATCGGTCTTCAGCTCACGCACTCCGGGAGATACGCGCGACCGTCGGCGACGGACCGATCCGAACCCCGCGTGGCCTACCAGCACCCGTTCCTCGACTCGCGCTTTCCCGCGGGCGTTACGCTGATGAGCGACGAGGATCTCGATCGTCTCGTCGACGACTTCGTCGCCGCCGCGCGGCTCGCATGGGCATCGGGATTCGCGTTCGTCGACTTCAAGCACTGTCACGGCTATCTCGGGCACGAGCTGCTGAGCGGACGCGATCGACCCGGGCGCTATGGCGGCAGCTTCGAACACCGCACGCGTTTTCTGCGCAACGCCGTGGCCGGTATCCGCGCGGCCGTGCCGGGGCTGATGATCGGCGTCAGGCTGTCGGTGTTCGATACGGTGCCGTTCAAGGCGAACGCCGAAGGCATCGGCGAGGCGGAAACCGCGGCGGATGGTTACCGGTGGTCCTTCGGCCTGCTCGACGGCGACATGGATGCAGCGCTGGCGGACGCGCGCGAGCTGCTGTCGATGCTGGAAGGGTTGGACATCCGCTGGATTTGCGTCACCGCGGGCAGCCCGTACTACAACCCGCACGTGCAGCGTCCGGCGCTCTTCCCGCCGAGCGACGGCTATCTGCCGCCTGAGGATCCGCTCGCCGGCGTCGCACGCCATATCGAGGCGACGGCGCGCCTGAAGGCGGCCTTTCCGTCGATGGTCTTCGTGGGGTCGGGCTACTCCTATCTTCAGGAGTTCGTCCCGAACGCCGCGCAGCACACGGTGCGCAACGGCATGACGGATTTCGTCGGCCTCGGCCGGATGGTGCTCGCGTATCCCGAGATGCCGGCGGACATCCTCGCGGGACGGCCGCTGCAACGCAAGAAGATCTGTCGCACGTTCAGCGACTGTACGACGGGTCCGCGCCTTGGGCTGGTGTCGGGGTGCTATCCGCTCGACGAGTTCTACAAGACGCACCCCGATGCAGAAACATTGAAGCTGCTGAAGCCGTGATCGCGGCCAGGAACCTTGGGGCCAGCATGCCACCAACGCCCACCATGAAGCGGATCGCCGGGGAGCTCGGGGTGTCAATCACCACCGTCTCCAAGGTGCTGAACAACCGCGAGGACATCGGGCATGCCACGCGCGCGCGCGTGCTCGCGAAAGTCGCTGAACTGGGCTACCAGCCAAATGCCGTAGCGCGCAGCCTTACGCTCCGCCGCACGCGCACCCTCGGGATCGTCATTCCCGACCTGATGCACTCGTTCTTCGTCGAGATCGTCGCCGGGCTCGAGACGATCGCCCGGACGCGGGGGTACGGCCTGCTCCTCTGCAGCTCGAACGAGGACCCGGCGAAGGAGCGCGACGAGATCGAGATGCTGCGGCAGCGGCAGGTGGACGGCATCGTGCTCGCGTCGGTGAACGCCGCCGGCAATACCGATTTGCTGCAGCGGCTCGGCTCGCTCGGGATCGGGCTCGTGATGATCGACCGCGACGATCACCCCGCCGTCCGCTGCGATCGCGTGCTCACCGACGACAAACTGGTTGGCCGTCTGGCAACGACGCACCTGTACGAGCAGGGACGGCGCGCCATCGCCCACATCGCAGGCCCGAACATCGTGCACGCGAAGCGTCGTGCCGACGGCTATCGCGCCGCGCTGAAGGCGCACGGCATCCGCGGACGCGCCGAATGGATCGTCAAAGGGGGCTTCATGGAAGCGGACGGCTACCGCGCGATGAAGAAGATTCTCGCGTTGAAGCCGCGTCCAGACGCCGTCTTCGCGGCGAACGATCCCGCGGCGATCGGCGCGATGAAGGCGATCTGGGAGGCCGGCCTCCGAATCCCCGAGGACATCGCGCTCGTCGGCGTCGGCGACATCGCGCTCGGCGATCTGCTGCGCGTGCCCCTCACGACGGTGAGCTGGTCGCGCGCCGAGCTGGGCCGCCGCGCGGCGGAACTGCTGCTCGATCGCATCGAGGCGGAGCCGCGCGACAAGTTCCGCCGTGTCATCATTCCGCCGCAGCTGGTCGTGCGCCGGTCCAGCACGCTGAACCGCGTCGACGACGAACGGCAAAGGGCGGGCGACGAATGACGACGCACTCGCGCGAGCGGCGCTATGTGGCCGTCACCGCGTTCGTGGCGCTCTTCGCCATCGTCGGCCTCGCGCTCTACGGGCTGCCGCTCTATTACGACTTCATGGTGCGCGAGTTCGGCTGGTCGCGCACGCAGGTGACGTCGGGCAACGCGATCAGCAAGCTCCTCGTCGGGCCGATCTTCGGGTTCTTCGCTGGCTGGATCGTCGATCGCTTCGGCCCGCGCCGTCTGATGCTCGCCGGGATCCTGATGGGGGGCGGCGCGCTCGTCGGGTTGGCGCACATGACGGCGTTGTGGATGTTCTATCTCTTCTACATCTTCAACGCGCTCGGTTACGTCTGCGGCGGGCCGCTGCCCATCCAGGTCCTGCTCTCACGCTGGTTCGATCGGTCGCGCGGAAAGGCCATGGGGTTCGCATACGTGGGGATTGGCGTCGGCGGCACGCTCGTGCCGCTCCTGTCTGCGCGTCTCGTCGCGGCATTCGGCTGGCGCGACGCGCTCCAGGCGCTCGGCATCCTGATCATCGTCTTCGCGTTTCCGTTCGCGTACTTCGTACGCGAGTCGCCGGAGAATTCTTCCGGCTCGAGCCGGAAGCCACAGACAGGAGGAGAACCTTCCGTCGCTTCCGCCTTCAGGCGGAAGTCTCCGCGCGAAGCGACCGCTCCCATCGCGCACGTCTTCCGCGCGCCGGCGTTCTACCTCATCGCACTCGGCAGCATGGCGTCGATCGCCGCGGTCGGCGGCACCAACCAGCACCTGAAGCTGTTCCTCAGCCTCGACCACCATTACTCGCAAGCGGACGCGGCGTCGGTGATCTCCACCGTGCTCGCCTTCAGCATCGCCGGACGTCTGCTCATGGGCTGGCTCGCGGACCGCATCGCGAAGAAGCGCGTCATGGTCCTCATCTATCTGTTGATCGCCGGATCGATTCCGCTGCTGTTCTTTGCGGCGGACGCGCGTGCCATGTATGCGTTTGCCGTGATCTTTGGTCTCGGCCTGGGGGGCGAGTACATGATCATCCCGCTGATGGCGGCGGAGCTGTTCGGCGTCAAGGTGCTGGGGCGCCTGATGGGCGTCGTGCTCACGGCGGATGGAGTGGCGGAAGCCGTCGCGCCGATGGGCGTGGGCTATCTGCGCGACGTTACCGGCAGCTACCGGACGGGATTCGTGGTGCTGATTGCCGTCGCGCTGGCTGGCGCGATTGCAATTTCTGCGCTGCCGCGGCCCGAATCCGCCGCCGCGCGCCGAATCGGGGTCTGACCCCGTACCCTGGCACCGGCGGGGTCAGACCCCAGGGCAGCTCTTACACGGTGGAGAGGGTATGCACATCACTGAACTGTCTCGGCGCGGGTTCCTGACGGGCGTTGCGGCCGTTGGCCTTGGGGCGATCAGGCCGGCCGCGCAGCAGCGGATGAAGATCGGCTACGCCGCCATCACCTGGGGCGGCGACGACGAGCAGGCGATCGAGGACGTCTCGTCGGTCGGCTACAAGGGCATCCAGCTCCGCGCGTCGGCGCTGACGCGATGGGGCGGACGTCCCGGTGCGCTGCGCGAGCTGCTGCAGAAGCACACGCTCGCCTTTGCCGTGCTTTCGAGCGGCGACCTGGTGATCGATCCCGCAGCGGAACGCGGGCAGCTCGCGCTGCATCGCCAGCACGCGCAATTCGTCCACGACGCAGGGGGCGTGTTCATTCAAGTGATCGATCAGCGGCCAAATCGCGCGGTGACCAGCGCCGACTACACGCGCGCCGGACGGCTGCTCACGCTCCTCGGACAACAGACCGAGGCCGTGGGCGTTCCGCTCGTGTACCACAATCACATGAACAGCACGGGAGAGAAACCGGAAGAGCTCGACGCAATCCTGAAGGCTGCCGATCCGAAGCACGTCGGCCTGCTCTTCGACATCGCGCATTACCAGCAGGGCGGAGGCGATCCCGTTCAGGCGATCCGCCGTTACCGCGACTGGATCAAGGTCGTCCATCTGAAGGACGTCAAGCCCGCCACGAACAAACAGGCGTACGAATTCGTCGAGCTGGGCCACGGTCGTGTCGACGTCAAAGGCTGCGCCGCGGCGCTCCGCGACATCGGCTTCAGCGGCTGGGCCATCGTCGAGCTCGACCGTGCCGAGGCAGGAAGCACGCCGAAGGAGTGCGCTCTCGCGAATGCAAACTACGTCACGAAAGACCTGGGCCTCACGTTGTGAACGCCTGAAGGTACGGCCGTTGCTGGTGCGTCGGGAGGCCGCACTCAGGAGGCGTTCCGATGACAACGGTTATCCGTTTCGTGGTCTGCGCTGCCGTTCTTTGCCTGACGACTGCCGCGCAGACTCAGGCCGATCCCATAGAAGTGACCGGAGGCACGATGACCGCGTTCTGGAGCGGCATCTCCGCACAGGGACTCGTACCGACGGCCATCACGGGCACGCGGGGGTTCTCTGTGACGGGAGACGCGTTGGCCAGTGAAGGCAGAATCGACATCTTCGACGGCCCTTGCGATTGCCCTCCGGGCTACATCACACCCGGATCGACGGCGAGCATCGGTGCATTCATTGGGACGTTCAACGCGACGGCAACCTTCGAGGGGAACAGCTATGCGATCGACGAGGGCATCAACTCGCCCAACGTCGTGAGCATGTCTCTCATCGGGAACGTTGGCATGCCCGCGTTCAGCGAAACGCACCCTGTCGTGACCGCTCCGTTCGCCATCGAGAGTGGACTGTTCTTCTCGGATTCCCCCCGCGTCAGTGAGAAATTGATCGGCGGTGGAATCGCGTCGCTCTCCCTGTCGCCCTTTCACTTGCCGGACGACCCCGACGTCTGGCGCGTCGACAAGATCGTCTACGAGTTCAGCCCGAGCGCGGTGACTCCTGAACCGGCAACGCTCACGCTGGCGGCACTGGGACTCATGGGAGCGACCGTTCGCGCGCGGCGGCGCGGGGCCGCCCTTTGAAAAAGGCTGGCGGGCTCGGCCCGCAGCGTCAGACGCTCTCGGGCGATACGAGATAGAGATCCCGTCCCGCGTTCTCCACGATGAACGTGTCGGGATCCTCGCGAAACTGGTACGGATCGAACGTGCGATAGTCGAGGAACCCGAGTCGCACGCGGCGGCAGGTGTCTTCCGGCACTTGCGACGCCAGTGTGATCCGGTACCTCGGCTCGTACTCGCCCTTCGCATTCCTGCGGCTGGCGTAGGCGACGTGAGCGAGGTGCGCGGCGACGCACAGGTTGCCGCGCAGTTCGTCCGAGCCGTCGATCATCTCGCGCACCTGTTCGAGCGGCGCGTAGCCGTACTTCTCGATCAATCGTCCGTGCGTGATCGAGATGTGCTTCAGGTGCGGCGCGTAGATGATCAGCTCGCCGGCGGGCTCGATGATGGCGCCAAGCTTGTAGCTCGCTTTTCCGCCGACCCACAGCTCGTCGTAGTGCGGATCCAGCAGCGCGACGATGCGGCGGTAGCGGCGGCCGGCGTACTTGATGTGCACGTCGGTGCTCACCGCGGCCGCACGGCGAACGGTCTCGCGCACATCTCCCGCGAACAGCGCACGCGTCGTCAGGCCGGCCGCATCCCGCGTGACGACGGACGTCAACGCAATCACAGGCGTCGGGACGAGCGCAGCGGCAGCTTCGATCAGGCGGCGTGTCGGCGTCTCCACACGCCCGATGACGCGCTCGATCGTGGCGAGCGCGCCAAGCCAGTGTGTGAGGTGCGTCAGCTCCGGTCCGGCGACGCCGGGGAAGAAGTACTTGGCCCCGCCCGCGAATCCGGCGACCTCGTGCGGCACGGTCGCGCCCAGCACGAGGACGAGATCGTAGCTGCCGTCGGCGATCCGCGAGTTCAGGCGCACGGAGACGGCCTGATCGACGAGGCCGCCGGTGAGGGATGACACATCGGCCGACGAGAGCGTCCCGATCGACGAGAGGTTGTCCGGGCGGTCCCAGTGATGATCGAAGACTTCACCGATGAGCGGGAGGTCCGCTCTCCCCCAGCCGATCTTCTCGCGCTTGTCGGCGTCCACCATGGGCGGGTGTGTTCCCTGCGCGACGAGCGCATCGAGCCGCGACGCGCCGAGACGGGCGAGGTGCTTCGAGACGAGCGGGAACAGCACGTCGGTGTTGTCGTCGCGGGTTCGATCCGGAATTACCGCAAGCACGCGCGCGCCGCGCGGCACCTGCTCGAGCGCGGATCCCGCGATCGCATCCAGATCGGACGGCGACAGCGACGCACGCGCACCGCCCCCTCCGACGAGCGGCGGCGCGGAGACCGAGGCGGATTTCATCGGGCGCCCGCTACTCTTCCTGCATGAACGGGTAGCGGTAATCACGCGGCGGCGAAAGCGTTTCTTTGATCGTGCGCGCGCTGACCCAGCGGACCAGGTTCAGCTTCGATCCCGCCTTGTCGTTCGTCCCCGAGCCGCGCGCCCCGCCGAATGGCTGCTGGCCGACGACGGCACCCGTCGGCTTGTCGTTGACGTAGAAGTTGCCGGCCGCGTTTCGGAGGGCCGACATGGCCTGACGAATGGCCGCGCGATCGCGCGCGAACACGGATCCCGTCAGCGCGTACGGAGACGTCTTGTCGACGATGTCGAGCGTCTCCTCCCACCTGCCGTCGGGATAGACGTACGCCGTCACGACGGGGCCGAAGATCTCCTCGCACAGCAGACGATAGCCGGGATCCTCCGTCTGGAGGAGCGTCGGCGCGATGAAATACCCCTCGTCGCCCGTCGCCGCTCCGCCGTGCAGGATCTTTGCGTTCGTCTTCGCGTCGTCGAGGTACTCGCCGATCTTCGTGAACGCCTTGCGATCGATCACGGCGCCCATGAAGTTGCGGAAGTCGCGTACGTCGCCGACCTTCATGTCCTGCAGCATCGCTACCGTGCGATCGCGGACGTCGTTCCAGATCGACTGCGGAACGTAAATGCGGCTGGCGGCCGAACACTTCTGCCCCTGGTACTCGTATCCGCCGCGCGCAACCGCGACGGCCACTTCCATCGGATCCGCGGATGGATGCGCGACGATGAAGTCCTTGCCGCCCGTCTCGCCGACCAGGCGCGGATACGTCCGGTAGCGCCCCATGTTGGCGCCGACCCGCTTCCACATGCTGTTGAAGACGAACGTGCTGCCGGTGAAGTGGATACCCGCGAGCTCGGGCGAATCGATCAGCGCGTTGGTGATCTGCACGGCCTCGCCAGGCACGAAATTGATGACGCCGGGCGGCATCCCGGCGGCCTCGAGCACCTTGAACGTGTAGTACGCGCTGAGCATCGCGCTCGATGCAGGCTTCCAGATCACCGTGTTCCCCATCAGCGCCGGCGCCGTGGTCAGATTGCCGCCGATGGCGGTGAAGTTGAACGGGGTCACCGCGTAGACGAACCCCTCGAGGTTGCGATACTCCATCGCGTTCCAGACGCCGGCGCTGCTGATTGGCTGCTCCGTGTACAGCTCCTGCGCGAAGGCGGCGTTGAAGCGCCAGAAGTCGATCATCTCGCACGCCGAATCGATTTCGGCCTGGAACACGGTTTTCGACTGGCCGAGCATCGTCGCGGCGTTCACAGTGGATCGCCACGTCGTCGCGAGCAGTTCGGCCGCGCGCAGCAGCACCGCCGCGCGGTCTTCCCATGGCCAGCTCGCCCACTCGCGCCGCGCCGCCGCGGCGGCGGCAATCGCCTGCTCGATGTGCTCGGGGCCCGCCATGTGGTATTCCGCGAGCACGTGCCGGTGATTGTGGGGCATCACCGCCTTCTCGATGTGCCCCGTCCGGATCTCTCGTCCGCCGATGACGAGCGGGATCTCGATCTTCTCCGCGGCCATCGAGGCGAGCCGGGCCTTCAGCTCCGCGCGTTCGGGCGACCCGGGCGCATACGTCCTGGTCGGCTCGTTCACCGGATCGGGCACTCTGCGGACGCCGGCGAAGGCCGCGTTCAGAACGATGCTCTCTCTTGGCGGCGGCGCCGTCGCGGTGGAACCCTTCTCAGCAGGAGCGGCAGGAGCGTGCGTCGACATGATTCAATTGTAGTCCCGGTCCTGCCCTTGCATCGTCGCTGAACGGGAGCGCACTCGATGGCAGACGACAAGAAATCCGAGGATGGAAAAGGCACGCCGAAGAGCGGCGAAGGCGTGACGATGGCGCCGCGGCCGTTAACGGGACGCAACATTCCCGGCGGTTCGATGGAGGCGGCCGCCCGGGCGATCGGTATGAATGCGATCGATCGCGACATGCTGCCGTCGGGCGGGTTCAGCACTGGGCAGGAGTGGTTTCAGGACAGCCCCGATCTCCCCTGAGTGGTAATTGTGGCGATCACAAACCCAGCCTTTGATGTCCACGGTCCGCCTATGCCTCTCGCCTAAGACAGTGGGATGGCGCAATCTGCGTGCTAGACTTCCGGGAGGTTATGGCCGACGAGGGAGAACCCGAACGCCAGCGCATCCTTGACCGCGCGAACCGCATGCTGAAACAGAGCCAGACCCTCCGAAGACTGGCCGACGAACTCTTGGAAGAGAGTCAGGATCTGCAGGAGTCCGTCCGCAAGCAACGCGAAAAACAGTCCCTCCAGCGCAAGCGCCGCTGAGCCGTGCTATAGTCCAGGTTGGCCCCCACCGCCAAACTGAAAGTTCCCCTGTGCCTGCGAAAATATCCCGCGTTGATCGCGGCAACCACGCGGTCACGCGCGAGGAATTCGCTGCGCTCGCGGCGCGCGTTGAGCAAAACGCGCGCGACCTCCAAGTTCAGTTTCATCGCATCGCCCAAATCCAAGCCGAACTCGATCGCATAGCCACTGCTTGGATCAAACGCGCCCCACGGCGTCGGTCGCGTCCGTAGGCCTTTCAGCAACTGCTCACTCCCGCCCTCAGTTGACTTTCGCGTTCTGTTCGCCTACGCTGCCCATCTTCGTGCGCCCGCATCCGGAGGCGCGCTGCGGCGAGGCAGGCTCCGCCTCGCGCGAGGAGGTAGAGATGGACCAGAAAGCGCTGTTCCTCAAGTTCTGGGAAAAGGAAGCCCCCGCCACACGCAAAGTCCTCGAACGCATTCCCCAGAATCGATCGGACTACCGCGCGGATCCGAAAGCACGGAACGCGCGCGAGATCGCGTGGCTGATGGTGCGCGAGGAGATCCTTCTCGGAGACGGCCTCGAGAAGGGCACGCTCGAATGGGTCGATGAGCCGACGCCTGGAACGGTAAAAGAGATTCTCGACACGTACGATCGGCACCATGACAGTGTGACGAGCAAGTTGCGGGACCTCGCCGCCTCGCAGTGGGAGAAGGACATCCCCTTCCTGTTCCAGGGACAGGAAGTCATGAAGGCGTCGGGCTACGACAACGCGTGGGGCTTCCTGTTCGATCTCATCCATCATCGCGGGCAACTCTCAACGTATCTGCGGCCGATGGGGTCGACCGTGCCGGCAATCTACGGACCGAGCGCCGACGAAGGCATGTGATCGATGAGTGCGGGCGGCGGCGCGTTTCCCTCGACGCGTCACTCCGTCGTGCGCGCCATCGGCGACGCCGATCCAGACGTCCGCCGCGAGGCGTACGGCGCGCTCGTGCGCAGCTATTGGAAGCCCGTTTACGTCTACATCCGCCTTCGCTGGAACCGCGATCCGGCTGACGCGCAGGATCTGACGCAGGAATTCTTCGCGCGCTGCCTCGAAAAGGAGTACCTCGCGCGCTTCGATCCGTCGAAGGCACGATTCCGCACGTTCGTGCGGACGTGCCTCGATGGATTCCTCGGGAACGAACGGCAATCGGCGGCGCGGCTCAAGCGCGGCGGCGGCACACTCGTCGAGTCTCTCGACTTCGCGTCCGCGGACGCGGAACTGGCGGCACACGTCCGATCGTCCGACGCCGATCCGGAGGCCTGGTTGCAGCGCGAGTGGGTGCGCGCGCTGTTCGCGGCCGCCGTCGACGAACTGCAGCGTCACTGCGCGTCTGAGCGCCGCTCCCTGGCGTTCGATCTGTTCACCCGCTACGAGTTGAACGCCGACTCCTCGGAGCGTCAGACCTACGGCGCGCTGGCCCGGGAGGTGGACACCACGATCTCGAACGTCACCAACCAGCTCGCATGGGCGCGACGCGCCTTTCGAAGCATCGTCCTCGAGAAGCTCCGGTCGCTCTGTGCCACCGACGAGGAATTCCGCGCCGAAGCGCGCGATCTCCTCGGCGTGCGGCCATGACGTGGCTGTCCGATCAGACCGTCGACCGTCTCCGTCAGGTGGCGGACTGGCCGGACGTCGCTGGTACGCGCTATTCGTTGCAGGAATTGATCGGCGAAGGCGGGATGGGCCGCGTATTCCGCGCGCACGATCGAGAGCTGGATCGCGCCGTCGCCATCAAGGTCACCGCGTGGCCGGGCGACGAGGGCGCCGGCCTTCTACGTCGTGAGGCGCAGGTCCTGGCCTCGCTCGAACATCCCGGTATCGTGCCCGTGCACGACGCCGGCCTGCTGCCCGATGGACGCGCGTACTACGTGATGACGTTCGTCTGCGGCACGCGCCTCGACCACGCGCTGCAGAACATGGCAGCGCTCCCAGACCGTCTGCGGTTGTTCGACAGGCTGTGCGACACAATTGCGTTCGCACACGCCCGCGGCGTCGTCCATCGCGATCTGACGCCGTCGAATGTGCTGGTGGGGGCGTTCGGCGAAGTGCTCGTCCTGGACTGGGGCCTGGCGCGTCCTCGCGGCGCGGACGCGGGCGTCGCCGGCACAGACGGCTACATGCCGCCGGAGGCCGGTCCCGTCGATATTCGACGCGACGTCTACGCACTGGGCGGGATCCTTCGGGATCTGCTGCCTCCGGCCGCGTCCGGCCCGAAGCCGCTTCGGTCCGTCATCAACCGCGCGATGGCTGACAACCCGAGCCATCGATATCCGGATGCGTCCGCACTGGCGCAGGACGTCCGCCGTTACACGGCGGGAGCACGCGTCGACGCGCACCGCGAGACGCCCCTCGAGCGCAGCGCACGAGTGCTGCGAACGTACAGAACCCCCGTTGCGCTCGTGCTCGCGTATGTGATCATGCGCGTGCTGCTTCTGCTCTGGAGCCGCTAAACGATTTCCGCGCGGCGCGTAACAGAACGTCCAAGGAGGCCTTCGTGACCAAACCTGTCCTCGGTCTGGCCCTCGGCGGCGTGCTCGGAATACTCGACGGTCTTTCAGCCATGGTGTCCGCGGGAGACGACCCCGCGGTTCGGGCGGGCATCGTCGGGATCGTCATCGGCTCGACGATCAAGGGATTGCTGACAGGCGCGATCATCGGCCTGTTCGCGAAGCGCACGCGATCGCTCTCCGCTGGGATCGTCTTCGGCCTCGCCGTCGGCGTGGCGCTGGCGTACGTCGTGTGCCTGCTGCAGAAGATGGGCGGCCAGAACCCGTACTACTGGCAGATCATGCTGCCCGGCGGCATCCTCGGCGTGATCGTCGGGTACGCGACGGTCCAGTATGGAAGCCCGGCGGCGGTTGCCATTTCGCGCAACTGAGGTTCGCGCTACGATACAAGCTCGTCGTGCTCTTCACGCAACCGTCGTTCCTTTTCCTCTTTCTGCCGGTCCTGCTCGCGCTGTACTTCTGCCCTGCCTTCGCGCGTCGCGCTACGGCGAGGCAGGCCGGCGCGGCTGCGGCGCCTGCCGCGTACCACAACCTTTTGCTCGTTGCGGCGAGCATTCTTTTCTACGCGAAGGGCGGCGGCTCGTTCACGCTGCTGATCCTGGCGCTGATCGCCTTCAACTACGTCATGGCGATCGGCATCGACCGGCGCCGTGATACGCGCGCGGCGCGTGCGCTGCTCTGGACGGCTGTCGCTGTCGATCTGCTCGTCCTCGCGATCTTCAAGTACGCCGATTTCGTCGTCACGAACGCGAACGCGATTGGCGGCGCGGTCGGGCTGCACGCGATGCCGCTGCCGCGGGTCCTGCTGCCCATCGGCATCTCCTTCTTCACCTTCCACGCCATCTCCTATGTCGTCGACGTGCATCGCCGCGATGCGACGGCGCAGAAGAGCCCCGTCGAAGCCGCGCTGTACCTGCTGCTGTTCCCCCAACTGATTGCCGGCCCGATCGTGCGATACCGGGAGATCGCGTCGCAGCTCCGGTTCCGCGACGTGTCCGACCAGCAGTTCGCGGGCGGGGCGACCCGGTTCGTCGTCGGGCTGGCGAAGAAGGTGCTCATCGCCAACACGGTGGCCGTCGCGGCGGACGCCATTTTCGGGATGCCGGTCGGGCAGCTGACGGCCGCGCACGCGTGGCTGGGGATCGTCTGCTACACGCTCCAGATCTACTTCGACTTCTCCGGCTACTCCGACATGGCCATCGGCCTTGGCGCGATGTTCGGCTTCCGCTTCCCGGAGAACTTCAATTACCCGTACATCGCGTCGAGCGTGCAGGACTTCTGGCGCCGGTGGCACATGTCGCTCTCGCGCTGGTTCCGCGACTACGTCTACGTGCCGCTGGGCGGGAACCGCGTCTCGTCGGCGCGCACGTACGTCAACCTCGTCGCGGTGTTCTTCCTGTGCGGCCTATGGCACGGCGCGAGCTGGACGTTCGTGGTGTGGGGCCTGTATCACGGCGCGTTCCTGGTGATCGAGAGAGTGCGGGCGTCCGCGCAACCAAAGTTGCGCGCTACGGACGCGACGATGCGCGCGGCGGACGAGACGGTGCGCGCGACCGGAGTCGTGCGGCACGCCTACGTCGTCCTGGTCGTGATGGTGGGATGGGTCTTCTTCCGCGCCGATACGTTCGTTCAGGCGATCGGGTTTCTGAAGGCGATGGCCGGCTTGGGCGGCTTGGTGCCCGCGCCGGTCGACGCGAGCTGGTATCTCGATCGCGAGACGATCCTGGCGATCGCGGCGGGCGTGATTGGGTCCACTCCCGCCGTCGCCGCCGCGGGCCGATGGGTCGAAGGGTCCGCGCCCGCCATCGCGCGATCGGTCGCCGTCGGCGCGCTGTTCGCCGCGTCGGTCCTCTTCATCGCCGCGCACACGTACAACCCGTTCATCTACTTCCGATTCTGATGCAGCGCCGCGGCGCCCGTCTCGTCATCGTCACCTTTGCCGCTCTCCTGTCCGCACCGCTCGCGGGCACCATGGCGCGGATCGGCACGGAGACGCCATCGGCGGAATCGTCGCGGCCGGGCGATCGCCAGCCCGGGTTCTTCGGATGGCTCGATTACTTCGACACGCACTTCGGCTTCCGGCAGCAGCTCGTTCACGCGCACGCGCTCACGTCGATACGCACCATGAACATCTCCCCTTCCCCTGCCGTCATCAAAGGGCGCGACGGGTGGCTCTACTATGCCGACGATGACGCGCTGGAGGACTACGAATCGAACGCGCCGCTCTCGGAAGAAGAGCTGCGCGGCTGGGCCGACGCCCTCGTCAGCACGCGGGACGCGCTGCGCGCGCAGGGCGTCGCGTATCTGTTCGTGCTCGCGCCCGACAAGCACGTCATCTACCCCGAGCATCTGCCCGCATCGATTCATCGGGTGCGCCCGACATACCGCATGGACGAACTGCTCGGGTATCTGCGTCAGCACACGGACCTCTCAGTGCTCGATCTGCGCCCCGCGCTGATCGCGCGCAAGCAGGTCGAACAGGTGTACTTCCGCACCGACACGCACTGGAACGACGCGGGCGCGTTCGCGGGATATCAGGACATCCTCCGCGCGGCGTCACGTGCGGTCGAGGGGCTTGCACCGCAGGACCGAGCGGACTTCACGCCCGTCGAGCGCGACGAGCCTGGCGGCGATCTCGCGGAGATGCTGGGCGTTCCGGAACTGATGCGGGAGCGCAGCGCCTATCTCGAACCACGAGTGCCGCGGCGCGCGCGCCTCCTGGAGCCGCCAACGTTGCGCGAGGGTTACGAGGTCGCGAGGGTGGTGACGGAGGTTCCCGATTCGAGGCTGCCGCGGCTCGTGATGTTCCGCGATTCGTTCGCCACGCGGCTCATTCCGCTGCTGTCGGAGCACTTCAGCCGCGCCGTGTATCAGTGGCAGAACGACGTGGATCTCGATCTCGTGGCAAAGGAAAAGCCGGCGCTCGTCATCCATGAGATGGTCGGACGCCGGCTTCTGAGCTACGCGCCATAGAGTCGCGCAACTAACGTTGCGCGCTACTGGTCGCGCAACCAACGTTGCGCGCTACCTACTTCTTGGGGGTGGTCGGCTGCTTCCCCGTCGTGCCGGCCGTGCCCGAAAC
>JBKPTE010000117.1:0-9145 GCA_046735335.1 Acidobacteriota bacterium | reverse complement strand
AACGAGAGCCTGCGGCGCGTCCTGGCGGAAGAGCCCGGAGAGGCGCGGTGATCGAGGCGCAGCACATCTCGAAGATGTACAGCCGCGGGGTCTATGCGCTCCGCGACTTGTCCCTCAGGATCGACAAGGGCGAGTTCGTCTTCCTCACGGGCCCGAGCGGCGCGGGTAAGTCGACGCTGCTCCGGCTCCTGCTCCGTCAGGACGTTCCGACCGACGGTCGCCTCGTCGTCGGCGGCCGCGACCTCGCGCATCTGACGGCGCGGCAGGTGCAGGCGTATCGCCGGTCCCTCGGCTTCGTGTTCCAGGATTTCAAGCTGCTGCCGACGAAGACCGTCATGGAGAACGTTTCGTTCGTGCCGCGCGTGCTCGGCATGGCCGAAGCGCAGCAGCAGCGGCGATCGTTTCAGGTGCTCAAGTGGGTCGGCCTGCAGCACCGCATGAACGCGTTCCCGATGGAGTTGTCGGGCGGCGAACAGCAGCGCATTGCGATCGCCCGGGCGCTGGTGAACGATCCCGTCATCATCTTCGCCGACGAACCGACGGGGAACCTCGACCCCGATCTGTCGCTCGAGATCATGAATCTCTTCCGCGAGATCAACGCGCGAGGCACGACCGTGCTCGTCGCCACGCACGACCGCGAGCTGATTCGCCGCGTGGGCCGCCGGACGCTGACGCTCGATCACGGCCGCGCCGTGGAGGTCGTCTGAATGCGCGCGCTGCGATATTTCTTCAGCGAAGCGGGGTCAAGCCTCTCGCGCGGCTGGCGCGCGGCGATCTTCTCCGTTCTCACAATCGCGGCGGGCCTCTTCGTCCTCACCTTTTTCCTGCTCGTGAACGCCAACCTTCAGCGGGTCGTGGGCCGCTGGACCGATGCGGCTGAGCTCGCCGTCTACGTTCGCGACGATGCGAGCGCCGCGCAGACGAGCGCGATCGGCGATCTTCTCCGCGGCAGCGGGCTCGCGGAATCCGTCCAGCCGCTCACGAAGGAAGACGCGAGGCGCGAGTTCACCAAGGCGTTCCCGGATCTTGCCGCGACCGCCTCCGGCCTCAGCAGCAACCCGTTTCCAGCGTCCTTCGAGGTCCGGTTGAGTGCTGCCGCTCAGGCGGCGCCGGCGGCGATCGACAATCTCGTGACCGCGCTGGGCGGGATGGCTGGCGTTGCGGACGTTCGCTACGACCGCCGATGGCTCGCCCGGCTTTCCGCCGTCGTCCGCGTCATCCGGGGCGTCGGGCTCGCCGTGATCGTCCTGCTGGCGCTCGCGAGCGCCCTGACCGTGGCGAGCGTCGTCCGCCTCGCCGCCGCGTCGCGAAGTGACGAAATCGAAATCATGCAGCTCGTCGGCGCGCCGGTCGCGTACATCCGTGGACCGTTCATCGCCGAGGGCCTGCTCCAGGGCGGTCTCGGCGCGCTGCTGGCCGTTGTCTTCCTGCTGGGTGTCTTCGCCGCCGTTCGTGCGCGCGCAGGGGCGGCCCTGTCCGAAGCAGTCGGCCTCGCAGGCGTGTCGTTCGTTCCTGTCGAGCTGCTGGTGCTCGTCGTGCTCGGAGGAATGGCCCTCGGGAGCGTCGGCGGGTTCATCGTCGCGCGCAGCGTGCGATAGGTTGTCGGCGGCCCTTAAAGGACCGCCCCACGATCCCGCCCACCACATTTCGTTGACACTCGATCGTGCTCCCGACTACACTCGATTTATTCAGCCCACCATGCACCAGGCGAGGAGTCGCATGGCACGCTTCGTCAGCCCGGATCGGGTTTCGCACGAAACTGTCACGTTACTGACCGACTTCTACCGCGAGGAGTTCCTCAAGCATCGCGAATGTCTTGCGCGACAGCGTGAGTACTACTCCGAGCAGGCGATCACCGATGCCGACGGCGCGATCGCGCGAGTCCTGAAGGAACTGGATCACCTCTGCGCGAAAGACGACGCGGACAAGGTGATGAGCCGGTTGCTTCGGACGTTCGACGTCGTGACCGGCCTCTCGGCATGGTCCGATCCGCGGCAGTTCCACTGACCTCCTGCGGCCCCGTCGACAGTACGCGCGTCACGTCTCTCAGAGCCGACGCCGATGCCATCGTGCGCGCCGCGCTTCGCGCGTGCGATGCACACGATCTTGTCTGTCGCGCGCTCGACGGGCACTCTGATTTGTTCCGCACGCCACAGCCACTCGATGTCATCGGCGTGGGCAAGGCTGCGATGCCGATGATGCGCGCGTTCGAGGAGACGCTCGTCGCACATGTGGGTGAGTCCCTCATCGTGCAGGGCAGGCATCCGTTGCCGGACCGTGAAAGCCTCGAGGGTGGCGAGCGGGCGCTCGCGCTCGCAGCGCGGACACGCCGGCGAGGCGGCACGCTGGTCGTGCTGTTGTCCGGTGGAGCATCCGCGATGATGGCGGTTCCTGCGCCGGGGATCTCTCTCGCCGACAAGATCGACGCGACGAAGCTGCTGCTGCGGAGCGGCCTGCCGATCGCTTCACTGAATACGGTGCGGAAGCATATCTCCGCGGTCAAAGGTGGGCGTCTTGGCGCGGCTGCGGGCCGGCCGATCACCCTGGCGATTTCCGACGTGCATGCGCCTGTGGAAGATGATCCGGCGATCATCGGATCCGGGCCGACGGTTGCGGATCCGTCGACGTTCGCCGACGCGAAGCAGATCCTCACCGGCGCGGGACTGTTCGGCTCGGTGCCATCCAGCGTCCAGGACTGCCTGAATCGCGGCATCGCCGGCCAGATCGACGAAACGATCAAGCCCGGCGACGAGCGGCTGCGCGAGAGCCGGTACTTCGTCATCGGGGGCCGGCGCGATGCGATGCGCGGCGCCGCGGAGGAAGCTCGCGCGCGAGGATACGAGGTGGGGCAGATCGAACTGCCGGTACGTGGCGAAGCCGCCGACGCGGCGCACCGTTTCCTCGAAGAGGCGCGGGATCGCCTGGCGCGTGCACGCCGGCCGTTCTGTCTGATCCAGTCGGGGGAGACGACGGTCGCGGTGACGACAAACGGCCGGGGCGGGCGCAACCAGGAGTTCGCGCTTGCCGCCGCCCCAGCGCTGGCGTCGCTCGGCGTCAGCGTCTGCGCGAGCGTCGGCACCGACGGCATCGACGGACCGACGGACGCGGCGGGTGCGATTTCGGATGAGACCACGATGGCCCGCGCGCGGGCACGCGGTCTCGAGCCGGCGCGGGCGCTTCGCGAGCACGATTCGTATCCGTTCTTCGAGGCGCTCGGCGATCTCGTCGTCACGGGGCCCACGGGCACGAACGTGGGCGATCTGCAGATCCTGCTCGTAGAATGAACTATGCTGCGCGGACCGAAACTCATCCTTGCCGTCGCCATTGCCCTCGTTGTGGTCCTCGGCCTCGGGTTCGCGTGGGGGTCATCGGGCCGCGTGACCGCCCAGCGCGCGCTCGACGACGCGAAGCAGCAGCTGGATCTCGCGGAAGGGCGCGGGCGCGTGCTGGAAGCGCGCGTCAGCATCTACAACGTGAACTTCGGCGACGCACAGCGGCAACTCGAGGAGGCGAAGGCGCCGCTCACGCGCGCGCGGGATCGGTATCAGGATCAGGGGAAGCGCGATGCCGCCGACGCGCTGTCCGCGGCGCTCGCGCGCGTGCAGGAAGCCCAGCGCCTCGCCGGCAAGCTCGATCAGAACGCGAACACTCAAGCCAACGAGGCGCTGAAGGCCATCCAGGTGGCGACGTCGAAATAATTGGCGAATTGGTGGGTTGGTGAATTGGTGAATTGGATTGGTGAATTGGTGAGTTCACCAATTCACGAAATTCACCAATCCACCAATTGTCCCTGCCCGGATCATTTCAATATCGTGGCAACGAGTTCGACCGTGATGCGCCGATCGGATGTCGGATCGGCGGCCTGTGAGATCACTACTGGTTTCCCAGATTCCAGAATCAGACCGAGCCGTTCGTTCAACGATGCCGTTCCGACGGCCGCTGCCTCGGACGACTTTTCCTTCGGACTCGGCGACTGCGGAATGTACTCGAGACCGAAGCCGAGGGAAATTTTGTTGTCTTTCAGCAGTATCGCTCGTGCGTCGACGTTTATTCGAACGTCGCGGAAACTCGTTCCTCCCATATGGCCGGGAGAAATCTCTACCTGGAAGGGGACGCTCGCATTCGTCCGAATGCTATTGTTCTGACGATCCCCCACTATCATCGACACGATCTTCTTCGACGACTCTCCCGGCCCCGTTTGATCCGTAATCGTCACTTCGAGCTTGATGTTGACCGGCTGCGCCAATGGCTCCGGCGCTTTCGGAGCGGGAGTTTCTTCGCTCGGGGCCGGCTTTGCGGGCGCGGGGGGCTTTGGCGTCTGCGCGGCGCCGATGCTTCCGGCCAGCAGAACGATGGCGGTTCCAGCAATCATTCGTCTCAGCATGCGTCTCCTCAATTCCGTCCTTCGGGCAGACCGACAGGTTCAATCTGTATCTGTTCGATCGGCGCCAGTGGCGCCACCGCGACTTGGCGATCGTCGAGCCTCGTGACCGACACAGGCGGCACATCGATCGCGTCCAGCGGGTCGAGCGCCGGAACACGCACCTGCATCGCCGGCTCGGCCGGTACGAGCCGCACGACGGGCGGCACAGGGGCCGCGTTCGATGCCGCCTGCGCCGGCTCGATCGCCGTTCGATTCACGCCGCGCGTCAACGGCGCACGAATGGCCGCGACCGACTGCGCAAGCGACGTCGTGCGGAGGAACGGCGACGCCTTCTGCGAGTCGCGCCACGGGCCTGCGAGTACGAGGACCAGCAGCGCGGCTGCCGCGATTGGCACGATGATCCAGGGGAGCCGGCGCGTGTGCGGGTGCGCAATGCGCTCGAGCACCTGCGCGCGCAGGTCCGGCGGCGGCTCCACGTCGAGCATCTCGCCGACGGCGCGATCGATCGCTCGATCCAAATCAGCCCGCATGCTCGTATCCAATCGCCTTCAATTTCTGTTTCACGACGCGCCGCGCTTCGGAGACGCGCCACTTGACGGTCCCGACCGGGATCTTCAGCATCGACGCGATCTGGTCGTAGCTGTACTCGCCGGAGCCGGCAAGGAGCAGCGTGTCCCGCAGCTTCTTCGGGAGGGACGCGATCAGCGCGCGCACCTGGTCGTGAAACTCGCGCCCGAGTACCTGGTCTTCCTGCGACCGGTCCCGGTCCGGGACGGCATCGAAGACGTCCCAACCGCCCGACTCCCCGGGATCGTGCGGCGTGACCGTGCGCTGCAGCCACCGGACGATGCTCTTTCGCCTGTCGATCGCCTTGCGCCACGCGATCGCGAGCAGCCAGGTGCGAAAGGCCGCGTCCCCGCGGAAGGTGTCGAGTTTCTGATACGCGGTCACAAACGCATCCTGCGTCACGTCTTCCGCATCTGCCGCCGATCCCAGCGCGGCCACCGCCGCCCGGAAGACCGCCCGCCGGTTCCTGTCGACCAGTGTGCCGAACGCATCGGCATCCCCCGCCTGAGCGCGGCGCACCAGTTCGACTTCCACGCCGTCCGCGGCGTCCGTCGGGGTCACACACGCTGTAGAGGGGCGCAGCCGCATGGCGGTTGGAAAATCTCCGCGTTGTCCGCGTGAGTCCGCGGCCGAAAGTAGAATGACTCGATGCTGAACAGCGAGACCTTGCTGACGCTCATCCGCGACAAGGTCGACCATCCTTCGACTGCCAGGGAGGTGCTTCAGAAGCTTCGTATTCCGCAGGATCAGCGCTCGACCGTCAAGCGCCTCCTCAAAGGGCTCGTCGAGACGGGTCAACTGATTCAGACGCGCGGCAGCCGCTTCGGCCTGCCCGATCGCATGAACCTGGTCGTCGGGCGCGTGCAGACGCACCCCCGCGGGTTCGGCTTCGTGATACCGGACCGGCCGCTCGAAGGCGCCGCTGGCGATCTGTTCATCGCCGGGAACAACCTGAACCAGGCCATGCACGGCGACCGCGTCGTGGCGCGAATTGAGCACACGCGCGGCGATCGCGCCGAGGGACGCATTCTACGGATCCTGGAACGCGGATCCTCCACGATCGTCGGGCGCTTCGATGTCGACGAATCCGGCATGGGATTCCTCATTCCGTTCGATCGACGCCTGATCATGGACGTCCTGATCCCCGACGGCGAGCGTCAGGACGCGGCGCCGGGGGACATGGTGGTCGCGGAGATCACGCGCTGGCCGACGCCGACCAGAAGCCCCATGGGACGTGTCGTGCATGTCCTGGGTGACATCGACGAGCCGGGCGTCGATACGGAAATCATCATTCGGAAGTACGGCATCCGCGACCAGCACAGCGACGAAGCGGTCGAGGAAGCCTCGCGTCTGGGGAGCGCCGTCCGGGAAAAGGACGTCGCCGGACGCACCGACTTCCGATCGTGGACGACCGTGACGATCGACGGCGAGCACGCGCGCGATTTCGACGACGCGATCACCATCGAACGGCTGCCGAACGGGAACTACTGGCTCGGCGTCCACATCGCGGACGTCTCGCACTACGTCCCTGAAGGCGGTGCGCTCGACGAGGAGGCGTACGAGCGGGGCACCTCGGTGTACTTCCCCGAGCGCGCAGTCCACATGTTTCCAACGGAGCTCGCGACCGAGCTGTGCAGCCTCAATCCGAACGTCGACCGGCTGGTGCAGTCCTGCCTGATGGAAATCGACCGGCGCGGTGACGTGGTCCGCTACGAAGTGCACGACGGCGTGATCCACAGCGATGCGCGCATGACCTACAACGCGGTGAACGCGATCCTCACGGAGCAGGATCCATCGGCGATCGACCAGTATCGCCATCTCGTGCCGATGTTCCACACGATGCGCGAGCTGTTCGAAATCCTGCATCAGAGGCGCCGCCGGCGCGGGTCGATCGACTTCGACCTGAAGGAGCCGGAAATCGTCCTCGACGACGAGGGGATGGTCGAGGAGATTACGGCGCTCGAGCGGAACGTCGCGCACCGGATCATCGAAGAGTTCATGCTCGTCGCGAACGAAACCGTTGCCGAGCACCTCGACGAGCACGAAGTGCCGACGCTGTACCGCATCCACGAGCAGCCGGATCCGTTGAAGGTCGAGGAGTTCGAGGAATTCATCTCGACGCTGGGGTACAGCCTGGGCGCCGCGCCGGACGCGGTGAAGCCGCGCCACTTCCAGCGGCTCGTGGAGCGCATCGCGGGCACGCCCGAGGAGAAGCCGATTGCGTTCCTGATGCTGCGAACGATGCAGAAGGCGCGCTACGACCCGTCGAACCAGGGGCACTTCGGGCTGGCCGCCGGAAGCTACACGCATTTCACGTCGCCCATCCGGCGCTATCCGGATCTCGTCGTGCACCGGAGCCTGCGCGAATCGCGCCGCGGAATGTCCGAGCCGCGCCGCGAGGAGCTCGTGGACGAGCTGCCCGAGGTGGCGCGCCACACGTCGGAGCGCGAGCGCAGGGCGACGGACGCCGAACGCGAGCTGGTGCAGTGGAAGAAGGTCCGCTTCATGGCCGACAAGGTCGGCGACGAGTTCGAAGGCTACGTGACCGGGGTGGCGGCGTTCGGGTTGTACATCGAGCTGATCGAGCATTTCGTCGAGGGCATGGTGCACGTCTCGACGATGGCGGACGATTATTATCGGTTCGTCGAGCGCGCGCACATCCTGCGAGGGGAGAACACGGGACAGGCCTACCGGCTCGGCGATCGCGTGCGCGTGCAGGTGATCAAGGTCGACATGGAGCGCCGGCAGGTCGATCTGGGTCTCGTCGACATTCTGGAGCGGGTGCGCGCATCGGAGCGGAACCGTGGACCGCGCCGCAGCCGTGCGGAGCCGAAGCGCGACGCGCACGTGAAAGCGGGGAAGCACAAGGGCCGGCCCGGACGGAGAGAGCGCGCCACGAAGCGCGGGCGGAAACAATGAGATCGCTCGTGATTGGGACCGCCGGGCACATCGATCACGGGAAGAGCGCGCTCGTGCGCGCACTGACCGGCATCGACCCCGACCGGTTGAAAGAAGAAAAGGCGCGCGGCATCACGATCGATCTCGGGTTCGCGCACGCGAGGATCGGCGACTGCGACGTGGCGTTCGTCGACGTGCCGGGCCACGAGCGGTTCGTCAAGAACATGCTGGCCGGCGTGGGCGGGATCGATGCGGTCCTGCTGGTCGTCGCCGCCGACGAATCCGTCATGCCGCAGACCCGCGAGCACTTCGCCATCTGCCGTCTCCTCCAGATTCAATGCGGCGTCGTCGCGCTGACGAAGATCGATCTCGCCGATTCGGACACGATCGAGGTCGCGCGGCTGGAAGTCCGAGAGCTCCTGGCTGGCACGCCGCTGGAACGTGCGCCGATCCTCCGCGTGTCGTCGAAAACGGCCGAGGGGCTGCCGGCGCTGCAGCAGGCCCTCGCGAACCTCGCCGCCACCGTGCGCGAGAGGCCGATCGACGGCGCGCCGCGCCTGCCGATCGATCGCGTGTTCTCGATGCGCGGGTTCGGCACGGTCGTGACCGGGACGCTGACCGCCGGATCGATCGCGGCGGATCAGGAGCTGATCCTGATGCCCGAGGAACGGCCGGTCAAGATTCGCGGGATTCAGGTGCACGGCCATCCGGAGACATCGGCCGGTGCGGGGCGCCGCGTGGCGGTGAATCTCGCGGGCGTTGACGTTGCGGACGTTCAGCGGGGCGCAACCCTGACGTCGCCCGGCGCGCTCGACGGGACGCGGCGGTTCGACGCGACGCTCGATCTGCTGCCCGATGCGCGGCCGCTCCGTCATGGCGCGCGGGTGCGGTTCCATCACGGGACGGTCGAAGTCCTCGGCCGCGTCGCGCTGGCGTCGCTCGCCGACGGGAACCGCACGCCGATCGGCGAGCTGCAGCCTGGCGCGCGGGCATTCGCGCGCATCCGCCTCGAGGCGCCGGCCGTCCTGACGCGGAACGATCCGTTCATCCTGCGCGCGTATTCGCCGCCGCACACGATTGGCGGCGGCCGCGTGCTCGATCCGCTGCCCGCGAGGACGCCGATCCGGACGGCCGCGGCGGCGGCGCGGTTCGAGCGGCTCCAGGGTGCGGCACGCGATGCCGCGGTCGCGTTCGTCGAGGAGCGCGCGGCAGCGGGCCTGACGATCGCGGCGCTTGCGCGGCGCGCCGGGCTCTCGGCGGATGCCGCCGCGCGGCTCGCGTCGGACCTCGCGAGAG
>JBKPTE010000116.1:0-12172 GCA_046735335.1 Acidobacteriota bacterium | reverse complement strand
CCCCCGCATCGTCCATCGCCTGCTGGCGGCTCCTGGCCTTCACGACGACATTGATCAGCGCCACCGCGGGCGGATATCGCATCGCCTTCCGAAAGACGAGCTCGTCGCGGTAGAAGGCACCGTAGTCCTGGCGGCACGCGTGCCGGATGCTGTAGTGCTCCGGATACAGCGTCTGGACGAGCGCTTCTCCCGCGAGCTGTCCGCGCCCCGCGCGCCCCGCCACCTGCGTGAGGAGCTGAAACGTCCGTTCGGCCGCGCGAAAGTCCGCGAGCCCGAGCCCGACGTCGGCGCTGATGACGCCCACGAGCGTCACGCGTGGGAAGTCGTGGCCCTTGGCAATCATCTGCGTACCGACGAGGACGTCCAGCTCTCCCGACGAGAACCGCGCGAGCATCGCGTCGATCGCCCCCCGCCGGCGGATCGTGTCGCGGTCCACGCGTCCGATGCGCGCAGCCCGAAAATGCGCCGCGATCTCCGATTCAACGCGCTCGGTCCCGAAGCCGAGTTGCTCCAGATACGGCGCCGCACACTTCGCGCACACCTTGGGGACCGGCATCGAGTAGTTGCAGTAGTGGCACCGAGCGCGGCCGGCGGCCTTGTGAACCGTCAGCGACACGCTGCAGTTCGGGCATTCGAGCGTCGCCGCGCACTGGCGGCAGAACACGGTCGTCGCATAACCGCGCCGGTTGAGGAGGACGATCGACTGCTCGCCGCGTTCGAGCCGCGCGGCCAGCGCGTCGCGCAGCGGAGCGCTGAGCACCACGTCGGGCCCTTCGGCCGCGTACTCCGCACGCATGTCGACGATGCGGACTGCCGCGAGCGGCCGATCCAGGACGCGCCGCTCGAGCGTGATGAGCGCGTATCGGCCGGAGTCGGCGTTGTGGTACGACTCGAGGGACGGCGTCGCGGAGCCGAGCACGATGAGCGCGCCGGCATTCCTGGCGCGGACGACCGCGACGTCGCGACCGTGGTAGCGGGGGCTCTCCTCCTGCTTGTACGAGCCGTCGTGCTCCTCGTCCACGACGATGAGGCCGATCGTTGCGAGCGGCGCGAACACGGCGCTCCGCGTGCCGACGACGACGTCGACGTCGCCGCGGCGGATGCGTTGCCACTGATCGTACCGCTCGCCGTCCGAAAGGCCGCTGTGCTGGATGGCGACGCGCGATCCGAACGCGCCTCGAAAGATCGCCGCCGCCGCGGGCGTCAGCGCGATCTCCGGAACCATCAGCAGCACGCCGCGGCCGGAGTCCCGCACTTCGCGAGCGAGGCGCAGGTAGATCTCGGTCTTGCCGCTGCCCGTCACGCCGTGCAGCAGCGCCGTCTGATAGGTGCGCGTCGCGACGAGCTGACGCAGCCGATCGAGTGCGGACGTCTGCTCCGCCGTCAGCGTCAGATCGGCGAGGGGCCGCGACGGCTGCTCTCGCGCGGTGGACGGGTCGCGCTCGACTCTGCGCCGATCGATCGCAACCAGTCCGAGCCGCACGAGGCCGGCAACCGACGCCGAAGGGATGCCCTGCACGGCGAGGTCGGCCGTCGAGACTCCGTCAGGCGCGCCGCGCAGGAGCGCGAGGGCTTCGCGCTGCCGCGCCCCGAGGCGCAGGCCGCCATCCGATTCGACGCCCTCGGTGCCGGCAGTGGTGACGCGCGCGATGCGGATGGTCCTGGACGCGTCGGCCGCCCCGCGCAGCGGCTGCGTCAGCGTCACGAGACCGTCCTGCTCGAGCGCCGCGATCGACGCGAGCGTCCCCTTCGATTTGTTGACCAGCGTCGACACGGCGGCCACGCGGCCGCCGCTGAGCGCTTCGAGAATCGCCCGCCGGCTCCCGCGCTCGACGAGGAGGCGCGCTTCACCCGTGTCGGTAATGCGTACCCGGCGTTCGCTTTCAACCCACGCCCGCGGCGGCATCGCGGTCGCAACCGCCTCGCCGATCCCGCATGCGTAGTAGGTGGCGACCCAGGCCGCAAGATCGACGACGTCGGAGGGCAGAAACGGCGTCTGATCCAGGGCGTCGACGATGTCCTTTGCAGAAACTGCGCGCTCTGGCACCGTTTCCGTGCCGTTTGGGTCAGACCCCATGGGCTCTGACCCCACGGGGTCAGAGCCCACTGACGGCTTTTCACAGCTCACCACGACGCCGGTGAGGAGGCGCGAACCGAGCGGGACGAGGACGCGCGCGCCAATGGGCGGAACCGGCGTGCCGTCGGGAAGGTTGTACGTGAGCGGACCCAGACCCGGGACCGGGACTGCGACGTCGACGAGGCGCACAGGATCCTACGCCGCGTCGCCCGCGAGCAGGGTGCGCACCTTCTTCATGTCTTCCCAGACGTCCCGCTTGCGGTCGGGGCTGCGAAGAAGGAATGCGGGATGAAATGTGGGAACGAGCTTCGCACCGCGGAACTCGTACACGCGCCCGCGCAGGCGCGAGATGGGATCCTGCGTGCGGAGCAGCGCACGCGTCGCGAACGTCCCGAGCGCGACGATGACCTTCGGCTTGATCACGTCAATCTGCTGGAACAGGAACGGCTCGCACGTCTCGACTTCGTCCGGCTCGGGATTGCGGTTCTCCGGCGGCCGGCACTTGATGACGTTCGCGATGTAGACGTCCTCGCGCCGGAGATTGATCGCTTCGATGATCTTCGTCAGCAGCTGCCCTGCGCGGCCGACGAACGGGATGCCCTGGACGTCTTCGTCCGCGCCCGGCGCTTCCCCGACGAACATCAAGTCCGCATCCGGATTGCCGACGCCGAACACAATTTGCCGGCGGCCAAGCCGGTGCAGCTTGCAGCGGCTGCAGTCCTCGCCGATGTCGGCGCGGATGGACGCGAGCACTTCCTGCGACGACCGGGCGATCTGGACGAGCGGGGCCGGTTCGGGCGCAGGTTCCTGGCTCTGACCCCGCGTTCGCCACGCGCGGTCGCGGCTCACGCCGGCGACGCCGAGATCGCCGTAGAACCGGAGGTGCTCCGCGACCTGACGGGAGAGATCGGTCACGTCCGGGCGGGAGCGCGCTGGACGAGCAGCGCCTCGATGCGGTTCACGATCGTCGAGGCCAGCTCCGTTTTCAACTGCACCGGCGTCTCCACCTCGTCGTCCGCCGAGATGAGGACGGCGGCGTTGGTGTCGACGTCGAAGCCGGCGTCGGGGCGCGAGACGTCGTTCGCCACGATCAGGTCGACCTGTTTGGAGCCGAGCTTCTGCCTTGCGCGCTGTCGCGGATCGCCGGTTTCCGCGGCGAAGCCGACGAGAATTGGGAGCGGCGCTCCGCCGCGGGCACGGCCGAGCTCCGCGAGAATGTCGGGCGTGCGCACGAGGCGCAGCAGCAGCGGCTCATCGCTCCTTTCGATCTTGGACGCGGTCGCACCGACTTCAGGCGTGTAGTCCGCGACGGCCGCGGCCATGATCACGGCGTCGGCTCCGGCCAGGCCATGCGCGCGCACGGCGCGAAACATCTCCGCCGCGCTCCGCACCCGTTCCACGCGCACGCCCGCTGGCGCCTCGAGACGGCTGGGACCCGTGACGAGCACCACGTGGGCGCCGCGCCGAGCGGCTTCGGCGGCGATGGCGTATCCCATCCGTCCGCTCGATCGATTCCCGATGAACCGGACCGGATCGATGTCCTCGTAGGTGGGTCCGGCGGAGACGACGAACGTCTTCCCGAGCAGCGATCCCGACGGACGAAGCCGCCGCTCGGCGGCGTCGACGATGGCGTCGGGTTCGGCAAGCCTTCCCTTCCCAATCCACCCGCACGCGAGGAACCCTTCGCCCGGATCGACGAACGTGACGCCGCGCGCCTCGAGCGTCTGCAGGTTCCGCTGCACTGCGGGGTGATCCAGCATGTTGGTGTTCATGGCTGGCGCCATGAGGACGGGGGCGCGCGTCGCCAGGTACAACGAGGTCAGGAAGTCGTCGGCGATGCCGTTCGCGAACTTGCCGATGATGTTGGCGGTCGCCGGAGCGATCAGCAGAAGCCCGATGTCGGTGGCGAGCGCGATGTGCTCGATGTTGGCGTTCGTACCGCGCGCGAATTGATCCGTGATGACCGGACGGCGGGTAATCGCCTCGAACGTGATCTCGCCGACGAAGCGGCGGGCCGATCGCGTCATGATCGCGACGACGTCGTGCCCGCGCTTCTGCAGGCCGCGCGCGACCTCGACGGACTTGTACGCGCCGATTCCGCCGGTGACGCCGAGGGCGATCAGCATGACGCGGCGATCAGGGGCGGCCGTTCTCCGTGTCGCGGATCGGCTCGATCTTCTCTTCCTTCACTTCCTTCATCGCCAGTCGCGCGGGCTTCTCCGGGCCGCTCGTTTTCGGCGTGCAGCCGTGAAGGAGCTGTTTGGCGCGGGCACCGGACACCACCACGAATTCGAACTTGTTCACACTGATTCCTTTCGGCCAAATGAGTGCACGATCCCGGAAACCACGGAAGTCATCGCGCGGAGCCGCGCGCGTTCGGCGAGCACGATTGCCCGCAGCCGATCGACGCACGCGTCCAGCTCGTCGTTGACGACGACGTAGTCGTATTCGGCGACGGCGTCCACCTCGGCGCGCGCGGTGAGCAGGCGCCTGCGGATCGCGTCCTCCGAATCCTTGCTGCGGCCCCGCAGCCGGTGCTCGAGGACCTCGAACGATGGCGGCAGCACGAAGATGCCGATCGTGTCGCGCCTGCGCTGGCGCACCTGCCGCGCGCCCTGGACGTCGATCACGAGCACGAGGTCCCGGCCGCTCGCCAGCTCGCGCTCGGAGTCGTCAGCGCCGGTGCCGTACAGATTTCCAAACACGTCCGCCCACTCCAGAAAGGCGGACTGCCGGACCATCTCTTCGAACCGTACGCGTGTAATGAAATTATAGTCCACTCCGTCGCATTCCCCCGCGCGAAGCGCTCGCGACGTGTAGGAGCGGGAGAGGCTCAGGTCGGGGACCACGTGGACCAGTCGCTCGACGATTGTCGTCTTGCCGGTGCCGGAGGGGGCGGATACCACGAACAGGAGTCCGCGGCGGCCGTCACTCGACATTCTGCACCTGCTCGCGCAGCTTCTCCAGCTCGGCCTTGAGCGCCACGATCAACTCCGGCACGTCAGCGCCCTCGGCCTTGGAACCGAGCGTGTTGACCTCGCGATTCATCTCCTGGAGCAGGAAGTCCAGCTTGCGGCCGCACGGCTCGGTGCCGTCCGACAGCGTCTGCCAGTGCTCGAGATGGGCGCGGAAGCGGACGGTTTCCTCGGTGATGTCCGATCGATTGGTGAAGCGGACGATCTCCTGGGCGATCGCGGCGTCTTCGACACCCGCGTCCAGCCGGAGCTCACGGATGCGCTCCGTCAGGCGATCTCTCAGGGTGGCCGCGCCGGTGCCGGCCGCGGCCGCGGCGCGCTCGAACAGCTCTCCGGCATGCGTGCGGCGGGCGTCCAGGTCGGCGCGGAGCTGCGCGCCTTCCGTGGTGCGCATGCGATCGAGCTCCTCGAGCGCGGCCACGACCGCCGCTTCGATCGCGGGAGCGGCGGCCGGATCCCCGCTGTTCCCCTTCTGCCGCTCTCGGACGGCAATCGCCTGCGGGAAGCGCAGGACGTCGGCAGGGGTGAGGGGCCCTGCGACGAGGCCGCGCTCGCGTGCGCGATCCATGGCCGCGGCGACCGCCTCGATCAGCGGTTCGTTCACGTCGACGTCGACTGTTTCTTCGACTCGCGACTGCACCGAGATCGACAGCTCGACCCTGCCGCGCGCGATCCGCTGCTGCACCAGCGCGCGGAGCCTGGATTCCATCGCCGGCAGCGCGGGGGAGGTTCTGAGCTGCAGGTCGAGGAAGCGGTGGTTGACCGCGCGGATCGAGACGCTGACGCTCGCGGCGTCGTCCTCGCGCGTCAACGAGGCGAAGCCAGTCATCGACTTAATCATTCATAGCCGGGGGGCTTCGCCCCGCCGGACCCCCCATCGCCGTCGGTCGCTACCCCTTCCCCGCGTCGACTGCCTCGCGACGCTGATCGAAGAGCTGAAGCGCGTATAGCTTCGCATAGACGCCGCCCCCGCGCGCCAGAAGCTCGTCGTGCGCGCCGATCTCCGCGACGCGCCCGCGCTCGAGCGCCACGATCCGATCCGCGCGGCGCACGGTCGACAGGCGGTGCGCGATGACGAACGCGGTCCGGTTCCGCATGAGGTTCGCGAGCGCATCCTGGACGAGCAGCTCGGATTCCGCGTCGAGCGACGAGGTCGCCTCGTCGAGGATCAGAATCGGCGAGTTCTTCAGCAGCGCCCGCGCGATCGCCAGCCGCTGGCGCTGCCCGCCGGAGAGACGCTGGCCCCGCTCGCCGATCCGCGTATCGTAGCCGCGCGGGAGCATCTGGACGAACTCGTGGGCATGCGCCGCCCGCGCCGCTGCCTCGATCGCCGCACGTGTCGAGCCGTTCGCGCCGTACGCGATGTTGCTGGCGATCGTGTCGTCGAAGAGGACGGTCTCCTGCGTCACGATCCCGATGTGCTCGCGGAGCGATTTCAGGGTGAGATCGCGAATGTCGACGCCGTCGATCAGAATCGCGCCTGCCGTGACGTCGTAGAAGCGCGGCAGCAGGTTGACGAGCGTCGTCTTGCCCGCGCCGCTCAGGCCCACCAGCGCGATCACCTGCCCCGCCGCCGCGCTGAAGGAGACGTCCCGGAGGATCGGCTTCGAGGGCAGATCGTCGTACGCGAAGCCGACGTGGTGGAACTCGATCCCTCGCGCGACCCTCTGCAGCGCGCTCGCGCCCGGACGCTCGCGCACCTCGGAGTGCGTGTCGAGAATCTCGAAGATCCGGTGCGCCGCCGCCGTTGCCTGCTGGAGGTTGGCGTTCACGCGGCTGAGACGCTTGATCGGCGTGTACAGCATGAACGCCGCGAAGATGAACCCGAGGAAATCGCCAGGGGTCATCGCGGTGTGCGCGATTTGATGCCGTCCGTACCACAGCAGACCGATAATCGCCAGGCCGCCCAGAAACTCCATCATCGGGGGCAGCACCGACAGCGTGCTGATGACCTTCAGGTTCGTTCGATATAGCCGGTCGGACGCGCCCGCAAATCGCTCTGCCTCGCGTCCTTCGGCCGCGAACGCCTTCACGATGCGATGTCCGGTGAAGGCTTCAGCCGTCAGGTGCGAGAGGTACTCGAGCTGCTCCTGGCTGCGCCGCGTCGATCGGCGCACCCGCTGCCCGAGCCTGACGAGCGGGTAGACGACCAGTGGCGCGCTCGTGACGGACACCAGCGCCAGGCGCCAGTCGAAGTAGAACATCATCGCCGCGTAGCCGAAGACGGAGAGCCCTTCACGCAGGAGATCGCCGATCGTTTCCGACACGGCCTGCTGGACCTGCGTGACGTCGTTCGTGATGCGCGACATCAACTGGCCCGTCGAGCGGCGGCTGAAGAACGCGGCGGACTGGTTCAGGATGTGGCGGAAGAGCTGATCCCGGATGTCGCGCACGACCCGCTGGCCGATGTCGGTCATCAGGTACGTCGAGAAGTACGAACCGAGCCCCTTCGCGAGGTAGGCGACGAGGATGAAGCCCGCCCAGAACCTGAAGGAGAGCCCGTTGTCGCCCGGCAGGACCTTGTTGATGATGGGTTTGATCAGATACGCGACGCCGGCGGACGCGGCGGCGTAGACGAGCATGGCGAACAGCGCCGCGGCAAACCGGCCGCGATACGGGCGTGAATACCGGAACAGCCGCGGGAGCGCGTTCTCGGTCACGTGGGCAGCAGCGCCATCAGTGTGCCGCGTCCCTGCCGTAGCCGGCCGGATGGGCTGTGCGCCAGCGCCACGCGGTCTCGACGATCACGTCGATGTCTTCGAAGGCAGGTTTCCACCCCAGCGCGCGCTTGATCTTGTCGCTCGACGCGTAGAGGACGGCCGGATCGCCCGGACGTCGCCCGCTCGTACCCGCCGGCACGGGCTTCCCCGTCACCCGCTCGACGGAGCTCACGACCTCGCGGACGGACGTCGGACGGCCGTTGCCGAGATTGTACGCCGTCGATTCCGCGCCGTTCCGCAGGGCCTCGAGCGCGAGCACGTGGGCGGATGCGAGATCCGTGACGTGAATGAAGTCGCGGAGGCACGTGCCGTCGGGCGTGTCGTAATCGGTGCCGTAGATCGCAAAGCTGTCGCGTCCGAGAGCAGCATCAATCGCGCGCGGGATGACGTGGATCTCCGGCGCGTGATCCTCCCCAAGGACGCCGTCCGGATCCGCACCGGCCGCGTTGAAATAGCGAAGCGCCGTCCAGCGGATGTCGTACGCACGCTGATAATGCGGCAGCGCGCGCTCGACCGCGAGCTTCGTTTCGCCGTACGCGTTGATAGGACGCTGCGGGTGGTCCTCGGTGATGGGCGTCTCGATCGGATCGCCGAAGGTCGCGGCCGTCGACGAGAAGATGAAATAACGCGCGCCGCTCGCGATCATCGACTGCAGCACCGACAGCGCGCCGCGCACGTTCGTGTCGTAATAGCCGATCGGGTCGCGCACCGAGTCGCCGACCGACAGGAGCGCGGCGAAGTGCATCACCGCGTCCGCGCCGGATTCGAGCAGCGTGTCGCTCAACCGCGCCGAATCCCGGATGTCGCCGTCGACGAACCGCACGCGTCCGCGCGGCACGCGGGCGGCAACCGCGACCACCGCCTCGCGGTGCCCTGCCGAGAGGTTGTCGTAGACGACGACTTCGTGCCCGCCCCGGACGAGCGCCTTGACGGCATGGCTGCCGATGTAGCCGGCGCCCCCGGTCACGAGTACGGTGCTCATGGACGGCCGATCGAATAGTACGTGAAGCCGAAGCCCCGGATCTGCTCGGGGTTGTAGATATTCCGTCCGTCGAAGATGACCGGCGAGCGCATCAGCTTGCGAATGCGTCCATAGTCGGGCTCGCGGAACTCGTTCCACTCCGTGACGATCGCGAGCGCGTCGGCGCCCGACAGCGCCGCGTAGCCGTTGTCCGCGAACTGAACGGCCGAGCCGAAGATACCGCGCGCGACCCGAATTGCTTCCGGGTCGTATGCCGTGACGGTCGCGCCCGACTCCAGAAGCGCTTCAATCAGCGGCACGGCCGGCGCCTCCCGCATATCGTCCGTCTTCGGCTTGAACGCCAGCCCCCAGACGGCAATCCGTTTGCCCTTCAGCGCGCCGAAGTGCTTCTTCATTTTCGCGAGCAGGCGCACTTTCTGCCGTTCGTTGACGCACTCGACGGCCTTCAGGATCTGGAAGTCGTAGCTCTTGTTCGCCGCGAAGTTCAGCATGGCCTTCACGTCCTTCGGGAAGCAGCTCCCGCCGTAGCCGACGCCCGGGAACAGGAACGACGGGCCGATGCGCCGATCGGAGGCGACCGCGCGGCGGACGGAATCGACGTCCGCTCCGACGACCTCGCATACGTTGGCGACTTCGTTCATGAACGAGATCCGCGTCGCGAGCATCGCGTTCGCCGCGTACTTGCAGAGCTCCGCGCTCGCGCAGTCCATCATCATGATCGGCGCGCCGGTGCGCGTGAACGGCGCGTAGAGCTCGCGCATGATCTCCGCCGACCGCGGATCCTCGGCGCCGATGACGACGCGATCGGGCTTCATGAAGTCGTCGATCGCCGCGCCCTGCTTCAGGAACTCCGGGTTGCTGACCACGGAAAAGGGATGCGACGTCTCCTTGCGGATCAGCTCGCGAACCTTGTCGGCCGTCCCCACAGGAACCGTGCTCTTGTCGACGATGACCTTGTAGCCGTTCATGACGCGCGCGATCTCTCGCGCGACGTCCATCACGTGGCGAAGATCGGCGGAGCCGTCCTCTCCGGTCGGCGTCCCGACGGCGATGAAGACGATCTGCGACGCGCGAACGCCGCGCGGAAGGTTGGTGGTGAAGGTGAGGCGCTTCTCGGCACGGTTGCGCCGGACGAGCTCTTCGAGGCCCGGCTCGTAGATCGGAATCCGTCCGCGCTGCAGCGTCCGCACCTTGGCGGGGTCCTTGTCGACGCAGATGACGTCGTTTCCGTTCTCCGCGAAGCACGCGCCGGCGACGAGGCCGACGTATCCGGTTCCGATGACCGCAATTTTCATGACACCAGCGCCCCCGCCTTCGCGCGCCGCGCTTCGGCGCGCAGGCCCGAACCGCCGAGCAAACCCCTCAACCTAACACGTACTTAGAATTGCTGTCAATTTATTGAGGTATAAGGAGTTACTACCCCAATATCTTGTGCTACGATTGCCGCGCGTGCGCATCCTGCTCGATTATAGGCCGGCGCTCCGCGAGCGCACCGGCGTCGGCGAGTACGTGCACCAGCTCGCCGCCGCGCTGGCCCGCCGGCTCTCACCCGACGATCGGCTCACGCTGGTCTCGAGCTCCTGGCGCGACCGTCTTGCCCCTGACCTCGTCGCGGGCGCGAGCGTGGTGGATCTGCGGATCCCTGTTCGCGTCCTGAACGCGGCGTGGCATCGTCTTGGTGCGCCAGCGGTCGAACGATTGGCTGGCGAGGCGGATGTCGCGCACTCGCCGTCGCCGCTGCTGATGCCGTCATCGCGGGCGGCCCAGGTCGTCACCATCCACGACCTCGACTTTCTCGATCACCCCGAGCGCACGCGCGCGGAAATCCGCCGCGACTACCCGTCTCTTGCGCCGCGGCACGTGCCGAGGGCCGACCACGTCATCGCCGTGTCCGGCCACACCGCCGGCGAGGTCGAGCGCCGTCTTGGCGTCTCACGAGATCGCATCAGCGTCTGTTCGCCTGGAGCCCCGGGCTGGACCGCCCGAGCCGAGCCGATGCCGGACGGCCCGATCCTCTTCATGGGCACGCTCGAGCCGCGCAAGAACGTCGGTCTGCTGATCGACGCCTACGCGCGTCTTCGCTCGCGATTCCCGGCCGCTCCGAAGCTGCTGCTGGCGGGGCGAGCCGCCGAAGGCGCGGACGCATGGCTCCGGAAGATCGCCGAGGCCCCTCTTCGCGGGCACGTGGAGCACATCGGATACGTTGCTGCCGATCGCCGTTACGCGTTGTACTGCGCCTCGTCAATGGTCGTGCTGCCGTCACACACCGAAGGGTTTGGTCTCCCCGCGCTCGAAGCCATGACGGCCGGCGTCCCCATCGTCGTCACCCGGGCGGGCGCCCTGCCCGAAGTCGTCGGCGATGCGGGCTTCGTCGTCGAGCGCGATGATGCCGAAGCGATGACCGCGGCAATGCACGCCATCCTGACCGACGCCGCGCGCACCGCGCAGGCTGTCGAGCGCGGCGTCCAACGCGCGCGGCGCTACTCGTGGGACGCGAGCGCGGCGCTGCTGCTGGACGCCTATCGGCAGGCGATGGAGCGCAGGCGTTCCAAGGCGCGATGAGCCGCTCAGGTCCGCTGCGAATCGGGATCGACGGACGCGAGCTGCTGGGCGAGTCGACGGGCGTCGGACGATATCTCGGCGAGCTGCTGACGCGATGGGCTGCACGGAACGACCGGGCCGCGCGCGAGTTGTTCGTGTACGCGCCCGCCTCGCTGCCAATGCTTGCGGGAATGCGAGCCGTGCGGCAGAGAGTCGTGCCGGGCGGCGCCGGCACGTGGTGGGAACAGACGCAGCTCCGCCGCGCGGTCCGCGCGGACGGGCCGGACGTCTTCTTCGCGCCAGCGTATACAGCGCCGCTCGCGCTCGGCTGCCGGCTGGTGGTCACCATTCACGACGTGTCGTTTGCCGCGCACCCCGAATGGTTTCGCCCGCGCGAAGGGCTGAGGCGGCGGTTTCTGACGCGCCGGACGGCGCACGCCGCTTCCGCCGTGCTGACGGACTCCGAGTTCTCCCGGCGAGAGATCGAGGGGCACCTTGGTGTTCCATCTGACCGATTGACCGTCGTTCCACCGGGCGTGACGCGCCGCCAGCCCGGCGCACTGGCCACACGCGACCCGCTGGTGTTGTTCGTCGGATCGATCTTCAACCGGCGCCGTCTTCCGGAGACGATCGCGGCCTTTGCGCGCGTGCACGCGCTCGACCCTGCCGCGCGGCTGGTTATCGTCGGGTCGGATCGGACGCATCCTCCGCTCGATCTGCACGCGGTTGCGCGTGACGCCGGCGTCGCAGCGAGCGTCGACATCCGTTCGTATGCGCCGCAAGCGGAACTGGATGCGCTCTACTCGCGTGCTGCCCTGTTCGTCTTCCTCTCGGAGTACGAGGAGTTCGGGTTGACGCCGCTCGAAGCCTTGTCCGC
>JBKPTE010000115.1:0-109848 GCA_046735335.1 Acidobacteriota bacterium | reverse complement strand
CGTCCGAGCTCCGCGCGTTCGCGGGCCGACAGATCGAGTACGGCGCGATCGACGACGCCGGGGCGCACCGAAAAACCTGCCGCGCGGGCGTCTTCGATTTGCAGATCTTCCGCGGCGTCCTGCAACAGTATCCAGGCCTCGTCCTCCGGCGCGGCCGGTTCCGGCGTGAGAGATGACGGCTCGCGCTGAGCTGACGAGAGCGCCGCAAGCGGCTTCCCGTAAACATCGGTCAGCGGCGACCTGCGTTCGACCCGCTTCTCGACGGGCGTCCGCGATACGAGGACGATCCCGATAACGGCCAGCGCGGCAGCCGCGGCGGTGAGCTGGGCGAGATGCGCCCTGAACCATGTCGTGCGCGGCGCCGGCGCGGCGATGTCTTCTCGCACGCGCGCTCGCAGATGGTCCCAGAACAACGGCGACGGTTCGGGCGCATCCGCAATCGACGCCTCGTGCACCGTCGCACGGAGCGTCTCCGCTTCCTGCCGGCAGACGGCGCACGCCGCGATGTGCGCCGTGCGTTCCGGATCGAGCGCGCCGTCGACGTAGTCGACGAACTCGGACGGCGACAAGTGCTTCATGGACGTTCCAGCAGCTTTCGAAGATTTTTCAGAGCATGGAAGAAGTTGGCCTTCACCGCTCCTTCCGACGTTCCCATCAACCCGGCGATCTGCTCGTGCGGCAGCTCGTGATAGACGCGCAGGAGCAGCGTCGCACGCTGCTTTTTCGGCAGCCGCGAAATGGCGGCGCGAACTTCGGCGGCGCGCTCGTTCCGCAGCACCGCTTCGTCGGGACGCTCGGAGGCGCTCGGCAGCCGCTCCGTATCCTTCAGCGGTGCCGCGGCGGGCTTCTTCGCGGCCATCCGATTCAGGCACACGTTCACGGCAATCCGATACAGCCACGTGCCGATCGACGACTGCCCTTTGAAGCGGCTCAGCGCGCGATACGCGCGCACGAAGACGTCCTGCGCGAGGTCGCTCGCGTCTTGGTGATTGCCGGTGAACCGGTAGCACAGTCCGTACACCTTGCGCTGATGGCGCTGGACGATCGCGTCGAACGCGTCGGCGCGCCCGCTCCGGCACGCCTCGACGAGCATCTCGTCCGATGCATCCGGAGATAGGGCCGTACTCTGTACGTCCGGCGACACGCCCGCGAGGGTGACCTTCCACTCAGGCTGCACGTCGATGCCGGTCCATGTGCGCGTCAGCATGCCTGTGGGGCGGGCCTCTCAGGCCCGCCGTCCTGCTTTCGGTTAGACCGCGGCAGCGGGGCGAAAGTTACACGGAGGGCGCCGTTGACTTTCGCTTTTTGTTTGCGTATGATGCGCCATGCTTCCACTCACGAAACGTCAGCGGGAGATTCTGGACTACCTCAACGATTTCATCCAGCAGCACGGCTATGCGCCGAGCCTGGAGGAGATCGGCCGGCGTTTCGGCCTGTCGTCGCTGGCGACGGTGCACAAGCACCTCACCAACCTGCAGGACAAAGGCTTCATCAAGCGCGCGTGGAATCGCAGCCGTTCGGTTGAGCTCGTACCGTCGCGCCTTGGCGGACGCGCGATCGAGCTGCCGCTGCTCGGGTATGTGGCGGCGGGCGCGCCGATCGAGGCCGTCGCGGGGACAGAAACGATCGCCGTTCCCGAGGATCTCGTCGGAAAACGTGAAACGTACGTGCTGCGCGTCAAAGGGGACTCGATGATCGACGAGCAGATCCGCGATGGCGATTACGTCATCGTCGAGGATCGCCGCACGGCGGACAACGGCGAGATGGTGATTGCGCTGTTGAATGGGTCTGACGTCACGCTGAAGAAGCTGTATCGGGAGCAGGGGCGGATTCGTCTGCAGCCGGCCAATCCCGCCATGCAGCCCATCGTTGTCGACGCCGATCAGGTGCAGGTTCAGGGCGTCGTGATCGGGGTGATGCGACGGTATTGAGTTGGGCCCCACTGAAATTGCGCGCGACGAAGTCGCGGGACGAGGTTGCGGGTACCAATCCGTCATACTGGTGTCATGAACGAGCGCAAGCAGATCAACTTCACGATTGTTCCCGACGACCGGGGCGATTCCCCTCGCACGTACGCGAACTTCTGCGCGATCTCCCACACGCCCTTCGACTTCACGTTGTCCTTCTGTGAAGTGCAGCCGCTCATGCCGAAGGACATCGAAGCGGCCGAACAGGAGCACGTGGTGAAGGCGCCCGTCCGCGCGAAGATCGTGCTTCCGCTGCAGGTCGTGCCGAACCTCATTGCGGCGCTGCAGGAGCACATGCGTGTCTTTTCCGAATCAACGGGCGGCGTCGTATGGGACAAGGGTCCCGTGCACTGATCGCACACCTCGATCTCGATTCCTTCTTCGTCGCGGTTGAACGGCTGCGCCGGCCGGAGCTCGCCGATCGGCCGGTCGTGATTGGTGGCCGCCCGGGCGGCCGTGGTCTCGTGGCTGCCGCCTCGCGTGAAGCGCGGCGTGCCGGCGTGCGGGCGGGCATGACGCTCGCAGCCGCATCCGTCCGCTGCCCAGCCGCCATCTTTCTGGACGGCGCCGTCGACGTCTACCTCGATGCAGCGTGCCGCATCGACGACCTCCTGCGCCAGGAGAGCAGCGAGATCGAGTGGGTCTCCATCGACGAGGCGTTCTTCTCCATCCCGGCTCCTCTCGCGGCAGCCGCCGTCGAGCGCATCCAGCAATCGCTCCGTTCCCTGGGCTTCGACGCGGCATGCGGGCTGTCGCGATCGAAAGTCGTCGCGCAGATTGCGTCGAGGCTCGCGCGGCCGCGCGGCGTCGTCCACATTCGCGACGGCTACGAAGCCCGGTTTCTCGCGCCGCTCAAGATCGAGCTCCTGCCCGATGTGGACGCGATCGTCGCGCAGCGCCTCCGCGCGCGCGGGGTGCGCCATATCGGCCAGCTCGCGCACCTCGAGCCGTCGCAGGCAACCATGCTCGCGGGACGTCTCGGCGCCGCGCTCGCGCGTCAAGCCTCCGGCGCCGCCGGGATCCTCAAGCGCACGCCGCTGCCGATGCACCGGCTCGACGACAGTGATCTGCACGCGCCCACGATGGACCCGTCCGCGCTGCGCGATGCACTCGCCGTGCGCACCTCCAGGCTCGCGCGCGATCTGAGGGCGCGCCGCGTCTATGCCCGATCGATCAGCCTGCGCCTCGGGTACGCGGATGGGCGCACCGAGTCGCGCACCGTCCCGCTGCCTGAACCATCGGCGCTCGACGAGACGATCGGCGCCGCGGCGGCCGACGCATTCGCTCGCATGCTGCGGCCGGATCATCTCGTCCGCTCTGTCGGCCTCTGGGCGTCGGGATTGATCGATGCATCGGACCAGGGTGTTCTTTTCGCCGTGCGCCGCGCGTGACGATCTCACGCAGAGCACGCAAGAGAGCAGAGGACGGTCACCGATCTCGCGCTGCGGATAGTAGCGATGATCTGGCATTCGTCGGACCGGCCAGCGGCCGGACGACCTTAGGCCGCGCGGAGCGCGGCCGGCGAATGCCAGATCGTCGACAGCGCTCTTTCCGCGCTCTCTTGCCCATAGCGAGCTCCGCGTGAGATCCGCTCGCGGCGATCCGGGCTAAGATCGGTCCGTGCCGAGCCGCACCGCAGTCAAACGCGCGAAGATCCCCAAGCCGACGAAGACGCCACACGAGACGCGCGCGATCGTGGCGAAGCTCGAGGCGCAGCACCCTGACGCGAACACCGAGCTGCACTTCTCGAACGCCTACGAGCTGCTGGTGGCGACGATCCTGTCCGCGCAGTGCACGGACGAGCGCGTCAATCAAGTGACGCCGGCGCTCTTCAAGCGCTACCCCGACGCGAAGGCGCTCGCGCGCGCGACGACGACGGAGCTCGAGCCGCAGATCCAGTCGACCGGTTTCTTCCGCGCGAAATCGAAGTCGCTCGTCGGCATGGCCAGCGCCGTTGTCGAGCGCCATCGCGGCGAGATTCCCAGGAGCATGCCGGAACTGACCGAGCTGCCTGGCGTCGGGCGCAAGACGGCCAATGTCGTCCTCGGCCACGCCCTCGGTGTGCCCGGGCTTCCCGTCGATCGGCACGTGCTCCGAGTCGCCAACCGCATCGGGATCGCGCGTTCGGAGGATCCCGAAATCGTAGAAACGCAGCTCTGCGCGGCCCTTCCGGAGAGCGAGTGGACGCGCACGTCGGACACGCTCATCCTGCACGGCCGGCGGATCTGCAAGCCGCGGCCGCTGTGCGATCGATGCGCGGTGCGGCCCGACTGCGAGTACTACCGTCGGGTAATCGCGCCCGCACTGAAGCGCGCGCCGGGCGGCGCGAAGCGCGGGGCGCTCCGATCGTGACGAGAGAGCGATTCACGGAGCTCGTGGAAGAAGCCCTTCGCGAGATCCCGCGGCGGTTCCGGTCCGCCATGCGGAACGTCGCCGTCGTCGTCGAAGACGAGCCATCGCCCGAGCTGCTCGACGAGATGGAGATCGACCAGGGCGACACGCTCTTCGGCCTCTATCAGGGCACGCCGCTCCCGCAGCGCGGGTGGGGATACGGCAACACGCTTCCGGATCGGATCTCGATCTACCGCAAGCCGATCGTTGCCGCGTGCGCGGATGAGGACGAGATTCGCGACTGCATCGCCGAGACGGTGATCCACGAGTTCGGGCACTACTTCGGGATGAGTGAAGAGGAGATCGAGGAGATCGAGGAGAAGTTCTGGCGCGGCGAGTCGATCGAACAATCATAAGGAAGCGGTTCGCGCAGCACTTCCTCGAGCCGGCGTGGGCCGACAAGGTCCTCGACGCCATTGCGCCTGCTCCATCCGACCGGTTCGTCGAGATCGGCGCCGGTCGCGGCGCGCTGACGCTTCGGCTCGCGCCTCGCGTCGCGCAACTCACGGCCATCGAAATCGATCGCGACCTCGCGGAGCGCCTTCGCCCGAGGCTTCCGGACAATGCCTGCGTCATCGCCGCCGATGTGCTGCGGACCGATTTCGCGGATCTGATTGCCGACGGGCCGGTTCGCGTCGCGGGCAACCTGCCGTACAACATCTCGTCGCCGATTCTGTTCATGCTGCTCCGCGCCGCCCGCGCCGGCGCGGCGATTGCGGACGCGACGTTGATGCTCCAGTTCGAGGTCGCGGAACGATTGACCGCGGCGGTGGGGACGAAGGAGTACGGCGTTCTCACCATCCTCACGATGCTCCACGCGAGCGTCACGCGGCTGTTGACGCTTCCGCCGGGCGCGTTCCGGCCGATGCCTCGCGTCCGCTCGGCAGTGGTCCGGCTGACCTTCAGGCCGCCCGCGGTTCAGGTGAAGGATGAAGCGCGCCTGGAGAACCTCGTTCGAACGCTGTTCATGCAGCGGCGCAAGATGCTGCTGAATGCCGTCCGCTCGTTCGCCGACCAGACCGGCGTCGAGCCGTCGCGTCTCCTGGCGCAGGCCGGGATCGATCCCAGGCGCCGGCCCGCGACGCTGCAACTCACAGAACTGGCGCGGCTTGCGGAAGGAAGCGCTTCCGGCTGAGCTGCGTCCTGTGCTATAGTCGGCGCAGCTTTTCACGTCCTCGGCCGCTCGTCCCAGCGGGCGCCGGGTGGAAGCGCGTGACGATGCCGGGTCTGAAGACCCGATCTGCATGCGGTACCCGCCGCGTGCAGGCGATTCCGTCCGCCCGGACGGCTCTTCGCCGGCTGCGTTTCCCTCCAGTATCGCGCAACTGAAGTTGCGCGCTACGACGACCGCCGCGCAACTGAAGTTGCGTGCTACGAACAAGGAAATCCCCCGAGAAGGTCTGTGGCTTCCGCCTTCAGGCGGAAGAGTCACGCGCGAGGAACATTGATCGACGGATCCGAAGGGTCGACCGCCGCCCCTCCTCTCGAGCTGATTCCGCTCGGGGGCCTCGGCGAGTTCGGCATGAACATGATGGTGATTGCCTGCGGCGACACCGCGATCCTCGTCGACGCCGGCGTCATGTTCCCTGAACCGGAGCTGCTCGGGGTCGATCTGATCATCCCCGATCTGCGCCAGCTCCAGCGGTACGGGCTGCGCGCGCTCGTTCTGACGCACGGGCACGAAGACCATATCGGCGCGGTCCCCCACGTGCTCCCGTACCTCGATGGCCCGATCTACGGCACGCCGCTGACGCTGGCACTCGTCGAGCCGAAGCTGGCGGAGCACGCCGAAGATGCGCGCGCGCAGCTCGTCGCCGTGCGGCCGCGCGAGCGCGTGACGGTCGGGAGCTTCACGATCGAGTTCCTCCGCGTCACGCACAGCATGCCGGACTGCGTCGCGCTCGCCATTCACACGCCCGCAGGCGTCGTCGTCCACACCGGCGACTTCAAGATCGATCAGACGCCGCTCGACGGCGAGCACGTCGATTTCCAGCGCTTCGCCGAGCTCGGCGCGTCAGGAGTGCTCGTGCTGCTCAGCGACAGCACGAACATCGAGCGCAAGGGCGTGAGCGGCTCGGAGCGCGACGTGATCGACGCCTTCGAGGAGATTTTCACGAGCGTGCAGGGACGGATCGTCGTCGCGGCGTTCGCGTCGAGCCTGTACCGCGTCCAGATCCTGCTGGATCTCGCGGCCCAATTCGATCGGCGCGTCGCGTTCGTCGGCCGCGGCATCATCGAGAATTCGCAGATCGCCGAGCGGCTCGGGTACTTGCGAATTCCTCCCGGCGTGCAGATCCGCGACAGCGACGTCAGAAACTATCCGTCGCAGGACGTCGTCTGCATCTGCACCGGATCGCAGGGCGAGCCGCAGGCAGCGCTGCCGCGGATCGCGATCGACGATCATCGGCACGTGAAGATCGAGCCCGACGACGTCGTCGTGTTCTCGGCGCGCGAGATACCGGGCAACGAGAAAGCGATCGGCCGAGTGATGAACCACATCGCGCGCCGGGGTGCCGAGGTCGTGTACGAGGGGATCAAGCACGTCCACGTATCGGGGCACGGCAGCGAAGAAGAGCTGAAGCTCATGCTTTCGCTGATCAAGCCGCGATACTTCGTGCCGATACATGGAGAGTACCGGCAGCTCGCCCGGCACGCGCGCGTCGCGAAGATCGTGTCGCCCCGGAGCAAGGTCGTGATGGCCGAGAACGGCGACCTCATCCGCATCGATGCGGAGGGTGCGCGCGTCGCCGACAAGGTGGCCGCCGGGCGAATCCTGATCGACGGGACGCGCAGCGGCGAGGTCGGTGACGAGGTGCTGCGCGATCGCCGTCACCTCGCCGGCGACGGCCTGGTCGTCCCCGTCGTCGCGATCAGCCGGCAATCCGGCGGGATGGAAGAGACGCCGGACGTCATCACGCGCGGGTTCGTCGTCGACTCGCGCACGGAGGCGCTCCTGAAGGAAATTCCCGGTCTCGTCGGGGCTGCAATCGAAGGGGCCAACGTGGAGGAACGGACCGACCCCGGCCTCATCAAGGAGAAGATCCGAGTGGACCTGCAGCGGTTCTTCCGCAAACGTTCGGGGCTCCGGCCGCTCGTGCTGCCGGTGGTGATGGAGATCTGACGTGGCGTCAGGCACCATTTCCCGCCGCGTGAGCGAATTCGCGGGTGTCGTCCTTTTCGGCTGCGCGCTGATCTGGGTGATCTCGCTCGCGAGCTACAACTCGTCCGATCCGGTCTGGTTCTTCAACACCGGCACGGAGCATCCTCCGGCCAACTTCGCCGGCCTGGTCGGGGCATTTGTCGCGGAGTTGTCCTATCAGCTCCTCGGTTACGCCGCGTACGTGATTCCGCTCGTGATGGTCGTCATCGGATGGCACTACTTCTGGTGCCGCACCCTGGACGCCGCGTACACCAAGCTCACGGGCGCCGCGCTGATCTTCGGGTGCATGTCGTCGTTCCTGTCGCTCGCGTTCGGAACGGTCGAAGTCAATGGAAAGGAGTTCCGCGCCGGCGGATTCATCGGCGAGCGGCTGGCGGCGTTCCTCTCCGAGTACCTGAATCGTACCGGTTCGATCGTCCTGATCCTGACGCTGCTCTTCGTCGCGATCATCCTCTCGACCCAGTTCTCCTTCGGCCGTCTCTTCTCGGCCCTCTCGCAGATCGCCCGCGATCGGATTGCCGTGATGGTCGCGTCGATTCGCGAACGCCGCGAGGAGCAGCGGCGTGAGAAGCAGCGGCAGGAGGTGCTCAAGAAGCATCTCTCGAAGGAATCGAAGACGAGGGAAATCGCCAAACCCGCCGCCGCAGCCGTCCAGCCAGAGCCTGCGCGCCCCGTGCGGCCGCAGCCCGCGGAGCCCGAGATGGGGCCCAAGAAGCCATCGAAGACGGCCGCGGTCGTCAGCGCGGCTGCCGCCGCGCTGAAGGCCGCCTCGGCGAAGCCGACTCCGCCGCCGCCCATCAAACGGCCGCTGCCCACGGCATCTGAGCCGTCGCTCCCGCTTCCCGAGCCGGAGAAGCTCCCCATCGAGCGGAAGAAGGGGGCGTTTACGCTGCCTCCGATGGCGCTGCTCGACGCGCCGCGCAGCGAGCGGAAGATCGACGAGCGCGAGCTGATGGAAGGGGCGCGCCTGCTCGAAGACAAGTGCCGCGAATTCTCAGTCGAAGGCGCCGTCGTCCAGATTCATCCGGGCCCCGTCGTGACGACGTACGAGTTCAAGCCTGATGCGGGTGTGAAGTACAGCAAGGTCACCGGTCTTGCCGATGACCTCTGTCTTGCGATGCAGGCCGAGTCCGTCTTGATCGACCGCATCCCCGGCAAGTCCACCGTCGGCATCCAGATTCCCAACCCGAACCGTGAGCAGATTTCCCTGCGCGAGCTGCTCGAGTCGGAGGCGTACCGCCGGTCATCGTCGAAGCTCACGCTCGCGCTCGGCAAGACCATCCACGGCGAGCCGTTCGTCAGCGATCTCTCGACGATGCCGCACCTGCTCATCGCAGGCTCGACGGGCACCGGCAAATCCGTCAGCGTCAACGCGATGCTCACGAGCATCCTGTTCCGCGCGACGCCGGACGACGTGCGGTTCATCATGATCGACCCCAAGCGTCTCGAGCTCGGGATGTACGAGGACATCCCTCACCTCCTCACGCCGGTCGTCGTGGATCCGAAGCTCGCTGCCAACGCGCTCCGATGGGCGGTGCGCGAGATGGAGGAACGCTACAAGACGCTCGCCCGCGTCGGCGTCCGCAACATCGAGCAGTACAACCGCAACATCCGCGCGATGCAGGCGGAAAAGAACGGAGAGACGGTCACCGACGACGAGGGGAACGAAGTGAAGCCGCTTCCCTTCATCGTCGTGCTGATCGACGAGCTCGCGGACCTGATGATGGTGGCGAGCAACGAGGTCGAGGAGTCGATCGCGCGGCTCGCCCAGATGGCTCGCGCCGTCGGCATCCATCTGATTCTCGCGACGCAGCGGCCCAGCGTGGACGTCATCACCGGCCTCATCAAGGCCAACCTGCCCGCGCGCATCTCCTTCCGCGTGTCGTCGAAGATCGACTCGCGCACGATCCTCGACGGCAACGGCGCGGAACAGCTCCTCGGCAAGGGAGACATGCTGTACCTCCCGCCCGCGTCGTCGCGATTCGTGCGCCTGCACGGGCCGTACATCTCCGAGCAGGAGAGCGCGCGCCTCGCGAGCTTCCTGCGCAAGCAGGGCAAGCCGACCTACGACGCGACCGTCACTGCGGACGAGAAGGGCGCGCAGGAAGCCGTCGAGTTCGAGAAGGACGAGCTGTACGACGAAGCCGCACGCATCGTCGTCTCGAGCGGACAGGCGTCGATTTCGTACCTGCAGCGGCGGCTGCGGATTGGGTTCAGCCGCGCAGCACGGCTGGTCGACATGATGGAGGCGGACGGCCTCGTGTCGGCCGCCGCGGGCGGCAAACCGCGTGAAGTGCTGGTGAAGAAGGACTACTTCGAAGAAGTGGACGCGCAGCTTCGGTAGGCGGCACTTATGAGAAAGCAGCTTCAGTTAGTCGTCGTTCTTTTCGCGGTTGGCGCGGCGCCCGTCCATGCCGCCGACAGTGCGCGCACGATGTACATGCGCGCGCTCGACCAGGAGCGGACCGTCCGCGACGAAGCGAACAGGCCGACGCTCGCGGACCTGCGGCGCGTTGTCGCCTCGTACGAGCGGCTCGTACGGCGGTATCCAGCGAGCGGGTACTCGGATGACGCGCTCTGGCAGGCGGGAAACCTGTCGCTGCTCGCGGCGGAGCGCTTCGACGACGATGCGGATACGCGCGCGGCCGATCGCCTCTTTGCGATGCTGATCCGCGGCTACCCGAGCAGCCGTCACGTGCGAGAGGCGCGGGCCGCGCGCGAGACCCTCGAGCACGACGCGCAGACGGCGGCGACCGAGACTGTTCCGGCTGCGGTGTCGACTGTCGGGATACGCACCGCCGCGCCGGGCGATCCGGTCGTGCTCACCGAGATTCATCGCGCGCTGCTGCCTGACGGTGTCCGGGTGACCCTCGATCTGGCCGGCGAGGTTCCCTATCACCAGGAGGAGGTTGGTCGGCCGCGTCGCGTGTTCTTCGACTTCAAGGGGGCGCGCGCCGCGTCGACGCTGCAGGACGCAACGCTCACGTTCGACGATGACGTCGTGAAGGAGATTCGCCTTGGGCGGCATCCGCAGAACACGCTCCGCGTCGTACTGGATCTTGATGGCGTCGAGGCGTACACGGTCTACGCGCTCTACAACCCCTACCGCCTGGTCATCGACGCGCGGCGGAGCGCCGCCGTGAAGCCGACCGTGACGGCGAATGCCGCAGCGCTGGTTGCGTCCCTCCCCGCGACTCCCGTCGAGAAGCCCGAGCCCGCGTTGCTGCCGGCGCCGCGCTCGACTGCAACCCCGCGCGCGAAGGACACGGGAGACGACGACGTGAAGCCGCCGCTTCCCGCCCACCGCAGCGTGCCGCCCGAGGCGCCGCCGCCCGCGGCGCCTTCCGCGAATTCGAACGGGAAGTTTTCCATGTCGCGGCAGCTCGGACTCGGCGTCTCGCGCGTGGTGATCGACGCCGGGCACGGCGGCCACGATCCGGGCGCGCAGGGCAATGGGCTCGTCGAATCCGAGCTCACGCTCGACGTCGCGCTCCGGCTCCAGAAGCTGCTCGAGAAGCAGCCGGGGATCGAGGTCGTGATGACGCGCGACAGCGACGTCTTCATTCCGCTGCAGGAGCGGACGGCGATTGCGAATCGCGAGGGAGCGGATCTCTTCCTCTCGATTCACGCGAACGCGAGCCGCAGTTCGTCGGCGCGCGGCATCGAGACCTATTTCCTGAACTTCGCGAAGAACCCCGAGGCGGAGGCGGTCGCCGCCCGCGAGAACGCAGGGTCAGGCCAGTCCATGCACAGCCTGCCGGACATCGTCAAAGCGATTGCGCTGAACAACAAGGTGAACGAGTCGCGCGATTTCGCCGAAATGGTGCAGCGGTCGATGGTCCGCCGCCTGAGCGCGAAATCGAAGCAGCTGAAGGATCTTGGCGTCAAGCAGGCGCCGTTCGTCGTGCTGATCGGAGCCTCGATGCCGAGCGTGCTCGCGGAGATCTCGTTCGTGACGCACAAGCAGGAAGGATCGCTCCTGAAGACCTCGTCGTATCGCCAGCAGATCGCGCAGGCGCTGCTCGAGTCAATTCTGAGTTATCAGCAGAGCCTCAAGAAGATGAACGCCATCGCAAGAAAGACGGCAACTTACTGAGGATGTTGTAGCGCGCAACGTGAGGTGTGGTTCGTAGCGCGGAACTTCAGTTGCGCGGAGCAGGCGCGTCTACGTGATATGCAGCGCGTCGATCTCTGACCGCCGCTCCAGGTCGAAGCGCGCGCGCAGGAGCTTGATCCCGATCAGGATGCCGCCGAGGATGGCGCCCAGGAACGCTGCCGTGAGCAGCAGCAGGCCGGTGAGCCCGATCGCGCCGATGATCACGTCGGAGATCGACGTGCTCTGAACGGGCTGCTCGACAACCCGCACGATAATCGGCCCGCCCGCCTGAAGGAGCATTCCCTCTATTGTAGCGCGCCCCTACCAGCGGTCCGACGTGAACGCCAGCTCCGCGAGCGTGCGGACGGCGATCCCGGTCGGCCCCTTCGCCTGATACGGCTTCGCTTCGTCCGCCCACGCCGTCCCGGCGACGTCGAGGTGCGCCCAGGGCAGATCCCCCGCGAATTCTCTCAGGAACGCCGCCGCCGTGCACGCGCCCGCCGCGCGCCCACCCGAGTTCAGCAGGTCCGCGATCTCGCTGCGAAGCTGCTCGAGGTATTCGTCGTAGATCGGCATCGGCCAGCACCGATCGCCGGCACCCTGCGCGGTCCGGTGGACGACCTCGACCCAGTTGTCGGGGCGTCCAAACAGCCCGGTCGACACCTTGCCGAGCGCCACCATGCAGGCGCCGGTCAGCGTCGCGACGTCGACCAGGTGCGTCGCCCCGAGCTGCTGCGCGTACCAGAGGCCGTCGCCGAGAATGAGGCGTCCTTCCGCATCGGTGTTGATGACTTCGACGCTCTTCCCGCTTGCGCCATGGAGGACGTCTCCGGGCTTCAACGCGCGTCCGCCCGGCATGTTCTCCGTCGCGGGCACTACGCCGACGACGTTGATCGGCGCGCCCAGGAGGGCGATTGCGCGCATCGCGCCGATCACCGCGGCGCCTCCGGCCATGTCGTCTTTCATCCGCTCCATGCCGTCCGCCGGCTTGATGGAGATGCCGCCCGTGTCGAACGTGATGCCTTTGCCGACGAGCCCGAGCACGGGCGCGGCAGGCGCGTGCGTCGGATGATGCTTCATGACAAGGACTCGCGGAGGCTCGGCGCTTCCCTTCGCGACGCCGAGCAGCAGGCCCATGCGAAGACGATCGATCTCGTGCTCGTCCAGGATCTCGACGACGAGGCCCGCCTCGCGCGCGATTCGCGCGCCGCGCTCCGCGAAGGTACGCGGCGTCAGCACGTTCGAGGGCTCGTTGGCCAGCTCCTTCGCAAGATTGCAGGACTCGCCGAGAATCCGGCCGCGCTCGACGGCAGCCTCGAGCGCCGGCCGCGCACTGCCTTCATCCGCATCGACCGCAACGAGCATCTCCTCCGGCGCAGGACCGAGGCGCTCGCCCGTCTTGTACTGATCAGCGCTGAAGGCGGCCAGCGTCAACCCTTCCGCCGTCGCCTGAGCTGCGGCCGTCGCATCGAGGCCGCCGCGTACGAGCAGCGCTATTCGCTTGACGCGGCGCTGCCGAGCCGCGAGTGCACCCGTCGTTGCAATCCTGCGCAGCCGCTCGGTGTTGAAGTCCTCCAGACGTCCGCCGCCGACAACCGCGACGCGCCCGGCGTGCCAGTTCGAAGACCCGGCGGGCGTCAGGAACACGTCGTAGAGACGGCCAGTCACTTCGCCTGCTCCGGCCGCCCGCTTGAGCTCGCCTCCCGTCGCCTCGTCGAGTCCCTGGACGGCAGCCGCCGCTTCCCCTTCGAAGAGCGGCACGACGAGCAGGTCCGTGCTGATGCGCGGCAGCGGCTCGGTCGTCAGACGCACGGCGGATGGAGAGCTCACGGGACGAGGCATGGGCTCAAATTATAGTCCGTCGCGGAGTTGCAGCGACGGCGCCCGTTCGCCGAAGTACAGAGCGCGCATCTCCCGCGCTGGCAAATAGTGTGCATCGATTCGCCGGTCCGCGATGAAGCGAGTTCGACAGTGGCTGCGGCGGACTCGGGTCGGGGCGTACTTGGCGGCCTCGCCGGTGCGCCCGCAGTACTGGTACCCGTCCTTCCTCTCGGCCAAGACGCTGTGGCTGCAGTACGGCCACCTGAAAAGCGTGCGATCGCGGAGCGCAATCGATCAATCCGGCCAGCCGCTCCCCTGGTACACCTATCCGGCCATCAGTTCCTGCAGCAGCTTGATTTCTCCCAGTGCACCGTCTTCGAGTACGGCGCCGGGAACTCTACGCTGTTCTGGGCCCATCGCGTCGCGCGGCTCGTCAGTGTCGAAGACGAAGAGCAGTGGGCGGAGACGGTCCGGCACCGACTCCCATCGAACGCGACGCTCCTGTATGAATCCGACCTTCGCCGATACGTCGACACGATCAGGCAGTTTCCCGAAGGGTTCGACATCATCATCGTCGACGGGCCCGCGCGTGGAGGAACGCGTCTCAAGTGCGCGCGCGCTGGCACGGAGCATTTGAAGCCCGGCGGCATGATCATCCTGGACAACTCGGACTGGCTGCCTCAATCGGCGCGTGCGCTGCGCGAATCGGGTTTGCTCCAGGTGGACATGAGCGGCTTCATCCCGATCGGCAGCCACACCCAGACGACGTCCTTCTTCTTCCATCGTGCAGTACAACTTCTGCCCCGCGGCGATCGGCAGCCGCACCCGAGCATGGGCGCCGTTCTCATGAACTGGGAACCGACCAGTCGTCCCTCCTCCGGGGGGTCGCTGGAATGGGGAGGTGAGCGAGTCAGCGGTGTAGCGTTTTGCCGCATGGACAGCAGGGATTTCCGCGTGCTCATCTACGACTGTCTGGCGCAGCGGATTCTCCTCGGAGCGTACGGGATTCCGCCCACGCAGGAAGCTATCGAGGCAGAGATTCTGCGGCTGCGTTCCTTGTCATGGGAGGAATTCTGCGCCTTCGCTCGGGGGCACCACCTTCGGCGATACGTCCTGGCGTAACGGGCCAGTGATCCCTTTGAGCCTGGTGATTACCGTCTGCTAGAATGAATCTTCCGGCTGCCCCAGAGGTGCCCGATGAAAGTGATTCCGCTCTTGCTGCTGCTCGCAGCATTTCCCATATCTCAGAAGGACAAGGACAAGCCAAGCATCTCGGTGAAAGCGTCGCCGGTCGTCGCGTTCTCCCCCGCCCACGTCGTCGTCACCGCCGACATCAAGGGAGGCGCGAACGACTACGAGGAGTTCTACTGTCCGTCAGTCGAGTGGGAATGGGGCGACGGTACGAAGTCGAACGTGATGCCGGACTGCGATCCGTACGTCGCGGGCAAGAGCGAGATCAAGCGGCACTTCACCGCCGACCGCGTGTTCGAGACGGCCGGCGACTATCGAATCGAGTTCAGGCTGAAGCGCAAGGACAAGACGGTCGCCGTCGGCAGCACGATGGTGAAGATTCGACCCGGCATCCGCGACATGGGCGACATTAGGTGACATTCGTCATTCGCGTTGACGCATGTCATGGCCTGATCCCGCTCTTGATTTCATTTCCCGTCACGTCGCTGGTGCGCGCGTCTGACGACACGCTCTGAAGGTAGTCCGTCACCTGCAGCACGGTGTGGAACAGCAGGCGTCCCACCGCGCCGATGGTGACGCCTCCTTCGTCCCTCCCGAACACCGCGTCGCCCGCGTCCGTGGCTTCCCTCTCCGCAATCGTCCCAAGCGTGCCCTGGGTTCGCACGTAATAGCGGCGTCCGCCTGAGAGCGCGTCGACGCGCCCGAGGTCGAGACGGAGGGCGAGCGGCTCCTGCCACGCCGGCAGACGCGCCGCCTCTCCGTATCGATCGGCCACGCTGATCTGGCGCGTCGACGGATCCAGGATCAACCGGAAGACGCTGACCAGCGCGGGCACTGCCAGCTTGTCCCAGATGGCGCGGTCCTCCCACAGCTCGAGCTGCAGGCGCAGGTGAATGGCGCCTCCCCGCTCCAGCACGTCGCGGAACTTGTCGGGGAACATGTCGCGGATCTCGAGCGAGGCGCGAACGACGCCGCCCGCGACGCGCAACTCGGTGATGCGGGCTTGAAGGGCCGCCGCGGGTGCTGCGATGAGAAGGGTGAAGAGAAGAACGAAGCTGGTGATCTCCGTGCGCCGCGCCATCGTCAGAACGTCGGTCCGAGCCGCACGAGCACCTGGCGCGAGTGCGGAATGTCGTTTGCGCGGAAGCCGAAATCAACCCTCACCCCCCACAGTCCGATGCCGACTCCCGTGCCCTGCAGCCAGCTGCGCGGCGAATCGTCGAGCGCGCCGGTGATACGTCCCAGATCGTAGAACGCAATGACGGCGACACCGTCGTTGTCGCGATGGCGGTGCCCGAACAGGCGAATACGGTATTCGCCGTTGAACAAGGCCATGCCTGTGCCCTGCTCCTCCTCGAACGCGTACCCGTGCACGCTGCCGATGCCGCCCAGCGCGAACCGGCGCTCGAGTGGAAGCGTTCCTCCGGAGAACCCGAGCAGCGTGCGCGCACTGAGAAGCTGGCGATCCGAGAACGCGAGGTAGCCGCGCGCGTTCAGGATGTGGCGATCGAACCGCGCGTCGCCGCCAAGGCCATGTCCCGCGACCTCGGACGACCAGTCGATGCGGAGGCCGGGTGACTGGCGCAGGCCAAAGCCGAACAGATCGTCGTGCAGGTGGCGTTCGTATGTGCGGCTGACGCCGGGGCCGGTCAACCCGCGCGTGTCGAAGGCATATGCGAAGACGAGCGCGTGCACGCGTTGATCGAGCGCCTCGGGATTCGACCGATATGCCTGATCGTCACGAAAGAAGCTGTACGACGTCGCGTTGCTGAGCGGCTGATGATGATCCCACCGCGCCATCACCGTCAGCTCGTTGTTGCTTGCCGCATGCAGCACGCCGAAGACCTGGGCGCCGTGCCGACGGTAGTAGTCGCGAAAGCTGTTCTTGAACGCGAGCGCGACGAGCGACTGCTCCGCCGTCGTCAGCCGCCACATGTCGTCGGACGCGGTGAGGTCGTGAATCTCGGCCCCGACGAACAGGCGTGGCCCGCGAAACAGCGGACGCTCCAGCCCCAGCGAATAGCCCGGACGATCGGGACCGAACCGGTATTCTGCGTACCCTTCGATGTAGGTGTGATTGAACGTGTCGTGATCGAAGACGGTCGTGGCGAATGCCAGCGCGGGCGAGAGCCCATCGACGGGCGAGAAGAAGTCCTCCCGCCTGGGGGTGCCCAGCCGCAGCGAACTGCGCTGCGTGCGCGCGCGCAGCGGCACGACGAGCACATTGCGCCCGCTGCGATGCTCGAGCACGACCGCCGATGGAGCGGGGGCGGCTCCGCCTGCGTGGTTCGCCGCTCCGACCACGATCGCGCCCTGCGATTGTGCGAGCGCGCGTTCCACGGCGCGGCCGACGGTACGCGAATTGTAGACGTCGCCTGGCTTCACCGCGAAGCGCTCGCGAAACAGCGTGGCAAGGCGCTCGTCGAGGCCGGCGATCTCCACCTCGTCGATCCGCCCCTCGTCGACCTGAAGGGTGAGCCGCCCCTGTTCTCCGCGCGCGGTGACGCGCGCTTCCGTGTATCCGTCTCTGATGTAGCGATCCTGCAGCGCCGCCGCGAGGTGCTCCGGCGTGTCCGGCAGCGGCGACCCTCGCGTCAGTTTCAGCAGCCACTCGACGTCATCTGCCGAGAACACCGACCCGCCGTCGATCGTAATCTCCCGGAGAATGGGCCGTTCGGCTTCGGTCGTCTGCTGCTGCGACTGCTGCGCCTCGGTGGTGAGCGACATTGCGGCAACCGCCCACACCATGAGGGCAACGCGCGCGAGCCGCGCGGCGCGGACGGATGACCGGCCCATTACGGCACTGGGACGAAATCGATGCGCGCGAAGTTCCCGTCCGCCCACCTGAACACGCCCACCGACGCTGCCCCGAAAGGACCGCGCCACGGATGCGGGCCGCCGTCGGTCTGTGGGGCGGTCCTTTCAGGGCCGCCATCGAGCGACACGATCACGACGAGCATGTCCGAATCACTGAGCAGCTCGGCGTCCGTGAGCGACGGATGCGATGGACCCTTGGGATGGGAGTGGTACGACGCGCGGACCAGGCGGCCGGTCCGGCGCGCCAGGCGGATTGCCCGGAAGTGATCGGCGGGGTCTAGATAGAACCGGGTGGGACTCTGCAGCGCGTTGCGGGCGCGAACGACCTCGTCGATCTCCTCCTCCGTGCCGAGCAGGAGGCCACAGCACTCGTTCGGCAGGTCCGCCCGCGCGTGCGCGATTACCTCGTCGATGACGTGGTGGCGGATCCGAAGGCTCGTCACGCCTCGACGATCATCGCCGTGCCCATGCCGCCGCCGATGCACAGCGACGCGGCGCCTCTGCCGCCGCCGCGCGCCTGTAGCGTGTGCACGAGCGTCGTCAGCACGCGCGCGCCGCTCGCGCCAATCGGATGTCCGAGCGCGATGGCGCCCCCGTGCACGTTGACCTTCGCCGGGTCCAGCTTCAGCTCGCGAATGACGGCCAGCGACTGCGCCGCGAACGCTTCGTTCAGTTCGATCGCGTCGAGTTCGTCGAACGATAGGCCCGCGCGATCGACCGCCTTGCGCATCGCCTCGACCGGTCCGATGCCCATGATCATCGGGTCCACGCCGATCGTGCAGTACGAGAGGATCTTCGCCAGCGGCTTGCGGCCGTTCTTCGAGGCCCAGGACTCCGTCGCAATCACGAGGGCGGCCGCGCCGTCGTTGATGCCCGACGCGTTCCCCGCCGTGACCGTGCCTTCGCGCGTGAACGCGGGACGAAGGCCTGCGAGCGTTTGCGCCGTCGTGCCGGCACGCGGATATTCGTCGCGGGACACGACCACCGGCGGTCCCTTCTTCCGCGGCACCTCGACGGGGACGATCTCGCGGCTGAACACACCGGATGCCGTCGCGCGTTCGGCGCGCTGCTGGCTTTCGGCGGCGAACGCATCCTGATCCGCGCGTGACACGTGGTACCGCCTGGCGACTTCTTCCGCCGTCATCCCCATGTGGCAGCCGTTGATCGCGCACGTGAGGCCTTCGTGCAGCATGGAGTCGATCACCTGCGCGTCTCCCATGCGATAGCCCCATCGGGCTCCCTTCAACAGGAACGGCGCGTTGCTCATCGACTCGGTGCCTCCCGCGAGCATCAGATCGATGAACCCTGCCTTGACCGCCTCGACGGCATGTACGACGGCCTGCAGTCCCGATCCGCAGACGCGATTGATCGTTTCGCCCGGGACTTCGACGGGTACGCCGGCCTTCAACGCCCCCTGCCGCGCGACGTTCATGCCCGCGCCGGCCTGGAGCACGCAGCCCATGATCACGTCGCCGATGTCCGCGGCGCGAACATCGGCACGAGCGATCGCCTCGCGAATGACGACGGCTCCGAGATCGATGGCCGTGAGGTCTTTGAAGACCCCGCCAAAGGACCCGATCGGCGTCCGGCACGCTGAAAGGATGACGGCGCCCGTCGGGAACTGGGAATTGGACACGTGGACGTTACTCCTGCAGCTCGGGCCGCTCCTTGAACTGCTCGAGCGCGCCCGGATTTGCGAGCGCCTCGATGTTCTTCACCTCGCGGCCGTGAATCACGTCGCGGACCGCGAGCTCGACAATCTTGCCGCTGCGCGTCCGGGGTATATCCGTAACCTGCACGATGCGCGCCGGAACGTGGCGCGGCGTCGTGTTGCTCCTGATCTGCTTCCGAATCCGGTCGCGGAGTGCATCGTCGAGCGTCAGGCCGTCGCGAAGCTTGACGAACAGCACGATCCGCTCGTCCCCGCTCCAGTGCTGGCCCGTCACGAGGCTTTCGACGATGCCGTCGAGCGCTTCGACCTGACGATAGATCTCGGCGGTGCCGATCCGGACGCCGCCGGGGTTCAGGACCGCGTCCGAACGGCCGTAGATGATCACGCCGTCGTGCACGGTCAGCTCGACGTAGTCGCCGTGCGTCCACACGTTCGGGAATCGTTCGAAGTACGCGGCCTGGTACTTGCGGCCGTCCGCGTCGTTCCAGAATGCGACGGGCATCGACGGGAACGGCGTCGTGCAGACCAGCTCCCCCTTCTGCTCGCGGACCGGCTCGCCTGACTCGTCGTACACCTCGACGCTCATTCCGAGTGCGCGCGCCTGAGTCTCCCCTCTCCAGACCGGTCCGATCGGGTTGCCGCCGACGAAGCAGCTGATGATGTCCGTGCCGCCGGAGATCGACGCAAGATGAACGTCCGTCTTGATGTGCCGGTACACGAAATCGAAGCTCTCGGGCGCGAGCGGCGATCCCGTCGACGTGATCGTCCGGACCGAGCCGAGGCGATGCGTCTCGCGCGGACGATGCCCGGCCTTCGACACGGCGTCGATGTACTTTGCCGACGTGCCGAAGAGCGTCATGCCCGTCTCGTCCGCGAAATCGAAGAGGATGTTGCCGTCCGGGTGAAACGGCGACCCGTCGAACAGCAGAAGCGTGGCGTTCGACGCCAGCACGGATACGAGCCAGTTCCACATCATCCAGCCGCACGTCGTGAAGTAGAAGACGCGATCATCCGGCTGGATGTCGCAGAGGAGCTGATGCTCCTTCAAGTGCTGAATCAACGTCCCGCCCGCCCCGTGGACGATGCACTTCGGCACGCCGGTGGTGCCGGATGAATACAGGATGTACAACGGATGATTGAACGGGAGCGGCTCGAATGTCAGCGGCGACCCTCTTCCGGGCCCGACGAACTCCTCCCACGTGCATCCTCCGGAAATCGCGGTGCCTCGCTGCGATTGCACGTAAGGGATGACAATCGCCCGCTCGACCGTAGGGAGCCCCTGAAGCGCCTGCGCGGCTTTCGACACCGAGTCGAAGGTCTTGCCGCCGTAGGGATACGCGTCCGCGGCGACGAAGACGCGTGGCTCAATCTGGCCGAAGCGATCCAGCAATCCCTGCACGCCGAAGTCAGGCGACGCGGATGACCAGACGGCGCCGACCGCGGCGCAGCCGAGCGCGGCGACGATCGCCTCGGGGATGTTCGGGACGTAGCCGGCGACGCGGTCGCCGGGGCGGATGTTCATCGCGCGCAGTCCGGCGGCAAATCCCGCGACTTCAGCGCGGAGCTCGTCGAACGACACCGTTCGGCGGAGACCCGCCTCGTTGGCGAACAGGAGTGCCGGCGCGGTCCCGCCGCGTCGCAGCGCGTTCTCGGCGAAGTTGAGCCGCGCGTCTGGGAAGAAGTGCGCGCCGGGGCGCATCCGCTCCGGGTCGATGGCGACCCGCTCGCCCCTGAGACTGCTCCGCACGCCGCCGAAGTCCCACATCGCCGTCCAGAACTCCACGGGATGCGCGATCGACCAGGCGTACAGCGGTTCGTAGCTGCTGAAGCGCGCGCCGTAACGCTCGTTGACGAGCGCGATGAAGCGTGTGAGGTTCGCGCGCGCGACACGATCGGCCGAGGGAGTCCAGAGCGGTGATGTCATGGAATCACGAGTCGCCGCGCGCGTGGAGCAGCGCGTCCCGCCAGCGTACGGCCGACGTGAACACGGCGTCGAGCTTGTCGCCGTTGCCGAGCCCGTTGCGAAGGTCCGTCAGGGTGCGGATGAGCGCGTCGAGCGCCTCGCGCAGCGGCTCCTCGTTCGTGGCCGCGATATCGCGCCAGATGTGCGGCGGGCTTCCGGCCAGCCGCGTGGTGTCCACGAGCCCCGCGCCTGCAAGCTGAACGCCGGTGTCTCCGGCGAGGCCGCCGACGACGTGCATGAGCGCGCTGGCCGTCAACTGCGGCAGATGGCTGATCGCCGCGACGAGGCGATCGTGCAGCTCGGCGCTCATCACGTGCGGAATGCCCCCCAGGCCGGCAACGAAGGATTTCAGAGTGTCGAGATGCTCGGAGTGGTGCGCGCCGGGCGTGAGTATCCAGGGATGGCCGTCGAAGAGGTCAGCACGTGCCGCGGAAAACCCGCCGCCGGCACCGCCAGCCATAGGATGGCCTCCGATGAAGGCCAGTGTCGGCATCCTCGCGCACGCGCTGACGATCTGCGCCTTCGTGCTGCCGACGTCCGTCACGAGCGCCGATCGCGAAAGGAGGCCGGGCAGCTGCTCGGCCAGGCGGATATTCTGCCGCACCGGCGCTGCCAGTACGACGAGGTCCGCGTCGTGCGCGGCCGAAAGATCCTGCGCGCCTGCGTCCGCTGCGCCGGCGCGCCGCGCGGCATCGACGATCGCCGCCTCATCGATCGCCGTCACGTGAATCGACGGCCATCGATGTTTGGCGGCGTACCCGATCGAGCCGCCTATGAGCCCGAAACCGGCAATCGCGACGCGTGCAAACACACTCTCGTCAATCGTTTGGGAGTTGGAACCTCGGGAGGGGGCAGTCTACACACCCCATCCCCTTCGGGCGACAGGCTCGAGGCAGATGCTGCGGCCGATGGCCGGTGCGATGATCCGAAGCTCCGCCATCAGCCGATCGAACTGCGCAGGGAACAACGACTGCGCGCCGTCGCTGAGGGCGTGGTCGGGGTCGCAGTGGACCTCGATCAGCAGGCCGTCCGCGCCGGCCGCGACGGCGGCGCGCGCCATCGGCGCCACCTTGTCGCGCTTGCCGGTGCCGTGGCTCGGGTCGACGAGGATCGGCAGATGACTCAACTTGCGGACGACGGGGATCGCGGAGATGTCCAGCGTATTCCGCGTGTAGCTCTCGAAGGTGCGGATGCCGCGCTCGCAGAGCATGACGTTCATGTTCCCCCCCGCGAGGATGTATTCGGCCGACAGCAGCCATTCCTCAATGGTCGCCGAGATGCCGCGCTTCAGCATGACCGGCTTCTTCGAGTGGCCCAGCTCGCGAAGCAGCGTGAAGTTCTGCATGTTGCGCGCGCCGACCTGCAGGATGTGCGCGTAGCGCTCCATCAACTCGAGCTGGCTGATGTCCATCACCTCGGACACCAGCTTCAGGTTGTGCCGATCGGCGGCGGCCCGAAGCAGGCGCAGCCCTTCCTCGCCGAGGCCCTGGAAACTGTACGGGCTGCTGCGCGGCTTGAACGCGCCGCCTCGCAGGACCTTCGCGCCGGCGCGCTTGACGGCGGCCGCGGCGGATTCGACCTGCTGCTCCGTCTCGGCGGAACACGGGCCTGCCATCACGACGACCTCGTCCCCGCCGATCCGCACGTCGTCGATCGTGATCACCGTGTTGTCCGGCTTGAACGTGCGACTGGCCAGCTTGTACGGCTCGGTGATGCGCAGCACTTCCTGCACGCCCTCGAGCACCTCGATGAGCGCCGTGTCGGCCTGCCGTGTTCCTCCGACGGCGCCGAGCACCGTGCGCAAGGCGCCCGTCGATCGGTGTACGTCGAATCCCATCTCCACGAGCTTCGCGATGACGCCCTGGATCTGGTCGTCCGTCGCCCGTTCCTGCATCACAACAACCATGACTGTGTCCTTTTATTTTAGTCCGGGGGCTTTCGCCCCGCCGGTCCCCCCTACACGCGCGCCCGCGGGACCCCCATGCCCCACTCCGCGCGCGTGGCTCACTCGCGATGCTCGTTCGCGCCTCTGTCGGTCAGCGGCTCCGATGACGCCGACGCATGCGCGTCGTCCGCCAGGCGCTCGAGCCGGCGCGCCTCGTCGATGATTCGCTCGAACAGGCGGCGCAGCGCCGGCGTGTCGAGCGGTCCCGTGTTGGCCTTCCCCACGTGGTCGAGCACCTCGGACTCGCGCGCGGGTTGATAGATCTCCATCCCCAACTCGCGCTTCAGCCGGCCGATCTCGAGCGCGCACGCGGCGCGCGCGTTGAGCAGCCGGACCAGGTGCTCGTCCAGCAGATCGATGCGGTTCCGAAGATCGTCCAGATCGCTATTCACGCCGCTCCCTTCAGCCATCGCGCGTAGCGCCCGACGCGATCCGCGAGATTTCCGTCCCGCCCGTGCTGCGCGATGACGTTCACGAGCGCGCTGCCGACAACGGCCGCATCGACCCAGCGGCCGACCTCCGCGACCTGCTCCGGCGTGGAGATTCCGAACCCGAGCGCCAGCGGCAGATCCGAGTGGGTTCTGACGCGGCGCACGAGCGCCTCCGCATCCGATGCCACGCGATCGCGTGCGCCCGTGACGCCGAGTCGCGAGATGATGTACAGGAATCCACGCCCGAGCTTCGCGGACATCTCGATCCGCTCGTCCGTCGTCGTCGGACTGAGAAGAAAGATCGGATCGATGCCGGCGTCGACGAGCTGCCGGCGAAAGGGTCCTGCCTCTTCCACCGGCAGATCGAGCACGAGGACGCCGTCGATTCCCGCGTCCGCCGCGAGCCGGACGAATTCCGGCTCGCCGATCCGCAGAATCGGGTTCGCGTACGTAAAGAGCACCAGCGGAGCGGCGATGGACGCGCGCGTGTTGCGGATCGTCTGCAGCGTACGGCGCAGCGTCGTGCCGCTTGCGAGCGCGCGCTCGGATGCGCGCTGGATGACCGGCCCGTCCGCGAGCGGATCGGAGAACGGCACGCCGACCTCGATGACGTCGGCGCCGTTCTGCGACAGCGACACGAGTATGCGGGCCGTTAGGGACAGATCCGGATCGCCGGCCGTGACGTAGGCGATCAGCCCGGGCTTGGCGGTCGACCGGATGCGCGCGAAGGCGGCGGGGATCGTCGACATCAGCGTGCTTCGGCCTGCGGCGCCATGGCGCCGAGAATCTTTTCGACGCTGATGACGTCCTTGTCGCCGCGCCCGGACAGATTGATCAGCAGCAGCGCGTCCCGCTCCATCGTGGGCGCAAGGCGACACGCGTGCGCGACGGCGTGCGACGACTCGAGCGCCGGCAGGATGCCTTCCTCGCGCGCCAGCCGCCTGAACGCGCCGAGCGCCTGCTCGTCGTCGATCCACGTGTATTCCGCGCGCCCAGTGTCGCGGAGCCATGCGTGCTCCGGCCCGACGGCGGCGTAGTCGAGGCCAGCGGAGATGGAGTGCGTCATCTCGACATTGCCGTCCGCGTCCTGCAGGACGAAGCTGCGCGTGCCCTGCAGCACGCCTGCGCTTCCGCCCGCGAACCGCGCGGCGTGCTGCCCCGGGCGAATCCCGTGCCCTCCCGCTTCGACGCCGATCAAGCGCGTCTCGGGATCGGTGACGAACGCGTCGAAGATCCCGATCGCATTGCTGCCGCCGCCAACGCACGCCACGATCGCGTCGGGCAGCGCGCCGAACTGTTCGAGACACTGGGCGCGCGCCTCGCGTCCGATGACCGACTGGAACTCGCGGACCATCAATGGGTACGGATGCGGCCCGAGCACGGATCCGAGCAGGTAATACGTATCGCGAACGTTCGTGACCCAGTCGCGCATCGCCTCGTTGATCGCATCCTTCAGCGTCTTCGACCCGGCGTTGACCTCGATCACCTCGGCGCCGAGCAGGCGCATGCGGAACACGTTCAGCGACTGGCGCGCCATGTCTTCGGCACCCATGTAGACGTGGCACTCCATCCCGAGCAGCGCACAGGCGGTCGCCGTCGCCACGCCGTGCTGCCCCGCGCCCGTTTCCGCGACGATGCGGCGTTTGCCCATGCGGGCGGCCAGCAGCGCCTGCCCGAGCGCGTTGTTGATCTTGTGCGCGCCCGTGTGCGCGAGGTCCTCGCGCTTGAGAAGAATGCGGCAGCCGCCGACCGACGCCGACAACCGCCGCGCTTCGTACAACGGCGTCGGTCGGCCGACGTAATTCTTCAGGAGAACACTCAGTTCCTGACGGAAACCCTCGTCGTCCCGGGCACGGAAGTACGCAGCCGTCAACTCCTCGACGGGAGCGACGAGCGTCTCCGGTACGAAGCGTCCTCCATACGTGCCGTAGTATCCGCGCGCGTCAGGATCGCGGGTGCCGAAGGCCGGAGTGTAGTCGGTCATAAACCCTGCACCGCTGCGAAGAACGCGCGCAGCTTCGCGGGATCCTTTCTGCCCGGAGACGTCTCGACGCCGGACGACACGTCGACCGCGTAGGGTGCGACCGCGGCAATCGCGGTCCTCACGTTATCGGGCGTCAATCCTCCCGAGAGGATTACGGGCCGTTTCCTGGCAACCGCTGCGGCGACGGTCCAGTCGACCGGCAGTCCCGTGCCGCCGCGCTTCACCGGATCGTGCGCGTCCAGCAGTACGGTGGCTGTTGAGGGGACTGCTCCCGCGAACGCTTCGGCGGAGCCATCCTTCACCGCGACGGCTTTGATGATGCGACCGCGCCATTCGGTGCTGTAGGACAGCGGGTCTTCATCCCCATGGAGCTGGATCGCGTCCAGGCCAATCTCGTCCGCCATCGCGGTCACGTCTTCCGGCGGCTGGTTGACGAATACCCCGACGCGAACGAGAAACGCCGGCAGCGCGCGGGCAATGTCCCGGGCGCGCGCGACGTCGACGGCCCGCGGACTCGACGGCCAGAGAATCATCCCGATCGCTGCCGCCCCCAGACGCGCCGCAAGCTCCGCGTCCTCGGCCGTCGTGATGCCGCACACTTTCACGCGCATCATGCGGGCAAGCCGCGCAACTCGCGCAGCGCCTCCCCTGGATCGTTCTGCGCGATCAGCCGTTCACCAACGAGGAACGCGCTGTAGCCGGCCTGCTGCAGCCGGCACAGATCGGCTGCGGCGCTCAGCCCACTCTCCGCGACCGCCGTAACGCCGCGCGGGAGTGTGGCCGCGAGCTCGTCGTGCAGCTGCGGACGCACGTCGAGGGTGCGCAGGTTCCGGCTGTTCACGCCGACGACATCCGCGCCAGCATCCAGCGCCCGCTGCAGCTCTTCAACGGTATGAACCTCCACGAGCGCCGCGATGCCGATCTCCCGCGTCTGCTCAATCAAGGACCGGAGTTCCCGATCTTCGAGCGCCGCGACAATCAGGAGCACCGCATTCGCACCCGCGGCTGCCGCCTCGAGAATCTGATAGCGCGAGACGATGAAGTCCTTGCGCAGCAAAGGAACGGACACAGCCGCACGAACGGCAACGAGGTGTCCCATGGCGCCGTCGAAGAACGATGGCTCCGTCAGGACGGAAATGGCTGCCGCCCCCGCGTCCGCGTACGAACGTGCGTGGCGCGCGGGCTCGTACTCGGTGCGCAGGATGCCGCGCGAGGGCGAGCGTCGCTTGCACTCGGCGATCACCCGCGGCGACGGACTCTCGCGCAGGGCCCGCACGAATGCGCCGCCGTCGGCGGGGCGCACTGCCACCGCCCGTTCCAGCGCATCCTCGGGGACACGTGCGGACCTCACCTCGGTGACTCGTCGTGCGCCGGCGACGATTGCGGCGAGGAGATCCGGCACCGCCGCACCGGTCACGCAACCTCCTCGGCGGCGTTCGACAGGATCGCGAGGCGCTGGAGCACCTCCTGCGCGCGTCCGCTGTCGATCGCATCCGCTGCCATGGCGATCCCCTCCGGAATCGTCCCGGCGCGGTCCGATATCAGCAGCGAGGCGCCCGCATTGAGGAGCACGATGTCGCGAGCCGGTCCCATGTCGCCGCGCAGGACGCTGACCGCAATCGACGCGTTGTCGGCAGGACCTCCACCCTTCAGGGCCTCGGGCGCCGCCTTCGGAAGGCCGACATCGCCTGGATGCAGATAGAAGGTGTTGACCGATCCATCGCGGCACTCCGATACCTTCGTGTACCCGGTCGTCGAAATCTCGTCGAGGCCGTCCGCGCCGTGGACGACCCATGCGCGTTCGGCGCCAAGCTGCGCGAGCGACCTCGCGACCAGCTCCGTGAGCTCCGGCCGCGGCACGCCAACGAGCTGCCGCTTCGCGCCGGCGGGGTTCGTCAGGGGCCCGAGCAGGTTGAACGCCGTTCGGACGCCGAGCTCTCGCCGCGTGGGTGCCGCGTGCCGCATGGACGGATGAAAGGTCGGCGCGAACAGGAACCCGATCTCCGCCTGCTCGAGGCAGCGCTCGACGACAGCGGGAGGCGCGGCGACGTTCACGCCGAGCGCCTCGAAGAGATCGGCACTGCCGCAGCGGCTCGAGGCGCTCCTGTTGCCGTGTTTCGCGACGCGCACGCCGCACGCCGCGAGCACCAGCGCTGCAACGGTCGACACGTTGAACGTGCCGGCGCCGTCGCCGCCCGTCCCGCAGGTGTCGAAGACGGGGTCGAAGCTGCGGCTCAACCGCGCTGCCCTCGCGCGCATCGTGCGGGCGAGCCCGACGATCTCGTCCGGGCGCTCGCCTTTCATGGCAAGGCCGATGAGAAACCCGGCAATCTGCGACGGCTGCGCCTGCCCGTCCATGATGGCTTCCATGGCCGACGAAGCTTCGCCGACGCTCAGATCGACGCGACGCTGCAGCTTGTCGATCAGTCCGGGGAACATGACAGCTCCAGAAAGTTGCGGAGAATCTTGCGCCCTTCCCCGGTCAGGACCGATTCAGGATGAAACTGGACGCCGTGGACGGGCCACTCCCGGTGCCGCACTCCCATGATCACGCCATCGTCCGTGCGCGCGCTGATCTCGAGCGCCCCGGGCGGCGGATCCGCGACGATGAGCGAGTGGTAGCGGCCGGCGACGAAGGGCTGCGCGACGCCCGTGAAGACGCCGCGTCCGTCGTGGCTGATCGACGAGGTCTTCCCGTGCATCAGGGCCGGCGCGCGCACGACATCGCCGCCGAACGCGTGGCCGATTGCCTGGTGTCCGAGGCACACGCCAAGCACGGGCGTCCGTTGGCCGATCGAGCGAATCACGTCGACGCTGATCCCGGCGTCCTCGGGCCTGCCGGGCCCGGGGGAAATCACGATCCGATCGGGCTGCATGTCGGCCACCTCGCGCAGCGTGATCCGGTCGTTGCGACGGACGATTGGCGCGTGGCCCAGCTCGCCGAGGTACTGCGCGAGGTTGAACGTGAACGAATCGTAGTTGTCGATGAGCAGGACCTTCATCACAACTCCGTTTCCGCCATCTCGATCGCCTGAATCAAGGCCCGAGCCTTGTCGCGCGTCTCCTCGTATTCCGCGGCGGGATTCGAGTCCGCGACGATGCCGGCGCCGGCCTGCACCCGGGCGATGCCGTCGCGAATCGTGATCGTGCGAATCGCGATGCAGAAATCCAGATTGCCGGCAAAATCGATGTAGCCCACCGCTCCGGCGTAGAGCTCGCGGCGCGTCGGCTCGAGCTCGGCGAGGATTTGCATCGCGCGGATCTTCGGCGCACCCGACACGGTTCCCGCGGGAAAACACGAGACGAGGGCATCCAGATGGTCGGTGTTCTCCGCCAGCTGCCCTTCCACCGTCGACACCAGGTGCATCACGTGCGAGTAGCGTTCGAGCGCCATGTACTGCGGGACGCGGACGCTCCCGTATTCGCAGACGCGGCCGAGATCGTTCCTTCCGAGATCGACGAGCATGACGTGCTCGGCGCGCTCCTTCTCGTTCCGCTTCAGCTCCTCCGCCAGGCGCAGATCCTCCTCGTCGCTCCTGCCGCGGGGCCGCGTGCCTGCAATCGGATGCGTCTCGGCGCGGCGTCCCTCGACCCGGACGAGCATTTCCGGCGACGAGCCGACGATCGCGAGACCGCCCATCCGGATGAAATACATGTACGGCGACGGATTCACGTGGCGGAGCGCCCGATAGATGGTGAAGGGGTCCGCCTCGACTCGCGCTTCGAACCGCTGGGACAACACCGCTTGATAGATGTCGCCCGCCGCGATGTGGTCCTTGATGGTCCGGACGCCGGATTCGAACGTCTCGCGCGTGACGTTCGAGCTGATAGGGGGCGCCGGACGCCGCTCGGGCGCCGAGTGCGACAGCCCCCGCTCCAGCTCGCGCTCGACGAAACCAATCTTGGCGCAGGCGAACTGATACAGCGCCGAGAGATCCTCGTCGGCGGTGACGCGAGCGTTCGCGATGATCAGAATTCGATGCTTGACGTGATCGAACGCGAGGACGGTATCGAACAGCATGAACCCCGCCTCGTCCTCGCCGGGTTGCGTCTTCGCCCATGCGGCGTTCGTCCACGCGCCTTCCAGCACCGGCTCGAAATCTACGGACGCGTCGTACCCGATGAACCCCACCGCGCCGCCCGTGAACCGCGGCAGGTCGGGCACGAACGGCGCGTTGAACTCCGCCATCAGCTTGCGAAGCGCGGGGACGAACGCATCGGTCGACTGGCTGGTGACGCCCGATCGATCGACGATCGTGTGGCCGTCCTTCGAGCGCAGCACGAGGAAGGGATCCTTCCCGAGGAAGGAATAGCGCGCCACCTGCTCGCCGCCTTCGACGCTCTCGAACAGGAACGCGTAGTCGGAGTGCTCGGCGATCTTCAGGAAAGCGGAGACCGGTGTGAGCAGATCGGCCATGATCTCTTTGACTACCGGCACGAAGGTTCCGCGCCGCGCCAGTTCCGAAAATTCCTCGAACGTTGTCTGCTTCATGAGCGTCGTGTCCTGACGGCCTCTGCCGCCGCATGCGCAAAGAGACCCGCGGGGGGCCGCTGCCCCGTCCAGAGTTCGAACTGTCGCTCGGCCTGCGCGACCAGCATCTCGAGCCCCCCGATCACGCGGCAGCCCGCGGACGCGCCGCGCTCCATCAACTGGGTTGGATCGGGGTCGTAGACGAGATCGTAGACGAGGCCGTCCGCGCGCAGGTGCTCGAGCGGCACCCCCGGAACGGCGCGGCTTCCGACCGGCGTTGCGTTGACGAGCACGTCCCACGAGTCGGAGGACGGCGGCCACTCGCCGGCGTTCGCGCCAACAGCGGAGGCGACTTCCGCCGCAGCGTCATGACGACGGGCCGCGACGGTGACATGGGCGCCTTCTCGTATGAGGCCGAACGCGGCTGCGCGCGTGGCGCCACCGGCGCCGAGCACGGTCGCGCGCGCACCGCGAAGCGAGGTTCGTTTGCGGAGAGGCTCGAGGAAGCCTTCGACGTCGGTGTTGGTGCCCGTCCAACGGCCGTCGGATACGAGGATCGTGTTGACCGCGCCCACGGCCGTCGCCAGCGGCGACACGTCGTTCAGCAGCTTCATGACGTCGCGCTTGAAGGGAATCGTGATGCTCGCGCCGCGCAGCCCGATGCGATCCGCGAAGCGCTTGAAGTCGTCGATATCCGTCGGTTCGAGCGGCACATACACTGCGTTGAGGCCCAGCGCGGCGAAGCCCGCATTGTGCATGGCGGCGGACAGCGAGCGCGAGACCGGGCGGCCGGCAACCCCGTAGACCGCGGCGTCGGGGCGAATTCTTCGGAAGCGGAACTCCTGCAGGAGTGCAGCGCTCGTCAACTGGCCCGGCGCCACGCCGTCGCCCGCATACGTCCAGCGGCTGCCGAAGCGCGCGGCAAGGATCCGCGACGCCACGCCTGATGTTCCCATCCCGATCAGGATCGCCTCGCCGTTCGGTCGCGCATCGAGAAGCCGGAGCAAGTCAGAGAGGGACCGGGCGGTTGTCGCGAGCTTGACGATCTCCGCGCCGGCGCCGCGCATCTCCGACAGCATCGGGCAGACGTTGGCGGGCGTTCCCGAGAAGTCGTGCCGCGAGAGGATGACCCCGCGCCCATGACGGCGGCGAATCAGATCGTCGAAGCCGGCGTTCCACTCGACGTCGATGAACTCCGCGCCGAGCGCGTCCGCCTCTTCCAGGATCCGCCGCCGCTCTTCCTCGCTGCCGCGGAAATGACCGCCTTCCCGGGCAGGCCGGCAGGTCACGATCGCCGGGAGCCGACGTCCCTGCAACGCCGCCGCGGGATCGGGCCGCCCCATCGTGTCGAGACGCAGCTCGACGAGATCGGCGTCGACGGCGGCATCGCGCGCGGCACGGATCTCGTCGCTCGATTGGCCCGTCACGGTGACGCACAGCTCTGGTAACGGCATAAGAACGTGTCGGTGTAAGGTTCTAAGGTTCTAAGGTTCTAAGGTGCTGAGGTTCTCGGTCTAAACAAAAAAAGGCCCCCTCAATCGCGACATTGAGGGGGCCTTCAAACTCTTCGGCTTGGCGCTAGTTATCTAGCGGTTCACCCCCTCGGCGGACGCATACCACCACCAATACGACCGGCTCGTAAAGAAGGAGGACGCCGCGGAGGGGCGATGACTCACGTGCCGAAAACCATATCACGGCCGCCGACGGCCCGCAAACACGGGGCCGCGGAGGCGGTGCCTTGACCAGGCGTAACTTAGTCTTTATAACTGGTTGTAGGTCTTTCCCCATGAGAATCCGCGTGTTCGTTGTCGCCGCCGCGCTGGTCGCGTGCGGATGGGTCGTGCTGCCGGCCGAGACGCGGCTGATGCCGCTCGACGAGATCAAGCCGGGCATGACGGGCGTGGGACAGACGGTGTTCCAGGGGACGGATCTCCAGGACTTCAAAGCCCACATCATCGGCGTGCTGCGCAACGTCGCGGGGCCACAGCGGAGTTTGATCCTCGCCAAGCTGGAAGGCGGCCCGCTGGCCGAGACGGGCGTGATTGCCGGGATGAGCGGCAGCCCCGTCTACATCGATGGACGCCTCATCGGTGCGGTGTCCTATTCGATCGGCGCCTTTCCGAAAGAGCCGATTGCCGGCATCACGCCCATTGCCGAGATGACCGACGCCACGAGCGTGGCGAGCCGGCGCGCGACGAGTCCGCAGGCCCGCATTCAGCTTCCGGTCACGGCCGAGACGCTCGCGGCGGCGCTGCGCGCCGCGTCGGTGCGGATTGGAACGTTCGCGGATCGGCCCGCGGACGTCGAAAGCTTCGGTCTTCCGGCTGCGGTTGGGGCGCAGATGGGCGCGCTATTGCGGCCGATCGCGACACCACTCGTCATGAGCGGCGTCGACGGCGCGACGCGCACGCTCGTCTCGTCCATGTTCAGCGACGCCGGGTTCACGCCGGTGCTCTCCGCAGGCGCCGGCGAGCAGACGCCCGCGCAGACCGGCCCGCTCCGTCCGGGGGACGCGATAGGCGTGTCGCTCATCGGCGGCGACCTCGAGATGGGCGCGACCGGGACGGTGACGCACATCGACGGCGACCGTGTGTATGCATTCGGCCATCCATTCTTCAACCTCGGCCCGACGGAGTTTCCGCTCACGCGCGCCTACGTCTACACGTCCCTGCCGAGCCTCATGTCGTCGTTCAAGATCGCCACGCTCGGCGACGTGATCGGAACGATGAAGCAGGATCGCGCGACGGCGATCGCAGGGACGCTCGGGAAGGGACCGGCGGTGATTCCGCTGAACGTCACGCTCGAGTCCGATCGCGCCTCCACCCGCACGCTCCATTACAAGGTGGTCAACGACCAGTTGTTCACGCCGCTTCTCACCTACGTGGCGATGTTCAACACGTTGGGGAGCTACGAGCGTCAATTCGGCGCGGTGACGTTCACGGTCAAGGGGAAGGCCGCGTTCGAGGGGCATGCGGACCTCACGTTCGAGGACATCTTCACGGGCGACACCCCGATTCCCGGCGCGTCCGCTTATGTGGCGGGCCCGTTGACGATGCTGCTCGCCAACGACCTGGAGCCGGTCACGCTGAAAGGCGTCGATCTCACGGTGACGACCGCCGAGGAGCCGCGCAGCGCCACCATCGAGCGCGTCTGGCTGGACGAGGTGCATCCGCGCGCGGGCCAGACCGTGCCGTTGAAGGTGCTGACGCGCAGCTACCGCGGCGCCGAAAAGATCTCGACGATTCCAATCGACATCCCCGCGAACGCCTCGGGCCAGCTCTCCGTGATGGTGACCGACGGCCGCCAGCTCAATCAGCTCGAGCGGCGCGAACTGCGGCGGACGCTGCAGCCGCAGAGCGTGGCGCAAATGATTCGCCTGTTGAACGAGACGCGCCGCAACAACCGCATCTACGTCCGTCTGCTGACCGGCACGCCGGGCGCGGTCGTGAACGGCGAAGCGCTCCCCTCGCTTCCCCCGTCCGTCCTGTCGGTCCTCGAAGCCGACCGCAGCGGCGGCAGCTTCACGCCAATCCGTAGCGCCGCGCTCGGCGAATGGGAGCTGCCGATGGATTCGTCGGTCACCGGCACCCGCGTTCTGACGCTCGATCTCGACAACAAGAACTAACATTGTCCGAGGGGCTTTGCCCCTCGGACTCCCCGACACGCTCTCTCGCGCGCCGCTTCGCCGGCGCGCTCCGTTCGCGTGGCTCACTCGCGGTCGCTCGTTCGCCGGCACTCTCCGGCGAGCGACTGCGCCGCGCGCGGCTCTGGCCGCGTCTCCGTTTATGAGATACGTTCTAATGCTCATGAGTTCCTCTTTCCTGCGCGCGCTCGCGACAGGCGCGCTGGCGGCCGGCCTCCTTACGGCTGTGCCACTCGCTTCGACACCCACGTTCTGGACGGTTTCCTCGCAGACCGATTTCCTCAAAGGCGACGTCGAGAACCTCTCCATCGACAGCGACGGACGGATGTTCCTCGGGCCCGCCGCGGCGCAGCTCGCCGACACGTCCGCGCCCTTCCTCTGGACCTTGATCGCCGGGCCCAACGGCGACCTCTGGGCCGGCAGCGGCAACGAGGGCCAGGTGCTTCGCATCGCGAAGGACGGAACCGTCTCGAGCTTCTTCGACGCGCAGGAACTCGAGGTGCACGCGCTTGCGCTCGCGCCAGGCGGCGGGCTTTACGTCGCCACCTCCCCGGACGGCAAGATCTACAAGGTGGCGTCCGACGGATCGTCGAAAGTCTTCTTCGATCCCGATGACAAGTACATCTGGGCGATGGCTGTCGGAAAAGACGACGCGGTGTACGCCGCGACCGGCGAGAAGGGCACGATCTACCGCATCACGCCGGACGGCACGGGCACCGTCTTCTACAAGACGAACACGACGAACGTCGTCGCGCTCGCAATCGACAAGGACGGGAACCTGATCGCCGGGACCGAATCGCCAGGGCGCGTCTTCAAGATCGACGGGTCAGGCAAGCCGTTCGTGCTGCTCGATTCGCCCTACAAGGAGATGCACGCCCTCCGTCTCGCGGACGATGGGTCGATCTATGCGGCAGCGTTCAGCGGCGCGCCTGGCGGCGAGGATCGCCCCGCGGATCACCCGGCCACCACGCCGCCCGAAACGCCGCGTGCGCCCGTGCCGAGCGTCTCCGCCGAGATCTCGTCCATCACGGTCGTCGATACCGGCACGGCATCGGCGGCCACGTCCCCTTCGCCCCGCGAGACCCGAACACGTTCCGCGAAAGGCGCGATCTATCGCATCCGACCGGACGGACTCTGGGACACGGTGTGGGAGGCGATGGACGACTGGCCCTTCGACCTCCTGGTCGAGAAGGACGGGGCGATCCTCGTGGGGACGGGAAAGGAAGGCAAGCTGTTCCGGATCACGGGCGATCCGGCTCGCGCGACGCTGCTCGCGCGCGCATCCGCCCGCCAGATCACGGCACTCCTGCGCGATTCATCGGGACGAATCGTCGGCGCGACGAGCAATCCGGGCAAGGTGTTTGCGCTCGGCTCGGATCGCGCCAAGCGCGGGACCTACGATTCGGACGTGCGGGATGCAGGCACCGTCGCGACGTGGGGCGCAATCCGATGGCGCGCCGCCTCGTCGCCGGGGGATATCGAGCTCTACACGCGCTCGGGCAACACGGCAACGCCCGACGAGACGTGGAGCGCCTGGTCGAAGTCCTACTCCGTCGCGCAGGGCGAAGCCATCTCCAGCCCGAACGCCCGATACCTCCAGTGGCGCGCCGTGCTGAAGTCGAATGGCGGGAGCAGCGGCGGCCCTGTACTCACGTCGGTCACTGCGGCATACCTTCCGCGCAATCTCCGGCCGGTGATGTCGAGCATCACGGTGCACCCGCCGGGGGTCGTCTTCCAGCGGCCGTTCTCGACGGGGGATCTCGAGATTGCCGGGTTCGAGGAGAACACGTCGGATGGCCGCTCGCCCGCGCAACAGCAGCAGCAGTCTTCGTCGGCCAGCAGCTCGTCGTCTATCGTGCTCGCATCGCCCGCGCTGGGCCGCAAGATGTATCAGAAGGGGCTGCAGACGTTCGTCTGGAAGGCCGACGACGAGAACGACGATCGGCTGCAGTACGACGTGTCGTACCGCCGCGAGGGGGAGTCCGCATGGAAGGTGCTGAAGCGTGGACTCTGGGATCCGATCTTCGTTTGGGACACCTCGTCGGTCCCCGACGGCACGTACTACATCAAGGTCTCCGCGTCCGACGCGGCGTCGAATTCGCCGGCGACGGCGCTGGTCGGCGAGATGGAAAGCGTCAGCTTCGACATCGACAACACGGCGCCGCACATCGACGTGCAGCCGCCGGCGCGCGGCGGCGCAAAGCCGATCATCAAGTTCGTCGTGCGGGACGATCAATCGGCGGTGCTGCGGGTGGAGTACTCGCTGGACGCGAGCCGCTGGCGCGTGGCGTATCCGGTCGACGGCATTCCGGACTCGCGCCGCGAGGAGTTCGAGATTGCACTGGAGGATGCCGGCGCAGCGCGGAGCGTCATCATCCGCGCCACCGACGCGATGAACAACGTCGCGACGGCTGTCGCTGAAATCAGTCGGTAGTCAACGACGACCGGCGGCTGACTCTTGCCAACGACGGACGTCGAATACTTCTCGAGTTCAGCATTCGTCGTTCGTCCTTGGTCATTCGTCGTTGACCTTAGCTTCGGAGCTTCGCTTTCACGGTCATGTGCTCGACGAACCAGACGAGATTGACCGCGATCGGATCCGCGCCGTAGCGCGCGGGTTCGAGCCGGCCGCGCGAGATCGCGTTCATGAGCGGCGCGAGCTGCGACGCGTCGTGGGCGTTGCCGAGCACTTCGAGACCCGAGATCTTTCCTTCGCGGGTGATCACCGCCGAGAACGCCAGCATCATCTCGCGTCCTGAGCCCGCCTGCTCGAGCGTCTCGTTGACGAAGCCGTCCTCCGGCACGCTCGGCGCATGGATCCGGTCGTCGAGGCTGAGGCTCATCGGATTGAGGTCGGAGCCCGACGGCGCGGCCATGACCGCGATGATGGCGGCGAGCGAGTCGTCGCGTTCCGGCGACGCGAAGTTCAGCATGCCGAGCACGGCGGCGCCGCAGACGAATGTGGCGGCGGTCGATGCGAGGCCGATCCACACCAGGTGCATGTCGTCGAACATGCGCGTCACGCGCGCGGTCCAGGATTCGTGCGCCTCCGCGCGCATCCGGCTCATCACGCCCGGCTGCAGGCCCGTCCAGTCCTCCTTCGGGGATCGCGCGGCGCCGCTTCGCAGCAGGTCGCGCAGATGCTCGAAGGCGCGCAGCTCCCCCAGGCAGTCGGCGCAGGCGTTCAGGTGCCCCTCCAGCGCGATCCGCTGCGGCACGGGCAGCTCGTTGTCGTGAAACGCGGCAATCTGCTGCCGCGCGGCGCCGCAGGACAGCAGGGTCATGATGCGTTCCTCAATTGGGCGCGCAGCCCCTCGCGGGCGCGCGCGAGCCGTGACTTGACGGTGCCCACGGCAATGCCGAGCGAGAACCCGATTTCCTCGTAGCTCAGGCCGTCGATCTCGCGCAGCACGATCGCCGTCTTCTGATCGAACGGGAGACGATCGAGCGCCTGCCGAATCCGTTCGGCGAGCCGCTTCTGCCCCAGCACCCTGTCCGGGGACGCATCGTCGCGGCGCTCCGGGAGATCGCCGTGCGCTTCGATGTGCTGATCGAGCGACACCTGCTGCGAGCGATGGCGGCGCCGCCACCAGCGCTGACGGTTGCGCGCCTGATTGACGACGATCCGGTAGATCCACGTGCGGAGGCTCGACTGGCCGCGGAAGGCGTGAACGGTGCGGAACACCCGCAGGAAGACCTCCTGCGACAGGTCGAGCGCTTCGTTGTGATCGTTGAGGAGGTTCAGCGCGAGCTGATAGACCATGCGCTGGTGCTCGTTGACGAGCTCGGCGCACGCGTCTTCGTCGCGCGCGGCGCAGCGCTGAATCAGCGAAGCCTCGCGGCCGCCTACGTCCGTCCACGTAATGGCTCGAACCGGCTTCACCGATGCATCCCCGGCCATAGTAGCACCGCCTGCGCCATGCTCTGGGGCGACACGCCCTTATACCCCCTTAGATCCCGGTCTGGATGGAAAGTTCCCCTCGCGGCGTCTGGGGCGGAACCCCACGGTAATATGACTTCGTGAAGCGCCTGGTCGGTGCCGTGTTCCTGCTCGCCGTCGCCGGGTTCGGGGTGTATGCCGTCATGGTGACGCGGCGGGATCGCACCTATCGCGACCTCGTTGCGCAGGGGGAAGCGGCGCTGGGGCAGGACAACACGTCGGCGGCGCTCGAGGCGTTCAGCGGAGCGATCGGCCTGAAGCCGGACGCCATGATCGGCTATCTCAAACGCGGCGAGACGTACCGTCGCCGAGGGGAGCTGGATGCTGCCGTCCGCGACCTCGGACGGTCGACGCAACTGGACCCCTCGGCGATCCGTGCGATCGAAGAACTCGGGGACGTGAACCTCACGCTGAAGCGCTACCCCGCGGCGGCCGAGCGCTACCGTGAGTACGTCCAGCTCGACGACCGCGCGCCGCGCGTCCTCTACAAGCTCGCGCTCGCGCGGTATTCCGACGGGCACGCACCGGAGGCGATTTCGGCATTGCAGCGCGCCGTCGCGCAGGAGGAGCGGTTCGCCGAAGCGTACTACCTGCTCGGCCTGTGCATGCGCGACGCGCAGCGGCTCGACGCCGCGCGGGCGGCGCTGGAGAAAGCGGTCAGCATCCAGCCGGCAATGCTTGGCGCGCGCGAAGAGCTGGCGGATCTGTACGGCGCGCTCGGGCAGACCGACGATCGCCTGACGCAGCTCGAAGCGCTCACGGCCCTCGATCCCGGCGCCTCGCGTGAGGTCGCCCTTGGCCTCGCCTACGCGCGTGCCGGCCAGCAGCAGCGCGCGATCCTGACGCTCGGGCGCGCTGCCGAGCGGTACCCGGATTATCCCTATGCATACGTGGCGCTCGGGCGCATCTGGCTCGAAGCCGCGCAAGGGGGTGCGGATCGGATCGCGCTCAGCAAGGCCATCGGTGCGCTGGAGCAGGCGGTCGGGAGCGACGAAGGGAGCGAAGGCCGCACCCTTTTTGGCCGCGCGCTGCTCCTGACCTCCGACGAAGAAGCGGCCGAACGAGTCCTGCAGGACGCGTCCACGAGGCAGCCGGTCGATCCGATGGCGTTCTATTACCTTGCGGAAGCGTCCGAACGACTGGGACATTTCGACATCGCGCGCCAGGCGCTCCTGGATTACCAGGCGCTCCACGGCGACGAGCCGGACACACGGCGGCGAATCGGCCAGACGATGAGGCTTGGCGATCTGTCGCTCAGGATGAACGACCCCGCAGCCGCCATCGCCTACTTTCAACGGGCGGCCGCCGATGCGCCATCCGACCCATCGGTGCTGACACGCCTGGCCGATGCCGAGTGGCGCACTGGCGACGTCGACACCGCGCGCACGAACGTCACGAAGGCGCTCGAGCGCGATCCATCCGATGCCCGAGCACTCGCGCTGCAGCGACGGCTGGCGCGTCGCTAGCGCGGCGCGAGCGGCTCTCACTCGATCCCGAGACGCTTCATCATCTTCGCCAGGCCCTGCCGGCTCAACCCGAGCTGCCGCGCGGCGGCCGATCGGTGTCCGCCGGTCCGCGCGAGCGCGGCGCGCAGATAGCGGCGCTCGAAATCGACACGCGCTTCGTCGAAGCTCGAGATGCCGCGGCCGGCGATCCCCGCGACGTGCGCCGGCAGAAGCGCGGCCGACACGCGCCCGCGCGGCGGTGCGTGCACGGCGAGGGACGCGATGACGTTCTGCAGCTCGCGGACGTTGCCCGGCCAGTCATACCGCGCGAGCGCCGAGACGAGATCGGGCGCGAGGCTCGCCTTCGTGCCCACCCGCCGCGCGGCATCCGCCCACATCGTCTCGGCCAGCCAGGGCACTTCGTCGGGGCGTTCCCGCAGCGGCGGTATCCGGATTCGAATGACGTCGACGCGGAACCGGAGGTCCGCGCGGAAGCGGCCGGCGTCGACTTCCGCCGTGAGCGATCGATTGGTCGCGGCGACCAGCCTCACGTCCACCTTGCGCGAGTGGTTCTCGCCGACGCGCCGCACTTCTCCTTCCTGAAGCACCCGGAGCAGCTTCGCTTGTGCGCGCGGGGACAGCTCCCCGATCTCGTCGAGGAATAGCGTGCCCTGGTCCGCTTCTTCGAAGAGGCCCGCGCGTTCGGCAAGCGCGCCCGTGAAGGCCCCGCGGGCGTGGCCGAAGAGCTCCGCTTCGAGCAGATCCTCCGTGAGGGCCGCGCAGTTCACCGCGCAGAACCGCCGGCCCCGACGCTGGCTGCGCGCATGAATCGCGCGCGCGGCCAGCTCCTTGCCCGCACCGCTCTCCCCTTCGATGAGGACTGGATACGGCGCGAACGCGGCGCGCTTGATCGCCGCGCGTACCGATTCGGCGGCGGGGCCGGGCCCGAGGAGATCATCGGGATGCGGCCCGGCAGGCGCGGGCGGACTGCTGTTGAAGCCGCGCAGCAGCGGCGCGGCAACCGCAGCAGCCAGCCGCAGCGTCTCGCGCGTCCTCGCCGGAGACGATGAGGCGGAGGCGAGCCAGCGCACCGCGATGCACCCGATCGTGGCGCCGCCTGCGCGTATGGGTTCGGCCGCTTCGGGCGTGACGCCGTCCCGATACAGACCCGATCCCGATTCGAGGACTCGCGAGGCGAGCGAGGCGTCGGACGGCCAGGCTCGGCCGACGGCAGTGATCTGACGCTGCGCGTGCGCGCAGCGGATCGCCACCGAGCAGGCGTGCAGCGATCGCAGCACGTCGTCCGCGATCGTCCGCAGCGCGGCGCCTTCGTCGGGCGCCTCGTACGTGACGTCGAGCAGCCGTTCCAGCGCGTCGACGTGACGCCCGGTCGCATGGGCGTCTTCGATCAGCGACAGGGCGCCGGTGTCCAGCGCCACACGCCTGACGTGATCGTCGACGCCCGCGACTGCCGCCCGGATCTGCGCCTGGCGGAGCATCGGCAGCCGTTCGGCCGCGACGAGGAGACGCTCGCGCCGAGTCTGCGCGACGGCAAGGTCGCAGGTCATGAAGCAGGCGTACGACTCCGCCGCTGCGCGCAAGACGAGCTGCGGCAGTCTGCTCGCGCGCGCCGCGGTGCTGGCCAGCCGCGCGTGCCGCTCGACCTCAGGGGCGTTGCGCAGGACCGCCTGCACCTGCATCGCAGCAAGATGCGCGAGCGCGCGCGACCGGTGATCGTCCGTCGTGCCTGCGCCCAAGGCCTCCGCCGCCAAACGTCCGGCGGCATCGATGCGACCACGCCGCCTTTGGATCTCCGAGGCCAGCGCCAGGGCCGACACGGGCGCACCGCTCTCGCCCAACACGAGGGCATCGAGAGCGCGATCCACGTCGCCTCGAACCGCGATAGCCTCTGCCAGGAGCTCCCGCGCGACCCACGCGACGTCATCGTCTATAGCGCCGGCCAGGGCTGTTCGCAGCACGGCCTCCGCCTCCTGCAACCGGCCCTGATCGAGCAGCGCCCGCCCGCTTCCGATCAGACTTCGGGCGGTGACGGCGCCCGCGGAACACCACGCGCGCGCGCGGGCGAACGTCGCCAGCGCATCGTCGGGACGGAGACGCGCGATCTGCAGCTCGCCGAGCGCGCAGGCGGCATCGGCGGCGCGAACGCTGGCATGACGCGCCGACAGCGCCTCGGAGGCGCGGCGCAGGACACGTTCGGCGCGTGTATGCCGCCCTCGTCGGCCGAGTGCCAGCGCGGCGTCGACGACGCGCTCGAGGCGTGCGACGCCCGCGCGCGGAGGCGGCTCCGGCGGCGGTTGCGCCACGTACTCGGGCGCGACCTCGTGCACCTGAGGCGGCGGACGCCTCTGTCCGAACCTCGAGAGCGCATCGATGAACGGTCCCGGGCGTCCCTCTGCCAGCAGGGCAGCCGCGCGCAACTCGTGCTCACCGGGTCCGACTTCCTCGTCCACGAAGATCATGGCCGTCAGCTCCGACGTGGAAAACGGTTCGAGAATCAACAGCGGCGAGTGTGCGCGATCGATGCTGCGCGCGATTCGCAGCCAGACGTGCCGCCGCGCTCCGCCTTCCGCGACGGCTGCGAACACGCGCGGCGGATCGCGCTTCTCCCCCCAATCGAGCACGCATAGGTGGCGGTTGCGGCAGACCTCCGCCACGTCGTCCCGCGAGTCGAGCAGCCGCCGCGCAATCGGTAGCAACCCCGCAAGGCGGGCCGCGCGCGCAATCTGAACGCACAGGGTTCGCAACCCCGCACCATCCGTCCCGCAGATCTCGACCCGCACAACGCCCGGCGGCGCCGGGCCTTCGAAGAGCGTGGCGATCTGATCGAAGGCCGATCGCTGCCGCAATCGCACGCCGACCGGCCGCCATACCGGCGGCCCTCCAGGCGCCGAGCACCGCACGTTGCGATCGCAGTCCTCGCCGCCCATGCGAATGCCGGACGCGAGCAGAAATCGCCCGAGATGCCGTGCCGCGCGCCCAGCCTGAACCGCGGACGCACGGAGCCGCGGCACACTTGCATGCGCCTCGAACCAGCGGCCGTGCGCGATGCCGTAGTCGACGAGCGGCAGCAGCAGCGGATGCCGCAGCTCCGACAACGCGCTGCACTGCGCCGACCGCGCGCGTTCACCCGCCGCGTCGAGGTGCGCGACCGAAATCCGGACGGGCTCCCCTGTGGCGAGATCCAGTACGCCGCGTTCGTCGCAGAAGAAGCGTTCCGCAAAGAGGCGCCCCATCCGCGCGACACGCAGTGCAAGAAGATGCCCTTGGAGTTTTTGGCGGAATTCGGGCGAGCACGCACCCGTCCGGGCCGGGAGTGCGCAGAAACTTCGTATAGAATTTTTGTCGAATGCTGCGTTTTCTCACCGCGGGCGAATCCCACGGCCGCGCGCTCGTCGTCATTCTCGAGGGTCTGCCCGCGGGACTCGCGATCGATCAAGACGCCATCACGCGCCAGCTCCGTCGCCGTCAAGGTGGATACGGGCGCGGACGCCGGATGGCGATTGAATCCGATCGGGCGCAGATCCTTTCGGGGGTCAGAGCCGGAGAGACGCTCGGGGCGCCGGTCGCGCTGATGATCGAGAACCGCGACTGGCCGAACTGGCAGTACACGATGCGCACGGAGGTCGAACCGCCTGCTGACGCGGGGGGTGCGAAGCGCCAGCCGGTCACCCGTCCGCGCCCTGGACATGCCGACCTGGCCGGAGGCGTGAAGTACGGACGTCAGGATCTGCGCGACGTCCTGGAGCGCGCCAGCGCGCGCGAAACCGCCGCGCGCGTCGCCGCCGGGGCGCTCGCGCGGCAACTGCTCGCCCGCGTTGGCGTCCGGCTGGCGAGCCACGTGTTCCGCATTGGAAGCGTCGAGCTGGCAAGCCACGTGCAGGTGCCCTTCGACCGCGCCGACGCCCTCGAAGACGACGCCCCGCTGCGCTGCGTGGATCCGGACGTGGAGCGGCAGATGATCGCGGAGATCGATCGCGCGCGCGACGCGGGAGACACGATGGGCGGCGCCTTCGAGGTGATCGCGACCAATGTTCCAATCGGCCTCGGCAGCTACGTCCAGTGGGACCGCAAGCTCGATGGACGCCTGGCACAGGCGCTGATGTCGATCCCCGCGATCAAGGGAGTCGGCATCGGCATCGGTCCCGACGCGGCGAACGCTCCAGGATCGCGCGTTCACGACGAGATCGTGCTGGACGAAGACGGCGATGCGCCGACGGGTCTTGCACGGCCGTCGAACAATGCGGGCGGCCTCGAAGGAGGCGTCACAAACGGACAGGACGTCCGCGCGTCCGCGTACATGAAGCCGATCTCCACGTTGATGAAGCCGCTGCGCTCCGTCGACCTGGCCACGATGAGCGCGTCGCCGGCGGCGATCGAGCGGAGCGACGTGTGCGCCGTGCCGGCCGCGGCGGTCGTCGGGGAGGCGATGGTCGCGTTCGTGCTCGCGGATGCGCTGATCGAGCGCTTCGGCGGCGATTCGGTGGCCTCGCTCGAACGCAGCATCGCCGCCGCAGACGCGGACGTTCGATCCCGCTTCGCGCGACGATGATTCGGCCAATTCTTCGCTACGGAGAAGGCGCGCTCCACACAGCTGCCGAGCCGGTGACCACCTTCGACGGCAATCTCGAGCGCCTCATCGACGACATGGTGGAGACGATGTACGCGGCCCCAGGGATCGGACTGGCCGCGACGCAGATCGACGTTCCGCTCCGGCTCTTCGTGGTCGATCTCTCCATGGGCCGCAAGGCCAGCGAGCTGATTGTCATGGTCAACCCGGAGTTCGAATCGCGCGAGGGCACGCAGCTCGAAGAGGAGGGCTGCCTGAGCGCGCCGGGCTTCAACGCCACGGTCGTGCGTCCGGCGAAGGCCGTACTGCGCGGCAAGGACCGCCAGGGCGAGGATCAGCGCGTCGACGCGACGGGACTCCTCGCCCGCGCATTCCAGCACGAGATGGATCATCTCGACGGCGTCGTCTTCATCGACCGGCTGCGGGGGATCAAGCGCGACATGATCGTCAGGAAGATCCACAAGCTGCGCAAGACCGGCAAGTGGTAGCGTGGACGCGCCTGCTCTGCGGATCGTCTACTTCGGCACCCCCGCGTTCGCGGTCCCGTCGCTCGACGCGCTCCTGAATTCGCGGCACACGGTCGTTGCGGTCGTCTCGCAGCCGGACCGTCCTCGCGGTCGCGGCCAGCAGGTGCAGCCGACACCAACCCATCAGATCGCCGACGCGCACCGCATTCCGATCCTCCAGCCCGCGAAGATTCGGGACGAAGCGTTTCTGAACGAGATGCGGCGCCTCCAGCCTGACCTTGGTGTCGTCGCCGCATTCGGCCGCATTCTGCCGGACGACCTGCTGGCGATTCCCAGGCTGGGCATGATCAACGTGCACGCGTCGATCCTTCCGCGTTATCGCGGCGCGGCGCCCGTACAGCGTGCGGTGCTGGCAGGCGACGCCGAGACCGGTGTCACGATCATGCGCATCGTGTCGGAGCTCGATGCGGGACCGACCTTCGCGTCGGCAACCGTGCCCATTCCGGCCGACGCGACGAGCGGAGAGATCGAACGGGCCGTCTCGGAGCTTGGCGCCCGCATCCTCCTCCCCGTCGTCGACGATTTGGCGGCCGGGCGCGCAAACGAAACGCCGCAGGACGCATCTCTTGCGACATTCGCACCCAAGGTCACGAAGGCGGAAGGCGTTCTCGACTGGAACGAGGGGGCCTCCGTTCTTCACAACAAGGTTCGCGGGCTCCAGCCCTGGCCGCTGGCGTCGACGCAGAAGGGCGGCGCTCGCTACGTGATCCGACGTACGGCGGTTCTCGACGAGAGCACGGACCTGCCGCCCGGCACCGTCATTCGCGCCAAAGCGGACGACCTCGCCGTCGCCGCAGGGGCGAGGACTGTCCTGCGAGTGCTCGAGATTCAACCCGAAGGCCGTCGACCCATGAACGTTCGCGACTTCCTCGCAGGACGCGCCCTTGTGCCGGGCGACCGGTTCGGCACGTGATTGCGCCCGCGCGCGTCGCGGCCTACGAGACGTTGCGGGCCGTCGAGTCGGGACGCGCCGATCTCCCTTCTGCTCTCGCGCGCGCTCGCTCCCGCCTGGACGACGAACGCGATCGTGCGCTCGCAGGCGAGATTGCCGTGGGGACGCTGCGCTGGCAGGGCGCGTTCGACGCGATCGTCGAAGCGTTCTCGGGCCGCGCAATTGCGCGCCTCGATGACGAAATCCTCACTGTCCTGAGACTGAGCATGTTTCAGTTGCTGCACCTCGATCGCGTCCCCGCCGCCGCTGTCGTGGACGATGGGGTGGAGCTGGCGCGGAAGGCGGGCAAACGGAGTGCGGCAGGGTTCGTCAATGCAATGCTGCGGCGCGTCTCGCGGGAGCGCAAACGCCTGCCGCTGCCTGCGGCTCCCGGATCGGACGCCGATCGAACCGCGATTCTGAATTACCTCTCGACCACCCTCTCGCATCCGCGATGGCTCGTCAGCCGCTGGCTCGATCGGTACGGCTACGACGCCGTCGAGCGATGGGCGCAGTTCGACAATGCTCCGGCGCCGCTGACGCTCCGTACGAACACGCTGCGGACGAGCAAGGGGGCATTGCAGCAGGCGCTCGCCGACGCCGGGGTCGGGACGCGCGATGCCCGCTACGCGCGGGACGCGCTGATCGTCACCGACGGAAACCCGCTGCTGACGCCGCTCGCGCACCACGGCCGGTTCGTGGTGCAGGACGAGGCGTCGCAGCTCGTGGGCGAGTTCGTCGGCGCGCGTGCCGGGGAACGGATCCTGGACGCGTGCGCGTCGCCAGGCGGAAAAACGACCCAGATGGCGGCGGCGATGCACGACCGCGGGCTGATCGTTGCGGCAGACGTCCGCGGAAAGCGCATCGATCTGCTCTCACGGACCGTCGCGGACTCGGGAGCAACAACGATCCGGATCGTTCAGACGGACGCGCGCGACGCGATGCCGTTTCATCACCACCCGTTCGACGCGGTGCTGCTCGATGCGCCGTGTTCCGGCCTCGGAACGATCCGGCGCGATCCCGACGTCCGCTGGCGACGCACCGAATCGGATCTGCCGGCACTCGCTGACGCGCAGCTCCGCATGCTGACACAGGCGTCCACCGTCATCCGCCCTCGCGGGCGGCTCATTTACGCGACCTGCTCGAGCGAACCAGAAGAGAACGATCAAGTCGTCCAGGCGTTCTGCGCGGCAAACCCCGAGTTCGTCATCGAACCGCCCGCTGAGCTCGGGGAAGCCCTGCGCGTGGTGATCGAGTCGAGTGGCTTCCTTCGGACCCTTCCGTTCGCGCACGGCCTCGAAGCGTTCTTCGCCGCGCGGTTGGTACGGACCCAAAATGTGCGGTAAACTCTTGAATTCATGGCAATTTCGACGCGCGTCTGGGGGGCCGGCAAGCGGCTGCTCCTGGCCGGCGCCCTCGTCGCGACGTACCTGCTGTTTGCCGCCGCGTCGATGCGCGTGGCGTTGAAGACGCGCGACGTCACCGTCCCGACGCTCGCCGGCAAGACCGTCAACGAGGCGAGCGGCATCCTGACGGAATCCGGACTCAACCTGAAGGTGGAAGAAGGACGGCGGGTGGACGCAGCCGTACCGGCGGGCCACATCATCAGCCAGGATCCGCAACCGGGCGTCCGCACGAGGCGCGAGCGCAGCGTGAAGGTCTGGGTGAGCGCCGGACCACGGGCGAACACGGTGCCCGCGCTGCTCGGCGAGTCCGAGCGCACGGCGCAACTGCGGCTGCAGCAGGACGGCCTCGAGCTGGCCTCGATGGCGGAAGTACGCAGCGCCGACTACCCTGCCGGCACCGTGGTGGCGCAAGATCCGCCGCCGCGCAGCAGCGGCAGCCGCGTCGCGCTGCTCGTGAACCGCGGCGAGCGCGGGACGACGTACGTGATGCCTGACCTGATTGGCGTCAACGGCGATCGTGCCGCGGATCTGCTCCGATCGCGCGGGTTGCGTGTGGCCGTAGTGGGTGATCATCCGTATCCCGGTGTGCCGGCCGGCATCGTCCTGCGCCAGAGCCCGCAGGGTGGATTCCAGGTCGCGCCCGGCGATCCGATTTCGCTCGAGGTGAGCCGCTGATGAAGGGTGCGGGACACGTCCAGATCGCACCGTCGCTGCTGTCGGCGGACTTTGCCGCGCTCGGCGACGCGATTGCGGCGGTCGAGCGCGGCGGCGCGGATCTCATCCATGTGGACATCATGGACGGTCATTTCGTGCCGAACCTGACCATGGGGCCACCTGTCGTGAAGTCGATCCGGCGCGTGTCGCACGTGCCCCTGGACGTGCATCTGATGATCGAGGATCCGGATCGCTACGCCGAAGCGTTCGTGGACGCAGGTGCCGCGAGCCTCACCGTCCACGTCGAGGCCGTCGTGCACCTGCACCGGACGGTGCACTTCATCAAGAGCCTCGGCATTCGCGCGGGTGTGGCGCTCAATCCCGCGACGCCGGTCGTGGCGCTCGAAGAGATTGCGGCCGATCTGGACTACGTGCTGGTGATGACCGTCAATCCGGGCTTTGGCGGCCAGACTTTCATCCCGCGCTCGGAGTCTAAAGTCCGGGCCGTGCGCGATCTGCTGCGCCGCCAGGGCAGTACCGCGCCCATCGAGGTGGACGGCGGCATCGACACGACCACCGCGCCGCGCATCGTTGCGGCTGGAGCGGACATCCTGGTGGCCGGGCATTCGATCTTCGGGAGTCCCGATGCCGAGCGGGCCACCCGCGCGCTGCGCGCCGCGGCCGAAGCCGCCGTGGCGTCCTGATGCCCTCGTCGATCTCTACGCTCCGGGTCCGGTACGCCGAAACCGATAAGATGGGGATTGTCTACTACGCGAACTACCTGGTGTGGTTCGAGGTCGCGCGCGCCGAACTGCTGCGCTCCCTCGGGTGGACGTACCGGGAGATGGAGCACGCGGGCGTGGCGCTGCCGGTGATCGAAGCGCACTGCGAATATCACCGCCCGGCCAGGTACGACGACGAGATCGAGGTGAGGACGGAAGGACGCATGCTGTCGCCCGTGCGGATGGAGTTTCGCTACGAAGTGTATCGGTCCGAGGACCGGGCGCACACCGCATCGGGCCGAACGGTGCACGCCGCCGTGAATCTGGACGGCCGTCCCTGCCGCCTTCCGGCGCGCGTGCGCGAGGTGTTCGCGTGAAGGCGCTCGTGACCGGCGCGGCGGGCTTCATCGGATCGCACCTGACCGCGTCGCTTCTCGACAAGGGGTTCGCGGTCGTGGGGCTCGATTGCTTCACGGACTACTATCCGCGCGCGATCAAGGAAGCCAACCTCGCCGAGAACAAGCTGCGCGAAGGGTTCCGCTTCGTGGAATCGCGCATACAGGACGCGGACCTCCCGGCGCTCCTCGAAGACGCCACGCACGTGTTTCACCTGGCGGCGCAGGCGGGCGTGCGCAAGAGTTGGGGCGCGGAGTTCCGCACCTATACCGAGAACAACATCGACGCGTCGCAGATCCTGCTCGAAGCGTGCGTGGGGCGGCCGCTCACGCGGTTCGTCTATGCCTCGAGCTCCTCGGTCTACGGCGACGCGGCGTCGATTCCGATGCGGGAGGATGCGCTTCCCCGTCCCGTGTCGCCGTACGGCGTGACCAAGCTCTCGGCCGAGCAGCTCTGCTACCTGTATCACGTGAACTGCGGCGTGCCGACCGTGGCGATGCGCTACTTCACGGTGTACGGACCGCGGCAGCGCCCCGACATGGCGTTTCACAAGTTCATCAAGGCCGCACTGAAGAAGGATGAGGTTCCGCTGTTCGGCGACGGCGAGCAGACGCGCGATTTCACCTTCGTCAGCGATGCCGTGGCCGCGACGATGGCGGCTGGCGAGCGCGGCGTGCCCGGACGCGCGTACAACGTCGGCGGCGGCTCGCGCGTGTCGATGAATGACGTGCTCCGGATCCTGGAAGGCATTGCGGGCTATCCGCTGAAGGTCCGCCGTGAAGGTCCTCAAAGAGGGGACATGCGCGACACCTATGCGGACACGTCGCTGGCGCGGCGCGACCTCGGGTTCGATCCGAAGGTGCCGCTCGAAGAAGGAATTCAGGCTGAATACCGATGGTTGTCCTCGTAATTCCCTGGCGCAGGCCTTTCAGGGCCGCGATCCTCCTGATCACTGTGCTTGCAGCCGCGTGCGCGACCGGCGGCGCGAAGAAGCCGCCGACCGGCACGCTCGAGCCCGACAAGTTCCTGTTCGAGCACGGGACCGAAGCGCTGGACAAGAAGCGCTGGCTCGTCGCGCGCGAATACTTCCGGCAGCTCGTGGACAGCTACCCCCAGAGCCCGTTTCGCGCCGACGCGAAGCTCGGCGTCGGGGACACGTATCTCGGTGAAGGATCGGCGGAATCGTACGTGCTCGCGATCAACGAGTTCCGTGAGTTCCTCAGCTTCTATCCGCTGCACAAGCGTGCCGACTACGCGCAGCTCAAGCTGGCGCTCGCGCACTTCTATCAGATGCGCGCGCCCGACCGCGACCAGACGGAGACGCGCGATGCGATTCGCGAGCTGCAGACGTTCGTGGAGCGGTACCCGAATTCGGAGCTGATCGAGGAAGGGCGGACGAAACTGCGCGAAGCGCTCGATCGCCTCGGCGATTCCGAGTACCGCGTAGGTGTCTTCTACTACCGTGCGCGCTGGTATCCGGGAGCGATTGAGCGCCTCCAGGCGCTCATCAAGCGCGATCCTGGCTTTACCAGCCGCGACGGCGCGTTCTTCTACCTCGCGGAATCACTCGAAAAGGTCCAGAAGCCGGCGGAAGCGCTGGTCTATTACGAACGGCTGCTGAAGGAATTCGAACAGAGCGAGCATCTCGAGGCGGCTCGCCGCCGTGTCGAGGAATTGAAGACCGCGCAGGCCGCGAAATCGAACGGAGAATCACGCTGATGCGCACCCGCATGCTCCCGATCCTCGTCGCGCTGAGCGTCCCAGCCCTGGCGGCGGCCCAGCCCGCGCGGGCACCGCGCACGCGTCCGGAGGCGCAGTCGCACGCGGGCTCGCCGGCCTCCCGTCGTCAGCTCGCCTGCGCGCCGGGCACCGAACTGATCGCGCCGGCAATGGCGATGCGGGTGATTGGCGGGTACGAGCACGGCAAGCTGATGTTCGGCCCGAACGATCCGCTCATCATCGGTGCGGGCACGAAACAGGGTCTCCGGGCGGGAGAGGAATACTTCGTACGCCGCCTCGTCAAGGATCAGTTCTCGCCGATGGCCGCCGCCTCCGTGCTGAAGAGCATCCATACGGCAGGGTGGGTACGGATTGTCGAGGCGCAGGAGAACGTCTCGGTCGCAACCGTGACGGAAGCGTGCGACGGCGTGCTGCTCGGGGACTATCTGGAACCCTACGTCGACACCGTCGTGCCGTCCGAAGCCGCGGTATCAGGGCAGCCTGACTTCTCGCGCCCCGCGCGCCTGGTGCTCGCCGACGAGCGGCGCCAGACAGGTTCTCCGGGAGAGCTGATGCTGATGGATCGCGGCTCGGAGGACGGCGTGCGCGCCGGCCAGCGCGTCACGATCTTCCGCTATCCCGTCACGAACCCGCATGCGACGAGCGGGACCTATCGAACCGCGATGTACTCGACCGATACCACCGGACCGATTCTCGCCGTTGGCGAGGCGACCGTGCTGAACGTGCGGCCGCACACCTCGCTCGTGCGGATCGACAGCGCCAGCGATGCGGTGTACATCGGCGATCTGGTGGCGATACACAGGCGCTGATCGATTGCAGACTGCCGATTGCAGATTGCCGATTGCATTGGCGATTGTCGATTGGGGATTGCCGACGGGATTTCTCGATTGCGGATTTGATTGTCGAATGTCGAGTGGATTGTCGATTGGCCATCGCCCATCGATGATTGAATCGGCGATCGACAATCATCAGTCCAATCGCCAATCGGCAATCCCATCGCCAATCCCGAATCGCCAATCCTCAATACAATCGGCAATCTGCACTCTGCAATCGGCAATCGACCGGCCTCGCTATCGCAACGCCGCCGGCTTCGGCGTGTTGAAGAGATGATTGAACTTCCGGTAGTAGTCGATCCCCGAGACGATCGCGGTCAGCACGGCTACCCACAGCGCGATGATCCCCAGCACGAAGAACTGTCGTAGGTGATCGCGCCCGAGGATCAGCAGCAGGATCGCGACGACCTGCGACACCATCTTCAATTTTCCAAGTGGTGAAGCGGGAATGATTACCCCGCGCGCGTGCGCGATGCTGCGCAAAACCGTGACCGCGAACTCGCGCCCGAGGATCACCGCGACCATCCACGCCGGCGCGAGATCCATCTGCACGAGGGAGACGAGCGCGGCGGTGATGAGCAGCTTGTCCGCGAGCGGATCCATGAGTTGCCCGAGCGTCGTGATCTGTTTGCGGCGGCGTGCGAGGTAGCCGTCGAGCACGTCCGTGAGCGACGCGATGCCGAAGATCGCTGCGCCCACCAGCTCCTTCGGCATCCCCAGGATCAGGTGCCCTTCGAACTTCGTCAACAGCACGACCACGAGCAGGGGCACGAGAAAGATCCGGCCGATCGTGAGCGCGTTGGGAAGGTTCATCGCGGCCTTGCCCGAATCTTATCAAACGCAGACAGCCGCAGCTTCGTTACAATGGCTGACTACATGAAGGCCATTCTGCTCGCCGGAGGCAAGGGCACGCGGCTGCGTCCGCTCACCGTGCACACGCCCAAGCCGATCGTCCCGATCCTCAATCGTCCGTTTCTCTATTACCAGCTCGATCTGCTCAAACAGATTCCCGAAATCGACGAGGTGATCCTCAGCCTCAACTATCAGCCGCGGCGAATCGAAGAGGTGTTCGGCGAAGGCGAAGGGCTCGGCGTGCGGCTGCGATACGTTGTCGAGCCGATGCCGCTCGGCACGGCAGGCGCCGTGCGCTATGCTGGCGACTCACTGCAGGAATCCGTCGTCGTGTTCAACGGCGACGTTCTCACCCAAGTGGATCTCGCCGCGGTGCTCCGGCTCCATCGCGAGCGGAAAGCGAAGGCCACGATCGTGCTCACGCCGGTCGAGAACCCGCGCGCGTACGGGCTCGTCGAAACCGACGCCGAGGGGAACGTCCAACGCTTCCTGGAGAAGCCGGGCGAAGACGAGATCACCTGCAACACGATCAACGCCGGCATCTACGTGCTCGAGCCGGACACCTTCGATCGGATCCCGAAGGACACGGCCTGGTCGATCGAGCGCAGCTTCTTTCCCTCTCTGATCGAGCGCGGCGAGACCTTCGTCGCCTACATCTACGACGGGTACTGGATTGACATCGGGACGCCGGCGAAGTACCTGCAGGTCCACCGCGACATCATGGACGGCCGCTACGCGGCGCCCCCCTTCAACGGCAATGGCGATCGTTCGTGGGTCTCACCAGACGCGCGCGTCGACGCCGCTGCGGAAGTGCACGGGCCCTGCTTCGTGGACGAAGGAGCTGTCCTCAAGGCGGGCTCGCGGGTCCTTCCCTACTCCGTCGTCGGACGGCAGACGCACGTGGAAGAAGGCGCGACGATCGACGCGTCGATCGTCTGGCCGAATGGCTGGATCGGGCCCGAGGCCATCCTGCGAGGATCGATCCTCGGACGAAGCTGTCACGTGGGAAGGAACGCCTCGATCGAAACCCCTGTCGTCCTCGGCGACAAAACAGTCATCACGGACTATAGCCGGCTCTGAACATTCATGACGATCAATCCAGACATTTTCAAGGCCTATGATGTCCGCGGCCTGTATCCGCACGAGGTGAACGAGGATGCGGCCAGGCTCATCGGCCGCGGCTTCGTCGCCTACCTGAACGCCAAACGGATCGCGGTCTCGCGCGACATGCGCCTTTCCTCGCCGTCGCTCGCAGCGGCGTTCATCGAGGGGGCGCGCGCGCAGGGCGCCGACGTCGTGGACTACGGCATGATGGGCACCGACATGCTGTACTTCGCAGTCGCGCGCGACCAGCTCGACGGCGGCGTCCAGATCACGGCGTCGCACAATCCGAAGGAGTACAACGGCATCAAGATGGTCCGGCGCGAGGCGTTTCCGCTGTCGGGCGACAGCGGGATCGGCGAGATTCGCGACATGATCGCGGGCAATGCCCTGCCGCCGCCGGCCTCGAAGCCCGGCAGCCTCACGCAGCGGGACGTCGTCGACGATTACGTGAAACACGTGCTGTCGTTCATCGACGTCAGCATCATCAAGCCGTTCAACGTCGTCCTCGACGCGGGGAACGGGATTGCCGGTTTCGTCGCGCCGAAGCTGTTCGCACATCTCCCGTGCCACGTCGATGCGCTGTGCTTCGAGGTGGACGGCACCTTCCCGAACCACGAAGCCAATCCGCTCATCGAAGAGAACCGCCGCGACATCGTCGAACGCGTCGTCGCGACGAAGGCGGACATCGGGATCGCGTGGGACGGCGACGCGGATCGCTGCTTCTTCATCGATGGCGCCGGCGAATTCATCGCCGGGGACTTCATCACGGCGCTCCTCGCAGAAGCATTCCTGATCAGGCACCCGGGCGCAAAGGTGGTCTACGACGTCCGGGCGAGCTATGCCGTCAAGGACATGGTGGCGAAGTACGGCGGGACCGCCCTCATGAACCGCGTCGGCCACGCGTTCTTCAAGCGGCGCATGCGCGAGGAGAACGCGATCTTCGGCGGCGAGGTCACGGGCCACTACTACTTCCGCGACAACTTCTACGCCGACAACGGCTTCATTCCCGCACTGCTGATCCTCGAGCTGATGTCGCGCAAGGGGCAGACGCTTCGGGACCTGCTCGCCCCACTGCGCGAGAAGTACTTCATCTCGGGAGAGATCAACACGCGCGTCAGCCACATGCAGAAAGTGCAGGAGAAGATCGACGGCCTCGCAATCAAGTACCAGGACGGCCGCGTCTACTCGCTCGACGGCATCTCCGCCGAATATCCGGACTGGCACTTCAACGTCCGCGCGTCGAACACGGAGCCGATGCTGCGCCTGAACCTCGAAGCCGTGCGTCCGGATCTGATGGCCCGCAAGCGCGACGAGGTGCTGGGGTTCATCCGATCGTAGGCCGGGTCTCTCAGACCCCGCGATGCTGTAGGCCGGGTCTCTTAGACCCGGCAACGCCTTTGCCTCCGCGCAAGGAGGATGTCGCGTCCGCCCCGTCCGATCACGTGCATCTGCTGCTCGACGGCGAGTCCGAGTCGTCCGATGTCGCGCGATTCGCGAAGCTCGCCAAACAGCGATCCGGATTCAGATTTCGGCGAGCTTACGGCGATGCCCTTTGGCAGGATGGCTGCAACGATCGTGTTCTCCGCGATGAGGAGCGCACTGAAGTCGTAGTGGCCTACATCATCAACAACCCTATTCGTAAGGGGCTCGTCCAAAACGTGATGGATTATCCGTTCTGGGGATCTGGACGATATTCGAGGACGGAGCTTCTCGACAGCATTTCCGGCGGGTCTAAGAACCCGCGCTACACCGACGGCGGGTCTAAGAGACCCGCCCTACATCGGGCGGATGTAGGCCGGGTCTCTTAGACCCGGCACCAGCCCGGCACTCACGCCGCGCGCGCGGTGAGCTGCTCCAGCGCCGCGTGCAGTTCCGGACCGCGGGGCAGCCTCAGGCCGAACACGCCTTCGAGCGCGGCGCGCAGATCGGCGCTCGACTCCAGCCGCAGCCGCTCCGTCCGGCCCCTCATGTGATGGATGGCCAGCTCGTTGTCGCGAAGCGCGTACCGCCGCAGCGGATCCTGGCGCGCGACGACGAGCCCGGTCACGAACGGCGAGTCCGGATGCGTGGACGCGTACCAGTTCGCCATCTCGTAGTCCGCGTCCGTCTGCTCCTGCAGGTCGAAGCAATACAGCGACCGCCAGTCAGCCCGCACCTTGGCCTGCACCGTGAACAGGCCTCCTGACCGCTCGAGGCGAAACGACCCGTGCGGCGTGGACTGCGCGACGCCGGGGTCGAGCCGCAGCGGCGCCGTCAGCGTCAGCCCGCCGAACCCGGCGTCGGCGATGTAAGCGCGGTCGTTCAGATCGACGAGCAGCAGCATGTGCGTCCGTGGCCGAGCTTCCGCCTCGCGCGCATTCCACAGGACGCGGGCCGCAAGGCCCGTGACCTCGAATCCCAGCGCGGTAAGCGCATGGCGCAGGAGCAGGTTGTGCTCGAAGCAGTACCCGCCGCGTCCGTCCCGCAGCATCTTCTGCTCCAGCGACGCCATGTCGAGCCTGACGGGCCACCTCATGAATGGATTCAGGTTCTCGAACGGAATCATCTCCGTATGCCGCAGGTGAATGTGCGCCAGCGTTCCAAACGACGGCGTTCGCGGCCCCGAATACCCGATTCGCTCGAGGTACCTGTTCAAATCGAATGTGTGCAGCACGGTCGTCCTCTCAGTGCGCCGCCTCCGCCAGACCGGCCGGGGCGACGGACAATTCCTCCTCCTCTTCCCGGGCGACAGCGGCGTGTCGCCGCGCGACGAGCATGTAGATCGACGGCACCACGAAGAGGGTGAACGCCGATCCGATGATCATCCCGCTCACGAGCATGATCCCGATGCTGTTCCGCGCGCCGGCGCCAGGCCCTGTCGCGAAGACAAGCGGCATGTGCCCGACGACGGTCGCGGCGGTGGTCATGAGAATGGGCCGCAGCCGCGTTCCCGATGCCTCGATAATGGCGCTCAGCTTGTCCCGTCCGGTCTCCTGCAGGTGATTCGCGAACTGGACGATGAGGATCCCGTTCTTCGAGACCAGCCCGACCAGCGTAATGAGCCCAACCTGGCTATAGATGTTGAGCGTCGTCAGCCCCAGGAACGAGAACAGGAGCGCGCCGGATACCGCGAGGGGCACCGAACCCGCCAGAATAATGAACGGGTCGCGGAAGCTCTCGAACTGCGCCGACAGCACCAGATAGATCAACACCGCAGAGAGCAGGAATGTTCCCAGGAACTTGCTGCCTTCCGTCCTGAGCTGACGCGATTCGCCCGCGTAGTCGGTCGTGAAGCCCTGCGGCAGGATCGATTTCGCTTCGGTCTCGAGGAACCGGAGCGCCTGATCGAGGGGCACCGGCGGCGGAATGACGCCCTGGATGCGGACGGCATTCAACTGCTGGAACTTCTTCAGCTCGCGCGGCTCCGCGCTCGTCCGCAGGCTCGCGAACGTCGACAACGGAACGAGCTTGTTGTCCGATCCCGTGACGTACATCTGCGAGAGCTGGTCCGGGGTCAGCCGGTCTGCCCGCTTCACTTGCGGGATCACCTTGTAGCTGCGTCCCTGAATGCTGAAGCGGTTGACGTAGTCCCCGCCCAGGAGCGTCGAGAGGTCCCGTCCTGCCTGACTCAGATCGACGCCCTGGGATCGCAGCTTGTCGCGATCGAACACGACCTCCGCCTGCGGCTGGTCGAACTTGAGATCAGCGTCCGCGAAGATGAACATCCCGCTGCCCATCGCCTTCTGCACCAGTTGCTTCGCGAAATCGGCGAGCTGCTGCGGCTCAGTGGGCGAAGCGATCACGAAATCGACGGGAAAGTCTCCCCCACCCGGCAGCGCCGGAGGTGTCAGCGGGATCGCGCGAATGCCCGGGACCTGCGACAGCTTCACCGCCGACTCCATCAGCAGGTCGGCCGTCGTTTTCGTCCGCTCGCTCCACGGCTTGACGACCATCCCGCCGAAGCCGTTCGTCGGAAACGTCAGCTGGAAGATGCTCGAGGCCTCCGGGAACGAGCGGTAGACGTCGTAGATTTGCTCGGCGAACAGCTTCGTCTGATCGATGGTGGCGTTCGGCGCCGCCTGAACGACCGCGAACACGACGCCCTGGTCCTCTGCCGGCGCAAGCTCCTGCTGCGAGAACATGTAGAACGGCACGATGAGCAGCGCGACGATCGCCCACAGCACCAGGACGACGGGCCGATAGCGCAGCGTTCCGGTCAGCATCCCTACGTAGCGCCGGCGCACGGAATCAAACCTCCGGTTCACCCATCCGGCGAACCCGCGCTCCGTGTCCCCGGCGCGCAGCAGCTTCGCACCCATCATCGGCGAGAGCGTCAGCGCGACGACGCCGGAAACGATGACGGCACCCGCGAGCGTGAACGCGAACTCGCGGAAGAGCGCGCCGGTCAGTCCGCCCTGAATGCCGATCGGTGCGTAGACCGCCGCCAGCGTGATAGTCATCGCGATAATCGGGCCCGTCAGCTCGCGTGCGGCATCGATCGCCGCCCGCGCCGGCGACTTCCCTTCGTGCAGATGCCGCTCGACGTTCTCCACCATCACGATCGCATCGTCCACGACAAGGCCCACGGACAGCACGATGGCCAGGAGCGTGAGCAGGTTGATCGTGAAGCCCGCGGCGAGCATCAGGAACACCGCGCCGATCAGCGAAATCGGGATCGCGACGACCGGAATGATCACGGCGCGCACGGATCCAAGGAAAAGGAAGATCACCACGATCACGATCGCGAGCGTCTCGGTCAGCGTGCTGAGGACTTCGTCGATCGCGTCCTGGATGTATGCCGTGGAATCGTACGGAACACCGATCTTCATGCCCGCAGGCGCCTGTCCCTGGATGCCCGGAATTTCCGCACGGACGCGCTTGATGACGTCGAGCGAGTTGGCCGTCGGCAGTACCCATACGCCCATGAACGTGGCGGTCTCGCCGTTGAACCGCACGTCCTGCTCGTAGTTCTCGGCCCCCAGCACGACGTCGGCGATGTCCCCCAGCCTGACGACCACGCCGTCGCTTTCCTTGACAACGAGCTGGCGAAATTCATCGGGCGTGCGCAGATCCGTGTTCGCTACGAGGTTGACGGACACCATCGACCCCTTCGTGCGGCCGAGCGCGGAGAGATAGTTGTTGCGGGCGAGCGCGTCGCGCACGGCGGAAGGCGAAATGCCGTAGGCTGCCATCCTGTCCGGCTTCAGCCAGACGCGCATGGCGAACGTCCGGTCTCCGAGGATGTCCGCGCGCTGCACACCGCTGACAGCGCTGAGCTTCGGCTGCACGACGCGGGTCAGATAGTCTGTGATCTGGTTCTGATCGAGATCGGCGGACGAGAACCCGAGATACAACGCCGCGAACTGGTTGTCGGCGGTCTCCAGTTCGATGACCGGCGCCTCGGCCTCCGGCGGCAGGTTGTTGCGGACCTGCGCGACCTTGGCCTGAATCTGCGTGAGCGCCGCGTTCGTGTCGTAATTCAGCTTCAGGTGGACGGTGATCGCGCTGAGCCCCTGACCGCTGGACGACTCCATGTAGTCGATCCCGTCGGCGCTGGCGATCACGCGCTCGAGCGGCGTGGTGATGAATCCGCGCACGAGATCGGCGTTGGCGCCGACGTAGACGGTCGATACGCGAACGACGGCAATGTCGCTGCGCGGATACTGCCGCACGCTCAACGCGCGGATCGATTGCAGGCCGGCGATCAGGATGACGAGGTTGACGACGATCGCCAGGACCGGTCGCTTGACGAAGAGATCCGTGAGCCGCATCAGCTGTCCTCTGGCTTCGGCGCGCGGCTGTTCGCCGGCGTCACCTTGTTGTTCACGAGCACCGCGGCGCCGTTCCGAAGCTTGAACACGCCCGATGTCACGACCTCGTCTCCGGCCTTGATGCCCGACAGGACGGCGACCTGATCGCCGCGCGAGGCGCCAAGCTTCACGAACTGCTGGCGGACGCCTTTGTAGGACCGTCCGTTCGGATCCTTCAGCTCGGTCACGACGAACACCGAGTCGCCGTAGGGCGCATAGCTGATCGCGGGCGCAGGCAGTGCGACGACCGTAGTGGTCGCTCCAACGCTGAGGGCGGTCTGGACGAACATGCCTGGCCGAAGCCGTCCGTCGCGGTTCGGCAGCGTTGCCTGCACCTGCACGTTCCGTGTGGCCTCATCGACGATCGAGTTGATCGCGCTCACGCGTCCCGTCAGCTCGACACCCGGAAGCTCTTCGGCTGTGACGCGGATGTCGCCGCCGACCTTGACGCGTGCAACGTCCTGCTGCGGTACGCCGAAGTTGACGTAGATCGGCTGCAGTGCCTGAAGCGGCACGATTGGATCGCCGGCGGCCAGGTACTGGCCGCGATTGACCTTCCGGATCCCGAGCACGCCCGAGAATGGGGCGCGAATGGTCTTGCGGTCGATCGTCGCCCGAGTCTCCCCGACGCGGGCGTCGGTCTGCTTCTGGTCGGCCGTGGCGCGGTCGTATTCGGACTGCGAGATCACGCGTTGCGCCAGGAGTCCCTTCATGCGGCCGAAGTTCAGAACCGCAAGCTCGCGCTCCGCCTCGACGGCGGCGAGCTGCGCGCGCTCCTGGCGCGTGTCGAGCTGCACGAGGACGTCACCCTGGTGTACGAACGTCCCGGAATCGAACGTGATGCGCTCGACCGTGCCAGGCAGGTCAGCGCTGACCACGACGCCCTGCACCGCCGCGACGGTCCCGATGGCGCTCAGCGCGGCGGGCCAGCGGTCCTGTTGAGCGACGATCGTGGTGACCGCCTCAGGCGGCGGTTGGAAGGCCGCGGCCTGTCCAATCGCGGATTGGATTTGTCGAAACTTCACGAATCCGAGACCCGCGGCGACGAGCAGCGTCAGCGCGAGCATCAGGAGCATTCGCTTTGCCATGGTTGGGCGATCCTTGTAATTGGTGGGTTCGTGGATTGGTGAATTGCTGAATTGAATTGGTGAATTCGTGAGATTCACCAGCTCACCACTCCACGAACTCGCGGCCTACATCAATCAGTCGAACGGGGCGGGTCGGAATCGACAACGGACGCGTGCTGCTGATTGAAGACGCCGGCCGGCACGTCGAGGTTCCGCGTCAGCATGTCATCCGCGCGGAAGCGCCACAATCGGGCGCTCGGTCGATCACGTCCGCACGCGAACGTCGCACGCGCGTGCGCGACGTTTGCTGCAGGGCGATCTACGACTTTCGGACGATGATCGAGTCGACCAGGAGTCGTATCGGCGTCCGGTGCGGACCTGACGGATAATCGGAAATGAAGTGCTTCCGCCTTCAGGCGGAAGGAACCCACAACGATGCAAGTACCAACCGGTTGTCCTGACACTGCAGAAACGCTCCGCGGCATCGAGGAACCGCTCACGTCCGCCGACGCCCTTCACGAGGCGCTGACGCAGGAGCGGAACATGCGCCGCCGCGCCGAATGCGCCGCGCACATCCAGAGCGCCGCCGTGCAGCTCGCCCTCGATCTGCTCGTCCGCGAGCCGGACATCGCCGGCTTCTTTCGCGCGTTCGTCCGCACGCTCGTCGAGGATTCGGGGAGCCACGCCTGCGGCGTCTGGCTGCTCGACGACAACGACGCGTGCTGCGATCTCTGGATGGCATACATCGGCGGGCAATTCTTCATGAGCGACAGCGCCGACTGGGACACCCTGACGCTTCCGCGCGCCGCGATGACGGCCCACCTCCTCGCGCACAAGGAGAACTGGACGGAGACGATCGAATACACGGGAGAGGACCCTCGTCTCCCCGCGGCCGTCCAGGATTTCAATCGCGCGGCCGGCGTCGAATCCGTCGTCGTCGCGCCGCTGCTCCTCCCGACGCGAAACCTTGGATGGGTCGGGCTGTCGACCGGTCGCACCTCGGGCTGTGAGACGCAGTGGCGGCGGGCGCTCGTCGAAGCGATGGCGCGCCAGGCGACGCTCGCGCTGCATCAAAGTCAGCTCGCGGATCGGAGCCGCGCGGAGGAGCGCCGCCAGGCCGTGCTCGAAGAGCGCAATCGCATGGCGCGCGACATTCACGACACGCTCGCGCAGGGCTTCGGCGCGATCCTGATGCAGTTGCAGGCGGCGCAGCGTTCGGCCGCCGATCTGCCCGCGTCCGTCGCGAAGAGCCTCGAGACAGCCGTCGATCTCGCGCGCACGCATCTCGTCGACGCGCGGCGGTCCGTCGCCGCGCTCAGGCCGCAGGCGCCCGAAGGAGCCGGCGTCGCGGAAGCGCTTCACCGGATCACCGATCTCGCCCGCCGCACGACGGACGTCCCGATTCAGCTCACGATTGCGGAGCTGCCGCCGCTCGGCGGCGGCGTCGACCGCGAGATCATCGGGATCGCGCAGGAAGCCTTGACGAACGCCGTCCGGCACGCACGCGCACGCCGCATCTCCGTCCACGCGGGCGCCGTACGTTCCCTGGGCTTTCGGCTGTCCGTTGCCGACGATGGTCGAGGGATTCCGAAGGAGCATCGCCATGCGGGCTTCGGCATGACGAGCATGCAGGAGCGCGCCGAGCGGATCGGCGCGTCGCTGACGATCGTGACGGCTCCCCGATCGGGCACCGAAGTCGTGCTTGCGTGGGAGCCGCCGTCGTTCTCGATCCCGGCTGAGAGCGATGCCGCACGCTGAGACCGTTCCGCTCGTCCCCGTCACGCCGGCGCGCGTGCTCGTCGTCGACGATCACGCGCTGCTTCGAACCGGCGTCGCGAACATCATCAATCAGGAATCCGACCTGCGCGTGGTGGCCGAGGCGTCGAACGGCCTCGAAGCCGTCGCGGCCTTCGAGCGCCATCGGCCCGACGTGACGCTGCTCGATCTGCGAATGCCCGTGATGGAGGGCGTCGAAGCCGTGCGCCAGATTCGCGAGCGCGATCCGAACGCCAAGGTGATCGTGCTCACGACGTACGACACGGACGAGGACATCTCGCGCGCGTTGAAGGCCGGAGCGAAGGCGTACGTGCTGAAAGACATTTCAGCCGAGGGCCTGATCGGCTGCATCCACGACGTGCTCGCCGGCAAGACCTACCTCGCGCCGGCGGCGGCTGCCAAGCTCGCAGAAGGCGTCACCCGCGTGCAGCTCACGCCTCGCGAGCTGTCGACGCTGCAGTTGATTGCCGACGGGCGGTCGAACAAGGAGATCGCGTCCGAGCTGCGCATCAGCGAGCGCACCGTGAAGACGCACCTGGGCCATCTCTTCGACAAGCTGGGCGTCACGAGCCGCACCGAAGCGGTGAAGATTGCGACGCGCCGCGGGCTCGTGCGGCTGAATTGAAACGGTAGCGCGGATCGGGCCTCAGCGCTTGGAGTAAATCGTTCGACCGCCCCGGACCGTGTAGCGAACGCGCGCGAAATTGCGGACGTCGCGCACGGGATCCGCGTCGAGGACGACGAGGTCGGCGTCGTAGCCGGCCTGAACGCGGCCGAAATGAGCGGCGGCCTTGAACCGCACTGCAGGGCTCGTCGTCAGTGACGCGAGAACCTTTCCGAAATCCCGCCCAGCTTTCGCCATCAGCTCGAATTCCATCGTGGTGTCGTAGTGATCCGTGTAGCCGACATCGGTGCCGAACAGCACCTGGTCGCCTCCCGTCGAGAACGCGCGCAGCTCCCCGACCATCTTGTCGAGCCACTTCTCCCGCTGTTGATCCATTGCGCCGGCCTTGCGCGCTTCGAAGTCGAACAGCGTGAGCTTGGGATCAACGCCATCCGTGCGCGGGTCAGGCGGGACACGAAGGAAGGCGTCCAGTCCGGCGAGTCTGGCGCCGTGTGCGCGAGGATATCGACGCCGCCGTCGATGGCCGCCTCGAGCCCCGTCAGGTTCTGCGGGTGCGCGAACACCGGCAATCGATGCCGGTGCGCTTCCGGAACGGCCGCGCGAACGATCGCGACCGGCATGTTCGCGACGCCATTCTGCTGGACCGATCCAGTGAAGATCTTGATGCCGTCGGCGCCGCGCCGCCACCGATCGCGGACCTGCGCAACCGCATCCGCCGGCGAGTGGACGAGCGGCATTGCGATGTGATGTGCCTCGAGGAAGTCGCGTACGTAGATCGGCGGCACCGTCCAGAGCGGCTCGCCGACCGTCAGGATGCGCGGCCCACGGATCTCACCCGCCTCGATCCAGCGCCGGAGGGCACGCGTGTTGTCGAGCACCGACGAAATGTCGAAGACCGTCGTGAATCCCCATCGGTTCAGCATCGCGTCGAGCTCCGCGTGGAGCGCAGCGGCGCTGTCGGCGCCCGCGTGGAGGAGTCCGGGCGTGAAGATGTGGACGTGGCTGTTCCAGAACCCGGCGGTGATGAAGGTTGCAGCGCAGTCGACGATGCGAGCGCCGGGCGGGACGTTCGTCGATTCGCGCGGGCCGACCGCGGCAACGCGGCCGTCGCGAATCACGATGACGGCATTCAGGATCGGGTCCGCTTCCGGCGAGGGATAGACCGTCGCACCAACCCACGCCGTGTTGTGCGCGTGTACAGCCGAGGCGAGCAAGCCGAGTGCGAACAGGAATCCGGCCGCGCGCACGACGATCCGCGCGCGTCGAGCGACAGGATTGGCCTGAGCGGCGTGTCCCTGCGAAGCTCTCACCGTGTCTCAGCGAACCAGATATCGGACTGCGCCCTTACCGCGCCGTAGTAGATCGTGCGTCCGTCCCGGCCGAGGGCGATCACTTCGGCGGCTGACGCCCCGGGAAGCTGCACTGGCACGACTCGCCGTTCTTTCGTCACCGTGTCGAGGGTGACCAACTCGGCCTCGTCGGCGGCGAAATACACGAGACGGCGGCCGTCCGGCAGCCATCGCACGGCGGCGGTCTGGTCGTCGCACAGCGGCATCATCGTGCGCGTGACGAGGTCGTATACGCCGACTCCGACGAATCGGCCGCTCTGGGCGGCAATCGGCCCCGCGATCTTTCTTGCATCGGGCGACCACGCCGTCGGCATCAGCATCGCCTCCTTGACCCATGTCGCCGGGAGTAGCTCCGGCTTCGAATTGCCGTTCAGCCGCATGGCGTACACGTGCTTGCCGTTGGATCCCGAGAACACGACTCGATCGTCGATGGGAGACGGGATTGGATACACGACCCCATCCGCAACCGTGGGGAGATTGCGCAGGCCGCTGCCATCCGTACGCATCGTCCATCCGGTCCAGTTGCCGTCGCGATTCGAATAGAACACGACGGACTTGCCGTCGTACGCGAACATCGGCGCGCGATCCCGGTGCGCATCGTCGGTGAGGCGGCGCATGCCGGAACCGTCAATCCGTGCGAGGAACATCTTCCTGGTGCTCGCCAATGCTGAAGAGCGCCATCTCGGTGCCGTCGGGCGACACGTCGCTCGGGATCCGGATGTTGTTCGATCCGTCGAGGACCTTTGGCAGGCCGGCATGTCCCGTGGACGGATCGAACGGAATGGCAACGGGATTGATAGAGTTCACGCGCGATCGGAAAACCAGGCGATCTCCTTCGCCGATAGCCGCGCGAGCGAGGCCGACGCCTGCACGCCGTTCGTCACGGGCTCCGGCTCACCCTGCGGCGCGCCGCTCGTTTCATCGACCGCAATCCGCCACAGGTTCATCGCGCCGCCGCGATCGCTCGAGAAATAGACGTACCTGCCGTCGAGCGTCCATTCGGGCGACCAGTCGGTCGCGGCATCGTTCGTCAGCGCCGCGGGAGAACGGCCGCTTGTTGCGATGGTGTAGAGGTCCCGCTGACCTTTGATGGTGCTCCAATACACGATTCGCGCGCCGGAGGGCGACCAGGACGGCTGAATGGCGTCGGAATCTGCGGTGACCCTGCGCGGCGTCCCCCCGGAGGAGTCGACGACATACAAGCTGCTGGTGCTCACGCGGTTGGAAGGCTCGCCAACCTCCTCCGTCGTGAAGGCGATTTGCTTGCCGTCACGCGACCATGCTGGATTGAACCCGATGTCGGTGAGGCGGCGGACGGACTCCCCCGTCGCGCCCGCGACGAAGATGCCGCCGTCGGCGTCCGACTCGTGAAAGGCGATCGCGGCGCCGTCTGGCGAGTACGCAGGGCCGCCGAGGTCGCGCTGAGGATCCGTGACGATCGGGACGGCTTTACGGCCTCCGACGCGCTGTCCGTAAACCCCCCATCGGCCGTCCTGGCGCATGACGTACGCGACGGTCGTCCCGTCCGGCGTGATTGCGGGGAACGTTTCCTCGCCCGCAGCATCCGTGAGCTGCGAGAGATGCTGCCACACCACCCTGCGCACGGGAGATGGCCGGAGCGCGACGGCAGCAATGGCGGCAACGGCGGCGACGCCGGCAATCGACCAGGACAACCAGGCGACGCCGGATCGCGTTGCGGGCACCGCCTCGACGGCGGGCGTGGATGATGTGGACGTCGTCGAAAGGTGTTCGAGTGCGAACGCGAGGTCGTTCGCCGACTGAAAGCGCAGCTCCGGCGTCTTCTCGAGGCAGCGGCGCACAATGCGATCGAGGGCCGGCGAGATTGCAAGCTTCGCGACATCGAGATCCGGCGGGTCCTTCGTCAGGATTGCCGTAATCGTGTCGGCGGCCGTTTCACCCTTGAACGCCCGGTCGCCGCAGAGCATCTCGTACAGGACCGCGCCGAACGCGAAAATGTCGGCGCGATGATCCACGGGGAGCCCGCGTACCTGTTCCGGCGCCATGTAGCCGAACGTGCCGAGGACAGTGCCAGCCGTCGTAGTGACCTTTACGGCGCGCGTCTCCTCGCCGTCGGCGATACGGCTGGCGTCCATCGGTTTCGCCAGGCCGAAGTCGAGAATCTTGACCTGATCGTCGCGCGTGATCATGACGTTCTCGGGCTTGAGGTCCCGATGCACGATGCCGCGCGCGTGCGCGGCGGACATGCCGCGCGCGATCTGCTGCGCGTAGGCGACGGCACGCCGCGGCTGGAGGGGGCCGCTCGTCAGACGCGCGCGAAGCGTCGCGCCGTCCACGAGCTCGGTGACCACATAGGCGACGTCCTGACCGGAACCCGACGAGGTGCCGCGGCCGAATTCGTAAATCGCGAGGATGTTCGGGTGCGAGAGCTTCGCGACGCTCAGCGCTTCGCGTTCGAAGCGTGCGAGCGCATCGGGGTCGCGCGCAAGGGGGCGGTGAGCACCTTGATCGCGACCTCGCGATCGAGTCGCGGATCGCGGGCCCTGTACACGTCGCCCATGCCGCCGGCGCCGAGCGGCGCGACGATCTCGTACGGACCGAGGCGTTCGCCTGGATTCATCGGTGACGCAGCATACCTTACCGATGGGCCGCCGGTTCGCTGCGATGTTACGTGGGTATAATGGAGCTCACGGCCGGGCGGATCGCCGCCGCATCTCACCGCGGGCTTAGCATAGTGGTAATGCCCTGGCTTCCCAAGCCAGTTAGACGGGTTCGATCCCCGTAGCCCGCTTACCTAAGTCCTCCCCTCCCGGTACTTTCTCCGGTCGCCTCTTGCGTGTCCAAATCGCGCGTGACCGAGGATCCGTCCGGCAGACACAGGGCGCGCCCCGATCGCAGATGGACGGTCAACAAACCGGTCATTACTGATCGAAGTCTTTGGAACCCCATCGTCTTCCGGGATTCGGTAGCAACTTGTGCGTGAACAGCGGGAGCGCGGCAGCAGGTGCCGCTCACATCCTGCGCCGATCGGTGCCCCGCCGACGCTATTGGGAACCGCGAACGCCCGACGACTTCAAGGCTCTGAGGGCCGAGTGCAGCGTTCGGCTCGAGCCAGATGCTACAGGTACAAGTTGACGCTGCCATGACCGGCGGTCTGCTCGCTACCGCAGCAGGCCGAACACGGTCAGCCGCGAGTTGGTCGCGACGAATACTTTCCCATTTGCCACGAGCGGTGCGGCCCATTTCGCGGCGTAGTCCAGGCCATCCCTTCCGTTCGGCGCCTGATCGCTCGAGTACAGCTCGATTGCAAGGTTGGTTGCGTCGAACGCGTGGAGGATTCCCGGCCCCCTCGTGCCGCCGCCGCCGACCGGATCGAGATCCACGCGCTCAATGACCCAGAGAACGGCGGCGGTCGTTCCGTTCGAAGACATTCCGAGCGTCGCGCCCGGGTAGTTGACGATGAAGGAAGACTGCGACGCCGGCGTCGTACCGATCAGGCCATTCGAGATTCGGAAGGCCTTGATGTAGTCGGCATCGGCGCTGAAATACAGGTAGCCGTTCCAGTAGACGGGTGCCTTGAAGTTGCCCGTGATGAATGTGCCGCCGGGGAAGCTATTGACGATCGCCTGGACGATCTGGCCGTCGTTGCCGGATAGATAATGTCCCATGTTGTCGCGATCGACGACGTAGATCGTGCCGTTCTTCCCTGCGCTGAGCGCAAGGTGCGGATGGGTACCCGGCTGGTCCGGCAGGAGTATCGTTCCACCGGATCCGAGATCGAGATCGTTCGCGTTCATCGTCGCCTGGTCATGGGGGGTGAAGTAGTCGAGCACCGCCCCCGCCGGACTGATCTTGAGGATGCTGTCGCCGTAGTCGCGGCCCCCGCCGTTTGCGTCGAACGTCCCGTCGCCGGTGACGAAGAACAGGTTTCCGTTCGCGTCGGCCGCAAGCCCGTCGCCGCTCTGCCAGATGCCGCCGCCTTCTCCGTTAGGAGTGCTGTTGAACACCATGACCTGCTGCAACGTGCTGGCACTGTAACCGAGCACCCAGCCGTGGTATGGCGGGTTGTCGCCATGTGAAGCGAATGCGATGTACACCACACCGTTGTTCAGGAGCAGCGCCGCACGCTGATTCTCCCGCAGCGAATTGAACGGCACACGTCCGCCGACCGCGCCGTCGCCGGTGCCGGGAACGGTCGCCTGAATCACCACTGGACCGCCCAGCTTTTCAGCACCGGTCGCAACGTCCAGCGCATGAAGCCGATGGACATAGGTGGTCGTTCCGCCGGAGACCTCCTTGGTCTTCGCAACGACATAGAGCGTGTTCGTCGATCGATCGATCACCGGCGTGCCGGTGACGCCGATTTCGGGCGAGATGTCGCAGCACTCGCCGGTGTCTGCCGACGGCACGGTCGTGATTCCCTGCCCCGGATTGATGAACGATACCTGCCAGAGCGGAGAGGTCTGCATACCGTCTGCGTCAAATGCGAACACGCTATCGTGCTCGGTCGCCACGTACACGACGTTACGCAGCCCCTTGCCGGGAATGCTGACGTTTGCGAGGTACAAAGGCGAGGCGTCGGAAACGCCGTCAATCGAATAGCTGTACAACTTGCCGAATTGCGAGCTGTTGACGTTCGCAGGCGCGAGAACCGTTTCGGCCGGATTCAGGCCCGTTCGAATGTTGTCGACGTCGCGGGTGAATGTTCCGGCGTAGGTCGAAATGTACACGGTGGCGCTGACGCTCTGCGTTTGATCTGTTGCAGTCACCGTGTGCGCTCCGGCTGACGATGGGGGCACGTACAGCCCGGTGCTGCCAATTCGGCCGGTTGCCGTTGTGCCCCCGGGAACTCCGTCAACGGCCCACGTTACGGTGCCGTTTGCGTTCGCTGCGGTGAACTGCTGATTCAGAATGGGCGTGAGCACGACCGTTCGCGGCGACACAGTCATCGTGGTACCCGCCGCCGTCGTCGCGCCCGCTGTGTTGGAGTACGCGCTTCGATTGCCGGCGGCGTCCTGTGCGAGCACGCGATACGTGTACGCGGCGCCGGAGATCAGTCCCGTGTCGCTGAACGTCGTCGCTGCGGTCGAGGATACGAACGCGAAGTTCGTGCATCCCGATCCCGGACATCGTTCGACCTGGTAGCCCGTCACGCCGACGTTGTCGGTAGACGCGGTCCAGGTCAGATCGATCCTCGTTGAACTCGCCGCGGTCGCCCGCAGCGACGAGGGCGCGCTCGGCGATTGCGTGTCGTTGCTCGTCCCTCCGGCCGCCCTGAACGCCGCGATCGCCGCTCCCCAGGCATCTGTGCCGCCCAACGAGGCAGTCGCAGAGATCGAACCCGAAGTTGCCACGACGCGATCCTCAGCGGCGAGCTTCGTGTTGGGCTCGGCTGGTACGAATTCTCGCAACACGAAGCCCGACCCTGCGCTGACATTCGCGGGGTTTGCCGTCGAAACCAGACCCAGGGCGAGATCTCCGGCAGTCGCGGCAACCGGACCCGCCGACGGCGTCGCGCTGGTTGCTTGCGCGGCAGCCGCGTTCTCCAATGAGTTCGACGCGGCGACGCCCGCGTACTCGAGGATCGCAAACCGCAGCGTGTTCGATTGTGTGTCCGTTACCGTAACGGTGTTCGAGCCCGCCGCGATGTTCTCCGCGTAGAAGATCCCGAGCGTGGTGCCGTCGATGCTCTCCGTGAACTGGATGGCACGACGATAGGAGTTGCCACGACTGTCAGAGACCGCAAAGGTCTGGCCGGTTCCGCCCGCTCTGACGGCAACGCCAATCCAGTTGCCTGCGGTATTCGCGGAAGGGAACGCCAAAGACGACGAGGTCGTCGTTCCCGCGTCGCGGCCGGCGTGCTGCACGAGCGTGATTGCGCGCGTCGGAGTGACCGCCGCAATCGACGTCACGTCTGTTGCGGTATCGTTCGCGGTATTTGTTTCCGAGCCCCCGCTCACCGTCGCCGCATTCGTGACGCTCGCAGGCGCGGTGCTCGCGACGTTGACGATGAGCGTCAAGGACGGGTACGTTGCCTGCGCCGCAAGGGCATCCGTTCGCGTGCACGTCACCGTCTGGCTGTTGATCGCGCAAGTGCCCCAACCCGTGCCCGCGGCGGCCGTCGGAACAAGACCCGCAGGAACCGAGTCGGTCACCGTGACGCTTCCGCTCGTGGCAGCCGAGCCGCCGTTTCGCACGGTGAGCGTATAGGTCGCGCCTGTTTGCCCTTGCGTGAAGTTTCCGGTATGCGTTTTCGAAATGGTCAGATCCGGCGTCGCTGTCGGGGCCGACCCCGCACGGAACGCAGCGACAACCGCACCCCACGGATTCGACCCGCTGAGCGCCGCAGTCGCGGACGCAGCGCCGGCCGCCGATTGGACGCGATCTTCGGTGGCCAGTTTGCTGGCCGGTGAGGAGGGAACAGCGTCACGCAGCACGTATCCGCTTCCCGCGGTGTAAGCCTCGCTGTCGGCCGAAACGATTGCGCCAACGACCAAGTCTCCCGATGCGGTCGTCGACACGGTGCCGCTCGAAGGCGACGCGCTCGTACCCTGTGCGGCGGTTCCGATATCGAACGAGTTCACGGTCGCAACTCCTGAGTACTCGAGGATTGCGAACCGCAGTGTCGTGCCTGTCGACTGGCTTACCGTCACGGTGTTGGCGCCGCCACCCACGTTCTCGGCATAAAAGAGCGCCAGCGTGTCGCCTGCCGGCGCGTCGACGGTGACATCCAGACGGACGGCCTGGCGATAGCTGTTTCCTCGCGAGTCCGTGACGTTGAACGTTGCGCCTGCCACGCCCGCTCGAATCGCAACCGCGATGAAGTTACCCGCCGCGTTGTTCGCGGCAAATGCGAGCGACGACGAGCCGGTCGCTCCTGCATCCTTGGATGCGTGCTGCACCATCGCGGTCACCGTCTGACCGTGCAGCCGAACAACGCCGCTGCCCGTGGTGAAGAACCCGAACACGATCGCAGCAAGCACTGCAATGCGGTTGCACACTCGTCGACGCATATCGCCTCCGTCGCACGGAACTCGTCCCGGACCGGATGAGTTCCGTGCGTGGCGCAATACAAACGCGTGCCACCTGTGGATTCGGGAGAGAGGAGCTGCTGATCTCGGTGTTTTGTCAGCAGATTCAACCAGTTGCGCGGCGTTCGCAAGCAACCGGCTCGCGGTTGCCGGTGTGTCTCAGATAACGACAAGTGCGTAACTGTGGTGTTCGAACGGAGCGCGAACAACGAATTCGTGTGGAATGCTCGCCATCTCGACGATTCCGCTCTTGGCCGATCCCAGCGGCACTCCGTGGTCGTAGTCTTCCGCTTGCGACTCCGTAGCTGGAGACGGTCGCGCCGAGGTACGGGCGAGTTTGTATTTACATCGCTCGATCATGATCAATAGAAGCCACAGAATGCGGAGTGCACGTCAGACCGAATGATGGGACTGGAGTTGGCCGTTACCGCGGCGGGCGTCGTGGCCGGCGCGATCGCGTCGGTCGCGGGGTTCGGCATCGGCAGCGTGCTCACGCCGTTGCTGACGCTACCCGTAGGCGCGAAGCTGGCGGTTGCCGCGGTCTCGATTCCCCACGTCGTCGGAACCGCCATCCGCTTCTGGATGCTGCGGGGACACGTCGACCGCCGTATCTTCATCTGGTTCGGCGTGACGAGCGCCGCGGGCGGCCTGGCAGGCGCTTTGCTGCACGGCTACGCCTCGAACCGGACGCTTGCGGTCGTCTTCGGCTGCCTGCTCGTGTTCGTCGGCGTGTCGGAGCTGACGGGATTGATGCGAAAGGTCCGGTTTGGCCGCCGCGCCGCGTGGGTCGCCGGCGCGCTCTCCGGCGTGTTCGGCGGGCTCGTTGGGAATCAGGGCGGCATCCGAACCGCCGCGCTCCTTGCCTTCGACACGCGGAAGGAAGCGTTCGTCGCGACCGCGACCGCGATTGGCCTGATCGTCGACGGCGCGCGCATGCCGGTCTACCTTGCTGCGGACGCCTCCGGATTGATCGCGATGTGGCCGCTGATCGCGCTTTCAACGGCAGGCGTTGTGGCAGGGACCCTCGCAGGCACGCGATTCCTCCGTCACGTCCCGGACCGGCAGTTTCGTCCCATGGTCGCTATTCTGCTCCTGGCGCTCGGAACATGGATGTTGTTTCGGGTCGGCGGCGCCGATTGAGCGCTGCACGCGTCCGTGTCGATTGTGACGCTCCCCTCCTCATGTGATGTTGCCGTCATCGGCGGCGGAGCCGCCGGCCTTGCCACGGCGATCTTCGCCAAGCGCGACGCACCGGCGCTCTCCATCCTCCTCCTCGAAGGCGCGCGGAAGCCGGGAGCCAAGATCCTGATCAGCGGCGGCTCGCGCTGCAACGTCACGAACGCCGTCGTGTCCGAGGCCGACTTCTCCGGCGGATCGCGCGCAATCGTACGGCGCGTCTTGAGGCGGCTCACCTCCGACCACACGATTGCGTTCTTCGAGGATCTCGGCGTTCCGCTCCACGTTGAACCGAACGGTAAGCTCTTTCCGGATTCGAACCGCTCGCGCGACGTGCTGGATGCGCTCCTTCGCGAACTCTCGCGCGTCGGCGTTCCGTTGATGTCTGATCATCGCGTCACGGGCGTCCATCGCGACGCGACGGGTTTCCGTGTGAACACGCGTCTCGGATGTGTCACCGCGAAACACCTCGTGCTCGCCACGGGCGGACTCTCGCTGCCGAAGACGGGGAGCGATGGTTTCGGGTTCATGGTGGCCAAATCGTTCGGACACTCGATCGTCTCGACGACGCCGGCGCTCGTGCCGCTGGTGCTCGAGGACACACCGTCTGCGATTCACGGTCAGCTCACCGGCGTCTCGCACGAGGCGGAGATCGCGCTCTGGATCCAGGGCCGCATCGCCGTGCGCATTCGAGGGGAGATGCTCTGGACGCATTTCGGCGTCAGCGGTCCGGCGGCGCTCGATGCGTCGCGCCACTGGGCGCGTGCGGCGCTCGACGGCACGCTGCCGGCGACCACCTTGAATTTCCTGCCGGGTCGGACATTCGATGACGTCGAACGCTGGCTGATCGGCGAGGCTGCGTCCCGGGGGACGGCGCTCGTCCGTACGGCACTGGGGAGCGTACTGCCCGCCGCCATCGGCCCGGTGTTGATGAAAGCGCTCGGATTCGATCCGGATGTCACGCTCGCGCAGTTGGCCCGCGCGGCGCGCAGGCGCTCGAGCGGCGCGCTCACGGCCTGGCCGCTGCCCGTTGTGGACACACGCGGGTACAACTACGCGGAGGTCACCGCGGGGGGCGTGTCGCTCACCGAGATCGATCCCTCGACGATGGAGTCGAGACTCTGTCCCGGGTTGTTTCTCGTCGGCGAAGCCCTCGACGTCGACGGGCGCCTCGGCGGATTCAACTTCCAGTGGGCGTGGTCGAGTGCCCGTGTGGCCGGCGCGGCCCTCGCCGCTCGCGCCGAAGGCGCGCGAGCAGCGCCGTGAAGTCAGCAGGCACCGGCGCGTCGAATCGCAGCGGCTTTCCGCTCTCCGGATGCACGAACCCCAGCCGCGCGGCGTGCAGCGCCTGCCGCGGAAACGCGACGGTCCGTAGCGCATCGGGGCCGAACACGTAGCGCCGTTCTCCGACGAGCGTGTGTCCTCGCAAACGCGCCTGCAGGCGAATCTGATTGCGCTTGCCGGTCCGCAGGCGGACTTCTATCAACGCCGTATCGACGAAATCCTCGAGAACGCGGTACTCCGCAATGGCCTCTTTGCCCTGCGGATCGCGGGCGTGCGTCTGCTTCTGAATGAGCGCCTTCCGATCCCACGCAAGGTGGTCGCGCCACGTGCCGGCCGGCGGTTGTGGATGACCGTACACGACCGCCCAGTAGATGCGCTCCGGCTCGCGGCGCCTGAACTGGTTGCGAAGACGCGCCTGGGCCGCGGCGTTCTTCGCGAAGAGGACCAATCCCGAGGTGTCGCGATCGATCCGGTGCACGACGAGGGCACGAGACCGGCCACGCGTCCTGAGATGCGCATCGAGGTCGTCGAGGACCGATGGTTCGTTCCCTTTCTCCCGAAGCGGAACCGCCAGCAGCCCCGCGGGCTTGTTGACGACGACGATCGACGCGTCCTCGTACAGCACGTCGAGGCGGCCCTCACGAAACGGCCGCGGTACCGCCCTCGCGCTGCCCGGCCGATCCATCCAGAGGCGAATCGCATCGCCGGCGGCGAGCGGGCGTCCCGCATCCTTCGCGATGGCGGTCTCGCCGTTCAGAAGGATTTTTCCCCGTTCGAGCGCGGCGAGCGCCTTGCTCCGAGAAGCGAGGCGATCCGGCGCCGCAAGAAACCTGTCGAGTCTGGTGCCGGCTTCGGACGGCGACACCGTCCAGTCCCGTTCCTTTCCGCTGTCCAAGAGTTATTGCGTGACCCGGATGCCGGTGAGCAGCTTCTGCGCGTCACCGCTTCGTGTCAGCTCGATCACGTAGTCGCCGGGGCCGAGCGGCGCGAGCGTCACGTCCGCGATGAACCATCGTTGCGACGACGCCGGGTCGGTGCGCTCGCTGACGGCGACTGGTACCGGCGTCTTCTTCCCCGTTCGATCGAGGAGCGCGCCCGTCCAGAGCGGCGCGTCAGGCGCGGCCTGCAGCTCGAGGTGGACCCGTTCACTCCGTGAGAACACGCGCGCGTCCGCCTTCACCATCTGGTTCCCCGTCGTCGGGCCGCGATGAAACACAATCGGTTCACCGCTGGCGACGAAGCCGCGACCCGTGCGAGCGGTTCGCTCGAGCATGCCCAGCGCGTCCGTGATCGCGGCATTCGAGGCCGCGGCGGGTGCGGCATCCGAGCGAGCGGCTGCGACCTGCGCCTCGGTTGCCGCGCGATATCCGTTGCGCGCCCGCACCATCACGCCTGGACGTTTCACGCGGACCTTGATCTTCCGGTACGTGCCGTCCAGTTTCGCGTTCGTCGAGTAGTAGCCGACCAGGTAGTACGACGTCAGGTCCGCGGCGAGGCGCCGGATCTGCCCGCGGAGATCGTTGTTGTCGACGAGCGCGATGCCGTCGGTATTGAGCGCCAGCACGCGCAGCGACTCGATCCGGTTTCGCAGAATCGCGCGATCGACGGTGATTGGCGGCGGCGCCTCGGGACCCATGTCCGAGTCGAAGGCGCGCAGGCCCTGCGGATCGATTGGATAGAAGCTGACGTTCGCGCGGTTGGCGTCGCCGAGGATGTCGCGGAAGTACTTATTGTCGTCCGCCATGGCGAGCTCCATCTGATCGCGCTGGCACTCGCGGCGGATCGAGGCGAACGGCTGGTTCGGATCGTTCATCGTCAACGTGCCGCCGGGGCCGACGCCGACCGGCTGAGGGGAACCGGGCAGCGGATCGAGATTGTGGCCCTGGGCATCAGTGCGGACGTTCGTCAGCGTTTGGTTCGGCGAGTACAGGATCCAGCCTTCGCTGACCGCGAGCACCGCCGTGCGGCCTTCGCGGATCGCGGACATGTGGTGCACGAGATCGTTGAGGCTGTCGAGCGCGATCCGCTCGCGCCGGCGTGCGATGAGCTCTCGCGCGAGGGCGGACGTCGGGCCCGGCTCGCCGCCCGGAACGGGCGGGAAGCACACGTTGTACTTCTCTTCCTGCTCGTCGAGCAGGATCGAGCTCTTGCGTCCCCAGGGCCAGCCGTTCCGGAGGCCGTCCTCGATCACTTCGGTCTTTCGTCCGAATGTGATCTGGTCCGGACCCATGTCCGGCGTCATGACGCCGACCAGATCGTCCGCGTCCAGCACTCGGGTGAGCAACTCGATGAGCGGCTCCCTGATGCGGATCGAGCCTTCGATCGTGACGTTGGCGTTGTCGAGGAAGATGACGAACACGCGTCGATGCGGGTCGGCCGCCTGCGCGTTCGCACGCGTCACCGACCCGGGATCCGTGCGCGTCGCCTGCGCGTCGGCCGGTTGAACGGCGATGTGCTCGAACGTTTCGATCTTCTGCGGTGCGCCGTCCTCGGTGACTTCGAAGTCGGCGGCTGTGAGGTCCTCGATAGGAGCGCCGTCCTTCGTCGGATAGACGTCGACCTGGACGAAGTTCGTCCCGGCACGGAAGCGCGGCGGCTGTTGCGGCTGCTGGCCGATGACGAACGTCGCCGCGGCTGCGATGAGGCCGGCGGCGACCAGGCCGCGTGTACGGCCGTCACGTGCGATGTAAGACACGCTGAACCTCCGCGGCGGGCTGGCGTCAGCAGTGTAGCACCGCGCCGCAGCGGCCGTGCTCTGACCCCTGATCGTGGCGACTTTGTACGCGGTTTCTTCATGAGCCGGTTCACGCCGCAACAACTGCAACGGAAGGTGCGCAGATTCTGCGCGAACGGCCCTGGCTCTGACCCTCAAGTGTGGCGGCTTTGCGCTCCTCCGGGGTCAGAGCCAGCCCGGAGTCAGAGCCGGCGCGCAAGCTCGAGTGTCGGGATTCAGAACGGCCGCGTTTGGAAAGCAGGCGCGAGAACGAGATGGGTCGGGCTGAACCTCAACGATCTCATGCGGGATCGACTGGCGTTCTTCTTGAAGCGGCACGCGTGAGCACGAAGGAGGACGCCGTGGCCAGCCGCAAGACCGACGAGTGGACCATTGAGAAGTGGAGGATGGACGCGCGCTGGGGACGCCTGGAGTTCGGCGACACGCTGCTCGATCGCGGACGCCCGCTCTGGCGCGATCTGACCGTCGCGTCTGTGGTGGCAGTGGTGTTGTGGATTGCCGCGGCCGTGGTCTTCCGGTAACGGGAACGCGCTACCCGGCTTTGGCCGACGGCGCCACGTCGGGGACATCGAACCATCCCTGCGTCCGCAGGCGATCGGCGTAGAGACGAGCCCAGTCGAGGGCCATCCACTCTTCCTCGAACATTTCCGTGATGACGAGGTCGTTGCCGTGCATGACGCGCACCTCCACGGGGGTGCGGCCGAGTGTCAGGCACTGAACGTCCGTCGCGCGGCGTCTGAGACACCACACACGGCGTGCGCCGGGATGCGCAGCAAAATCGGCCACAAGAACCTGCCAGCTTATAAAGAGAGGGAGACTCGACCAGTTTATGCCTGAACGGGGCGCCGCGCAAGCTCTAGTGATAGCATCTCGCACATTCGCACATTTCGATTCGCCGCATTGCTGATTCTTGGATCGGCCGCGGTCTGCGCCGCGCAGCCGTCCCCGGCGCCGCGGGTGCACGTCGCTTCCGTCGAACCTGCGCCCAGTGGAGAGACGACGATCGTCCTCGAATCGAGGACGGCGCTTCCCCGCCCCGTGACCGGCGTGCTCGATGAGCCCCCGCGAATCTATTTGGACTTCGCGGGATTCAGCCCAGAGACGTCATCGGTCTCGTACCCTGCCGAGGGCGCCGTTCGCGGCGTCCGCATCGCGCTGCACAGCGCGGACCCTCCGCTCACCCGAGTCGTGATCGATCTTCGCGAGCCGGCACGGCATCGCCTCGATGCAACTGCCGCCGCGTCGGGACGATTGTCGATTGTCGTTGGAGGGAACGCGTCGCGCGCAGCGGTGCCCGTCGCGGTCGCTACGCCGTCTCCTGCTCCTCCGGACGGCGTCGCGCGGCTCAGAGCGATCCTGACGCAGTTCGATGCTCTGACCCCGCTTCTAAAAGCGATCGACACGCAGGGGGAGATATCAGCGGGACGTCTTCAGGCCGCCGTCGTGCAACTCGACGCGCTCGTCGACGTGCTGCGCGGCGTACGGTCGGCGCGCCCCGCGCGGGACCGGCTGGGACAAGCCGCGGCGCTGGCGCTGCAGGGCGTGAAGGTGCGGCTCGAGTACGCGACGAGCGGGAATGCGGCACTCACGTGGAATGCGGCGTCGGCTGCCGCCGGTGCGCTGCTGCTGCTCGACTCCGCGCGCGACGATCTGGGGATGCCCCGATCGACGCGGCGCTGAAAGGACCGTGCGACGATCGCGGCCGCACGACGCACCCGCACCTCGCACGAGCACGACGCACCCGCGCGACGCACCCGCGATCAGTACTCGTTGCCACCGCGGCGGCGATCGTTGCTGTCTGAAGGCGTATCCGTCTCCCGGCGCTCCATCATCAGCTTCAGGCGCACGCTGGTGGCGTAGCGCTTCCAGGCCGGTACGACCTGTTCGAGATCTTCGAGAAGCTTGCGGTACCGATCGGCGCGGACGTCGATGTTGGGATCGCTCCGGACGCGCTGAATGAACGTTGCGATCGCGCGGGCCATGTTCTCGTAGTTGGCCAGCAGCTGCAGGACGTCTTCCCGTTCCTCTTCGGTCATATCGTATGGGCTTCGTCCGCCCATCACCCTCGCTCGCGGGCGCCCCATCCGTGCGCTGCGCCTCGAACCAGACGGGAGGACGCCAGGGACACAGTGTACGCGACTGAGCGGGAAAACTGCAGGGTCGGCGCGGCGCGCGCGTCCCGCAGCGGTGCGGGATGGTGTAACATCCGGCGGAGGCGCGGGAGGGCCGCGTCCTCTCCGAGTGAACCCTGCGCGGTGGCGCGCAACGAATGAAGATGGCCTGTGTGCTGGTAGTTGAGGACGACAAAGACGTCCGCGAGATGCTGGACCTGTTGCTCACCACGAGCGGCTACGAAACGATGACGGCGGAGAATGGCGCGATCGCGCTCCAGAAGATGCGCGAGCGCCGCCCCTGCGTCGTGCTGCTCGACCTGATGATGCCGGTCATGAACGGCTGGCGCTTCCGCGAGCAGCAGCTCGCGGATCCCACGCTGGCGCCCGTCCCGGTCGTCTGCGTCTCGGCGGTGCATCAGCCGCAGGAAGTCGAGAAGCAGCTTCAGATTCCGTGCCTCGGCAAGCCCGTCGACTTCGGCGAGCTGCTCGACGAGGTGCGCGCCGCGTGTGCTCCGACGGGGGCCTGCTGACGAAACGACCGCCCCTTCCACCTCGCAAGACCCCGGCTCCGGCGGTCGCGCCCGCCGTCCAGGTGATGCCGCCCGCCGCCCGCGCGCTATTGTTCGCGTTCGCCATCATCGGGCTCGTCGCATCTGCAGCCGCCACGTGGGTCCACTATCAGCTCCTCAGGAATCCGGACTACAGCGCGTTCTGCGACATCAACACGACCGTTTCCTGCCGCGACGCGTACCTGAGCCAGTACGGATCGATTGGCGGCGTACCCGTCGCAGTCGGCGGATTGTTCTTCTTCGTGTTCGTGCTCCTGCTGCTCTGGGCCGGTCGGGGCAGAAGCCGCGCGGCCGACAGCGTGCCTGCCTACCTGCTCGTCGCCTCGACGATCGCGCTTGGCTTCGTGCTCTATCTCGCGTACGCCTCGTTCTTCGTGTTGAAGCAGGCGTGCCCGCTTTGCATCGCCACTTACATCGCGGTGATCGGCCTCTTCGTGTTGTCGTCGCGCTACGCGTCGATCCCGTTCTCTCGTGTTCCCGGGCGGGCAATGCAGGACGTCGGCGCCGCGGCCACGAGCCCGCTGGCCCTTCTGCTGACCGTGCTCTTCATCGGCGGCGCCGTTGCGGTGATCGCCGCATTCCCTACGCCCGAGGCGCGTCCGGGGGTTGCGCCACTGGTCCCGCTTCCGCAGGATCAACGGGCGGAGCTGGCGCGCTGGTTCGATCTGCAGCCCAAAGTGGATCTCCCGTTCCCGACGAACGGCGCGAAAGTCGTGGTCGTCAAGTTCAACGATTTTCAGTGCCCGCCGTGCAAAGCCACCTACTTCGGCTACGAGCCGGTCGTCGCGAAGTACAAGGACCGGCCCGACGACGTGCAGTTCCTGTTGAAGCACTTTCCGCTCGAGCCGGAGTGCAACCCCAACGTCACGAACACGGCGCATCCGGCGGCGTGTGACGCGGCGGCGGCGGAACTGATGGCGCAGCAGCGCGGGACGGCCGACAAGCTCACCGACTGGTTCTTCATGCACCAGGAGGAGTTGAGCCCCGCCACCGTCCGCCGCGCGGCACGCGACGTCGGCCGCATCGACGACTTCGACGCCCGCTACGCGCAGGTGCTGCAGGAGGTCAGGAAGGATGCGACGATCGGCGGCAAGGCCGGCGTGGAGTCGACGCCGACGTTCTTCGTCAACGCCCGGAAGGTCGCGCCGGCGGTGTCCCCTTCGGCGCTGGACGCGCTGATCGAGCTGGAGCTGCAGCGCGCGAAGGGGCCGTAATCTCGATGTAATCGAGGGCGGCGGTCTCCCCGTCGTTCGGCGTCCCTTCGATGCGGATGGCGTCTCCGGGTCGCAGCGAAATGCCCCGCACGACTCGCCGTGCCGACGACGAGCCATCGATCTTGCGCGTCGGCACGCGATCGGATGCGATCCACGCGTCGACCACTTGTGCTCCGCGCAGCAGCCTGAAGCGTGCAACGCCCGTATTGACGTCGAAGTATCGAACCGTCACGTCATACCATCCCGCCGGGCCGTCGAACTGGAAGGTGGCCGCGCACGATGACGAGCGGCATTCGATCGCGCGCCCGCCCGACGCCGTTTCCCACGGCGTGACGTCCACGGCGGCATACCCGTCGAGCGCGGCGGACTCCGCTTCGAGGCGTCCCGGATATTTTCCAACGCGCTCCTTCACGTCCCGAATCCCCGACGCGCGCGCGAACCAGGTGGTCACCGCGTCTCGCCAGACGATGGCCTGCCCCGCTTGATACGTCAGCTGCGCGAGCACGGCCTCGTACCGGTCGTCATCCACATGCCCCTTCAACATCGTCCACGCACGCACGTACTCCGCGACAGCGCCGGCGCCGTCGTAATGGGAGTCGTAGATGAACTGGATGACCGTCTTCCCCGAGTGGAGGACGTACGTGTATGGCACGTGGTGCATGAACAGGAGCAGATCGTCGGGGCAACTGGCGAGCGATTCGTACACGCGCGCTGCCTCCGGCCGGTATTGCCCGATGAAGCCCGTGCCTGTCGCCACCGTGCGATCCATGCCGACGCCCTCGTCGTCGGCCCGATGCCACTGACCCCAGCCGTTCCTCTCCGAGGCTTCGACGGCAACGCCGTAATGGTTGCCGACGATGTCGGTCAGCGTCTGTAGGCCGAGCGGGCCCGTGTAGTTCTCGTACGTCCGCCACGATCCCGCCTGAAGATCCGCAATGGTGCGGGCGACGATCGGCTCGGTGCCGAACGTCAATCGCGTCCACTCTTCGGCGAGATCTCTCGTGGCGAGATCCGGGTTCCAGGCGAGCCGTCCGAAGCCGTACAGGTTGGCCTGTGACAGGTGGTTGCCGAACCAGTTCTCGTCCATGCCGGCGTTCGCGACGCCGACGAACCCGCCGAGCGGACGGTGAAACGTCCGCCCCGAGACGACGGCTTTGACGGGCGTCGCCGTGCCGTTCACACGCAGGTCGAAATCGAGCGCCGCTTTCCACATCGGGACGAGAAAAACGGTGTGGCGCGCCTGCCCCATGTACTCCTGGGTGATCTGCAGCTCGATGGCTACGTTCGTGCGCTCGAGCGCGCCGAAGAGCGGCGACGCCGGCTCGCGCACCTGAAAGTCGATCGGCCCGTGCTTGATCTGGACGACGACGTTGTCGTCGAATCGACCGTCCAGCTCGTGGAAGTTGTCGTACGCCGCGCGGGCGCGATCGTTCTTCGGGTCCCGCCAATCCATGTGGTGGTCGTAGACGAACCCGCGATAGAAGATGACGCCGCCGTGCGGCTCCAGCGCGCGCGCGACGACGTTTGCGGCGTCCGCATGGGTCCTGTTGTAGGCCGACGGCCCCACGCGTCCTTCCGAATCGGCCTTCAGGACGAAGCCGGCGAAGTCCGGAATGGCGCGATACAGATCGTCCGCGCGCGCGCGCCACCATGCACCGACGCGGGGGTCGAGCGGGTCGTACGTGTCGAGTCCCCCAAGCGACTGAGGGCTGCCGAAGTCGATCGCGAGCGCCACGCGGACGCCCCAGGGCCGCATCGCGTTGGCAATGCGCGTGACATCCGGGATCAAGTCCGAAGACAGGACGCGCGGATTTGCATTGACGTTGTTGATCGAGACCGCGTTGATTCCCAACGAAGCAAGGAGCCTCGCGTACTCGCGCACGCGCGTCAGGTCGTCCCGCGCGCGTCCCTCGTCCCAAAAGATCGACCGGCCGCCGTAGCCGCGCTCGATCGTGCCATCGAGGTTGTCCCATTGATTCACCCAGCGCAACGGCGACGAGGGAGACTGCTGCTCGTCGAGAGTGGCGATCGGGCGACCGAGCGCGATCGTGCGAATGAGCGCGAAGGCGCCGTAGAGGACGCCGCGGTCGGAGTCGGACGCCACCAGCAGAAGATGATTGGCTCCCACGCTCACCGTCTTCAGCCAGTAGCCGTCCGCTTCGAGGTGCCCATCGAGCGGGAGCGACGGATACGCGGAGCGGCATTCGGCGCGCCGGCACAGGACGATGGCCGGAGAGGAAGGGGTGCCCCGCTCCTCGCGAAGGATTCTCCCGAGCATCCCGCGGACGCCCTGGACGATCTCGTCGCGCGCATTCAGAACGATTGGCGAGTCGTCCGTCAGGGTCGTGACGGCCGGCGGGAGCACGGCGCGGTCTTGGGCGGCCGTCGCGTCAGGGAGCGGCGCGTATCTGAGCCATGCCGCACGCCCGGTCTCCGCGCGCGCGGCCGTGCACGCAAGGGTTGAGGCCAGCCAGACTCCAATGCAGCGCTTCCACGTCATCTCGCGGGATCATATCGGGGATCGCCGCCCTGAAAGGGCCGCGCTACCAGCGCGGGAACGGCCGGGCGCGGCGGCGCATCAAATGACCAGGCGGCGAAAGTGGCCGCAAACCGACTGTGCTAATCTCGACTTTTGGTATGTCCCGCATCCGCCGCCATATCGTCTGGCTCACGTCCGTCTGGCTGATCTGCCAGTGTGCGGCGTTCGCGGCGCCGGCTGCGGTCTGCTGCATGGATCGCGCGCCGAGCCAGGTTCCCGCGACGCATTCGTGCTGTACGAACGGCAACGGGCCCTGCCCGATGCACCGGCCTACGGCCGAGCGCGCCTGCGCGATGAAGGGAGCATGTCAGCAGGCAGACGCCGCGCTCCTGTCGCTCGCCGGCGGCCTCGGTATTCTTCCGCCGGTTACGCCCATCCCGCTCGACGCGCACCTTGCCGCCGCAGCGCTGGTCAGTTCTCAGCCGCTCGTCGATCGAGCGACCTCCCCGACCTCTCCTCCGCCCCGACGGTAACCATCACCGGTTCCAGCAGACCCTGAGGGGACTTCCTCGCCGCGCGTGCGCGCTGACGCGTGTCCTGCGTGACGAGGCTTTCCGGAGGAATCAACGTGAGGGGACTCAGTCCGCTGCGCCGGCTCGCGGCCGCGGCAGGCCTGGTGATCGCGTGCGCCGGCACCGCGTCGGCTCAGGCGTCCGTGGCCTCCGCCTTGATCACGGGCACCGTGGTCGATCCGAGCGGCGCCATCGTCCAGGGCGCATTCGTCACGCTGCAGAACCTGGACACGAACCAGATCCTGGACGTCCGAACCGACGACCGCGGACGCTATCGCCTGCTCTACGTGCCCGCGGGGCACCACCGACTGTCGGCACGCGCCCAGGGATTTTCGCCTGCGCAGGTGACGCTTGCCGTGACCGTCGGGCAGGCGCTCGATATTCCGTTGAGGCTCGCGGCGGCCGCCGCGAGCGAGACCATCAGCGTCAGCGCCCCAGCGCCCCTGGTCGACGCCGCGCGCACGCAGACGGCGGATACGATCAAGCCGCAGGAGATCGACGGGTTGCCCCTCAACGGCCGCAACTACCTCGACCTGGCGCTACTCGTACCGAACGTCTCGCGCACGAACACGCGCGCAAACGAGCGGTTCGCGGAGACCTCGGCCGTGCCCGGCACCGGCATTTCGGTTGCGGGCCAACGCAACCTTGGCAACAGCTTCATCATCGACGGGCTGTCCGCGAACGACGATGCGGCGGATCTGGCGGGCACGTATTACGCGGAGGACGTCATCCGCGAGTTCCAGGTGATCACATCCGGCGGGACCGCGGAGTTCGGCCGCGCCTCCAGCGGCACGATCAACATCGTGACCCAGTCGGGCACGAACGACTTGCGCGGGCGCGGTTACGGGTTCTTCCGCAACGATGCGCTCGACGCGCGGAACGCGCTGGCGACCACGAAGGATCCGCTGTCGCAGCAGCAGTTCGGTCTCACCCTGGGCGGACCCGTCGTCAAGGATCGAACGTTCTGGTTCGGCAACGTGGAGCGCACCAATCAGGACAAGACGGGCATCGTCACGATCGCTCCCGCGAACGTGACTGCGATCAATGCGGCGCTCGATCGCGCCGGGTTCGGCGGTCCGCGCCTTCGGACGGGCCCCTTCCCGACCGGCTATTCCGCGACGAATGTGTTCGGCCGCATCGACAGCGCCGTCGCCGGAGGCTCCCGTCTCGAGGCGCGCTACAACCTCTATGACGTGGCGAGCCGGAATGCGCGGGGCGCGGGAGGGCTGAGCGACGTGAGCCGCGGGACGCAGCTCGACAACGACGACCAGACGTCCGCGGTGAGCCTGCTGTCGACACTGTCCCCTGCGATGTTCAACGAAGCGCGCGCGCAGTTCACGCGCAGCCGCCTGAACGCTCCGGTGAACGACCCGATTGGGCCTGCGGTATCGATCTCAGGCGCCGCGACGTGGGGCACCTCGACGAATGCGCCGACCGCGCGCGACCTCGACGTGTGGCAGTTCGCCGACACGCTCACCTGGCAGCGCCAGTCGCATCTCGTGAAAGCGGGCGTGGACATCCTGCACAACCGCGTCGACATCGCGTTCCCCGGGGCGATCCAGGGGTCGTACTCGTTCCAATCGGCGGCGGCCTTCGAACGCGGTGCCTACCAGCAATACCAGCAGGCGTTCGGAGTCCCATCGCTGCTGCAGAGAAACCCGAATGCAGGCCTGTTCCTTCAAGACGAATGGCGCGTCAATTCCGGCCTGACGCTGAACGCGGGCCTTCGCTACGACCTGCAGTGGCTGCCATCGCCGATCGCGCTCGACGCCAACAACGTCTCACCGCGAATCGGGGCGGCGTGGGCGGCGCCTGACGGACGCACGGTCGTCCGCGCCAGCGGAGGCATTTATTTCGATCGCATTCCGCTGCGCGCCACGTCGAACGCGCTTCAGCGTGACGGCATCCAGTACAAGGTGGCGATCGTGTCGCCGGGCCAGCCGGGCGCGCCGGTCTTTCCCGGCGTCATGTCGGCCTTCCCTTCCGGGCTCCTGACGGCGATCACCAGCATCGATCCGGCTATCCAGAACGGCCGCTCCGAGCAGGGCGCGGTACAGGTCGAGCGCGCGGTGGGAACGGCCGCGTCGCTGACGGCCGGATACTCGTATCTGCGCGGCCACGGCATCATCATGTCGCGCAACATCAACGTCCCGACGCTCAGCGTGGCCGAGGCAGCCGCGCTCGGCGTCGCGAACCTGGGGCGGCCCGACCCGGCGTTCGGAAACATCTCGCAATACCAGTCCGTCGGCGATTCCTGGTTCCACGGCCTCACGCTCTCGTTCAACGCACGAGCGGGCACGTGGGGCACGACGCGCGTCTCTTACACGCTGTCGCGAGCTGTAGACGATGCGGGGAATGCGTTCTTCAACACGCCGCAGGACAACGGCGACGTTCTCGCCGACAAGGGCCCGTCCGACAACGATCAGCGGCACCGCGTCATGATCAGCGGCACCGTCGGAGCGGCGCGTTCGAACCGGCCTGGGTGGCGCGCGCTCCGCGGGTTCGAGCTCGGATACGTGTTCTCGTTTGCGACGGGAACGCCGTTCAACGTCCTGACGGGAAACGATCGCAACGGCGACACGAACGTCAACGATCGACCTGCCGGCGTCGGGCGCAACAGCGGCCGCCTGCCATCCGCGTCGTCGTTCGACCTTCGGCTGTCGCGCGTGTTCACGCTGCCGGGTGGTCAGCGGATCCAGGGCCTCGTCGAGGCGTTCAATCTCTTCAACCATCTCAACGTGCTCAACGTGAACAACACGTTCGGCACCCGCACGGTCGCGCTGCCAACGTTCGGCCAGCCCACGCTTGCGGGGGATCCTCGGCAGATACAATTGGGAGTGCGATGGAGCTTCTGACGCGAATCGGAGTACGGGCTGCGGCAATAGCCTGCGTGTGCGGTGCGGCGGTCTCGCTTGCAACATTCGCGAATGTCGACGCGGGGTCGAAGAGCGCATCCGGTGTCCGGCTGCAGCGGCTGCCGGACGGCGCCGTCCAGCCGCGCATCGCAATCGACGCGCGGGGAGTCGTTCACCTGACGTATTTCTCGGGTGAGCTCGCGCACGGAGACGTCTTCTACAGGCGCATCGAGGCGAGCGGCGCGCTCGCCTCGCCGGTCAAGGTGAACTCGACTCCCCGTAGCGCGATCGCGGTGGGAAGCGTTCGCGGACCTCGGCTCGCCGTCGCCGACGGACGGGTGCATGTCGTCTGGATGGGAGCGGAGCATCAGGGCGAGGGGGTGCCGATCTTCTACACGCGCAGCAAACCTGATGGATCCTTCGAGCCCGAACGAAACCTTCATCAACTCGAAGGACCGCTCGACGGCGGATCGGTCGCCGCGGACAATGCAGGGCACGTCTTCGTCGCGTGGCATGGCCTGCTGCCCGGCGGCAAGGGCGAGGACGAACGCCGGGCGTGGGTCGCACGATCGCGCGACGAGGGAGCGACGTTCGGGCGCGAGACGGCCGCGTCGCCGGATCTCGAGGGCGCCTGCGGCTGCTGCGGGACGGAAGCGCTCGTCGACCGCCGCGGAGATCTGTTCCTGTTCTACCGCGGCGCGCGGGAGAGCACGCATCGGAATGCGATCCTGCTCGCGTCCACGGATCACGGATTGTCTTTCACGTCGAACCGCCTGCAGGAGTGGACGGTCGCGGCGTGTCCCATGAGCACGTTCTCGCTCGCGGCGTCGAATGACGGCGTCGTTGCCGCGTGGGAAACCGCCGGTCAGGTCTACTGGACGTCCGTGCACGGCACCGATCCGTCGACGGCGATTGCCGCGCCGCGCGAAGCCGGCACGCGCCGGCATCCGTCACTCGCGCGGAACGCGGACGGCGAGACGCTCCTCGCATGGACGGAAGGGATGGGTTTCACGAAGGCCGGTACGCTCGCCTGGCAGGTGTTCGATCGATCGGGCGCGCCGCTCGGCGGCATCGGTCACGGCGGCCCGGTGCCGGCCGGAAGCCTCGTGGCGGCGTACGCGACGCCGGAGGCCGGCTTCGCTATCGTGTACTGACGCCCGGGGCTCCGCGGCGGAACACGACGCCGATGGACGCCGTCATGTATCGGAGGTGTGCCGGGCCAAGCGATACCGCGGGACCGGGGTCGGGGTGATTGACGGCGACGTAGTAGCGAAGATCGAACCGCAAGCCGACGTTCTTCGTGAGGAACCCGATCGCGCCGCCGCCGACGTTGAATCCGGTGAGCGGCGTCGAGACGTTCAGCGCGGACCCCTTCTCCGCCGTGAACGCCCGCATCACGCCGAACCCGCTCGACACGAACGGCCGCAGCCCGTACTCCGTCCACCGTCTCGGGGTCGTCACGACGGCGTTGCCCATCAGCGCGAACGTCCGGCTCGAGTCCAGGAACTCGCCGGTCCTGTGAAAGAAGCCCGGCGTGACGACGAACACCCCTTCGACGCCGAGAATGCCTCCGCCGAGCAGGCTCACCGCCCCGCCGAAATTCTTGTGTGGCGTCGGGGCGGCCAGCTCGAGATCCACGAAGGTGGTCCGGCCGGCGAACGTCCTGCCGATCATCGGGGTGAAATGCCATTCCGCGGCCGCGGGGACCGCCGTCACGAGCAGGAGCAGCCAGCAGGCTGCGGCGCGCGTCAGCATGACGCGGCGAGCGGGCAGATCGCGCGCTTGAGGAACAGCGCGGCGAACACCGAGCGCGTCACGTCGCCCGAGGCCAGTTGGAACGGCGCGCTCAGCGCATCGCTGTTCGCCAGGAGGATGAAGGTCGTGTGCCGCGCGGGCAGCTTCAGGATCAGGGCCGAGTAGGCGTTGGGGATATAGCCGAAGTGCCAGACGACCCGTTCGCCGCGATAGCTCTGGACGAACCAGCCGAGGCCGAACGGAACGGACGCGCCGCCGTTGGTCATGGCCGGCGTCCACGCCGCATTCAGCGTGTCCTCCAGCAGCAGCTGCGACGAATCGAGCGCGATATCGAACTCCGCGAGATCGCGAACGGTTGACACGAGCCCGGTCGCGGCATTGAGCCCGGTCGCCGGGACGTCGTTGCGCTCGGCGCGCTTCCGGCCGTCCACCTTGTATCCAATCGCGGTGCGCGTGAGCACTTTCTGATATCGCTCCAGATCCGCCGCCTCGAACAGATCTTCGGGCACGACGGTGGGATCGACCAGATCCGTCCCTGGGACCGAGTCCTTCATCGCGAGGCGATCGAGCAGGCGGTGCGCCACGCTCTTGCGGTACGGCTGCGGCGCGCACCATTCGACGACGTTCGTGAGCTGCGCGAAGCGATCGGGGCTGTAGAGGAACGCCTCCCCGGGCGGATCCGCGGACGTGTGCGTCAGGACCTGCCGCACGGTGGCTGCCGGCTCGGGCAGCGCCGCGCCGTAGCGCGACGCGGGCGCGTCGAGCTCGATCCGGCGCTGTTCGACGCACTGCAGGAGGAGCACGGCCGCGAGCGTTTGCGAGAGATCCGCGACCACATACGGAGTATCAGGCGTCGCGCGGATCCGCGCGGCGACGTCCTGGTAGCCGAAGCCGTACTCCCACGTAATCTGGCCGTCCTGAACGATGGCCGCCGACATGCCGGGAATGCCCGCCTGCTCCCTGAGCGCCTCCAGATAGCGTTCGAGCGGGGGCGACACCCCTGGCGCGGGCGGCTGCTGCGCTCGCAGTGCCGCCGTTGCCAGCAGCAGCGCGACCGACAGCCCTGTCAATCGTCTTGGCATCTGTGTGCATGCAGTCTAACTGAACCGTGCCCCTGCAACCAAACCCGCGCGTTTCGCCTTCCGCCTGAAGGCGGAAGCCACGAGTGGTCCTCCGTAGCCACAAGTGGTCCTATACTCCCGCCCATGACACATCACCCGTTCGCCGCGATCCTCATCGCCTCCCTCGCCGCCGGCCTGACCGCCGCGCAAGGCAACCGGACGGGCAATCCCGAAGAACACCTGCCGTCGGACATCACGCAGCTCACGGCCTTCGGCGAGCGCGCGTCGTGGTCCCCCGACGGCTCACGCATCGCCTTCATGTCGAAGAGCTTCGGCGACGCCTTCGTCGTCGACGTCAAGACAAAAACGATCCGGCTGCTCACGCACTACCCGAATCCCGGGTACCTGCGCGTCCAGTACATGCCGAACGGCGACTACTTCCTGATCGGCGCGCGGACGTTTACCGACATCCAGACGACGAGGTCGCGCGATCAGGAGATGTGGATCCTCCCCGCCGACGGCCGCGGCCAGCCGATTCCGCTGAATCACAAGATATCGGAAGGCGTTGCCATCTCCCGCACGCAGCCGAAGATTGCGTGGTCGAACACGCACGGCCAGTATCCCGACCAGATCGCCGAGCGTGAATCCGTGCTCTACACCGCGGACGTCGTCGGCGACGGCGCGTCGCGCACGCTCGTCAACACGAAGGAGATCCTGCGGGCGCACGCGCCGGAGTGCACGCTGGAAGCGCAGGACTTCCGCCGCAACGACACGCAGCTGATTTACACCTGCTACCGCTCGCCCTTCGCCGACGTCTTCGGCATCGATCTGCAGACGGGCACGGTGACGAAATATCGCAAGATTGAAGGGGAATACAACGAAGCGGAAGGAATCTACCCTGACGGTGAACACGTGCTCGTCGAGTCGAGCCGCGAGCAGGCGAAGCACACAGCGAGCTATATCGACATCTGGCGCCTGAAGCTGGAGCCGGACAGCACCGACTTCGTGCGCATGACGCACTGGGGCGAGTATCAGGGCTACAAAGCGTCCAACCCGGTCGTCAGTCCGGACGGGCACACGATTGCGTTCCAGTCGGCCCGCAACAACGACCCGGCCGGCGTGGGATACGGCATCTTCCTCCTGAAAGTGCAATAACCGACCCTACGACAAGCCGTTCAGCCTCCCTATGACGCGCGTCATAGGCGCGTCCGTCTCTGCAGGCAATACTCGCGGGAGACCACAAGAGACAGTTCGCAGACGGAGGCTTCGATGAAGAAATTCCTATGGGTGGCGCTGCCCATCGCGCTGCTTGCGGCTGCTACGATTGCCGCGTGCGGCCGCACGATGGGCGCCGCGCAGGGGCAGCTCATGGCCATCGCGCAGTCGCGCGGCCTGAGCCCCGAAGACGCCACGAGGGCCCTGAAAACGTTCGTTCCGCCCGGCGGCCGCGACGAGTACCTGTTGTTCGCGTCCGGGGGCCATTCGGGACAGGTGCACGTGATCGGCGTGCCGTCGATGCGCCTGCTGAAGACGATCGCGGTGTTCACGCCGGAACCGTGGCAGGGCTACGGCTACGGCGCGGACTGGTCGGAGCAAGCGCTCGGCATCGACGAGAACGGCGAGAGCGCCGCGCACGGCCCGCACGCGAACGGCGACGAACACCACGCGCAGAAGGAACCGCTCCGCTGGGGCGACTCGCACCATCCGGCGCTGAGCGAGACCAACGGCAAGTACGACGGCCGGTGGCTCTACATCAACGATCGCGCGCACGGCCGCATCGGCATGGTGGATCTGTCGGACTTCCGCGCGAAGCAGATCCTGCAGGTACCGAATCTCCAAACCTCGCACGGCGGCGTGTTCGCGACGCCGAACACCGAATACGTCCATATCTCGTCCAAGGTCCCCGCCTTGAGAGCCTGGAACCAGGAACGCGGGCAGACCGTCACGCTCGAGGATCACCTGAACAAGTACGCGGATCTGTACCGCGGCTATTCCACCTTCGTGAAGATCGACCAGAAGACCGGCCGGATGGACCTCGGAAAGAGCTTCCAGATTGAACTGCCCCCGTACACCCAGGATCTCGCTGACGCCGGCAAGGGCGCCAGCGACGGCTATGCCTTCATCAATTCCTACAACGTCGAGATGGCCACTGGCGGGATTCAGCAGGGGAAGCCTCCAATCGAGGTTGGCGCGTCGCAGCTCGATTTCGACTACCTCCACATCATCAACTGGAAGAAGGCGGAGGAGACGATCGCTGCGGGACGCTTCACGCAAATCAACGGCATCCGCGTGATCGGGCTCGAGACCGCGATCGCCGACGGCCTGCTCTACCTCGCACCGGAGCCGCGCAGCCCGCACGGCGTCGACGTCGCGCCGAAGGGGGACTACATCACCGTCTCGGGCAAGCTCGATCCCCACGTCACGGTGTACGGCTTCGACCGCATCCTCAAGGCGATCGCCGCGAAGGACTTCGAGGGGAAGGATCGCTACGGCATCCCCATCCTGAAGTTTGCCTCCGTCGTTGCCGGGACGGTGGAGCTCGGCGCCGGGCCGCTCCACACGCAGTACGACAACCAGGGGAACGGGTATACGAGCCTCTATCTCGAGAGCGCCGTCGCGAAGTGGACGCTCGGCGAGCCGTACCACCAGGCCGACCAGGCGTTCAAGCTGGTCGACAAGGTGTCGATCAACTACAACATCGGCCACCTCGCGACTGCCCAGGGCGACACGATGGATCCGCAGGGCAAGTACCTGATCGCGATGAACAAGTGGTCGATCGATCGCCACACGAACGTCGGCCCGCTGCATCCGCAGAACTTCCAGTTGATCGACATCTCGGGGCCGAAGATGCAGCTGCTCGCGGACATGCCCATCGGCTTCGGCGAGCCGCACTACGCGCAGATGGTGAAGGCGGACACGATCAAGGCAAAGGAGGTGTACGAGCCCGGTGAGTCGCCGGCGACGAACGCGCACAGCCCGAACGCGATCAGCAGCGAGAAGGAGGCGCGCATCGTTCGCCGCCAGGGCACCGTCGAAGTCTGGATGAACGTGGTCCGCAGCCACTTCACGCCGGACATCATCGAAGCGAAGGTCGGCGATCGCGTCATCGTTCACCTGACCAACACCGAGCAGACGCCCGATGCGACGCATGGCTTTGCCGTCCCGACGAAGAACGTGATGGTCAGCCTCGATCCGGGCGAGACGACCACCGTGCAGTTCGTCGCCGACACGCCCGGCACGTTCAGCTTCTACTGCACCGAGTTCTGCTCGGCCCTGCATCTCGAGATGCAGGGCTGGCTGATCGTCGAGAAGTAGACGGCGCGACGGAGCCTCCATGCGACGCACTCTCGCCGTTCTCATCGTTCTCACTATGGCCGCCGCGGGCCTTGCCGCCTGCGGCGTGAGAGCGGACGGTCCACCTGAAATCCAGGTGGACCGTACCCCGTGCAGCCGCTGCGGCATGCTCGTCAGCGAGCCGCTCTACGCGGCTGCCTTCCAGGCGCCGGGCAGCGCCCCGCGTGTGTTCGACGACATCGGCTGCCTTCGAAAGGCGGCGCGCGCCGAGCGCGGCGACGTCCGCATATGGGTTCACGACGCCGCGGACAGCACGTGGCTCGATGGCGCGAACGCCGTCTTCGTCGCGTCATCCGCCATTCACAGCCCGATGGGCGGCGGCCTGCTCGCCTACCGGGATCTTGCCGCCGCCGAGCGCGCCGCGGCGAAGTACCACGGACGCGTGATTCGCTCGCTTCCGGAACTGCTGCAGATGGAGGTGGGATCGTGACCCGAGCACGCGTGATTCGAATCGCTACTGCCTTCGCTGCGGCGGGCTTCGTCGCGCTCAGCGCCGTGCTTCCGTTGTGGAGCATGACGATGAGAGCGCCGCAGTATCCGAAGGGCCTCCGCTTGTACGCCTACGGGACGGGGATGTCCGGCGACCTTCGCGAGCTGACCATCCTGAACCATTACATCGGCATGCCGCCAATCGCCGCGCCCGCGGCGGAGACGGCCATGTTTCCGATCGGGATCGCGCTCCTCGTCGGGTTGTGCGTCATCGCGCCGCTGCACCGGTGGCTGCGCCGCATCGCGGTTGTCGCCATCGCAGCCGTGCCGCTCGGGATTCTCGTCGACCTCCAGTGGAGACTCTACGAGTTCGGGCACACGCTCAACCCCACCGCCCCGATTCGGTTGAAGCCGTTCACGCCGCTCGTGCTCGGCTCGACGAAGATGGGCAACTTCACCTCGACCGCGATCATCTCGACGGGCTTCGCCTGCTTCGTCGCCGCGGCGCTCTGCCTCTGGCTGGGAGCGCGGTTCGGCAAGCGGCACGAGCATCCGATGCGTGTGCCGGCAAGTGTTCGGCGCGCCGCCGCGGCCGCCGTCCTCGGCGCGATCGCGATTGTGCCCGCGGCGCGGCTTTCCGCCACGCAGCCGTCGCTGCAGGCGCGAATCGACGCGGCGCGTCCGGGAACGACGCTGCGCATCGAACGCGGCGTCTATCGCGGGCCGGTCGTCATTCACGGGCCGCTCACCGTGCTGGCCGATCAAGGGGCCGTGATCGACGGCGGCGGCTCGGGCAGCGTCGTCACGATCCAGGGCGACGAGGTCGTGTTCCGCGGGTTCACCGTTCGCAACAGCGGACGCGACGTGACCGAAGAGGCCGCTGGCATCACCGCAACCGGCAACCGGCATCTGATCGAGAGCAACCGCGTCGAGAACGTCTACTTCGGAATCCATATCGGCGCGGGCAGCGACTCCATCGTCCGGCAGAACACCATCGTCCCCGGGCTGAGTCGGGGCGAGCGGCCCGGCCACGGCATCAACGCGTGGAACCTGAAAGGTGCGCGGTTCATCGGCAACCGCATCTCCGAGGCGCGCGATGGCATCTATCTGTCGTTCACCGACGGCGTGCTCGTCGCGGACAACGTCATCACGCATTGCCGCTACGGGCTGCACTCGATGTATTCGCAGAACGCCCGGTTCGAGCGCAACGAATCGATCGCGAACCTGCTCGGCGCCGCGTTGATGCTGTCGGATCGGCTCGAGCTGCGCGGCAACCGCATTCAGCAGCACCGGAGCGGCGCCGCCGCGTACGGCGTGCTGCTGAAAGACATCGGCGATCTCATCGCCGAAGACAACGAGATCATCGGCAATCGCGTCGGAATCTATGCCGAAAGCGTTCCGTCCACGGCGGCGAAGCACGCCGTGCTCGTGCGCAACGTGGTGGCCGGGAACGAAGTGGGCTTCGCGCTCCAGAGCAACGTCGTCTTCACCGCGACGGACAACCGCATCGCGGACAACCTGACGGACGTCCGCTCGCTCGGACGCCAGCTCTCTCCGGAGATGAAGTGGTCGCGCGACGGACGCGGCAACTCGTGGGGACAATACCGCGGGTTCGACGCGGATCGCGACGGCGTCGGCGACGTGCCGTACCGGCTCGACGATGCGATGGATGCGATGGTGCGCCGCAATCCGTTGATGCAGGCATTTCTCTACACGCCGGCGCACCTCGCGCTCGAGGCGGCTGCGCGGATGTTCCCGCTCTTCCGCCAGGCGCCAGTGCTGGTCGACGACCGGCCGCTGATGACGTCCCCGCTCCGAGGCGCGCGATGATCGAGATCAAAGACGTCACGAAACGATACGGGAAGCGGACGGCGCTGTCGTCCGTGTCGCTGACGGTGCGCCCGGGCGAAATCACGCTGCTGCTCGGCGCCAATGGCGCTGGAAAATCCACGCTTCTCCGCTGCCTGCTCGGCATCTCGGCGTACGAAGGAGACATCCGGGTCAACGGCCGCGATCCCCTGCAGGACGGACCGGCAGTGCGCTCGCTCATCGGCTACATGCCGCAAAGCGGAGGGCTTCACCTCGATCTCACCGTCGAGGAGACGATGCGGTTCTACGCCGGGGTCCGGAACGTGCCTCTTGCGCGGTGCGCGGAACTGCTCGACGAGGCGGGTCTGGGCACGCATGCGGCGACGCTCGTGGGCGAACTGTCTGGCGGGATGCGTCAGCGGCTCGGCTTCGCGCTCGCGCTTCTCACGGACCCCGCGATCCTCGTGCTCGACGAGCCCACCGCGAGCCTCGATGCCGCCAGCCGCACGTGGCTGGCCGACCGTCTCCGCTCGGCTGCGGAGCAGGGCCGCGCGGTTCTCGTTTCGACCCACGCGGGCCAGGAGCTGCTCGACGTCGGGCATCGCCGCGTCGTGCTCGAGGAAGGCGCGATTGTCTCGTGTGCCGCCGGGTGCGCGACGTCACCGCACGCGATCGCGGCGTCGGCGGAGCCACGGCGGGGTTCCTGCGCGCCAATCGTCAAGAAGGCGCTTCGCGATGCGATCGGCCACCGCTGGCTTATTGGTTATGCAGCGCTGCTCGGCGTGCTCGGGCTCGCGGCAACGACCACCGGACTGGATAGCACATCGGGTCTCGGCCTCCAGGCATTCGGCCGGACGACGGCGACGCTGATGAACCTGTGCCTGCTCCTCGCGCCGCTCGTCGCGGTGCTGATGGGAGCGGAATCGATCGCCGGCGAGCAGGAGCGCGGCACGCTCGAACATCTGCTGGCGCAGCCCGTCACGCGCACGGCGCTCGTCGCCAGCAAGCACGCGGGGCTGCTCGTGGCGTTGACAGGCGCAACGATCGCCGGGTTCCTGCCCGCCGGTGCGCTGATTGCGGGAACGGCCGGCGCCGGCCCGCTCGGGCATTACCTCCTTTTCCCCGCGATCGCATCGCTCGCAGGCGCGGCGATGGCCGGTCTCGGGCTGCTCATCTCCGTCTCGAGCCGCTCCGCCGTGCAGGCGCAGGGCGCTGCGGTGTTCGCCTGGTTCGCCTTCGTGCTGCTGTACGACTTGATCCTCATCGGTTCGCTCGCCGTGAGCGGGCTGCGCGCGGAATGGCTTGCCGCGGCGCTCGTCGCGAATCCCGTCGATGCGGCACGCGTGCTCGGGGTGCTCGCGCTCGAACCCGATCTCTACCTGCTCGGGCCCGCCGGCGCGTATCTCGCGGAACGGTTTTCGCCACCGGGTGCGGCCGCCCTGTTGCTCGCGGCGCTCGGCATGTGGAGCGTTCTGCCCGCGGCTGGGGCAGCGTTCAAGTTCTCGCTGCCGCTGCGCCGCCGGCGGCAGCCGTTATCGCGTCGTCCGTATTCATCCCGGGAGGAGGTCAGGTTCTCATGATCGTGACTGGAAAGAGAGTGTTCCTTGCCGCAGCGCTTGCGAGCGTGACGTTCGCAGCGGGCTGTTCGGAGTCGAAGGAGGCCACGGCGATGGCAGCGTCGAGCGCCGCCGCGGCCCCGGCGAAGACCAGCGTGACGCCGGAGATGCTCGCGAAAGGCAAAGGGATCTACAAGAGCAACTGCGTGGCGTGCCACGGCGAGGGCGGGAAGGGAGACGGACCAGGCGCCGGCATGCTCAAGCCGCCGCCGCGCGATCACACGGATCGCGCGTACATGGATACGCTGACGGACAAGAACATCGCGGACGTCATTCAGATGGGCGGTGCAATCAAGGGCAAGCCGCTGATGCCCAGCCATCCTGCGATCCGCGGCGCGGACATGGACGCGCTCGTCGCGTACGTGCGCTCGCTGAGCCGTCCCGTTACACCGTAGTGCTCGAGGGCCGGGCTTACTCGTAGGCCGGGCCTCTTAGGCCCGGCATTTCATGCGCGCCATTCGGTCGACATCCGGCGCGCCTGATCGAGCAAGCGGCAGTCGCGTTCCACGTGCGCTCGCATCCGCGAGATGAGCGACCCTGCCAGCATCGTGACGTCCGGCGAATCGGGCGTGGCCTTCAGCAGCCAGTCCAGCAGCGAAAGATCGTCGGCGAGCTGCGTGTGCTGATCGTGCAGCTCGCGCCAGACGACCGGGTCGAGCATCGGCACGAGCGCTGCGAGCGCGTCCTCTTCGTTCTCGGCTACCTTCAACAGCGCGCGTCCCACTTCGAGCACCTGAACCGGCGTCAGCAGCGTGCTCGAGAGGCACGCGGCCAGCGCATGATGCTCGTGCATCATCAAGGCGAGTACATGACGCGCTGGGGGCGGCAGCATGAAGGAACCATACCGCGCGCCTCACGGCGCGCCTATGACCACTGTCATACCGGCCTACTCCTGCGCCGTCGCATCGAGCGTCCGTCGATCCAGGATGACGAAACCGTCTTTGTCGGTGCGCACGAGGCCTTCCTTGCCCCAGCGGCTCATGATCCGGATGGCGGTCTCGATCGTCGTCCCGGTCATGTCGGCCAGTTCCTGGCGCGAGAGCGCGAGCGGGATGAGCATGCCCCCGCGTTCCTCGCGTCCCATCTCGGCCGCCAGCTTCAGGAACAGGCGCGCGAAGCGCGGCTCGATGCGCGTGCCGCTCAATTCCGCAAGACGGTTCGTCAGCTCCACGAGGCGGATCGTCAGGCCGAGCAACAAGCCGCGAACAAGAGACGGGTGCTCCTCGAGCAGGCGGAAGAACGTCGCCTTGGGAATGACGACACAAACCGTCTCTTCGAGGGCGACGGCGCTGGCTGGAAACGGACGTCCGTCGTAGGCGGCGACCGCCCCGAGCGGATCGCCGGAACCGAACACCTCGAGGATCAGGTCCTTGCCCGAGGGCAGCATTTTGAAAATCTTCACGCGGCCCGACGCGATCGTGTAGAAGGCATCCGACGGCGTGTCCTGCTCGAAGATGATCTGTCCGCGCTCGAAGCGCCTGACGCTGGCGGCCGCCGCGATCGTGTGCAGATCGTGCGCGGACAACCGCCGGAACACCGGAGTGACGCGGAGAACGCTCTCGACTTCTTCTGACGCCTGCATCCGCGACCATTTTAGTCGGGCTGGCATCGAGCCTGCTTTAGAGAGAGCGTGGTCGAACGCCGCTCGCGGCAGCGTCGCAACGTGGAACGCCGGCAGCGCGCTCCCGGAGATTCGATTGACGTCACGCGCCTGGAGCACGAAAACCTGTGCAGACAAGTGGATGACGTGCTCCGGATGCTGCGCCGGATCGAAGCCGAGCAGCAGCGGCAGCAGCAGCGGATCGAACGGATAGAGACGGCGATCGACGGCGAGCGCGAAAGCGCGTAGCCGCTACCCGGCCACGGCCGAGCTCGATCTTGGCTCGAGGGGCGCGCGCTTACACACCTCGCGGAATCGCGTTTCCCACGTCTCCCTGATAACCTGCGCCGCCCCGCTCGCCTTGCAGCGGTATTTCCTTCATGACACACATCGTTCGAACGGCGGGCGTTCGCGATCCCGGCAGGATTGCGCGCCTCGTGAACACGGCCTTTCAGGTCGAAGCGTTCTTCAAAATCGGCGATCGCACGTCGGAGGACGAGATTCGCGCCCTCATGGCGACAGGCGAATTCCTCGTCATCGATGACGAACCGCGCGACAGCCTCGCGGCATGCGTCTTCACGTCAATCGAGGGCACCCGCGGGTACTTCGGCATGCTGTCCGTCGATCCGTCGCGTCAGGGACGCGGTCTCGGCCGCGCGCTCATCGACGCGGCCGAATCGCGCGCACGCGCGCGGGGCTGCGACCATATGGACATCCACGTCGTCAACTTGAGGACGGAGCTCGTGCCGCTCTATCGCAGGTTCGGCTATGTCGAAGCGGGTGAGCTTCCATTCCCCGATACCGAGCGTGCGTCGATGCCGTGTCATTTCATCGTGATGCGGAAGACGCTATAGCGGAATCGGAGATCCGCCAGCTGGTCGATTAGCATCCAGCTCATCAAATGAATCCGCCGGCCGATCGCCTTCCGCTGAAACACTGAGCGACATAGCGGCGTAAACAGAACTGCCATTGCCTGCCGGAGGAGGATTCATAGATGAATCCCGGGCCCGGAGCGGCCGCCTTGTACTCCGCAGGCGCCATCCTTGCTGCAGCCGGTGCGATCTTCTGGACTCCGTTGCGAGCCGTTTCGTTGCTGCTGGTCAAAATCGTCTTGCTGTATTTCATTACCGGGATGCGCGGATAGCGTCCTGCGCTGCCCGCCGCTGTTGTGGTGTCGTGCGCGCGTCAGACCTGCGCGTGACAGCAACAGGAAGCCCCCTCGTTTTCACGAGCGAACATTCGCCGCGTTGACAGTAAAATGTCGGACGTGGCGAACTACAGCGTACGACTGCTCGTTACTGCCGTGGCTGTTGTCACCGCTTTGGCGCACGTCGCGTCGGCGGCAGAGATCGTGATCGGTGACGGCAAGGCCCAACCGGAAAGCTTGACGATCGCGCCGGGCGGCGTGCTGATCGTTGGCAGCGCCAGCAGTCCGTTCGTGTACAAGGTACCCGCGGGGTCCACCACCGCCGAGAAGTTCGTGGATGCGAGCGCGGAAGGCCCGGGCACATTCTTCTTCGGGATGCTCGCCGATGCCGCGACGAACACGTTGTGGACCTGTCAGCTCACGCCGGTGCCGAATACCAAGCCCGTGAAGCGTCATACCGCCCTCCGGGGGTTCGATCTCTCGAGCGCCGCGGAGAAGGTCCGCTGGAACCTGCCCGGTGACAACAACATCTGCAACGACTTCGCGCTCGGCCCCGACAAGGCGCTCTACATCACCGATACCGCCAACAGCAGAATCTACAGGCTGGCGGCGGGTGCGTCGGCTGCCGAACTGTTCCTCGAGGACCGCGCGCTCTATGGCATCGACGGGATCACGTTCCTGAACGGCACCCTGTACGTGAACAACGTCTTCTCGAACAACCTGTATCGCATCCCGATCGACGCCGCGGGAAAGGCAGGACAGCCAGTCGACATTTGGATGGATCAGCCAGTAAAGGGGCCGGACGGGATGCGCGCCGCGAACGGCAGACTGCTCCTCGCTGAGAATGGCAGCGGCAGGATTTCCGTCATCGCGGTCGACGGCGACAAGGCGACCGTCACGGTCATCAAGGAAGGGCTCAATACGCCGACCGCGGTGGAGCCTGCGGGCGACGTGATCTGGATCGCCGAACGTGGCGCGGGCAAGGCCGTGTCGATTCCGATGCCGCGATGACGGCAGGAGCGCAACGCCGCCGCGCGCTCGCTCGAAGCGGCACGCTCGAATTTCAGTGAGGTACGAAAGAGACATGACGATGCGTTTGGCGAAGATCGCGTTGTTCGTCGGCCTGGCCTCGGTCACCGGCTGGGCCCAGGTCAATGTGGGCGAAACGAAGCCCGAGGCCAGCCTGCCCTTCACCATGACCACGGTGAGCACGTTCGAGTTGCCGTGGCGGATCGCGTTCCTCCCCGACGGGCGCATGCTGGTCACCGAAAAGGTCGGCCCTGTGTGGCTGGTCTCCGCAGGAGGAGAGAAGATCAGGCCGGTCTCGAACACGCCTCCGGTGTACTGGCAAGGCCAGAACGGCATGCTCGGGGTGTTCGTCTCGCCCCATTACGCGACCGACCAGAGCATCTATCTGACGTATGCGGAGCCGGGAGACTACGGCGGCGGCCTGGCGCTCGCGCGCGCGAAGCTGGATGCCACCGAGAACTCGGCGAGGCTGGAGAACTTCGAGGTCCTGTGGCGGCAGATGCCCAGGGGGAAAGGCGGCCAAGAAGGCGGCCAGGTCGCGTTCTCGCCCGACGGCCAGTATCTGTTCCTCACCGTTGGCGAGCGGCAGCGCTTCACGCCCGCTCAGGATCCCGACTGGCCCGCGGGTAAAATCCTGCGACTGACCCTCGACGGCAAACCGGCTCCCGGCAACCCCGATTACGGGAAGACCGGCGCGTCCACCATTCCTCTCATCGATCCGCCAAGCGACACGGAAGCTGCGAAGACGGCGAAGGTCCTCAGCATGTACACGTTTCCCGGCCCAAACCTGACACCGGCTGAAACGTGGGCGTCCGGCGTCCGCACGCCGTACGGCCTGGCGTTTTCGCCCACCGGCGAGCTCTGGGAAGTCGAGCACGGCCCGCGCGGCGGCGACGAGCTGAACCTGATCGAGAAGGGGAAGAATTACGGGTGGCCGCTCGTGTCGTACGGCATGAACTACAACGGCGTCCCGATTCCCCATCCCGACACGCGCCCCGATCTCGCGAAGCCGGTGCTCTACTGGGTTCCCGTGATCGCGCCCGGAAATCTGATGTTCTACACGGGCACTCAGACCTTCCCGCAGTGGAATGGCAACGGCTTCATCTCTGGCCTGATGACCTCGTCACTGAACCGCATCATCTTTGACGGGCATGGGGGCGCCCGACAGGCGGAGCGGTGGAGCGTCGGGCATCGCATTCGCGATGTCGAAGAAGGGCCCGACGGATCGCTCTGGATGCTGGAGGATGCCAACCCTGGCGCGCTGATTCACGTAACGCCGCTGGCAACGACGCCGTCGCGGTAGGTGACGGCTGAACGCCGTTGGGCCGTCTCGCACCCTCCCGTTTCGAGAACGCCTGCGTCAACGGGCGACGCGACTCGGAGATCCCAATCGCCCTCGGCGGTGTCGTCGCGCCGCCAGGGCGAACATGCCACCGCGGACCAGCAACAGCGTCGCAGGCTCTGGAGTCGGCGCGAAATCGTAGCGAACGCTGGACAAATTCCATAGCGGATCGCCCGCCTGATTCCCGATTACGTTGAACGTGGCGATCCCGCTGCCGATTAACGGAACCTCAACCAGCCCTGGGCCTCCATTGTCCAAATTGAGAGCGGAGCTGACATCCAGATCAAACGGGAGCGACAACGAGGCGCGCGCGCTCAAAGATAGGACACCTTCCGTGCGGGGACCGCGATGCAACCGGCAACTCGAGCACTGTCACGCCACGGCGCCGATGGAGTTTTCAGCGGCGTTCACGAAATAGCACGCAGCAGCAGTTGGGGAATCGCGACCAGGGTCTGAGCTGACGCCTCGCGTGCGCTCAGCGAACCCACACCTCGGCGGACCACTGCCACGACTGACGACGGGCTGCCAGGCGAAACCCTGCATCCTCGATAGTCTGCGTCATTCCGGCGACCGGATGGACGAACGTCCGGAACGGGTTTCCTTTGAGCCTGCGGACGGCATTTTCGCCGGCAATTGCCGCTCGGACGTACCAAAGATCTCGCGGATACGAGTAAGCAAAGTAACGCTCTGCATGTCCGAGTGCTTCCCGCAGCAGCGCCTCAAACGCTGGGTAGCAGCAGATGACGCGATCCATGGTCACGATGGCTGCGGGCGGAAGCGTCGAGGCAACCTGAAGGAAGTCCCCGTGTCTGAACTCGAGGGCTCCCAGGTGGTCGCGGCGTGTCGCCTCCTGAGCCGCGGCAGCCAGGTAGGCGGCCGATGCGTCCACGGCCACCGCCCGTTCGACCCCACACTCCAGCAGCTCGAAGCTCAATCCACCGATTCCCGAACCGACGTCGAGAAGGACGCCGTCGACGTCGCCGGCCTCAACGAGCATGTCCCGTAGCAAGCGAGCGGTCGGCCCCGGACCCTTCCTGCGATAGTTTTCCAAATCGCGCTTTGCGATCTTCTCGTCAAAGTGCGCGTTGGCGACGTTGCCGTAGGTCGAGCAGCATGCGCTCATACCATTACCGCCCGCGTCGGCGTGGCTTGCGAGCGTAGACATTGACGCCGACGACGCCGTATTTCATGGCAACGCGTTCCTTCGACGTCCCTTGAAAGCAGTCGAAGCGTTCCTTTATGGCGACGTCTTCGAAGCCAAGATGCGCGAGAAGCGCGACAAGCTCTGCCTCCGGCAGAGCGCCGGCGATTCAACCGGTCCACAAATCGATATTGCGACGAATCAACTCCGACAACTCATCGGCCACGACAATGTCGCCGTACAGGAACTGCCCCTCAGGCTCGAGAATCCGGAACACCTCGCCGAACGCCCGCTCCTTGTCGGGCGTGAGATTGAGCACGCCGTTCGAGATGACGATGTCAACGCTGTCGGATGCGACGGGCAGCGCCATCGCGTCTCCGAGGCGCACCTCGACGTTGGCAAGGCCGCATGACGTCGCGCCAGCCCGCGCCCGCACGGCCATCGCCTCGGTCATATCGACCCCAATCGCCCGACCATTGGGTCCGACGGCTCTTGCAGCCAACAGCAAATCCATCCCTGCTCCGCAGCCGATATCGACGACTGTCGCGCCATTCGTGATCGGCGCGATGCGGTGGGGATTGGCGACCCCGGCGAACGATGCGGTGCTGTCCGCCGGAAGCAACGCCAGTGCGTCCAGATCGTAGCCGAGCCTCTCCGCGGCGTATGTGGGGCCACGATGGAAATGGAAGTCACCCGATGGCTCCTCTGCGACGCGCCGGTAAATCGATTCAATCTCGGCGCGCAGGCGGAGGGTATCAAGATCTACAGGACATGTGCTCGCCATCGCATCCTCGCTCTCTGTTCGTTCAGGCCGTTCGACGCTGCAACGTTTCGTCCATTCGGACACCGACGATCACGCCAGACAAGAAGGTGATCGCGGCGACCACCCACATCGCCCCTGTCAATCCAATCGCATCGGCGGTGAGACCCGCCAAGACAGCTCCTACCGCATATCCAAGGTCGCGCCACAATCGATAGACGCCAATCGACGAGGCGCGCCACGCGGGAGCGGCTACGTCACCGATCGCGGCGAGCAGCGTCGGGTACACCATCGCGGTTCCCATCCCGAGCAGCACGCCGCCAATCGCGAAGCCGGCAAAGCCATCCGACACGATCACAGCGGCGATCCCGACGGCCTGGACCCACATGCCTCCCGTGATCAACCACTTTCGGCCGATTCGATCGGACAGCGCTCCGGTGGCGAGCTGGCCGATACTCCACGTGGCGGGATAGATCGCCGTCAGCGCGCCAATGCGATCCAGGCCCAGATTGGCCGACGCAAACAGGAGCGGGAACAATCCCCAGACCATGCCGTCGTTCAGGTTGTTCACGAGCCCGGCCTGGCTCACACTCGACAGATTGCGGTCGGTCAGCGTCGTCTTCCAGAACACGTCACGGCCGCTCATCGGCGTTGAAGGCGCTTTTCGATAGGTCGATTCGACCGCCACATGACCGCGTGTTTCCCGCACGAACAGAAGGGACAGTGCGAGGCCGATCAGCACGAACAGGACGCCGGGATAGAAAGGATCAGGTCGCAGCCCGTGGCGAGCAGCAATCCAGCCGGTCAGGAGCGCCGCGCCAGCGAGCGCACCATACCCGGCGAATTCGTTGAGACCCATCGCGAAGCCGCGCCGCGCGCTGCCGACCAGATCGATCTTCATGATCACCGTCGTGGACCACGTGAGCCCCTGGCTGATGCCGAGGAACGCATTTGCCACGAGAATCCACGTCCACGTGGGCGCCCACATCAGGAGGAACGGCACCGGCATCGCGACGATCCAGCCGGCGATCAGGACCTGTCGGCGCCCGATCTGATCCGAGAGCCGGCCCGCAGCGTAGTTCGTCAACGCCTTCGTGATACCGAACACGACGATGAAGGACAGCGCGGCGAAGCGAGCGGCGAGGTGGAACTCCCCTTCGGCGAGCAGCGGCAGAATGGTGCGCTCGATCCCGACCATGGCGCCAACGAACGCGTTGACGATCACGAGCAGCGTGAACTGCACGAGATTCTCGCGAAGGCCCAATCGGACTGATGGGTGGGCGGACACGAGGACGGCGGCTCTCACCGCGCCGTTTCCTGACCACGATTGAACGCCAGCACACGTTCCATGTCGGAGGGTTTCGGCGGCACGTCCGACAGTCTGTCGACGAAGGTGTCCCGGTCGAGTGCGAGCATCGGATTCCAGCGCTTTTCGAATCCGACGGTGGTCATCGGCTTTCCGCTCAACCCTGTGCCACATACCGATCCCGAGAAATGCCCGGGGTAAATCTCTAGGTCGTCCGGCAGAGTCAACAGCTTCTGGTGCACGCTGTCAAACAGCTGCGCGGCATTCTCGCGTGCTCGACCCGGCAGATCGGGGCGGCCGACAGCGCCTACAAAAAATGTGTCGCCGGTCAATACGAACCACGGATCAGGACCGCGTTTCAGGTCTGTCACGAGCAGGCAGACACTCTCCGAGGAATGACCTGGCGTGTGAAGCACCTTGATCTTCGTGTTGCCAAGCTCGATCTGGTCGGCGTCATGCAACGGTGTGTACGAGTAGGTGACGTCGGCCCCTTCAGAGATGCAGTACTCGGCGCCGACGCGGCGCGCCAGCTCGGGGCCGCCGGATCGGTGGTCGGCGTGGATGTGCGTGTCGATGACGTGCGTCAGGCGAAGGCCCTTCGCGTCGGCGAATTCGATGTAGGCATCGATGTCGTCGGCGCGTGGGTCGACGACGGCACCTTTCCCGAGCGTACCGCAGCCGAACACATATGCAGCGCAGCCGAGATCGTAGTAGTAGAACGGTCGGAAGATCATTGGAGGACTCCTGGCTCGTCGCCGGAGGCGACCGGAAAGCCTGCGGCACGCCACTCGGGAAATCCGTCCTTCAGACGCCGAGCGCGCCGGCCCTTGGCGAGCAATAGTTCGACGGCGCGATCCGCATACACGCAGTACGGGCCCCGGCAATAGGCGACGTACTCCTTGCCCTTCGGGAGCTCCTTCAGCCGGCGACTGAGGTCGTCGACGGGAATAGAGATCGCGCCGGGGATATGGCCGGCGGCGTACTCACTCGCCGGTCTCGCATCGAGAATGACGATCTCCTTCGATCGGGCTCGCTTGAGCAGCTCGCCGATCGGTACCGCTTCCGCATCGTCGCGATCCGCGAAGTGCTCGCGGACCAGGCGATCGAGGTCCGTGAGTCGGTCCTCCGCAACCGCGCGAATCGCCTTCGACAGCTCGAATACGCCCGGCGCAGCAAGGCGGTAGTGCACGAACAGCCCCTCCTTCCGACTGTCGACCAGAGCTGCCTGCCGAAGCGTCTGCAGGTGCTGTGACGCGTTGGCGACCGACAGACCCATTTCGGACGCCAGCGAATCGACCGTGCGCTCCCCTTGCGCCAACAGCTCGAGCATCTCGAGTCGGTGCGGATTCGAGAGGCCCTTGCCGATGCGGGCGAAGAGTTCGTAGAGGCGATTCTTGAAGAGACGGTGCCGCGCGACGTTCATAGACAAGTAATCAATAGAATACTTGACTACTGATTGTCAAGCGGCACCGGCGGATCAGCTGAGACCGGGTTCAAGTGCAATGGAAGGTCGCGCGGTCGGGCTCGTCATCAAGGGTTGGGCGAACCTGGGCGCTGCTGCGGGCAACCGGTCATTTACAGGTTGGGTCGCAGCTCTCCTGGCAAGTCTGCCCGCGGATGACGCGATTACAGGAGCACTAACATAGCGGGAAGATCGCGCCGTGGCGGCGCAATGTTCCCGCTACCCTAGATCGTGTGCCGGCCTGTTCAGTGTCGCTGTGATCTGCTCGAGCCGGAGTTAGGCTCGTTCGAACAATGACGCGTAGCGCTGCAGATACAGCGGCCAGCCAGCTTCGTTGTCAACTCCGTCGCGGACGGACTCCCATCCGACACCGTGACGATCGAGGTTGCGATGCTCGAGCTCCACGCGCGTGCGCCCGGAGGTTTCCGCAAAGAATCGCACCTCAACTTCGCTCGTCAGGTTCGGGTTGGTTTCAATCTGCCATTGCGGGCTGATGTCCCAGCTGAATACGACGCGGGCCGGAGGTTCGAACGCGAGAATCCTTGCCCATCGGCACTCGCTCCCGTCGACCGCGCGATCGTAGATGTTGCCACCTACTCGCGGCTCGAACACCGTCTCGGCGATAGGCGCCCGAAGGAGATTGTGCTCCCGCGGCTTGAAGTCGCCGAACCGGTCGGTGAATACCCTGAATGCTTCGGCGATCGGCGCATTCACCACGATTTCGCGCCGTACAGTCGTTGCGGTTCCGAACTGCGTCATTTGCTGCCTCTCTTTGATCGCTCGACCACGTTTTGAAAGCCGGCCAGGGCCTGATCCCAGAAGTCGTTGAGCTGTTCACGCAGCGCCGCCATGCCAGCGGGATTGACTCGATAGATCCGGCGCGTGCCGACCGCCTCTTCGTTCACCAGCCCCGCGTCCTTGAGGACTTTCAGGTGCTGCGACACCGCCGGCCGCGTAACAGGCAGCTGCGCTGCCAGGTCGCCCACGGACATGGGCGCAGCCGCAAGCATCAGCACGATCGCTCGTCGTGTCCCATCCCCGAGGGCTGCCCAGACGTTGCGTGCTCGGTCAGCGGCCACTAACGGTAAGTATTCGCTAACCGATCCGATATTGTCAACAGCAGATTGAGCGGCTACTTATTGCGGAGCCCACCCGATGTAAGAGAAGCATTCAAGCGGCGGCGAGGGGCCGAGAGGCTACAGGGAATGCGGTCCCGCTGTGGTGCGATCTGGAGGAACGCGATCCGACGCTGAGACTCGGCGGCTGGAAGATTCGTCCATTGAAAACTGAATAGCTGCGTCGGCACGTATCTGCTATGCAGATCGGTATCGGGGGTGGCCCGTGCGCAAGGTGGAACGGCGAGGGACACGGCGTTACACGGATCGTCTAAAAGCCGTCTCAGAACGGCTCGACCGTCTCATCGCGGTTGCGCGCCAATTACGCGCGCAGATGGAAGCGGCGCTGGCGCGGGACCCCCTCTACCATTTCCGACCGCTCGTGAGCCGCGACACGCCCTCCTGGATGCCGTTCTCTTCGAGTTTGGATTGGCGGGAGAACAATTACCGCTTCTTGGGTGCGACGGCCTCGACCGCCTGCGCGCGCGTGGGTTCAGCCGTTTCGGGTGGGGGTTGCCGCACATGAAAGACGCGCTGAGAATCGTGGCACCGATACGAACTCACCTCGTCCGTACGGGTGAACACACGAACATCATAGGACCGACACTGCGGACACGTGGGCAGGGTTTCCATGGTGCGCCGCCTTGGTTTGTTGGGGGAAGCGCAACTTATGAGGGAACGGTCGGGCCTGTCAATCCTAAACGGAGCGCGGATTCTGCCAGCCGTCTGGCAACACAATCGTGCGGCGATCATGCTCCCAGCGCTCCCGCACGAGCCGATGTTCCAGGTCCAGCAAGTAGCCTCGGAACGTGGATTCGTCGCTGAAGCGTTCGATCTGCTGGCGCCCGTCCGGATAGTAAAGTTCGGCCACGTAATCGCCGACGGCAGAATCAAACCGGGTGACGAGGCGGAGTTCGACGGGGCCCTTGTGGAAGAACCAGATCATGGGGGAACGCGCTCCTGCGCGGTGCGCGTGAATCGCCGGGGACGAGCGTGATTCTTTATCGGCGGCCGTCGCGCGCCGCAGTAGGGCGCGGCGGCGAACTAGCCGAGGCCGCGGCCTCCTCTTCGAGGTCGCTCGAGACCGCTTCGGCTGCCTTGAGAAAGTCTTCGAGCATTCCTCTCACGACTCGGTTTGTTTCGGGCATCGTCCGAGTCTGATCGATCAGCGCTCGTGCGGCGTTCAGCCGGAGGACCAGATCGGTAAGGTGATCGCCGGCGTCGATCTTCCGCATCTGGATCCGGAAGTTCGACACTGATCTGTTTCCATGGGCTTTCGCCTGGAAAGTGTCCCATGTCTCCGGGGGCCGGAATGAACTGTCACCCCATGTGTCCGGAACGGACCCCAATGAATTTGGTCGGGATGACTGGATTCGAACCAGCGACCCCCTGACCCCCAGTCAGGTGCGCTACCAGGCTGCGCTACATCCCGAACGAACTACCGCGAACGGCGGGCGGGTTTGGAAGGCTTCGATTTCGACGACCGCGACGCGGGCGCCGCGAGATGGAATTCCCCGTTGCTCCCGGGCTTCTGCGCGAGCATCGCCGCCAGCTCCCGCAGCGACTGCCGCACCTGACCGATGCGTTCCCGCGCGTCGCGCGTGAGCAGCGTGTCGAGCCCGGTCGCGTCGGCGTCCGGCGTCCCCTGCTCTTCCTGCATTCGCCGCCGCGCGCCCGCAAGCGTCAAGCCCTCGACGAACAGCAGGTGCTTGATCCGCAGAACCCGCTCGACGTCGTTCCGGCGGTAGACGCGGGGGCCGCCTTGCGTCTTGGCGACGCCCAGGTCGGGAAACTCCGCCTCCCACGACCGAAGCACATACGACTGAAGCTGCGCGATCTCGCAGACCTCAGGCTGGCGGAACAGCGACCGGTTGGGAATCTGGACCGTGTCCACTGAGCGTGCAGGGTGACTGCGCAAGTATATCAAAGAGTTGGAGTACCGCAGCGCACTGCCCCACTATAATCCTGCCGTGCCGCGCTGTCCGTCATGCGGATCGCACGTGGACGAGGCCTTCGACACCTGTCCCGCGTGCCACGCGGCCGTGCCCTGGCACGAGGGCTCGGCGCGGCTCGCGGACTCCGACGTCACGCGCCTCGCCGCGGCCGCCGCCACGATGAGCGGCAACGACGCGGTCTACGCCGCCCGGCCCGACGCGATCAGTCCCCCGCCAAAACCGCTCAGTTCCAACAGCGGATGGCTCAGGAGCACCGACGCGATCGATCACGGCCGATTCGCGCCCGGCGCGGTGCTCGACGGCCGGTACCGGATCATCGAACGCGCAGGCCGCGGCGGAATGGGCGAGGTGTATCGGGCCGACGACCTGAAGCTTGCGCAGCCGGTCGCGCTCAAGTTCCTCCCCGAAGCCGTCGATCGCGACGGGGTGCGCCTCTCGCAGCTGCACGCCGAAGTCCGGATGGCGCGCCAGGTCTCGCACCCCAACGTCTGCCGCGTGTACGACGTCGAGGGATTCGAGGGGCACACGTTCCTCGCGATGGAGTACGTCGACGGCGAGGATCTCGCCTCGCTGCTCCGCCGCATCGGCCGCTTTCCCCAGGACCGCGCGATCGAGCTCGCCCGCCAGATCTGCGCCGGCCTCGCCGCCGCGCACGATCGCGGCGTCGTCCACCGCGACCTGAAGCCCGCGAACATCATGCTGGACGGCAGCGGGCGCATCCGGATCACGGACTTCGGCCTCGCCGGCGTGACCGGTGAAACCCTTCGCGCCGGCACGCCTGCCTACATGGCGCCCGAACAGCTCGCCGGGAAGGAAGTGACGCCGCGCAGCGACCTCTATGCGCTCGGACTCGTCCTCTACGAGCTGTTCACCGGACGACGCGCCGTCGATGCGGGCAACCTCGCCGACCTGATCGCCAGACGCGAACACGCGGCGCTGACGCCGCCGACGGCGATCGTCCGCGATCTCGACCCTGGCATCGAGCGGGTGATTCTGCGCTGCCTCGAGACGGTCCCTTCGCGCAGGCCCGCGTCCGCGCTGGCGGTCGCAGCGGCGCTGCCGGGCGGCGATCCTCTGGCCGCAGCGCTCGCGGCCGGCGAAACACCGTCGCCCGAAATGGTCGCCGCGGCGGGTCGGACCGAAGGGCTCCCGCGCGCCATCGTCGCCGCGCACGCCGCATGGATCGCCATCGCGGTCATCGCGTTCGTGCTGCTCTATCAGCGCGTCGGGATGATCAATCGTGTGAGCCTTCCAAAGCCTCCCGCGGCGCTCCAGGACCGCGTCGAGGAGATCGTCGCACGGCTTGGCTACCGCGACGGGATAGCGGCAACAGCCGCGGGCATGGGCATGGATCTCGACTGGGCGCGCTACGTTCAGGCCACGCGCACCGACGCCGCCCGGTGGGGGCTGCTCTCCGGCACCCGCCCGCTGACGATGATCTTCTGGTATCGCACCAGCCCGCGCGCGCTCGTGCCGGTGGGGGCGGAGAACAACGTCACGGGCCTGAATCCGCCCCTGACCGTGAGCGGCATGACGCTCGCGGTCGTCGACGCCGCCGGACATCTCAACGAATTCCACGCGGTCCCCGAGCCCACGCAGACCGAACACGGGCAGGGACCGACGCGCTGGGGCGATCTGTTCGATGCGGCCGGCCTGCGGATGGA
>JBKPTE010000114.1:0-15897 GCA_046735335.1 Acidobacteriota bacterium | reverse complement strand
GGCAGCGGCGGCGGTTCCGGGTGTGTCGAAGGCAGCCTCGGACGCACCACCGACAATTCCTGAGCCAACGGCCCCGAACCTCAACCCGCCGATGCTTTCCGATCTGGGGCCACTGACGAGTGTCGCGGTAACGCCGATGTGGAGACAGTTGACGGGCTGCAAGTACAGCATGAAGAGAGCCGACAACAACGGCTATGTGGACATGGGAAGCCTGGGGGAAGGTGACTTCCAGGATCCCGACGATTTTGCCAAGTTCAGAGACGGCCGGGTCAAGCTCTGTTACGGCCTGATCTGGCGCCAGCCCGAGAATTGTATCCAGTTTCTCAAGCAAGGGGGCTCTTGGAGCCAGAAGATCGTGACGAAGCATGGCATGAGTAGCACCACGTCCGTTTCCATCACCGCCTCGGTTGGCTATTCGGGTTACGGGGCGTCGGTGTCCATCAGCGCGACGTATGGATACTCGATAACGGTCGACGATGAAACCGAGGTGACCACCCAGGTTGATGTCGCCGGTGTGGCAAAAATATCGACAACGGTGGTGCTTTGGGAACTGTGTCGACTGTATGTCGTCGAGGTCGATGGCGTGGTGCGTCGCGAAGACAATCCGTTCAAGGTCATCTTCAAGGACAAGGGAGGGCCACATGAACTGCATGACACGTGGGGACCGACGTACGAACCCATATCGAGAGTGGCGAGCGTGAAACAAACGCTCTTTCCTCCCGGCCCCGGGCATTGACGCGAGCATGCGATTTCGTCCCGGCGGGCCCGGCTGAGGCTGAGGCATGATCGACAGCGATCCGACATGGAACCAACTCGTCCCCCTGGTCCTCTCGGCGACCGACAAGGTGCTCGATCCTCAGGATGTGCGCCCTGACAGCACCTTATTGGGCGACCTCGGCATCAGTTCCCTCATGGCGGTGAATCTGGTGATCGATCTGGAGCGGGAATTCGACATCATCGTCGTCGAGCAGGACTTCGATCACATCGAAACCGTTGCCGACCTCAAGCGCCTGATCGACGGCAGACGGACCGGGATGACGCCGTGAACCGGGGTGCCGAGCGGCGCGTGGCCGTGACCGGACTCGGAATCGTCTGCTGCCTGGGCAATGCGTACGCGGATGTCGTGCGTCGCCTGCGTAACGGCGAAAGCGGCATTCGCGGCGTGCCCGAATGGGCGAAGCTTGGGGTCAGGAGCCTTGTAGCAGGCACTCTCGAGGGCGTGGACGCGAAGCGACGCTCGGCGCCGATCCCGAAGGAACTGCTCCTTGGGATGTCGGACGCGGCCCTCTATTGCGCGCTGTCGGCCCTCGATGCAGTGCGGGACGCGGGTTTGAGCGAAGCGGATCTGCAGAGCGTTCGCGCCGGGTGTATTGTCGGCAATGCTGGCCACGGCATGGCGACGATGGCATACGAGCACGCGAAGCTCGCCTATGCCGGGCAGTCGCGGCAGATCCCTCCGTTCAGTCTTCTGCGGTACATGTCGAGTTCGGCCAGCGCGTCAGTCGCGAATCTGCTCAAAATCCTGGGCCCGAGCTATTCGATTGCGGCCGCGTGCGCGACCTCCGCTCACAACATCGGCCATGCCTACGCGCTCATCCGCACGGGGGTCATCGACATCGCCATCGCAGGCGGCGGTGAGGAGGTGAACGAACTCGTCGCCGCAACCTTCGAAGGCATGCGGACGGCGCTGTCGACTGGATACAATGACACGCCGGAAAAGGCGTCGCGGCCATTCGACGCGTCGCGCGACGGTTTGGTGCTCAGCAGCGGCGGCGGCATCGTCGTCCTGGAAGCGCTGGACCACGCCCAGGCACGGGGCGCGAAAATCCGCGCGGAAATCATCGGCTACGGCGCCACCTCCGACGGTCACAGCCTGGTCGCTGCGCGGCCCGACGGCGCGCAGGCCGGCGCCTGTATGCGGATGGCGCTTGACGACGCCGGTCTTCAGCCGACGGCGATCGACTATGTCAATGCCCACGGTACTTCCACCTTTGCCGGCGACGCAGCTGAGGTCCAGGCCCTGCGGCGTGTCTTCGGCGATCGCGTGCCTGCTCTCTCGTCGACCAAGTCGATGACCGGCCACGCCATGGCTGCAGCCGGTGTTCACGAACTGATCTACTGCATCGGAATGCTGGAACAGGGTTTCCTGGCGCCGTCGATCAACATCGACACCCTCGACCCGGCTTTCGAAGGTTTGGCATTGATTCACCAGACGGTCAATCGCCCCGCGACCACGATGCTGACGAACAACTTCGGGTTCGGCGGCACCAACGCGTCGATCGTGCTTCGTCGTGCAGCGGAAGCATGAACCGGCCAGTGCAGGTAGTGCCCGGCTCGCCAAGGCCCATCGGTCAAGACAACCGCCCACGAACCCATCAGCGTGCTCAGAGGCTGGGATCCACGGTGAATGTCGGCAAGTTCTCGCTCGTCTTGTTGACCAGCGGAGTGAACTTGCGCTGGATGCCGTCGATAACACACCGGTACGAGTATCCGTTGTCCGTGTAGACGTCTGTCGTCGCCCCTAAGAAATCAATCGTGTGGCGGCGTATTCCGGTGATGAGATCGAACTGATCGTCCTCGATGTTGGCGACGGCGTGGGTCCCCGTGAAGAACATGCGGCCGCCGCCGCCGCTGAGATTGTTCTGGATCCTCACGCCTGCCCGCACGATGGGCGGCGTGACTACTCTACCGGCGCCTCCGTTCACGGGAAAGCCGAAGACGTTCTCCACAGAGAGATCCGCACCGGTGCAATACAAGATGATCCCGACTACCAGCTGCGATGCCTTCGCGCAGTCCAGCGTTTGATTCTTCAAGCACTCCGACAGCGATTGCTGGGACGTACTGCTGTAGCTGTAGTCGTTACGGCAGCGATCAACGAGCGCATCGAAAATGTCCTCGGGGCCCGGTACTGCCGGGGAGCTCGGGTCACGGGCGTCGTCGCCCACCTTGTCGCCCAGGTCGGTCACCACCTTGCGTCCGTCAACGTCCAGCCACCCGTTCTGCTGCAACTTGAGGAACCAGTCATCAAAGCGCATTGTCAGCTCCTTCGGAGTCCGAAAAATGGTCACGAGAAGGTCAGGCGCATACATGCCGTCGTCGAACGGTGAGGTAGAGCGCGGGCCAGCCGCTCGTCGACGATGACGACGGGCCGGCGGTGACTGACGTCGTCTGAGATGTCGCGGCGCACACGCAAAGGAATCGCCATCACACCGAAGTAACTGGGCATGATGCTCTGCTGCATGCCGATCGAAGGCGTCGTCGAGGTGATTCACGGGAGTGGGCGCCGACGACGTGTCAAACACCATGATTGACGGGGACACTCCGATGCACATCGTTGTTGCGGAAGTCGTTGATGGGAAGTGCGCTTCCAAGCATAGCCGAGGCACCTACTCCTCGATGGTTCCCGGAGCAGACGCGTCGGGTGGGTGGTGCGACGCATCAGAGTCCACGCGGTCGCCTCCGAGCAATCGCTCCAACTCGTTGAGATCGCCTGGCTTGACCAGATACGCATCGAAACCTGCGGCGAAGCACGCGTCGCGGATGTCCGCGCCCGCGTAGTCACTGAGGGCAATCAGGCAGAGCTGGGCCCCACCCTCCTTGCGCGTCGACGCCGACGCGATCGTGTCCGCTTCATCCCAGGACGAGTTCTTCAGGCGCGTGCCATCAGGAGTTGCCCGACGCGACTACCACAAACTCGCGCGGCTCAAGGCTGGCGAGAAATCCGCGTACGGTCAGCTTCGCGGCTGGCTTCCAGCCGATGAGTCAAACGAGGAATTCGACACAGCGGTGATTGCATTGCGCTAGGAGATGCCGGCCCCCTACCTGCTCGATACCACCGTCTTGCTCCACTGGACGCGCAACTCGCCGCAAGCGCAAGCGATCGACGCGAACTTTAAACTCTCGTCATCGGCGATGCGGCCGCTGGTTTGTGAGGTATCGCTGGGTGGGATGCTGGCCTCCAGCTTGAGCCGCAGCTGGGGCACGCAGAAGCTGCGGCGCTTGGCAGAACTCGAGCGTCACGTCGTCGTCGTTCAAATCTCCGATCCTGGAGTCAGGCAGGCGTCCGCTAAGCTGTCAACCCTGGCGCAATCGTCGGGCTGGTCCTTGTTTCACGGCAAGAATGACCTGGGTAGGTGCGGCGGCACACGCCGCCGACGCGCAACTCTTGACGATGGACACGGACTTCCCACCGCTACGCGGACGGACTGGCTGGCAGATCACAGTTCTGAACGACAAGACCGGACTTGCTCGCCCGTAAGTTTGCGACCGGTCGCCGCTTCATCACCGACTTTGGTCGCGCTCAGGGTCGGACTGCACGTCGGCCGGTCGAAGGGGCTTGATGCGCCAATCGAAGTGGCGCAGGATTTCTGGTTCGGCGCCGTCCCACGCCTGATGATAGTGATGCAATGTGAGGATCAGGCAGCACTGGTTCGCCCTGACGTACGCCCAAGACTTGCAGGACCATTTCGAAGTCCTTTAACGGCCCGTACGCGTAGATCAGATTGTGGCGATCCAGCACGATTGTCGCATCGTCGTCGTGCGAGCGGATCCACAGATCGTGGCGTGAATCCTCGCGGAGTAACTGACCGAACTGGCACAAGAAGTCGTGGACCGTGCCGAGCGTCAGCTCGGGACTCTCGTACCCGCCGAGTACCGCTCCGATGCGGGTCGTGTGCAGGACGTAGAGCAATTGGACCGGGCCGCGGAGGCCGTCGGCAAGGGCCAGAAGGGCGGCGTGCTGGCCTTGATCGACTCCGACGCGGAGGCGGGGACGATCGCCCACGCCCTCCCGGGCAAAGACGTTCCCGTAGGCAAACGGCTGTGGGATCTCGTCGTCAATTGCTTCGATCTTGGCACTCACACACTCGCGCTAAGCAACTGTCTGTCGGCTGCGTCAATCACCCGCTCCAGTCGCGGTGTTGGCGAGACAGAATCTTGGTGGCCGGGATCGGCGCGTTTGCTGACCTGCCTTCAAACTAGCAGCGCCGAGGGGGAACAGGGAGGGGGAACAGGACCCTCGCGCGAGGTGTTCCCCTCTGGACAACTCGGTGATGAGGATTCTTCCCGGTCACCGCGTGAGACATGCTCACCGCGAGCACACAGAGTAACTCCCCAGCCTCGCGCAAGTTGGGAGCTGCCGTCATCGGGCGGCGTTCTGTGCCGCCCGCCTGGTGGCGCACTGCCCGTGCGGCCGCCAATGCCAATTCCGTGGCGTGAGCGACCACCCCAAATGACCCCTCCGCCTGCCAAGCGCGCGGCCACGGATGTGGTCGCTCACGCCACGCTGAAGGACGTCGGCGCCCATGTCGGCGGTCGTTCCACCGCAGGTATCGCGAGTGTTCAACCGGTCCTCCGTCGCAAGATCCATGACGAGCCTGCCCGTGTTCGGCCGGTGATCCACGCGCTGAATCTCACGCGTATCGTCGCGCCAGAACTCTCCCAGATCCTTCCGAGATTTGGCTGCACTTCCGACAATGATTTCGGCGAAGAAACATCGGCCATCACATGACCAGGATCGAGCTGTGCTCGGCGTCGTCAAGGCTGTCGCTGCGCTCGACCCTGCGGGCTGCGGCCTTGACGACGCCGCCGCGCAGCTCGAGGTCGCACTTATGTGATGGCCGACGAAGCTCGTCCTCATTTCTGCGTTGACCAGGCGCATCGGCAGTCGTATCGTGAAGGTCTCCTCGGTGCATCGCGCACCCCTCCGCAGTCTCGCCCGACGCGGAGCGCTGTAGCCAACGCTCTCAGAGCACAGCTTCTCAGCCCCTTTCAACAACCAGTCGATTTGATCGCGCACATCTCGTGCGATCAGCGCGTTCGACTTCAAGTCACGCGCGTCGGTGTCGGCGTCACGCCACATCCGCGCTCATTCGTGTTCGGCGCGGCCGGCCTCAGGTCGGCGCGCTTCGAGCGCACTCCACACCATTCCGAACGTCTGTATCGAGTTCGCAGGGGTGCCCATGGAGCACGCAGAACGTGCGGATTCGACGCCGGAGCCGATCTCTCTCGCGCGCTGCCGCGAACTGCTCGGCGACGAGGCCGACTCGATGACGGACGACGAGGTCGAGCGCACCCGGCAACACGGGAGACGATGGCGATGGTGCTCATCGAGCTGTACGAGCAGCGATATCGAACTGTGCAGTAGGGCCGTGCCGAGAAAGCGCGTCTTGCCGGTGTCCGCGAATGGGTCTACTCTGCCGTCCATGGTCGGCGCGGTCATCTACGTACGTGTCAGCACGAAGGAGCAGACCGAAAACCTCAGCCTGCCGACCCAGCTCCGCGCCTGTGAGGAGTACTGCCGCCGCCAAGGCTACGACATCCTCCAGCGGTTCTTCGAGGAGGGTGAGAGCGCGAGGACCGCGGACCGCAGCCAACTACAACAGCTACTCACGTTCTGCCGGCAGAACAAGGGCCGCGTCCACTTCGTGGTCGTCTTCAACCTGACCCGGTTCGCCCGCGACAAGTACGACCACTTCGCGTTGCGCTCCCTACTGCAGTCACTCGGGATCTCACTGCGGTCCGCGACCGAACCGATCGATGACACGTCAACCGGCAAGCTGATGGAAGGCGTACTCGCCGCCTTCGCCCAGTTCGACAACGACGTGCGCTCGGATCGCACGAAGGCCGGCATGCGTGCGGCGCTCGACCTCGGTCGCTGGGTGTTCCTTGCGCCGGTCGGGTACCTGAACGCTCCGCGCGCGGCGGGCAAGAGTCTCATGGAGGATCCCGTTCGCGGGCCGCTCGTCCGGCGAGCGTTCGAGGAGTACGCGACCGGCAAGTACACGAAGCAGGAACTGCTCGCACAGCTCACCAACTGGGGATTGACGAACAGGCGCGGTAAGCCACTCACTTCGCAGACAATTGGCATGCTCCTGCGAAACCAGCTCTATGCGGGCACAATCGACGTGCCCGAGTACGGAGTGCGTGGCAAGCGCGGCGATTTCGATCCGCTCATCAGCGAAGAATTGTTTTATCGCGCTCAGGCTGTGCTCTCGGGCCGAGCGATCGTCACGGCGCCGCAGCTGCGCGCGCATCCCGACTTCCCGTTGCGCGGCTTCGTGCGCTGCGCATTATGCGATCGCGGTCTGACCGGCAGCTGGTCGAAGGGTAGACGCGAGTACTACGCCTACTACCACTGCCGTCCTGGTTGTCGCGCCGTGAACGTGACGAAGGCCAGGCTCGAGGCACTGTTCACCGAGGAGCTCGCTGCACTGCAGCCCAAGCCAGGCTACATGCGGCTGCTCAAAGAGTCGGTGCTGCGGATTTGGAAGGCACGGCAGGCGACAGTGCGCGACGCAATCGCGGCGACCGAGCGCACAGTGAAAGCGATTCAGCAGAAGCTGGACCGCCTGGACGAGGCGTTCCTTTACGAGCGCACGATCGATATCGACACCTACGATCGCCACGCCGAGAAGCTGCGCCAGGAGCTCGCGCTCGCCCGAATGGACCGTCACGCCTCTGAACTCGACGAACTCGACGTAGAGGGCATCCTGGCGTTCGCAGAACGCGTTCTGCCGCGCGCCGCCGACCTGTGGGTGCAGGCGTCGCTCGAACAGCGGCAGCGGTTCCAACAACTGTTCTTTCCGCAGGGAATTTCGTTCGACGGAAATCGCTTTGTTCGAACCGCCGTAACCGCACCGGCTTTCAGCTACTTGCGGGAGATTGAGACCGGGAAGGAAGGTTTGGTGGACCTGACCGGGATCGAACCGGTGACCTCCTGAATGCCATTCAGGCGCGCTCCCAGCTGCGCCACAGGCCCACGAAAGGAAAGGCGAATCCACATTGTACTGCGACCCAAACGCTCGGTCAAAGCGCGGAGTGTCGTAAGATCCGCCACTGGTGTGCAATCCACTGGAGGAGGGTTCATGGTTCCGCGCGTCGCAGTTGCCGCCGTCTTGATGCTCGCGGCCGGTGAGTACTCTGGAGCTCTGATGCAGTCGCAATCGCCGTCCGACCCGCTGCTGGGACGGTGGGACCTGGTCGTGCAGCGCGGCACCCAAAAATCGCCGTCCTGGCTCGAGGTCGAACGCTCCGGCACGGCCACGCTCGTCGGTCAGTTCGTCGGCTCCGGGGGCAGTGCGCGGCCGATCGCCAAGATCGAATTCACCGACGGCACGTTCCGCTTCGCCATCCCGCCCCAGTGGGACCGCAACCCCAACGACATCACGTTCCAGGGACGCCTCGAGGGCGAACGCATCACGGGCGAGATGACGATGGGCGACGGCCAGAAGCTGACGTGGACCGGTACCCGCGCACCCTCGCTGCGGCGCACCGGGAAGCCAGCATGGGGCGAACCCATTCACATCTTCGACGGCAAGTCGCTCGACGGCTGGCACACCGTCGGGAGTCGCGACAACCAGTGGAGCGCGGTGTCGGGCCTCCTGCAGAATGCGAAAGGGGGCGCCAACCTCGCGACGGATCGGAAGTTCGACGACTTCAAGCTGCACCTCGAGTTTCGCGTCCCCAAGGACGCGAACAGCGGCGTGTACCTCCGCGGCCGCTACGAGCTGCAGATCGACGACAGCGCCGGCCTGGAGCCCTCGTCGCATCATCTCGGCGGCCTGTACGGGTTCATCGCGCCGAGCGAGAACGTCGCGCGGGCGGCCGGCGAGTGGCAGTCCATGGACGTGTCGCTCCTGGGCCGGATGCTCAACTACGATCTGAACGGCACGAACGTCATCTGCAACCGCGAGATTCCCGGAATCACGGGTGGCGCACTCGACAGCACCGAAGCGGAGCCCGGGCCGCTCTTCCTCCAGGGGGACCACGGGCCGGTCGACTATCGGAACATCGTGATCACCCCGGCGAAGAGCGCACAGTAGAGAGTGCGCGCGAACGAAACCTGCCGCACCTCCGTAGAACTCTTTGGGGGCGGTCGAACCCCATCCTGCATGCTGAGGAGGTGCGCCGGATGAAGCGGCTGTTGAAGTGGACGACGAGGGTGGTCGCCGTGCTGGCGCTCGCGGTTGCCGCGTTCGTTGCCTACATCTACTACGCGAGCAACCGCGAGATGTCGCGGGTCTACGCGGTCACGGTTCCTTCGATCCCGATTCCAACCGATGCCGCCTCGATTGCGCGCGGCAAGTATCTCGTCCAGCACGTGTCCCCGTGCGCCGTGTGCCACGCCACCGATCTCGGGGGCAAGATCGTCGAGGACAACGTCGCGATGGGACGGCTGGTCGGGCCCAACCTGACGAAAGGGCGGGGCGGCCTCGGCGCGACGCTCTCCGATCAGGATTACGTACGTGCGCTGCTGCACGGTGTGAAGCCCGACGGACGATCGGTGAGATTCATGCCGGTCGCAGACTTCCGCTTCAGCCAGGCGGATCTCGGCGCCATCATCACGTACGTCAAGTCGGTCCCTCCGGTCGACCGCGAACTGCCCAGCCTGTCGATGGGTCCGATGGCTCGTACGCTCGGCCTGCTCGTGGATTTCCCGCTGGCGCCCGCCTCGAAGATCGATCACGCGAACGTCACGTTCGAGCAGCCACCCGCACCGAACGATCCCGCGGCGGGGTCGTACATCGTCGCCACGGCCGGGTGCCGCGCGTGCCACGGCGCGGACTTCACCGGCGGCGGCGGCCCGCCGCCCGGAGCCTCGAATATCACGCCCGTCGGTATTGGCAATTGGACCGAACAGCAGTTCGTGACCGCGCTTCGCGAGCACAAGCGCCCGAACGGCAGCACGCTGAGCGACGTCATGCCGCGCGTGTACGGCCAGATGACGGATGAGGACCTCGGGAAGATCTACGCCTATCTGAAGACCGTCCCGCGCAAGGGCGAGAAGACGAAGCGCCAGCTCGCCGCCACGCGCCCGGGCTCCGACGCGACGGGAAACTGACGCGTCGCGTGCTACTCTAAGAGCCTCCCCACCATCTTTTTTGCGGCGGTTCCCGGCAGCCCTGCGCCTGCGCCCGACCGCGGAAGGAACACGCATGTTCAAGAGTCTGTTCGTACCCGAGCGGCTCTTCCGGCTCGCGATGTGGATCGTGTCGCTCGTGTTCGCGTCGTTCCTGATCGGGCTGGGCGGCACGATCATCGGCGACCTGCCCCGGATCGAGGAGCCGCTGACCATCGAGCAGTTTGCCGATCAGGGAGCGCTCGCGCGCACACGCGCGGAGATCCACCGCCTCGGGGATCGCGAGCGCGATCTGGACGATCAGCGCGCACAGGCGGCGCTGCAGCTCACCGCCGTCAGCAATGCGTACCAATCGGCCCGGGCCGGCTACTCGAACTGGATCTCGACGCGGACCGCCACGACCGATCCGTCGCAGGATGCCGAGGTGCTGCAACGCACGCGGGACCTCGATCGCCTGAAGGCGGGCGAACGTGAAGCGCAGACTGCCGTCGAACGAGTCGAAAAGGATCTCCTGGACACGAAGCAGATGCTCGCCGCCCAGCAGCGAGCAGAGCGCGACGCGCTGAACGGCGCGACGAACGCGTACGAGTCGGCAGTCTTTCGACAGGAGTTTCGCGTCTTCGCGTGGCGTCTGGCGCTGACGCTGCCGTTGCTGGTCGTGGCGTGGTGGCTCGTGATGAAGAAGCGCCGGAGCGAGTACTGGCTCCTGATGCGCGGCTTCGTCATCTTCGCGCTCTTCACGTTCTTCGTCGAGCTCGTTCCGTATTTACCCAGCTACGGTGGCTACGTCCGCTACGCCGTCGGCATCGTCATGACCGCTGTCGGCGGGCATTACGTGATCCGCGGCATGCGCGCGTATCTTGCCAGGCGACGTCAGGTCGAACAGCAGACCGAGGCCGAACGGCGCCAGGCGCTCGCGCCCGAAGAGGCGTTGAAGCGAATGTCGGCCAACGTCTGTCCGGCGTGCGAGCGCACGCTCATGACGACGGGCGACATCGTACCCGACTATTGCGTTCACTGCGGGTTGCGTCTGTTCGATCGCTGCGGCAGCTGCGACAACCGGCGCAACGTGTTCTTCCCCTTCTGTCCGAAGTGCGGAACGGCCGCCGCGGCAGCCAGTTGATCGGCGTGATGCATCACTGACGACCGCACGCGTTGCCACTCAGCGCCGAGAGGAGCTGTCGCCCGGCAGCCGAATCCGGGTTGTGCGCGAGCGCCTTCTGCAGGACTGCCCGTGCGCCGCTCGCGTCACCACCGGCGCACCTTCCCCGCGCGAGATTCAGCGCGAGATCGGTCAGATGGGGGTTCCTGTCGAAGGTCTGCTGCCACAACCCGATCGCGTCCTTCAGTTTTCCCTGGCGAGCGAGGAACACACCGAGGTTGGCCGCGACCACCGCTCGCGTGGGATCGCGCGCGAACGCCTCCTCGTAGTAGTGCTGCGCGCGTTCGAAGTCTCCGCGCTCCTGCGCAAGGGAGCCAAGCCGCGTGAGGACGTCGGCATCCGTCTGGCCATCGCTGACCGCTTCCTCGAACAGCCGGCGCGCATGCTCGCTGGCGGACTGTAGACCGCGCAGCGCGAGCGCTCCGTACGCGAGCCCGAGCTCGCGGGCGCGCGATGGATTGCCGAACTGCACCAGCACGTCGAACGCGGAGGATCGGTGCCCCGCGTCAGACCTCATACGCAGGATCCGATGGTCCGTGACCATCGTGTGCCCGATGTCGGCGCTCTCGCGTCGCGGCATATGGCACGACGTGCAGTCCTGTCGATCGTCGTGATGTCCGCGGCTCATCGACGCGTGGCACGTCAGACACCGCGCGCGGTAGTAGTCCGTCTTCTCGCTCGCCTGCACGTGCCCCGTGCGGATCGTGGCACGTCGTGCAGGTCATCGCATCGCCGCTCTTTCGCTTGCACGCGCTGAGCGCCAGGGCTTCGAACTGGCTGACGGCTCCGAGCTCGTCCGGGCGGCGTTCTCGCGCACGAAGATGGCGAGATCGTCCGAGAGCCTGTCACCCGGCTGGAAATCGGTTTCCGCGCGCCCCGCGACAGCGATCCGCGCAAGCCCTCCAGATGGCACTGCATGCAGATGTCGTCGCGCCGTGCCGCAACGAGCTTGGCGGGATTGACCATCGTTCCGCGGCCGGCGACGTGCTCGCTGCCAGGTCCATGACATCGTTCGCAGCCGACGCCCGGCTGCAGGAAGGGCGCGCCGCTGTAACGGTTCACGGTGCCGCGCTCCGGTGGCTGCACGCGGCTCGCGTGGCAGAACAGGCACGTCCGATCCACCGGATGATTCAGCTCCATCTCGTGGAGCTGCGCATATCCCGGCGACATGTCCCACACGTGCCGCGCCGCGTAGTAGTTGATTGGCGACTGGTAGAGGAACTCGTCGATGCTGAACAGAAAGGTACGGCCGCGCGTGTTCGAACCAACGAAGTACTCGAGCTCCTGCGTGCCGTGCAGCGCGGGTGACGAGCGATCGTACGAAAGGCGCGCGTGTCCATCGTCGCGCGCGATGCGATACCTGACGCCGGACGGCTCGTGAGGAAGGATCCTTCGATCAGGTTCGGCAGGCGGGCCCGCTCGTCCTGGCCATCGCCGTTTGCGCATAGCTGTCGACGATGGCTTTATGACACGGCGCGCATGCCCCGTTGCCGACGTACGCGGGAGAACGCCGGTCAACCGCGGCCGCATTCGACTGGCCCGCGAGCGTGACCATCAGCGCGAGGAGAAATGAGCACAGCCCGGCGACGGGGACCGCCTCGCGTCATTATTCCACATCGCCTCAATCGCAATCGAATCAGATCCTTGCGCCGCGCACCGATGAACGGCGTCACGCGGCGGTGCGCATGCGCTCCTGTCGATCGCAGAGATCCCGGACGGCGTCGCTCCAATCGGGAAATCTGAATGTGAATCCGTGCTCGAGGAGACGGCCAGGCACCACACGGCGGCTCTTCAGGATCAACTCCGTTTCGGTGCGCATGAACATCGCACCGACTTCGAGCGTCCAGCGCGGGGCCGGCAAGCCGAACGGCACACCGCACGCGTCGCGCAGGAGGCGCATGAACTCGGCGTTCCGCAACGGGTGCGGTGACGACACGTTCACAATCCCCTCGATGTCTTCGCGCTCGATCAGCCAACGGACCGCCGGGACGAAGTCCTCGTGATGGATCCACGAGACGAATTGACGGCCGTCGCCGGCGGCCCCGCCGAGACCGCGACGAACGAGACCGGCGAGCGTGTCGAACACGCCCCCCGCATCCGGACTCATGACCATCGCGGACCTGAGCGCAACCTTTCGCGTCCGCGGCGTGGCCGCGTCCTCGAGCGTCCGCTCCCATGCGCGCGCAACATCAGTGCTGAAGCGCCACGAACGCGGCGCATGCGGTTCGTTGCCGCCGAGCACGCCTGAGCGCTCGTCGTTGTCTCGATCGTAGGCGTGCGCGTAGATCGTGGCGGTGCTTGCCTGCAGCCACGCGCGCGGCGGCCGTGCCGATCGTGCGATGGCGTCGCCGATGGCCCGGGTCGATTCCACGCGCGACTGCAGAATCTCTCGACGATGATGCGCCGTGTACCTGCAGTTGACGCTTCGACCGGCAAGATTGACGACGACATCGGCGTCCTCGAGCTCTCTCTCCCACGGACCAGGCGTGACGCCGTCCCACGGCACCACGCGCCAGGGACGCGCGAGCGGGTGACGACTGAGCACGACCGCGTCGTCACCGGCGGCGTGAAACGCTCGTGCGAGGATCGTCCCCACCTGACCTGATCCGCCCGGAATGACAATCTTCACGCGCGCCTCGCGTCAGCCGACGAACCGATGTCGAAATTTCGGCGGCGGAATCTCGCATTGCTCGTGCCGGCCGAGAATGCGATACCGATGCCGCGCGACGAGGTCGTACAGACGATCTCGAACCGCCCCTGGAACGACGCGCATCACGAGGGCGAGCCTCCACGGCCATCCGAGCTCCGCGGCCACGAACAAAACGGCATCCGCCTTTGTGAACACACGGGCGTGGGACCCTCGATACTCCGGGACCACATAGAACGTCGTCAGCTCACGCGGATTGCCCCCGTACTTGCCGACGATGGCCCAACCGGTCGAGCTCTGAAGCGGCGCAAAGCAGAACCGGCCGGGCGCGTCGTGCGCCAGCACGAAGCGCACAATCCGGCCGCAGAACCCGCATACGCCGTCGTACAGGAGAAGATGTGCCCCCGGTTGCGCCTTCCGAGCATGCATCGATATTATTAGTGAACATGTTCACCAATAATGTCAAGCGTCGCAAGAGGGGACGTCCTGCTGGCCCGACCGCGCAAGGTGAGGCGGCGAAGCAGCGGTTGTACGCGACCGCGATCAGGATGATTGGGGAACGCGGTTATGAGCAGACGACGCTGCGAGAGATCGCGAGAGAGGCGGACGTCAGCGTGGGCCTGTTGTACAGATACTTTCCGAGCAAACGGGCCGTCATCCTCGCGCTGTATGAAGAGCTGACGAGCGGCTACGCCGGGAAGGCTGCGGACATGAAGCCAGGCCGCTGGCGGGATCGGTTCATGTTCGCCCTCGAGACGAGTCTGGCGGTCCTCCAGCCGCATCGAATCGCCTTGCGCGCGTTGACGCCGGTGCTCGTCGGCGACCCGCACGACGGCGTGTTCGCAGCCGGAACCGCATTTTCTCGCGCGCGCGTGCAGCACGTGTTCGAGGAGGCGGTATCGGGCGCGAGCGATGCGCCATCGCCGCAGCTGGCCGCCGCGCTGGGCCGGCTTCTCTATCTGGCCCACCTCGCGGTGCTGCTGTGGTGGCTGCTCGATCGAAGCGGCAGGCAACGGGCGACCACCGGCCTCGTGGCCTTGACGAAGCAGCTTCTGCCCTCGACGGCGCTCGCGATTCGTCTGCCGCCGGTCCGTCGCTTCGTCATCGGCATCGATCAATTAATGGGCGAGGGACTATTCGAAGAATGCATTGCCAGAACCCGGCGCCGCTGACAGAATCCGATCATGGCGCATGCAACGGAATTCTCCGACGCGGCGGCGTGGCCGCCCCTTCCGCTCGAAGCGTGGCGCGACACGTACGACACGCTGCACATGTGGATGCAGGTCGTCGGCAAGGTGTGCCTCGCACGGACGCCGCTCGTGAACCACTTCTGGAACATCGCGTTCCAGTACACGCCGCGCGGGCTCACGACGCTGCCGATGCGTGCCGATGACGATGACGGCACCTTCACGATGGTGTTCGATCTCACGGACCATGAGCTGCGGATTATGCACTCCGACGGCCGCGCCGAACGCGTGCCGCTCCAGCCTCGCACGGTCGCCGACTTCTACGGGCTCGTGATGGAGGCGCTTGCCCGGCTCGGCATTCACGTGCGCATCTGGTCGATGCCCGTGGAAGTCCCCGATCCCATCCGCTTCGAAGACGATGTGGTGCACCATGCGTACGATCCGGCGGCGGCCAACACGTTCTGGCGTGTGCTGCTCGCGATCCAGCCCGTGTTCGACGAGTTCCGCTGCGGGTTCATCGGGAAGTCCAGCCCCGTGCACTTCTTCTGGGGCAGCTTCGACCTCGCGGTGACGCGATTCTCGGGACGCCGCGCGCCGGAACGCAAGGACGCCGGTTCCATCATGCGCGAAGCGTACTCGCACGAAGTAATCAGCCACGGGTTCTGGCCGGGGAGCGGTCCCGTGCAGGAGCCGGCGTTCTACGCGTATGCCGCGCCCGAGCCGGACGGGCTGAAGACGGCGTCGATCGAGCCCGCCGCCGCACAGTACAACACCGAGCTTGGGGAATTCATCCTGCCCTACGAGGCGGTCCGCTCGGCGCGGTCGCCCGCAGAGACGCTCATGACATTCCTGCGAAGCACGTACGACCGCGCGGCAACCCTTGCCAGATGGGACCGCGCGGCGCTCGAGCGACGCTGACGAGGATCCGCTCGTGGCCGACGCGCGCGTCTTTCTCGCGATCAACAGCGGGTCCTCGTCCCTCAAGTTCGCGCTGTTCGCCCGCGAATCGGCAGCCCCGCCTCGGCGCGGCACGATTGCGAGC
>JBKPTE010000113.1:0-29994 GCA_046735335.1 Acidobacteriota bacterium | reverse complement strand
GACCAGGACTTCGAGCTGCGCAGCTTCTACGCCGCGCACATGGCCGGCAAGCGTGTGCTGCTCGCCGATGACGTCCGGAATACCGGAAAGACGTTCGAACGCTGTGCGCAGGTGGTCAGGCAGGCACGCGGGACGGTGCTCGCGACCGTCGAGATCTGCGATCGCCTCGAGGCGATCTCGGACGCAGGCGTTCCGAACTTCGCGCTGGCCGAATACAAGGCTCCGGAAAACTATCCTGTCGCGGATTGCCCCATGTGCCGCGCGGGAGAACCAATATCGACGTTCTGACACTGATCACTGCCCGCACTTCGACTTCGGCGACACTGGACGATCTGTATCAGGCCTACAATCGCGAGGAGGCGGCGGCCGATCCGGTGCAGATCGTTCGACGATATTCGGCGCCGCGCGATCAGGAAATCGTCGGCTTCTGCGCCGCTGCGCTCGCGTTCGGCCGTGTTGCCAGCGTGCTGCACACCGTGGAGACGCTGGCACGCCTTCTCGGCCCCGAGCCTGCGCGATTCGTGAGCGAGTTCGATCCGGCCGGCGCGCATCCCGAGCTTCGCGGCATGGTGCACCGGTGGACGCGCGGGCGCGATCTCGTCGCGCTCCTCTGGATCCTGCGGCAGATGCTCGATCGGGCACGCTCGATCGAACAATTCTTCCTCGAAGGGTACGACCGCGACGCGGCGGACATCGGCCCGTCGCTCGACAGCTTTTCGCGCCGCGCGCTGCAGCTCGATCTTCGCGCGGCGTACGGGCGCGTGCCGAAGCGGCCGGGCGTGTGCTACTTCTTCCCTCGTCCGTCCGCCGGGAGCGGCTGCAAGCGCCTCAACCTGTTCCTGCGCTGGATGGTGCGCCGTGACGCCGTGGATCTCGGGGCGTGGTCGGGGATCCCGGCGTCGAAGCTGATCGTGCCGCTCGACACGCACGTGATCCGCCTCGGGCAGTGCCTGCGTCTGACGCGATACCGGTCGCCGGGGTGGCGGATGGCGGCGGAGATCACGGCGTCGCTTCGCGCGATCGACCCGGTCGATCCCGTCCGATTCGACTTCTCGTTGTGCCACGTCGGGATGATGAACGCCTGCGGCTACGGCCGCCGGCAGGGAGATGCGCAATGTCCGTTGAAGGGAATCTGCCGGCCGCGCGCCCGGCGGGCCGCGGCGGCGGCCTCGTCGCTGCGGCGATCGCGGCGTTCGTCATAGGCGTGGCGGGGTTCGCGGCCGGTTGGTTCGTAGGCGGCCGCCGCACGGTCATGTCCGTCGAGTCGCCTGCCCGCGACGGTGTCGCGTACGTGTTCGAAGGACGCTGCGCCGACGGCGTGTGCGAGTCGCTGCGCGTCGGCCCGAACATGCGCGATGCGCGGGCGGTGGAGACGCTGAGGGGAGGCGCCGAACGCGCGGACGAAATCGCCTGGACCCCCGACGGCGGCCGCGTCGGGTTCCTCGTGAATGGCTATCAGCTTCGACTGTTCGATGCGCACACGGGCGCGAGCCTTGGCGCGGTCAGCCTCATCGAGCCGGACGGGTCGCCCCCGAGCCGCATCGCGCGGGGCGTGACCTTCTCCTCCAACGGCGCGACCGTCACGTTCGATGACTGCCCGCGCGCGCTGCCGGGCTGCCGCTCGCGTTTTGTTGCGCTCCGCTGAGAGCCCACAGATCAGGCGAGATCCATTCCGGTTCCCGGTCGGGTCCCGAGGTCACGCGCTCCGGACAACCTCCTCATACACGGCGAGCGTATCCCGCACCATGCGGTCCACGCTGAAGCGCTCGCGCACGCGCTTCAGCCCGGCGGCGCCGTACTGACGACGCAGGTCCTCGTTCGTGAGCAGCGTCACAATCGCATCCGCCATCGCCCCATCGTCGCGCGGACGGACGAGCAGGCCGGTTTCGCCGTGGACGACCGCCTCGGGAATCCCTCCCGCTGTCGTGGCCACGATCGCCTTCCCGCAGGCCATCGCATCGAGCAGGGAGCTGCCCAATCCTTCGGTGACCGAGCTCATGACGAAAAGGTCGAACGCCTTGTGCACGGAGAGCACGTCGGGCCGGAAGCCCGCCAGAAACACGTGCTTCTCGAGCCTGTGCTCCTTGATGTGGCGTTCGAGCGATGCCCGCAATTCCCCTTCGCCCGCAATGACGAACCGCGCGTCGGGCACGCGTCTGACGACGCGCGCGGCGGCGTCGATCAGATGCCGCTGCCCCTTGTGCGGAACGAGCGCGGCGACGTTCCCGACGATCGGCGCGTGGTGCGGCAGCCAGAAGTCGGCGTGCAGGTCTGCCGGGGGCGCGGCGGCGGCGCGCTCCAGGTCGATGCCCTCGTAGACCGTCACCGCGCGCTCCTCCGAAATGCCGTCGCCGACGAGCATCCGGCGAATCGCCTCGGATGCGCAGACGAACTTGTCGACCTGGCGGTACTTCCATCGGGAGAGCGCGTTGCGCTTCAGGTGAAAGTCGACGCGCCGGGCGGCGATGAGCGGCGGGTGCGCCTGCTCGGATCCCATCGAGATCGCGAGTGCGCAGATCGCGACCGCGTGCGGGTCGTGCGCGTGAACGATGTCGGGACGAAGCTGCCGGATCGCACGCGACAGGCGCCATGCGGCACCGAGATCCATCTCCGTCTTCGGCGACAGCGGAATCAACTCGAGCCCTTCGGCCGCCCGCTGCCGCAGTTCGCCGGCCGCGTGCGCCACGAGGATCGTCCGGTGTCCCGCCGCGCGAAGCCCGAGCACGGTCAACAGGACCTGGTTCTGGCCGCCGCGCCACGTGCGCGCCGTGTCGATGTGGATTGAAAACACCGCCAGTAACGCCCTATCGAAGGCGCTGCTCCCGCAGCTTCGCGAGCTTCAGAAACACGTAGTACGAGTTGAGCACCGAGACGAGAAACCCTGCGGTGCCATCGCTGAACCCGTGCCGCAGTACGTAGTTGCGAAAGAAGGCGAATGCCGGGCTCAATGCGAGCTGGCCCGCCGACACGCGCCGGTCCTCGGCCGCCCCCTGCTCGGCGGCGAGCGTCGTGTATCGATCGATCGTGGAGATGTGATCGCTGATGTCGCGGTAGGCGAAGTGCTGGAGATCCTGCTGCAGAACACCGGGGTCGCCGGCAAGCGCCACGGATTCGTGTACGCGCCGGCCGTTCCACGTGCCCGCCCGGCGATCGTACAGCCGCAGCTGATAGTCGGGATACCAGTCGGTGCTGCGGATCCACCGTCCGAGGTACCACGTGACGCGCGGGACGCGGTAGCCGCGGCGCGGCGGATCGGATTCCAGCAGATGCCGAATCTCGTCCCCGAGATCCGGCGTCACACGCTCGTCGGCGTCAATCGACAGAATCCAGTCGTTCGACGCGACAGACGCCGCGTAATTCTTCTGCGCACCGTAGCCGGGCCAGGGCCTGACCTCGACCCTCGGCGTATGTCGTCGCGCGATCGCGACCGTGTCGTCGGTGCTCTCGGCGTCGACCACGACGATCTCGTCGGCCCATCCGACCGACCCGAGCGCCGCATCCAGGTGCTCCGCTTCGTTGCGCGTGATGACCGTGACGGTCAGCTTCGGCACCCGACGAGTCTAACAGGAGGCGTAATCCCTTTCAGCGAATCGGCGACGTCTGCACCGTTTCGAAGTCGACGAGCGAGCGGTTGTAGTCAATGGTCGCGTTCAGCTCCGCCTGCCGCGCGCGCGCCAGGTCGCGCTGCGCCTGAACGAGCTCGAACGTGGACGACAACCCGACGGTGAACCGCTTTTCCTCCGCCTCGAGCCGGCGCTCGGCCAGCTCCCGCGCCTTGCGGGTGGCTTCGACCCGCTTCAGGTTCGTGTTCACGCCGCGCGCGGCCTCGCGGACCTGCGTCGCGATCTGCATTTCGAGGTCTGCCAGCTCCGTCCGCTCCTGCTGCTGCTGCAGCTTCGTCTGCGCGACCGCTGCTTCCGCCTGGCTGGTCCCGATCGGATACGAGACGTTGAGCGCGAAGCTCCACGCCCGGAAGTTGTTGCCGAACACGTCGCGCATGACGTCGGCGAAGCTGCGCACCGACGTGCCCACGACCTCTGGCGGCGCGCCGTCGATCGCCGGATTGCCGTATCGGAACTGCGTGCCGCCGATGCCGACCACGCCGTAGCGCGCCTGGAGGTCGACGTTGGGCAGACGCTGATTTTCCGCGAACCGTCTGTTGATGTCGGTGCTCTCCATGGTCTTCTTGAACTGGAGGAGATCCGTGCGGTTCCCGAGCGCGTTCCGCACGGCGGCGTCGACGTCGATCTCGCGCGGAGCCAGCATCGGCTGATCCGAGGGCTTGAACCGCGCAGACCAGAAGTCCGGCTGCGAGGGGTTCATGACGAGCGTTCGCAGCTGATCCTGCGCCGTCTGGATGGCGGCCTGTGCGACGATCACGTTCTCCTCGTTGCTCGCGACTTCCGCTTCGGCGGCGACGATGTCGATCGGCGCCATCGTGCCGACCTCGACGCGCGTCTGGTTGTTCTTGAGCGACTGTCGCGCGAGATCGAGCGACTGCTGCGCGACGTCGAGGCCAGCGATCGCGCCAACGAGGTTGTAATAGGCCGCGCGCACGTTGCGCGAGGTCTGCGTGACGCGCTGCTGCAGCTGGATGTCCGCAACCTGCTGCTGATTCCGGCTCTGGTACAGCTGCTGCCGCAGCGAATCGATCCGGAAATTCCGGAGCAGCGGCTGCGTGTACACCGCGTTGAGGTGAGAGCCGAGCTGCGGGCTGAACACCGTGCGCGGCGCGTCGGAGGTCAGACGCGAGCCATCCCACGTCAGCTGATACGTGGCCCCTCCGAACTTCAATTGCTGCTGCACGCCCGCGGATGTCGTGAACGACCCATTCGTGACAACCCCGCTTCCCCCCGTCGACAGGAAGTCCGTTGGCGGCGCTGCGCTGTTGCCGCGCACCAACGACGAGAACAGCGCCGGCGTGAACGCCGAGTTCGCGCGGACGACCCCGTAGGTCTGGATCTGCGGGTTCAGGCGCTCCTGCTGGATGCCGAGGTTGTTCTCGAGCGCCATCCGGACCGCATCGTCCATCGAGAGCGGCGTCCCTTCGACGACGACGGTCCCCTGGGCGGCGGTCTGAGCCGCCGGTCCGCCAGGCACCTGCGGCACTGGCGCGACCTGAGCTGGTGGGCTCGCTGGCGCCTGTCCGGAAGCGAACAGGGAGATGCCGGAACCGAACACGCACAACGACAGCACCGCGCGGCGCATGCGTGTCGAAAAGGGCCTGAATTGCTGGTCCAAACGCATTGCAATGCTCTCCAAAACGGGGAAAGAAGGAACCCTGAACCTGCGAGAGTAGCAAGATCCGGTACGACCGCAGTGGTTTATAGGACGGTTGGCAGGGGGGAACGGTTCTGTATACTAGCCCGCCCGCCCGCCCGTACAACGAGTTGACGATGAACGAGGCAGAAGTCTTGAATCTGTTCCGCCAGTCGGGCGCCCTGCTCGAAGGGCACTTCCGGCTCTCGTCCGGGCTGCACAGCGATCGCTATCTACAAAGTGCGCTCGTCCTGCAGTATCCGGATCTTGCGGAGCGGCTTGGCGCTGCGCTCGCGGACCGCACGCGGCACCTGCAGCCGACGGCAGTTCTCTCGCCCGCGCTCGGCGGCATCGTCATCGGGCAGGAGGTCGGGCGCGCGCTGCACGTGCGCGCGCTGTTCGCCGAACGGCAGGACGGCGTCCTGACGCTGCGGCGGGGGTTCACGCTATCGCCAGCCGATCGCGTGCTCGTCGTGGAGGATGTCATCACCACCGGAGGATCGACAAGGGAGACGATAACGGCCGCGCAGGCTGCGGGCGCCGGCGTGGCCGGCGCCGGCGCGATCATCGATCGCGGCAGCGACGCCGCGCGGCTCGATGTGCCGCTGCAGGCGCTCGTCCGCATGCACGTTGCCGCATATCCCCCCGAATCGTGCCCGCTGTGCACGAAAGGGGTTCCGGTCGTGAAGCCCGGTTCGCGGCAGTGAGAGGACGCGCAACGAACGTTGCGCGCTACGGTCCGCCTTCGCGCGATGCGGCGCTACGGTGGACAGGTTAACCTCCAACAACTCTCAGGCTCGCGGGCCCCCACCCCGCTCGCTCTCGCTCGGCGGCGCGGCTGCGCCGCGCTTCACTCCGTCGCCTCGCTCGGGCCGCAGGCGCTCCAACCTCCAACCGCCAACCTCCAACCACCAACCTCCGTCAGTACTCCACGCGCACCAAGAACAACCCGCATGCCGGAGCGGTGCGGGCCACGTCCTGGACGGGTCCCGACTCGAGCAGCCGCGCGATTTCGCTCTCGGGCCGTCTGCCGCTGCCGATCTCGACGAGCGTTCCGACGATGCGGCGCACCATGTGGCGGAGGAATCCTTCGCCAGTGATTTCGAAGACGAGCAGGCCATCTGCCGAGCGCTGCCATCGAGCCGCCAGCACGCGCCGGACGGTCGTGTGCACCTCGGTGCCGGCCCCCTGAAACGCCCCGAAATCGTGTTGGCCGACGAGCGGCGATGCCGCGCGCTGCATGGTGTCGAGGTCGAGCCGTTGCGCCACGCGCCAGACATAGAGTCGTTCGAACGGAGGAACGGCGGCGGCGTTGCGAATCCGGTATTCGTACGTCTTCGAGCGCGCGTCGAAGCGCGCGTGGAATTCGTCGCCGGCGACGTCGACGGCTGTCACGCGGATCGCGGGTGGGAGGTTGGCGTTCAGCGCACGCCCGAGCGTCGACGGATCGAGCGTCGTGTCGAGCCGGACGCTCGCCGTCTGCGCCAGCGCATGTACGCCCGCGTCGGTGCGTCCGGCACCATGGACGGTGACGGCCTTTCCATCTATTCTCGCCAGCGCGGCTTCGACGAGTCCCTGAATCGATTCGCCGCGCTCCTGGCGCTGCCACCCGACGTACCCCGTGCCGTCGTACTGCAGCACCATCCTGAACGTGCGCATCATGGACGTGGAGTTCCGTGTGGTTCCGTGTGTGCCGTGTTGTTTCGTGTGTTCCGTGGCCCCCGAGTGCCCGTGTTGTTCCGTGTTGTTCCGCGGCTCCCAGGTGTCCGTGTGTTCCGTGTTGTTCCGCGGCTCCCAGGTGTCCGTGTTGTTCCGTGTTGTTCCGCGGCTCCCGAGTATCCGTGTATTCCGTGTTGTTCCGTGGCTCCCGAGTATCAGTGTTGTTCCGTGTTGTTCCGTGGCTCCCGAGTATCCGTGTAATCCGTGGCTTTCCTCACACGGGGTGGATGCGGATGTACCACAGCCGCAACGAGACGCTCGTGTCCGGGGGAACCGAGGCGAAGCGCGGGCCCGCGGCGCGCGCGGGCACCACGGCATCGGCGATCAGTTGCAATTCGTTCTCGCCGACCCGTACGTATTCAGCAGGCATATCGACCTCGTACGATCCCATGCGGGTGTCGTCCCAGGTGAGCGTGAGCCGCTGCAGCACGCGGTGGTTCAGCAGCAGCGACACCACGTGGGGCCGGTCGGGCAGCGCGGGATCGAGGCGCAGGGTGAGCTTGTAGGCGCGGCGCTCGGGGAGCGGAAAGCGGATCGCCCCGCGGTCGCCCAGCATGATCCGCGAGATGACGGCTCCCCCTCGCACCCAGTCGGACCAGTTGCCGCGGTAGAACACGGCGTCGCGCGGCCCTGTTTCAATCGACGTCGAATCGCCGTGGCGGAGCGACTCGCGCGCGATGGAGTACGGCAGCGCCAGATAGAGCGCCGCACCGCCCGCGAGCGCGGCCCCTGTCCCGATCCACACCGCGGCACGGCGTGCGGTGACCCGCTGCCACGAGCGCGTCACAACCAGACGGGCGATGAAATAGAAAGGATAGAAGGCGGCCACGAGGAGGATCGGATAGACGTGCATCGTGAACCGCCACTCCGAGCCGCCTGCCACGTTCCAGGTGAACGCGTAGGGGAGGAGCGAGGTCAGCTCCACGACCAGAAGGAAGCGTCCTGTTGGTGACGCGAGGAACAGGACCAGTCCGGCGATGGCGAGCCACGCGAGCGCCGTGGACAGTCCTGGCACCCAGAGGTTGAATCCGGACCACTTGTTCTGAAACGGGAACACGAACAGGCCGGTCAGCGCCGTGTCGAGCTGGAAGACGGGCCTGCGCTGCAGTTTCGCCGCGATGTACGCCAGCGCGCTCTGCGGCTGCCCGAAGGGAAGCCCTTCACCCGCGCGGTAGTACGTCGTGTGCGCGTCGATCGCGATGAACGGATCGCCGGACACGCGCCAGCAGTTGATGAGGTACGGCATGACGATGACGAACATTGTCGCCGCGGAGACAGCGGCCATCGCGGCTCTCTGGCGGCGTTCACGGGGGCGCTCGAGCGCCAGGAGGACGAGCGCTGGAAGGATCCACGAGACGGACGTAATCCGCGTCAGGGAGGCTGCCGCGGCGGCGATGCCCGCGAGCACGGCCGTACGCGGACGCGGGTGGCGCCGCAGCCAGAGCAGCGCACACACCGTCAGGACGACCATGCACGTGAACGTGTCGTCGCGCCAGCCGTCCGCCGACCAGCTCACCGCGTCGTAGTCGATCGCGAGCGCCAGTCCGGCGAGCAGGCCCACGGCTGGTGAGAAGGCCAGCGTTCCGAGAAGACAGGTCAGGGGAATCGTGAGGACCGACATCGACGCCGAGGCGTAACTGATCCCCACGTCCTGATCGCGCAGCAGCCAGAGCCAGAGACGCGTCCACGCGAGAAACACGGGCTCACGTACGTGCCCCTGGTAGAAGGAGCGCATCTCGCGCGCGAACTTCAGATATCCGATGGGATCGCCGCCCACGTATGGATTCGGGTCGGGCGGCCAGGCGTACATGCCGGGCTGGAGATGCGGCGCGGCGGCGGCGGCATTCGCCGTCACCACGCGGGCCCAGCCCGGACGTTCGATCGGACCATAGCGCGACTCGATGACGTTCAGCCGGAGGACGGCCCCGTAGACCGTGATGAGCAACGCGAGCAGCGGCGGAAGCGTCGAGCGGAATCGAGCGGCGCGGAAGAGCATCTCTGGCGGCGGCACTCGTTACTGTATATTGCCCCCGCCGCGCGATCCCGCGCTATGATCGACGGGCAGTCCTCCATGTCCCTCGAAAACATTCTCGCCGTGCTGCCGCCCGGATCGCCGGAGGAGGGGCTTGCAAGGCAGATCAACTTCGAGCGGCTGCCCATGCACGTGGCCGTGATCATGGACGGCAACGGCCGCTGGGCCGCGCAGCGGCACCTGCCGCGCGTCGAGGGACATCGTGCCGGCATCGAATCGGTCCGCGAGGTCGTCGAGGGGTCGGCTCGCCTCGGAATCAAGGTTCTGACGCTGTACGCCTTCTCGGTCGAGAACTGGAAACGGCCCGCGACCGAGGTCTCCACGCTCATGACGCTCCTCAAGCGCTACCTGCGCTCTGAGTTGAACACGCTGCTCCGTAACGACATCCGCTTCCGGGTCGTCGGACGGATGGAGGACCTCGCGCCGGACATTCAGCGCGAGTTGAAGGACGCCGAAGCGAGAACGGCCGCCAGCCGAGGCATGCTCTTCAACATCGCCCTCAACTACGGCGGACGCGCGGAGATCGTGGAGGCGGTCAGGCGCGTGATCGCGGATCGCGTGCCGCCGGACGCGCTGGACGAGAAGACGTTCTCGTCGTACCTCTACACCGCGGGCCAGCCGGATCCCGATCTCCTGATCCGCACCAGCGGCGAGATGCGCGTGAGCAATTTTCTCCTGTGGCAGATTGCGTACTCGGAGATCTGGGTCACCGATACGCTCTGGCCGGACTTCCGGAAGCGGCATCTCCTCGACGCGATCCTGGCGTATCAGAAGCGGGAGCGTCGCTACGGCGGCATCAAGCAGCCGGCTGCGGCGGGCCGGTGACGCGGGCGCGGTTTCAGGCCGGATGACGCGGGTCCTCTCGGCGATCGTGCTCCTGACGGTCGTCATCGGCACCATCTGGTTCCTCCCTCCGGCGGCGACGCTCGTGCTCGCACTGGTGGCCGCGCTCCTCGGATTCCACGAATACGCGGCGCTCGCGCGCGCGCTCGGCGCGGACGTGCCGCGGATCGTCGCCGGGGCCGCTGTGCTCGCATCGTGCGCCGCGCTCGCGATGACGGCGATGCCGTCGAGCAATATTTTCGAAACCTCGCGCCTCGCGGCCGCGACGCCGGCGCCGCTCGATGTCGTGCTGCTGTCGAGCGTGATTGCCATCGCCGCGACGATTGTTGCGTCACGGCGGCCAGGCCCTGCCGTCCTCTTCGACGGCGCAGCCGCGCTGCTCGCCGTCGGCTACATCGGCCTGCCGCTCGGGACGCTCGTCGCCATCCTCATCATCGGGGGGCGTGAGACGCTGTTCCTGCTGATGGGCATCATCATCGTCAGCGATTCGGCCCAGTACTATACGGGCCGCGCGCTTGGCCGGCATCCGCTCGCTCCCGCGATCAGTCCCAAGAAGACGATCGAAGGCGCCATTGGCGGGCTCGTCTTCGGGACCGCGGCGACCGTCGCGGGGGGCGCCTGGATTTTTCCGGCTGCGCCGCCGCTGTTGTTGGGCGTCCTCGGCGCAACCATCGTCGCGCTCGGGATCGCCGGCGATCTGTTCGAGTCGCTGTTGAAGCGCAGCGCGGGCGTCAAGGATTCCTCCGCGCTCATTCCCGGGCACGGCGGCGTGCTCGATCGCGTCGACAGCTGGTTGTTTGCCGCGCCTGTGTACTACGTCTTCGTCCGCTATCTTCAGTGAAGGGCATCGCGATTCTCGGCTCGACGGGTTCGATCGGCCGGAGCGCGCTGGCCGTGGTGGAGTCGCATCCGGACAAGCTGCGCGTCGTTGCGCTCGCAGCGGGCAGCAACGCTGAACGGCTCGCGCAGCAGGCCGTCCGCCACAGGCCGTCGCTCGTCGGAATGGCCGCCGCAGAGGCCCGCGACGAGATTCGCGGAGCCCTGGGCGCGTCCTCGCCGCAACTCGTATGCGGTCCCGAAGGGCTCGCCGCGGTCGCGACGCATCCCGACGCCGACGTCGTGCTGTTTGCCTCGTCGGGAACCGCGGCGCTCGACGCGGTGCTGGCCGCCATCGAGGCCGGCAAGACCATCGCGCTCGCGAACAAGGAAATCCTGGTGATGGCGGGCTCCGTCGTCATGGCGGCCGCCCGACGAAGAGGTGTTCCGGTCCTGCCCGTCGACAGCGAGCACAACGCGATTCACCAGTGCCTGCACGGCCGGCCCCCGTCGGATGTACGTCGATTGATCCTGACGGCCTCGGGTGGCCCGTTCCGCAACCTTCCCGCCGCTGCGCTCAAGGACGTCTCGGCCGCTGACGCGCTCCGGCATCCCACGTGGCGCATGGGCCCGAAGATCACCGTCGACTCCGCCACCTTGATGAACAAGGGGCTGGAAGTGATCGAGGCGCGCTGGCTGTTCGACGTCGGCGCGGAGCACATCGACGTCCTCGTCCATCCTCAGTCCATCGTGCATTCGATGGTCGAGATGATCGACGGATCGGTAATCGCGCAGCTCGGGATTACAGATATGCGGCTGCCGATTCAGTACGCGTTCTCGTATCCGGAACGGTGGAGCGGCCCGCTCGCGCCGCTCGATCTGACGGCGGCGGGCCGCCTCGAATTCGAGCCGCCGGATATCACACGGTTTCCCTGTTTGGCGCTCGCCTTCAGTGCGCTGCGGGGTGCTGAAGGGCTGTCGATCGTGCTGAACGCCGCAAACGAGATCGCGGTGGCCGCATTCTTGGATCAGCGGCTGCCCTTCACGGGCATTCCCGTGCTGATCGCCGACGCGATGCAGGCCTACGAACGCGAACATCCGCTGCACATCCGCACGCTGGCCGAGGTGCGATCCGTCGACGCATGGGCGCGCGATTTCGCCGGGCGCGCGACGGGTAGGGTACAATCGAGCTCCTAACCCTGTGATGACCAGCATTTTCGCCTTCGTCTTCGTACTGGGCGTCCTGATCTTCGTACACGAGCTCGGGCATTTCCTCATGGCCCGCCGCATCGGCGTGCGAGTGCTCACCTTCTCGCTCGGGTTCGGACCGAAGCTCCTGAGCGTCCGGCGGGGAGACACCGAGTACTGTATCAGCGCCATTCCGCTTGGCGGCTACGTCAAGATGGCGGGCGAGAATCCCGAAGACGCGCGCACCGGCGCCGACGACGAGTTCCTGTCGAAGGGAAAGTGGCAGCGGTTTCAGGTCCTCGTCATGGGGCCTGTCATGAACCTGCTCCTCGCCCTCGTGGTGATGGCGGTGGTGCTGTATCAGGGGGCGCAGGTTCCCGCCTACGAACAGCGTCCCGTCGTCATCGGCAATTTCACCGAGAACTCCGCGGCGGCCAAGGCCGGACTGCAGGTCGGGGATCGCATTCTGACGATCGATGGCAGGTCCATCGATACGTGGGAGCAGTTCTCGATGGCAATCCTGTCGAAGGCCAGGCGCGAGGTGGCGATCGGCTACGCGCGCAACGGCAAGGCCGGTACGGTGACCGTCGTCCCCGAAGCGCAGGGCAAGTTCGAGATGGGGGACATCGGCATCCAGCCGGCCGTCCATCCGGAGGTGCTCGCGGTCGAGGCAGGGAAGCCGGCGGCGGAGTCGGGACTGCAGAAGGGGGACATCGTCACCGCGGCGGCTGGGGAGAAGGACGTCACGCGCGATCGGCTCGTGGGCCTGATCAAGGCGCATGAAAATCAGCCGCTCGCTCTCGAGATTCACCGCGGCGACGCTGTTCGATCCGTGACCGTCAAGCCGCGCAAGATCGGCGATACCGTCATGATCGGCGCGCAGTTGAGCGTCTTCGAGACGAAGACGATCGAGCCGGGCCCGCTGGAGGCGGTCAAGCTGAGCGTCGCGAAGAACTGGGAGTGGACGAGGCTGATCGTTCAGACGCTCGGGGGTCTGTTCACCCGCGAAACGTCGGTGAAGCAGTTGATGGGACCGGTCGCGATTGCCGATCTCTCGGGCAGCGCGGCGGAGGCCGGCTGGATTCAGTTGTTCAGCCTGATGGCGATGATCAGCCTGAACCTCGGGCTGCTGAATCTGATGCCCATTCCCGTGCTCGACGGAGGGCACATCTTCATCCTCGGCCTCGAAGGCCTCGCCCGCCGCGACTTCAGCATGAAAGTGAAGGAGAAGATGCTGCTCGCGGGCTTCGTCCTCCTCGTGATGCTGATGGCAACAGTGATCTACAACGATCTGATGCGGATCACGTGGATCGAAAAGCTCGTCCCGTGGCGATGATCCGCGCATCTGAAGATGCGCGCTACGTTCATTTCACCTTCAGCTTCTTTCGTTCCGCCGGCGTGAGCCGCGCCAGCTCCGCTTCCGCCGCGATGTAGGCGGGCACGGTCCACTCCTTCACGTCTTTCTCGACGATCCGTTTCAACGACGTCCTCGCCTCATGGACGGCTCCGGTCCAGAGGCCGCGGACGGCAATGCCATACGCTGCGGTCACTCCGCTTGCGCCCTTCACGTCGAGGCTGTTCTCCGGCCGCGTGCCCTTGTAGTACTGAAGCACCCGTACGTACGGGTCATCGCTGGCGTTCTCGCTCGAGAGCTGTTGGACAATCCGATTCGCCTCATCCTGCCTCTCGAGCCGCTGGAGCGCGATATACAACCAGAAGTCTGCCGCGGTGCGCGCCTCCGGGGCAGGCGCCGATTTCAGAAACGTCTCGAGGGCTTTCGCGGCAGGACCGAATTCCCCTTTCAGGTAGTGCGCGAGACCCAGGTCGTACTGGAGCGCGGGATCGGTTGCGGCGGGCTGGCCTTCGGCTGGCTGCGCGGCCCTGGAGAGATCGCGGACGGCCAGATCGAACTTACGGAGCGTGATGAACGTCCTGCCCCGCGCGGCGTACAGCCGCAGGTCGTTCGGGAACGCCTCGATCGCACGCGTCTCGATTTCGATGGCGTCGCCCAGGTGTCCGAGGGACACGCTCACCTGCGCGACACGAAGCGCTCGGTCGGCATCCGGCTTCTCTTTGTACTCTGCCCGTGCCGTCGCGAGGTCGGCGTCGAGCTGCCTCCGCGTGTCGGCGTCGATCGGCGGCGCGAACAACGGCGTTCCGAGCAGCGACAGCGTTTCCGGCTGCTGCGCCTGGCCGGCGCCTCCCCCGAGCAGGAGCACGATCAGAACGAGCGGTTGCACACCCATAGAATAGCGTTCCGATGATTCGACGCGAGCTCGGTCCGATGCTCCGTCTCGCGGCGCCCGTCGTGATGGCGGAGCTCGGATGGGTGACGATGGGCATCGTCGATACGCTGATGGTGGGGCCGCTCGGCGCGGCCGCGATTGCCGCGGTGGGCCTTGCCGGAATGCTGTTTCTCGGCATCGCGATCTTCGCGATGGGCGTGCTGCTCGGGCTCGATCCTCTGGTCGCGCAGGCATACGGCGCCGGACGCCTCGACGAGTGTCATCGCTGGCTGATGGCCGGCATCTGGCTGTGCGTGCTGATTACGGCGCCGGTGGTGCTGCTGCTGCTCGCGTTGAACGCGTCGCTCCCGCACCTCGGCCTGCCGGATGCTGTGCTGGGCCTGACGCAGCCGTACCTGGTGATCCTGACGTTCAGCCTTCCGCCGCTGCTGCTCTACGTCGCCTTCCGGCGCTACCTCCAAGCCATCGGGATCGTGCGGCCCGTGATGATGGCGCTGCTCGCGGCAAATGTCGTGAATGCGGCAGCGAACTGGATCCTCATTCACGGGCATCTCGGCGCGCGGGCGATGGGCGTGCGGGGCTCCGCGTACGCGACGCTTGCGGCGCGCGTCTTCATGGCCGGGTGGTTGTTCGTCGTCATCATGAGGCGCGACGTGCACACGTCTCCCCGGCTGAGAGATGCTTCGATGCAGCTCGATCTTGCCCGCCAGCGTCGGCTGTTCGTGCTCGGGCTGCCGGCGGCGGGACAGGCGGTCCTCGAGGTCGGCGTCTTTGCTGCCGCGACCGCGCTCGCTGGACGCGTGTCCGCCGATGCGCTCGCAGCACATCAGATTGCGCTCAACATGGCCGCCTTGACGTTCATGGTGCCGTTCGGCCTCGCGTCCGCGGCAGCGGTACGCGTCGGGCACGCCGTCGGCCGGAGGGATGCGGTTGGCGTGTCAACCGCCGGCTGGACGGCGATTCTCTTGGGCGTCGGGTTCATGGCGCTCGCCGCGACCGTCTTCTTCGTCGCGCCGGTCCCGTTGATTCGTGCCTTCACTCGAGATCCCGGCGTCGTCCATACGGGTGCGGCGCTCCTCTTCGTAGCGGCGATCTTTCAGCTCTTCGACGGTCTGCAGGGTGTCACGACCGGTGTGCTGCGCGGGATTGCCGACACACGCACGCCGATGCTGTGGAACCTCGCCGGCCACTGGTGTCTCGGGCTTCCGCTGGGATACGTCTTGTGCTTTTCAGCGGGTTTCGGGGTTGTCGGGCTCTGGTGGGGACTATCCGCCGGCTTGATGGTGTGCGGCATTGCGCTGCTGATCGTCTGGGTCCGCCGGGTGGGCCGCTGACGCGAGTTCGCGCAATTGAAGTTGCGCGCTGCGACCGAATTCGCGGATCCGGACCTGGCATCGCCATTGCTCGATTCAACAACTGGAGGCGACGATGGCTGATCTGACGCGCCGACCTGGTCCGGGCGGCGATCCCATGCAGCGGAATCCTGAAGACAATCGCGCGCAGGCGCAGTCGGACGCGACGGCGGACGAGGCCGGCGACCGGCTCGACCCCGACTACACCGAGCAGTCGGACCGCGCTCATGGCCGCGGCTCGGACGCGAACGGGATCCCCGAATTCGACGAACGCGACGGCGAGCAGCGGAAGCAGCAATACCGCGACGGCGCGAAGATCGTCAGCGGTATCGATTAGCGGCGCGCGTACTTGTGCGCAACGTATTCGTTGACGAGCTGGCGGAAGGAAGCCGCCAGCTCGTCGTACGTACCGCGCAGCGTCGTGTGGTGCTCGCCGTCGATGAACACGGGGCAGTTCGGCGCCTCGCCAGTTCCCGGCAGGCTGATGCCGATGTTCGCCGCCTTCGATTCGCCGGGTCCGTTGACGACGCAGCCCATGACGGCGAGGGTCATGGACTCGACGCCCTGGTATTGAGCTTTCCATTCCGGCATGCGGTCGCGGATGTACTGCTGGGTGCGTTCGGCGAGCTCCTGGAACGTCGAGCTCGTCGTGCGCCCGCAGCCCGGGCACGCCGTGACGCTCGGGGCGAACGAGCGCAGTCCGAGCGCCTGCAGCAGTTCGCAGGCGGCGTAGACCTCCTCGCGGCGATCGCCGCCCGGACGCGGCGTCAATGAAACGCGAATCGTGTCGCCGATCCCCTCGGCGAGCAGCACGCCCATGGCCGCCGCTGACCAGACGAGCCCCTTCGTCCCCATGCCCGCTTCGGTGAGCCCGAGGTGGAGCGGCTGATCCGTCCTGCGCGCGAGATTGCGGTAGAGCGCAATCAGATCGCGCGGCCGCGACGTCTTGCAGGAGATGATGATCTGGTTTCTGCGCAGGCCGCTCTCCAGCGCGAGCTCCGTCGACTGCAGCGCCGAGAGGATCATGCACTCGTTGATGATCTCTTCGGAGGTGCGTCCGATATTCCGATCCGTGTTCTCCTGCATCTTCGCGACGACGAGCTCTTGGTTCAGCGAGCCGCCGTTGACGCCGATGCGAACCGGCTTGTTCCGGTCGCGGGCGACGCCGCAGATCGTGGCGAACTGTTCGTCGCGCCGTTTACCCGTGCCGACGTTGCCCGGATTGATGCGGTACTTGTCGAGCGCGTCGGCGCAGGCAGGGAAGCGCGTGAGCAGCAGGTGCCCGTTGTAGTGAAAATCGCCGACGAGCGGGGCGGTGACGCCCGCGTCGAGCATCCGCCGCTTGATCTCGGGCACGGCGGCTGCGGCTTCCGGAACATTGACGGTCACCCGTACCATCTCGGAGCCGGCCTCCGCCAGCTCGATGCACTGCTGCGCGGTGGCCGCCGCATCCGCGGTATCCGTCATCGTCATCGACTGCACGACGACCGGTGCGCCGCCACCGACCTGTACGGAACCAACGCGGACGCCGACCGTCTTGTGAAGCCGGACTGTTGGCATGTGGAATACCGAGGACGATCATAGCATCGCCTCCGACGCGCACCCTCCGGGAGAGAACTCCCGCGCATCCAACAGGTTGAGGCGCCGACTCAGCAGTGCTATTCCTTCCCCACTGGCGAGGCGTGTCTTTTGCACTCGACCTTGCGATACGCGACCTGGCAAGTGATCGAATACGCTTCGCCGTCGTATGCAGAACGCTCGACCGCGAGCATGAGAAAGAGAGAGAAGCGAGTATGAGAATGCGAACCCTGTTGATGCGGTTGAGTCCGGCGGCGCTCGTGCTGCTGCTCGCGACTCCCGCCGGCGCCCAAACGACGTACGGCTCGTCGCAGGCGACCGTCACGTCGACGGATATTCAGCGGCTTCAGGATCAGGTCTACGAGGCCGGCACCGACATCTCACGCATGCGGAGCCGAGACGCGGCGTCGGCGGATCGGCTGCAGAGCCAGCTCGACGACGCACGCGACGAGGTGGTGTACCTCAAGGTGAAGATGCGCAAGGAAGGCTCGGTCAGCCGGAACGACTACAACGATGTTCGCGATCGCATCCAGAACATCCGTTCGCAGGCGCGCGGCGAAGCGGCTTCCGGATCGTCGCCGTCGGCCGATCGATCGGGCAATTCGACGTGGTCGACCAACACCTCGCCGTCGCAGAGCGGAAGCGGCACGTACGGCGGAACGGTCGATCAGCAGAGCAGCCGTCCCCCGCGGCGCGGCGAAATCCCCGCCGGCCAGGAGATCGACGTGCGCCTCGACCGCGAGCTGAGCTCCAACACGGCGCAGGTGGAGGACCGCTTCACGGCCACGACGGTTGCGGATCTGTCACAGGGCAATGATGTCCTGATTCCGGCAGGTTCGACGCTGCGCGGCGTCATCAGCTCAGTGACGAATGCGACGCGCACGCAGCGCAAGGGAAGCCTGACAGTCGCGTTCGATCAGGTCACGATTCGCGGGCGCTCGTATCCTATGCACGGGACGGTGACGCAGGCGCTTGAGAGCGAGGGCATCAAAGGTGAAGCGGCGCGCATCGGCGCCGGGTCCGCCGTCGGCGCGATCATCGGCGGCATCCTCGGCGGCGCGAAGGGCGCGCTGCTGGGCGTCCTCATCGGCGGCGGCGGCACCATCGCGGCGACGGAAGGCAAGGACGTGACGCTTCCGGCGGGGACGATCCTCCGCGTCAAGTTCGACGAGCCGTTGATGGTCCGGTAGCCGTCTCCTTCAGCACTGCATGGGCGGCCTCGATCGTGCGATCGATGTGCCGCCTCGTGTGGGCGCCCGAGATGAACCATGCCTCGAACTGGGACGGGGGCAAATAGATTCCTCGTCCCAGCATTCCGTTGAAGAAGCGCGCGTACGCGCCCGTGTCGGCTGAGAGCGCTGACCGGTAATCGTAGACCGGCTCGCTCGTGAAGAAGGGCGTCAGGAGCGAGCCGAACGCATTCACCTGCAGCGCGATTCCCGCCTCGCGCGCGGCATCCGCGAGTCCTCCGGCGAGCCGCGCGCCGAGCCCGGCGATGTGACGATAGAGCTTCGGCGACAGCTCCGTCAGCGACCAGAGCCCCGCGGTCATCGCGAGCGGGTTCCCGGACAGCGTTCCTGCCTGATAGACCGGGCCCGCCGGAGCGACCAGCTCCATGATCTCAGCGCGTCCGCCGTACGCGCCCACCGGAAGTCCGCCTCCGATGATCTTGCCGAGGCAGGTCAGGTCCGGACGAACTCCGAAGACCTGCTGCGCGCCTCCGGCTGCGGCACGAAAGCCCGAGATGACTTCGTCGAACACGAGGAGCGCGCCCTCGCGATCGCAGATCGCGCGAAGGCCCTCGAGAAAACCATCGCGCGGGAACACCACGCCCATGTTCCCCGCGAGCGGCTCCACGAAGATAGCCGCCACCTCTCCCCGATGCGACCCGAGCGCGGCGTCGACGGAATCGAGATCGTTGTATCGGGCGAGCAACGTATCGGCAGCGGCGGCGGCGGGGACGCCCGGGCTCGTCGGCACGCCGAGCGTCGTCGCGCCGGAGCCCGCCTGCACGAGGAAGGGGTCCGCGTGGCCGTGGTAGCAGCCTTCGAACTTGAGGATCCTGTCGCGCTTCGTGGCCGCGCGGACTACCCGCGCCGCGCTCATGGCCGCCTCTGTTCCGGAACTGACGAAGCGCACCCGCTCCATCGATGGCATCAACGTCGCGACCCTTCGCGCAAGGAAGGTTTCGAGCTCCGTGGGCGCGCCGAAGCTCGTGCCGCGCGCTGCTGCTGACGAGATCGCCCGGATCAGGCCCTTCGGCGCGTGACCGTGAATGAGCGGTCCCCAGGACATGACGTAGTCGATGTAGCGGTTGCCGTCGGCGTCTTCAATGAGCGCACCACCGCCGCGGGTGATGAACAGGGGCGTGCCGCCAACCGCGCGGAACGCGCGGACCGGACTGTCCACGCCGCCGGGGAGGATTCTGGACGCCGCGGCGAACATGCGGCGCGAGCGATCGGTTTTCTTGGTCACGATGACAACAATTTTGACAGAGATTGATGGCGGCCCAGACCGCCTCCGCCAAGGCTACGGCGGTCCCGCCTAAGCTTCAGCGGAGGCGGAAAGGACCGCCCTACGATCGCCGCGCCGGGTCCTGGGCAACGCCCCACGCGTCCTAACAGGTATGCTCCCTGTCTCCCGAGACACATACCTCCTCGACGAGTATTCGCGCGCGGTGACCCAGGCCGTCGATCTCGTCGCCCCATCCGTTGTGAGCGTCACCGTGACGCACGAGCGCGAGCGGCGGGCCGCGGCGCAGGCGAACGGATCGGGCTTCGTCTTCGCGGCGGACGGCCTCGTCCTCACGAACAGCCACGTGGTCGAAGGGCGGCCGCGCGTCCGCGTCACCCTGCCGGACGGCCGGGAGTGTCCCGCCGATCTCGTCGGCGCGGATCCGGACACCGATCTCGCCGTCCTCCGGATCTCCGCCGCCGACCTGACCGCTGCGGCGCTCGGGGAGTCCCGCACGCTTCGCCCGGGCCAGCTCGTCATCGCGATCGGGAACCCGTATGGATTCCAGCATTCGGTGAGCGCCGGCGTCGTCAGCGCGCTCGGTCGATCGCTGCGATCCAGATCCGGACGTCTCATCGAAAACGTGATTCAGACGGATGCCGCCCTGAATCCCGGAAATTCCGGCGGGCCTCTCGTCGCGTCGGATGGACACGTCGTGGGCGTGAACACGGCGATCATCGCCGGCGGCCAGGGATTGAGTTTCGCCGTGCCGATCGCCACCGCCACGCTCGTGGTTCCCGCGCTCCTCCGCGACGGCCGCGTGCGCCGGGGCTATCTCGGGATTGCGGGCCAGACGGTGCCGTTGCTGCGGCGCGTCTCGCGCTTCCATCAACTGACGCAGGACGGGGCGGTTCTGGTGACGTCGCTGGAACAGAGCGGTCCTGCGGATCGCGCCGGTGTGCGGGACGGCGATCTGATCATCGCGCTCGACGAGGTGGTCGTGGAGAGTCTCGACGATCTGCATCGTGCGCTCACGGTCGAGCGCATCGGATCGAGCGCGCGCCTCGTGCTGCTCCGCGACGCCGCCCGCCTCGTGGTCGTCGTGAGAATCGACGAGCGGCGAGCGTGAATTACCAGAGCGTTCGGGCTGGATACTGCGTGACGAGCGGGTCGGGCGTGACGATCGTCAGGCCGTGGACGATCGCTTGCGATACCAGCATTCGATCGAACGGGTCAGCGTGCAGCGGCGGCAATTTCGTGATGTGGAGGGCGGATTCCTCGTCGATCGCGAGCGAATCGAACCCGTAACGGGCGCGTGCGGCAGGAAGCAGGCGATCGGGCGCGTCCGGCAGCCGCAGCGTGCCCTTTGAAGACTTGATTGCGATCTCCCAGGCGGAGGCGGCGCTTACCAGCACCTCTCTGAGCGCGATTTCCGAGCGGGCGCGTCCGGGAATTGGTCGTTCTCCAGTCAGAATCCAGATCAACGTACAGGTATCGAGCAGCAGCCTCACCGCCGTCGCTTCCGATTCCGCGTGCCGGGAGGGCGCTGCTCGTACGCCGCATGGCCTTCGGCGACGCGGGCGGGCGTAGCCGTCGATCCGTACCACTCGTCGAGGTCGGCTTCGGTCATCGGATCGAAGAACGCATCGGTCATGAATGTCGATCCTGGGAACATCGGGGTCAGGTCCCGAGGTCCGGTCCGTGCCGGCTCTATCGCCCGCAGCTCCGCCAGGGGCCGGTTCCGGTTGCAGATGATCACCTGCTCACCCCGCGCCACGGCCTCGATGAACTCCGAAAGCTTCGCTTTGGCCTCCGCTATGTTGACCATGATCATGACTACTATTGTATCATATTCGCGTGGCCGCCGTCCGTTCGGGGGCTACGCCAGCGCGCGAGCAGCGTCGCGGGCGTAATAGGTGATGATGATGTCGGCGCCCGCGCGGCGAATGGAGGTCAGCGTCTCGATCATCGCGCGCGGCTCGTCGATCCAGCCGTTGCGCGCCGCGGCCTTCAGCATCGCGTACTCGCCGCTCACGTGGTACGCGGCGGTCGGGACGCCGAACTCCGCCTTCACCCGCGCAATCACATCGAGATAGGGCAGCGCCGGCTTCACCATGACGATGTCCGCGCCCTCGGCGAGATCGAGCTCCACTTCGCGCAGCGCCTCCGCCGCGTTCGCCGGATCCATCTGGTGCGAACGCCGGTCCCCGAACGCCGGCGCGGAGTCCGCGGCCTCGCGGAACGGGCCGTAGAAGGCCGAGCAGTACTTCGCCGTATACGACATGATCGCGACGTGGCTGAAGCCCGCATGGTCGAGGACGTCGCGGATGCGCCCCACGCGGCCGTCCATCATGTCGGACGGGGCGACGATGTCCGCGCCGGCGGCGCCGTGCGAGAGGGCGGCCCTCGCGAGCTGTTCCACCGTGGCATCGTTCGCGACCTCGTCGTCCACGATGATCCCGCAATGCCCGTGTGACGTGTATTCGCACAGGCAGACGTCCGTGACGACGAGGAGCCCGGGGACGTCGCGTTTCAGCGCGCGGATGGCCATCTGCACGGGCGCTTCGGGGTCGTAGGCCGCGGAGCCGGCTGCGTCCTTCGAATCGGGCAGCCCGAACAACAGCACGCCCGGGATTCCTTCCGCCTGTGCCGCCGCCGCCTCCTTCACCACCTCGTCGACGGACAGTTGAAACACGCCCGGCATGGAGCCGATTTCGCGCCGCTGCCCTTCGCCGGAGCAGACGAACAGGGGATACAGAAAATTGTCCGGCGACAGCCGCGTCTCCCGCACGAGCGCGCGCACCGCGGCCGTCCGGCGCAGGCGCCGCGGGCGGTGGCGGAGGTCGAGCATCGCGCGATCGGTGTGGGTCTCGGTTTCGGAGCGCGTGGTCATGACGTGCGGAGCCTGTCAGGTGTGCTGAGGTGTTTCGATGCCGGCCCCTCGCGCGAAGTGTCCGACGAGCGCGTCGACGAGATCGGGGACGGTGTACCGCTTCGGCATGACGGTCGTCTGAATCCCGAGCTGCTGGGCGGCCTCCGCCGTCACGGGCCCGATCGATGCGACGACGGTCGCGCTCAGGAGGTCGGCGGCTTGTTCCTTGCCGAAGATCTGGGCGAAGTTTCTGACGGTCGAGGCGCTCGTGAACGTCACCGCGTCGATCTGGCGATCGAGCAGCATGCGGTAGACGTCATGGTCGCCGTCGCGGTCGGCGCCGGATGCGAGCAGCGTTCGATAGGCGATGACCTCGGCGACTTCGGCGCCTGCGTTGCGCAGCTCCTCCGCCAGGACCTCGCGGCCGATGTCGGCGCGCGGCAGCAGGAAGCGGAGGCCCTGCAGATCGCCTGCATCCTTCAGCGCAGCCGCCAGCGCTTCCGCGCGGTGATCGTCGGGCACGGCGTCGACGCGGATGCCGTGCCGCGACACGTGCTCGGCCGTCGACGGTCCGACCGCGCAGAGGCGCACGCCCTTCAGGTCGCGGATGTCGCCGATTGCGAGCAGCCGCGCCATGAACGAGTCCACCGCGTTCGCGCTCGTGAACACGACCCAGTCGTAGCTGCTGGCCATCGCGCACGCGCGATCGAGCGCCTCCGTGTCTTCGGGCGGCGCGATGCGAATGGTCGGAGCCTGAATCGCCTCCGCGCCGCGCTCCTCCAGCAGCTCGACCAGCTCCGGCGCCTGTTCGCGCGACCGCGTCACCACGATGCGGCGTCCGAAGAGCGGACGCTCGTCGAACCAGCGCAGGTGCTGGCGCAGTCCCGCCACGCGCCCCACGATCATCAGCCCGGCCTCGTTCGCGCGCGCGAGATCGGCGATCGAGGCGAGCGTGCCTTCGACGGTTTCCTGCGACGGCGTCGTCCCTTTGTAGATCAGCGCGGCGGTCTCCTCGCCGGAGCGGCCGTGTTCGACGAGCGATTGCGCAATGGCCGCGACCTGTCGCGCACCGGCGTAGCACACGACCGTCGCGTCGATCGCGGCGAGCGGCGCCCAGTCGACGCGCGGCCGGATGTCGTTCGCGGATTCGTGCCCGCGCAGAAACGCGAGCACGTCGCCCGCATCCGGATACGTGATGGGAATGCCCGCGTATGCGGAGGCGCCAATCGCGGCAGGCACGCCCGGGATCACCTCGAAGGGGAGTCCCTGTTCGTGCAGGAAGAGCGCTTCCTTGCCGCCGCTGTCGAAGACGAACGGATCGCCCCACTTCAACCGGACGACTGTCTTGCCTTCCCTCGCCTTCTCGACGAGCAGCAGAGAGATGGCGTCCTGATCGAGCGGCCGCGGCGCTGCGGCGCCCACCTCGATCTTCTCGGCATCGGCGCGCGCGAGACGCAGGACGCCCGACGACACCTGACGGTCGTATACGACGACGTCAGCCGCCTCCAGGCGGCGGCGTCCGCGGACCGTCATCAGCCCCGGATCGCCGGGGCCCGCGCCGACAATTGAGATTCGTGCGATCACGGCGCTCAAACGTCCATCCTGACCGCGCGACGCCGAGGCGTCAACGACATTCAGTAACTGCCCTCGACCGGACCCTGCGATCCGCGGACCTCGTCGAGAATCTCCGTCGCGCCGGCGCGTGCGAGCGCCGCCGCGAGCAGGTGCCCCACGACCGCGGCATCCCCCGCGGGGCCGCGCGCGCTCCGGCGGACGCTGCGGCGTCCGTCGAGCGACGTGACGATCGCGTGCATCTGGATCTCATCGCCGTCGTGTACTGCGAGGGCTCCGACGGGAAGCTGGCACCCTCCACCGAGCGCCGCGACGAGCGCGCGTTCCGCGTCGAGCGCCTGCGAGCTTCGAACGTCGTTGACGCCAGCCAGCACGCGCCTGAGGACGTGATCGTCTTCGCGCGTTTCGATGGCAACGATTCCCTGCCCCGGTGCCGGGAGACAGTCCGCCGCCGGAATGGCCGCGGAGATCCGCGCAAGAAATCCAAGGCGCCGGAGGCCCGCGGCCGCGAGGACGAGCGCGTCGAAGCCGCCGGCATCGAGCTTTGCCAGACGTGTGTCCACGTTGCCGCGAATCGGGAGGAACTGCGCGCGCGGCATCACGGTCGCGAGCTGCGCGATGCGGCGGACGCTGCTGGTGCCGATCGTCGGGGTGTCTCCAATCGCTGCGACTGCGGCCGCGAGATCCGCGGCGGGCTTTCCCGCAGGCAGCACCAGCGCATCGAGCGGATCTTCGCGGGGAAGGGCCGCCGCAATGGAGAGCCCCTCGGGTATCAGCGCTGGCATGTCCTTCGCGCTGTGCACCGCGATGTCCACCTCGCGCCCGAGGAGGGCGTCCTCGATTTCCTTCACGAACAACCGCTTGCCGCCGATTTCCGCCAGGGAGGCCTGCTGCAGGCGATCGCCGGACGTCTTGATCACGACGACTTCGACCTGTTCACCGCGCGATTCGAGCAGCTGCGCGACGGCCCGGGCCTGCCACAGCGCGAGCTGGCTGCCGCGTGAGCCGATGCGCCACGCGCTCATCGCGATACCTTCTGCCCATCGTCCGGCTGCGCGGCCCCTTTGGTGTCGCCGAGGCCGAACAGGCGATTCAGGGCATCGGAGTACGTGACGGCGAGCGTCTCGTCCGAGAGCGATTTGAGCTGCTCTGTCGGCGTGAGCAGCAGCTTCTCGACGATCAGGCGCGTGATGTCGTCGACGCGCGAACGTGCGTCCGGAGGTAGTCCGGCGAGCTTGGATTCGAGGCGCGTCAGCTCGGAGCGGCGGATCGATTCGAACCGCTGCCGTAAGGCGACGACGGTGGGGACGACCTCGCGCGACTGCATCCACGCGGAGAAACGGTTCACCTCGTCGAGGACGATGGATTCGGCGCGCTGCAGTTCGGCGCCGCGCCGCGCGAGGTTCTCGTTCACGATCGCGCGCAGGTCGTCGATGTTGTACAGGAACACCTGCTCGAGATTTCCCGCCGACGGCTCCACGTCGCGCGGAACCGCGATGTCGATCAGGAACAGCGGCCGGCCGCGGCGCGGGCGCATCGCGTCTTCGACGCGGGCACGCGTGAGGACGACCTCGGGTGCGCCGGTCGCGGCGATCACGATGTCGGCGGCAGAGAGCGCGTCGTTCAGCGACGCCCAGGGCAGCGCGCGCCCGCCGAGCCGCTGCGCGAGCGCGTCGGCCGTGCCGATCGTACGGCTGACGAACGTGAGCTGGCCGACCTTCTGCGCCTGCATGTGGACGCCGGTGAGCTTCGCCATCTCGCCGGCGCCGAGAATCAGAACGTCGAGCCCCTTCAGATCGCCGAAGATCTTCTTCGCGAGGGCGATCGCCGCGTAGCTGACCGAGACGGCGCCTTCGCCGATGCCCGTCTCGCTCCTCACGCGCTTGCCGACCGTGAAGGCGGCGCTGAACAGACGATTCGTCAGCGCGCCCGTCTGCTTCTGCGCCGCCGCACGGGCATACGCGTCTTTCACCTGTCCGAGGATCTGCGGTTCGCCCACCACGAGCGAATCGAGTCCCGCAGCCACGCGGAACAGGTGGCGTGCCGCGTCGGCGCCGCGGTGAACGAAGAGGTGCTGCGCCACGGCATCGTGCGCGATTCCGTGGTACTCGCTGAGGAACCGTCCGAGGCTGTCAGCCGCCGCATCGGCGTGGACGACGGCGTAGATCTCCGCACGATTGCAGGTCGACAGCACGACGGTCTCGCGGCCGATCGCTCGGGCAGAAAGCGCCGCGAGCGCGGCGTCGACGCCTTGACGGCCGAAGTCGAGGCATTCGCGCAGCTCGACCGGCGCGCTCCGATGACTCACGCCTACGGCCAGCAGCCGCATGGTTAGAAGTTGTGGCTCCGGGTCAGGAAATACCCGACCGGTACGAAATTGAGCAGGACGATCGCAAACCCGATCGCCGAGAGCCAGGCGGCGCGCCGGCCGCTCCATCCGATCGCCCGGCGGGCAAAGAGCGCGAACGAATACGTCGCCCAGCAGAGCACCGCGAAGAAGATCTTCGGATCGCCAAGCGACATCGCCTGCGCGCGCGGATCCGGCGAACCCTGGATCTGCGTCGCCCAGACGATCCCGACGAGCAGCCCGCAGGTCAGGAAAATCCAGCCGATGGCGATAGCTCGACCGTTCATGACGTCCAGCACGTTCAGCGCCGGGAGCCTCGAATAGAAGAACCCCAGATGCTTGGCCTTCAATTCCTTGAAGAGCAGCACGTAGGTGATGCCGAGCACGCACGCCAGCGCGAAGCTCGCGTAGGCGAACAGCATCGTCAGCACGTGAATGGTGAACAAGGGGCTGCGCAGAAGGGGAGGGCGCGACTCCACCTCCGGGTTCAGCGCCGGCAGGACGGCGAGGCCCGTCAGCAGGACGGTGACGAAGATGCCCATCGCCCGCTCGTCGGTGGTCAGCTCGACGTAGAGGTACGAGAGCCCGAGCAGCCAGACGAACGCGGAGATCGCGGCCGTCGTTCCCACGAGCGGCGCGTATCCCGCCTGGACCGTCTGCATGCCGATGACGAACGTGTGGGCCAGGACCGCTGCGCCCAGCAACGCGGTCCCGAGGCGGCCCGCGCGTGCATCGCGCCTGGCGAAATGGGCGAGATACGCGATCGCGGCCGCGCCGTACAGGACGAGCGGAAGGAACCCCGCCATACCGGGTCAGGAACCCGTCGGTCCGTAGTAGCCCTGTTTGGTGCGCGGCGTCAGGCCTGGACGCTGGATCCGCACGGCGAGCCGCCGCCACGCGCCGTCACGCTTGGGATTTCCCGACGTGTAGCCGATGGAGTACTGGCTGGACAGCTCTTCCCAGATGGTCTGGTAGATCTTCGGAAGCTCGCGCGCGTCCGTCGGGAAGAACACACGGCCGCCGGTTTCCTGCGAGAGCTGCCGCAGGACGAACTCCGCTTCCTTGAACTCGCGGCGTCCGATCTCTCCCTGCCGCAGCCCGATCGCGTAGATGGCCGTCTCGGATCGCTTCGCGAGATCGAGGACCTCGTCGAACTCGATCAGGCTCGACGTGTCGTCTCCGTCGGAAAGCAGCACGATGGCCTGGCGTCTGATGTCGGAGGCCGACTCCGCCTTGGTCTTCCTTAGCTCCTTCAGCGAAATGTAGATGGCGTTGTAGAGCGACGTCGATCCATTCGCGGTGGTCGCGCGGATCGCTTTCTCGAGCGCCGCGGCGTCTCCCGTGAACGGCGCGAGGATGCGGACCTGGCTGTCGAAGTCGATGATCTCGGCCTGATCCTCCTTGTGGAGCTGCCGCGCGAACCCAATCGCGGCTTCCTGCGCGATGGGCATCCGCTCCTCCATGCTGGCGCTGGTGTCGAGGAGGAGCGCCAGAGAGATCGGCTGCTGGGTGCGTGAGAAGAACGTCAGGTTCTGACGGACGCCGTCTTCGTAGACGTCGAAATCTTCCTGATTCAGGTCGGTGACGTACTTCCCGGTGCCGTCCGTGACGGTCACGTTGAGCGAGACGACGTCCACGCCGACGCGGAATCGCTGCTGGGCCGCGAGGCCTGAGGCCAGCGCCATCGCGAAAACGAGTCCGACTCCGATGCGCCGAATCATCGCGCCCCGACCACCCCCGTGCGCGTCCGCGCGCGCACCGTCACGCCTGGACGCGACACCGACACCGACACCTTCTCGGGCGGGATCAGCGCCTCGGGCCGCGCGTAGGTCACGACGTATTGATTGATCAGTTCCTCGGCGAGCTGCTTCATCTTGCCGGGGATCCCCGTGGCCGCCAGCACCTGCTCGCGGCGGCCGCCCGTCCGGGCGGTGCCTTCAGCTACCACCATGTTCCGGTTCCGGATTTCATCCTGCGTGTTCGGCTCGGGCTGTCCGAGCGCGACGACGTTGAGCGCCGCCCGGCTCTTGTCGATCTCGTCGAGCACCTGCTGGTAGTAGCGGGTGCTGAACTCCACGTCTTCGAGCATCAGCACGACGATGACCGGCCGCTTTGCTTCGCGCTTCTGCAGCCCTCGCGACACGTCGACAATCGCGTCCATCAGGTAGGCGCCGGAGCCGGGGCGCGGAAAGATCCGGTTCGCGGCGTCTTCGAGCTTCTTGGTGTCCGTCGTGTAGTCGACGCTGATGACGGGACGCTCGCCGAAGGTGATGAGGGCAATCTCTCCTTTGCCCGAGAGCGCGCGGATGAAGTTGCGCAGGCCCTCACGGAACATCGAGACGTCCTGATTGAGCGCCTGGCTGTCGTCGACGAGGAGTGCCACCGTGAGCGGCTCGGTCGCGGGGCCGGCCTTGAGCACCTCGCGCGCGACGTTGTCCTCCCGGACGGTGAAGTCCGCGGCAGTAAGACCGGTAACCGGGTCCCCCTTGCCGTTGACGACGCTGACGTAGATATCGGTAGGCTTTGCCTGCGCGGCGGCGGGCACCGGCGCCAGCGAGGACGCGGCCAGCGCGATCGCGGCGATGAAACGCTTCGTCATGTCTGCTCTCGAGAAGGCTGGGCGCCAGCCTCCTGCGAGTATATTCCAAAATTATTGCAAGGATGGGAGTTGCGCCCCGCATGTCGGCGCCGGGCGCGCGTCGCGGTATGCTTGGTGGAACGCCGCGTGCGCATAGCCTACCTCGTCTGGATCGCCCCCGCCCTGCTGCTCGCCGGTGTTGCTCTGCTGCTGCTCTCGCGCGGACGCCGGACGCCCAGAAGCAACCGGATCGTCCTGCTCGCCCTTGGCGGCAGCGCGGTCGTTCTGGCCGTGCTGACGGTCCTCTCCGTCAATCATCATTTTGCGCGCCGCGCCGCGCCGGCCGCAGCCGCGCCGCCGTCGAACTGTGACACGCCGCCCGCTCCGCCGCCCGCTGCAGCACCCGCGAGCGCTTCGTCGTCGCCGCCGGACTTCGTGACGTTTGCCGCCTGCGGGAGCGGCGAGACGCCGAAACCCGCGGTGAAGGAACGCTGATGCCGGACGAGAAGTCCGGGTCCGGTTTGCGTGACGTGAAGCGCGAGCGCGACACGATGCGCGAGTTCGGCGGGCTCGCAACGCTTGGCATTGCCTTCGTCCTGGCGATTGCCATCGGATCGGTGGCGGGCTACTTCCTCGACGAGTGGCTGGGTACGCGCTGGATCAAGTTCGTAGGTTTTCTCCTCGGTGTCGCCGCCGCAATCGTGAACGTCTATCGCACGGCGACTCGCTACATCAAGTAAACTGCCGGTTTCTTCGAAGTGGCCAACGATACCACGACGGTCCTGAACCGCCTGCAGACGACCGCTGCGCTCTGCTGCGCGGCGATGATCGTGCTGGCGCTGGTGCTGGCGCACGGCCGCCCGCGCCCGGCGATCGGCGTGCTGGGCGGAGGCATCCTGGCCGGCGTCAGCCTCGTGGGCATGCGCGGCGGAATCGACGGCATGCTCGGCGGCTCGGCCGCCAGATCGAGGCGGCGCGGCGCCTGGATTGCGGTGAAGGTACTGGGCCGGTACGCTTTACTCGCTCTTCTGGCGTACGTTATGATTGCGCGTTTGCGCCTGCACCCGTTGGGCCTGTTAGCGGGCGCGTCCTCGGTTGTGGCGGCGGCTGCCATCGAAGCCGGGCGCCTTCTCTCGAA
>JBKPTE010000112.1:0-14192 GCA_046735335.1 Acidobacteriota bacterium | reverse complement strand
ACATCTCTCGGCCGCTCGGGCCTGCAAGTGAGTCGATTGGCGCTCGGCACCATGAATTTCGGAGAGCTAACAGACCAAACCGTTGCCTTTCAGATCATGGACGCCGCTATCGATGCCGGCATCAACTTCTTCGACACTGCGGACGTCTACGGCGGGCCACAGCGGCCAGACATGGAGAAGGGCTACGGCACGTCCGAAGAAATCATCGGCCGCTGGCTCGCCCAGGGCGGCCCCGCGATCGCATTGTGCTCGCGACGAAGTTGTACCAGCCGATGGGCAGCGGCCCGAACGACCGCCACCTCTCGGCGTATCACATCGACGCGCGTGCGAGGACCGCTTGCGGCGCCTGCAGACCGATCACATCGACCTGTACCAGATGCACCACGTCGATCGACGCACGCCGTGGGACGAGATCTGGCAGGCCATGGAGCAGCTCGTTCGCGAGGGCAAAGTCACGTACATCGGCAGCAGCAATTTCGCTGCCTGGGACATCGCTACCGCGCAGAGTGTCGCCGCGTCGCGGCACTTTCTTGCCCTCGCATCCGAACAGAGCCTTTACAACTTGAGCGCTCGCACCATCGAGCTCGAGGTCATTCCGGCGCTTCGCTACTACGGCATCGGGCTGATTCCCTGGAGCCCGATCGGTATGGGACTACTCGGCGGTGCACTGAAGAAGGCCACCGAAGGCCGCCGAGGCAGTCCGTTGCTGCAGATGCGAATCGACCAGCATCGCCAGCAACTGGAAGAATACGAGACGCTTTACCGGCAGGTCGGTGAGGAGCCCGCCGTCGTCGCCCTCGCGTGGTTACTGCAAGATCCCGCCGTCACGGCGCCGATCGTCGGGCCGCGCACCAAGGAACAGCTAACCGACACGCTGCGCGCGCTCGAGGTCTCCCTCTCTGAGGAAACGAACCGGCGGCTGGACGAGATCTGGCCCGGCCCCGGCGGCGAAGCGCCCCAGGCGTACGCGTGGTAGCCGCCAAGGGTGTGGCATCAGTCTTCATAGGACGAACTGGCCAGCGGACGAACTTCGCAAGATCGGGAGACAGACGACCTGCATATCTCGCCGTTTCGGGAAGACGGCGTCACGTACGGCACCCCGACCTGGATCTGGTCCGTCGTGGTCGACGACGGGTTCTACGTCCGCGGCTACAACGGGCAGCAGTCGCGCTGGTATCAAGCGGCGGTTCGTTAGAAGGGCGGTCGCATTCGCGCCGCCGGCATGAGGAAGGATGTCGTCTTCGAGCCAGTAGACGGTGCGATCAACGATTGGATCGACGAGGCGTACCGAGCAAAGTACGCGCGGAGTCCCTACTTGAAGCCCATGATCGGCGCCCGCGCGCGGTCCGCAACAGTGCGGGTATCGCCCCGAGGCTGACCGGATGGCTCGCGTGTTCATCACCGGCAGCACCGACGGCCTCGGCCGTGCCGCGGCGCAGTCGCTCATCGCCGACGGGCATGAGGTCGTCTTGCACGCGCGGTCCCGGGCACGAGCTGGCGCCGTGGAGGGTCTTGCGCGACGATCGGCAGGCGTGGTCGTCGGCGATCTTGGCAGCGCCGTCGAACGAGACGCGTCGCGGACCAGGTCAACTCAATGGGTCGGATGGACGCAGTTATCCATAACGCCGGCGCCTATGCCACGTCGGGCCGGTCACCGACAGCCGAAGGACACTCAACCATTCTCGCGGTCAACACCCTCGCGCCCTACATGCTCACCGCGCTCATCGAGCCTTCGCGTCGATTGGTGTACCTCAGTAGCGGCATGCATCGAGGCGGCACCGGCTCGCTCCGCGAGATCGATTGGGTCGAACGGCGCTGGAACGCGAGCCAGGCGTACTCGGACAGCAAACTCTATGTGACAGCACTCGCCTTCGCTGTGGCGCGCTGCTGGCCAGACGTTCTCAGCAATGCCGTCGATCCCGGCTGGGTGGCGACAACCGTGTCAGAACTGTGTCACATGCCCCCTCAAACTCTGGGGCAACACGGTGATTTACTGCGACACGATGACGCACATCGATGTTGCACGAAGTGGTTGATCGGAAGTGGGTTGGTGGGATTTCGTGTGCGTCAGCACGCGCGGGCGGAGACTGACATCGCATTCAGCGCGACGCGCGGCACGTGAATCACCCGTCCGGGTCGGCCGACGAGCCGCTGCAGCACCGCGGCGAACTCATTGAACGTGACATTATCGGTCCACCAATCTCCATGACGCGGCCGCGAAGCGTCGAGTCCACGATAACCGGTTCCAGGAGCGCGGCCACATCGGCCGCAGACACAAAATCGATCGGATTCTTCCCTCGCCCAAAGACGAAGATCTTTTCACATGCCGGAGTTCGGACGACGCCGCTCTTTCGCAGGTGCTGCTCCGCGTCGTACTTTGCTCGAAACAATTCCATCGGGCTGTCCGGTCGTGCGCCGACGAGGGACATCAGAACCAACGACGCACCCACGAGCGGCGGCGGCGACAATCAAGTTCGCGTTGCCGCAGTCGTCGACGGCTGCGGAAGAGAGGCCTGCGCCGACGAAACTGTGAACGCCGACACGATCCACCGGCCCCGGCCGCGGCGGTTCGCACGCCGGCTTCGGCGCGAACGTCGGCGCGGACGGCGCCGATGCGATGATGAACAAGATGGGGGTGCGCGAAAGATCGCGCCTGAGCACGCGCACGTGAAGGTCGCGGAGGACGAGACGCTTCGTCACGCGCGTGCCGAGCGGTGCCGGTGCCGCGCGCCACCAACGCGGCAATCGCGCGATGCCGATCGCGCACAACACGATCCTGTCGCTTGGAGCAGAACGAAATGGAAAGCAGCGCCCTGCCCCGCGTCAGCGATGTGAGGGCGGGCGCGCCAGGTTAACGGCCGGCGATCACGTGGCGTTGTCCATCACGATTGTACTTGGGTCGTTGCCGCCGTTGCGGTCGGGAACCGATCGACGTGTGGATCGTTGGGCATTCATCGTGGGGATATCGGCTCACCGCTCCAGTGTTGGGGCAGTGCTCCTGCGGCGGGTCGGCAGCTGTTTCAATATCGATCAGCTTCATTTATCGCTCAGCGGAACAGCGGCGAGGATCCTCGTGTACAATCGCCGCCTGCGCTCATCGCGACACGACGGCGTTAGAGACAGGTGGGGCCGAGCGCGCCCGTCGGGCGCGTGTCGTGCAGTTACGCCACTCCCTGTTCGGTTGCGGAGAACAGCATGATCCCCACGGGTGAGAGAGCGGCCGACACTGCGTTTGGCGGCTCGGGCGAGATCCAGTCGCTGTGCCGTTCAATCGACTGGGGCTCCACATTGCTGGGGAACGTCGACGGCTGGCCGGAGACGCTTCGCACGGCGGTCCGGATCTGCCTCGATGCGACCACGACGCCCATGGCGCTCTGGGCCGGTCCTGATCTCACGCTCATTTACAACCAAGCGTACGCATTGGTGCTCGGCCCTGCGAAGCATCCGGCTGCGCTGGGCCGTCCGGGATCGGAGGTCTGGCCAGAGTTCTGGGACCGCCTCGGTCCTCAGCTGCGCCGAATAATGGCGCCCGACGAGTCCGCTCACAACCGTCATGACTGGCCCGCACCCATTCGTGGCGATCGAGCGGATCCGTTCTTGACGCGACATTCCTTCACGCCCGTTCGCGACCAGGCCGGCCGTGTCGCCGGCTTGCTCGATATCGTGCCCGACGCGCAGGTACGACTGGAGGGTACTCCGCTCGTGGAGGATTTTCTGTCGTCTGCGCTCACGACGGCGCGAACTGGCGCGTGGGAACTCGATCTCGTCAACCACAGTACGCGTCGCTCCTTGCAGCATGACCGAATCTTCGGCTACGAGGATGTGCTTCCGAGCTGGACGTACGAGATGTTTCTTCAGCACGTCATGCCGGAAGACCGCGAGGAAGTCGACCGCACGTTCCGTCACGGTCTCGAGAGTCGCCGTGATTGGAGTCTTCAATGCCGAATCCTGCGCGCCGATGGCGAGATACGCTGGATCTGGGCGGCAGGCCGTCATGTGTTCGATGACGGTGGCGAGCATCAGCGGATGGCCGGCGTCGTTCAGGACATCACCGAGCGCAAGCACATGGAGGAGTTGCTGCGCGCGAGCGAGACGCTCGCACGCCAGCGCCTCATGGAACTGGAAACCCTCTACGAAACGGCGCCGATCGGGCTGTGCGTCTTCGACGAGCATCTTCGCTGGGCGCGTGTCAACCGAGTCATCGCGGAGATAAATGGGAGGTCCATCGAGGAGCATATCGGGAAAACGCCGAGCGAGGTAGTGCCGGACGTTGGCGCACAGGCCGAAGCCGCCCTCCGAGAAATCCTGCGCACGGGCGAGCGGCTGGACTTCGAGATGCACGGGACGACGTCGGCCCAACCAGGCGTGCAACGGGCCTGGAGCGAACACTGGGTGCCGATCAAAGATGACGACGGCCGCATCGTCGGGATTAGCGTGGCCGCCGAAGAGATTACGGATCGCAAGCGCGCGGCGGAAGCGCTGGCCGAAAGCGAGGAGCGATTCCGAACGCTGGCCGACAACATTGCGCAGTTTGCATGGATGGCCGACGAGGCCGGATCGATCTTCTGGTACAACAAGCGCTGGCACGACTACACGGGAACAACGCTGGAGGAGGTGCGCGGTTGGGGGTGGCGGACGGTCCATCACCCGGATCACGTCCAGCGGGTCGTGGACAAGATCCGCCACTGCTTCGATACCGGTCAGCCGTGGGAGGATACGTTCCCACTCCGGGGAAAGAACGGAGAGTATCGGTGGTTTCTGTCGCGCGCCATTCCGATTCGTGACAACGCCGGAAATGTCGTTCGCTGGTTTGGCACCAACACCGACGTCACCGAGCAGCGCGCGGCCGAGGAAGCGCTGCGGGACAGTGAAAGCGCGTTGCGGGTGAGCGAGGCAGCACTCCGTGAATCGGATCGGCACAAGAGCGAGTTCCTCGCATGGCTCTCCCACGAACTGCGCAACCCGCTCGGTGTGGCGCGCGGCAGCGTCGCGACGATCGAGCGGGCCGGCCTTCACAGCGAGTACGCGAAGCGCGCCCTACCTGTCGTCGACCGCCAACTGGCGCACATGGGCCGGTTGCTCGACGATCTGCTCGACCTGACGCGGATTGCCAAGGGCAAGATCCTTCTCGACCGCGCGTCCTTCGAGTTGAACGATATCGTGCGGCTCGCCGGTGAAGACTTCCGTCAGGTGCTCGAAACCCAGGGCATCGAATTCGACGTGAGGGTCACCGACACCCCGCTGCGCAGCTATATCGACGCCACGAGAATCGCGCAGGTCGTGGGCAATCTGCTCCAGAACGCGGGGAAGTTCACCCCGAAAGGTGGCTGCGTCTGGCTGTCGTTGTGTTCTTCCGACAACGCTCACGCCGTCATCACCGTTACCGACGACGGTGCCGGGTTGTCACCAGAAATGCTTGAGCGCGTCTTCGAGCCGCTCGTACAGGACAGCCGGACGATTCAACGCAGCCAGGGAGGTCTCGGCCTCGGCCTCGCTTTGGTAAGGGCGCTTGTCGAACTGCACGGCGGGCAGGTTAACGCGTCGAGCGACGGCCCCGGTCGGGGCAGCACGTTTAGGGTTTGGCTGCCACTCGAGTAGTTCAATATACGCGCGCTGTTCGACGTACTGCCGTGGGTGTCGCGCCGGGTAATCAGGACCGCTGACCCGCGAAGTTCTCCTGCTGCACTCCTAGGCTGGGCACTAGAGTTGGCCGAGCGCGGACTAGATTTCGTCATCAACAGACCACGAAGCCGTCGCTTCGTGACGTGCAGATTCCATGTTGCCTCCGACGACTTGAACGGATGCATGTCGGTCCGTGTTTGTCGCCAACGCCGAGTCCGCGCAGCACGCTCCTTCTTCGACCGTCTCCGAAGGCCTGCGGAGGCCGTTTCGGGGGCCCCGCCAATCGATCTGCACGGACAGCGACGTTTATGGCATAGTCGCCGGGATGGGTCGCCCGCTCACTGCCGAGGAATACCGTCTCCTCGTCCGGCATTCGCCGGTGATGATCTGGCGGTCTGGCCTCGACGTGCGATTACTTCAACGAAAGGTGGCTCGCGTTTACCGGGCGCACCATCGAGCAAGAGATGGGGACGGATGGGCGGACGGCGTGCACCACGACGACCTTGATCGCTGCGTGGCCCATTATCTCGATCACTTCCACCGCCGGGAATCGTTCGAGATGGATTACCGCCTTCGGCGCCACGATGGTGAGTATCGTTGGATCTTCGATCGGGGAGTTCCCTTTACCGACGACGGCGGAGCCTTCAGGTTCCTGAATTGAGAACTGGAGGGGAGAGCATCAGTGGAACGCCATCTGACGCCGCGCCAGATCGTACGCCACGTCGCGTGCGTGACCGGCGGGGCCGCGGGATTGGCCGACCAATGGTTCTCGGACTTGCGCGGGCTGGAATCCACGTCGTCGCAACGGCGGCGCGCGAGCGTACCGAGATCGAAGCCGAAGCCGTCGCAGTCCAATCGCGGTGAAGCGACGTCGGGGCACCTGCGACCTCCACGTTCTGTGTGCGTCAGTACTCGTCGGCGTTCGTCGAGCAACTGAACATCGAAACTGTGTCAGAACTGTGTCACATACCCGTCAAACCCAGGGTCGACACGGTGACTTACGAGAACGCGTCGACGCATATCGTTGTTGCGTGCAGTCGTTCATCGGGAATGCGTTGGTGGGAATTCGTGTGCGTCAGCACGCGCGGGCGGAGTCGCTTTCCAAGCGTGCTCCTTCAACCACTCGGACATCTTCCGCTTTAGAATCAACGGCTTACGGGGACATTCTCGAAGCGATTGAACAGTTTGTGATAAGTCCCCGAAAAGTGACAGCGGTCGCACTTCAGTATGGCGAGTTCTGGTCACGCTCGATCAGAATCCCGCGATCAGGGTCACATCGCCCGTCCTCGGCAGCATCGAATGAAAGGTGGACGTCAACGATTCGCAAAGTGAAATCGCCGCCGGCCGCCGGCGGCGCGTGGTTCGTTGTGGGTGCCGCAGCTGAAACGGAACGTAGGCACCACAAGGAGGGACCGTGAGCGATTCAGCAGGGTCGGTCACCGACCCATCGGTGCTGCGCGGAGTCGGGGTATCGTCGGCCGTCGCGACGACGGTCCTTTCCGCTGTGGCGTTCGGCGTCGCCGTGACCACGCCGCCTCGCACGGGCCCCTTCGCCGCGCCGGGCGCCGCGATTGCTCTTCGTGTTCGCAAGACCGGAGTCCCCGTCCACGCAGCACCAGGGCGGCGTTGTATAATGCTGTATTTACTACAGGATTAAGAACAATGCCTGTCCGTCTCAACATCACGATCGACGAGGACATCCACGAGCGACTGAAGCAGGAGTTGCCCGCAAAGGGCATCAGCCGCTTCATCAACGAGGCCATCCGGGCTCGACTGCGGCCGTCTCGCGAGGTGCTCGACCAGGCGTATCGGACTGCCGCACGCGAGGCCTGGCGCAGGGTGGAGGGCCGCGATTGGTCTGCAACCGACGTCGAGGATTGGCCGGCGTGAGCCGCGCGCCTCGACGCGGCGACGTGTATTGGGTGAACCTCGATCCCGTCGTCGGAACCGAGATCCGCAAGACACGCCCCGCCGTCGTCGTCTCGAACGACTCGTGCAATCGATACGGCGCACGGGTCGTCGTCCTGCCGGTGACGAGCAACGTGGATTCGCTCTATCCGGGCGAGGCCATGGTCGAAGTGAAGGGCAAGCGCGGACGCGCTCTCGGAGACCAGATCCGCTCAATCGACAAGAGCCGCCTGAAGACGCGCGTGGCCCGCCTGACCGCCGACGAGATGTCGCGGGTTGACGAAGCATTGGCCATTACGCTTGGTCTTCCGCTCTAGATTGCAGGAAAAGAACGTGATGCACCTGCAGCGAGCACCGCGAGTCCGCTTCTGTGCTAAAGCCCCGACGGTTCACTGGACGAGTACTGAGATATGCCGCGCAAACACGCCGCAAGTGAGCGATTCGATTGTGATAGGACTGTGATAGATGACCCTCGATTCACCGGGCAACATCGTCACTTAGCGACGCACATTGACGAACATTGAATTGAGCTGAAGTGTTTGATCGCCTATAGGGCCATTCCAGTATAGCCGCCGCGCACGTCGTCCGACGGAACCGATGCAGCTCGCAGCCCGCGTTCCTGGCACTTCTGCGCTATGCGTACGCTCGCCACGGGAGCCATAGCACAGCGCCCGTAGCCCTCGACAGGACGCGCGCCGTTTCGCTAGCATATCGCCGCCCATGCGCGAGCCATCGACGCGGTCTGCGTCACGGACAATGTCGCCGAGTTCAGACGGGTGCCTGCCTTGAAGATTGAGAATTGGCTGAAGTGAGGAGTGGGGCTTGGTGTGGCGCCGGCGGATGATGGCGAGCTCGCGCACCGTTCCCTTGAAGCCCGCGAGCGACACTATCGCGATACCTGCCTGTTGATATCCTCGATGTAGACGTCACACTGCGACCGTCGCAGACCCTGCTTGACGGTGACGCCCGCCTCTGCCAACTGCACATACGTTCGCTCCGGGTCTCGAAAGCCTGTCCACGCCGGAAGTCCCGGTCCATTTGGATCGCCCGTCTTCACGAAGTTGACCCAGTACTGCTGCATGACATCGGACAGTTTCGTGTCTTCCGGTGTCACGGTCATTGCCTGGACCTTCGTGCCCTCGCCACGCGTCGCCAGCGTGCCACCGCTGGTTCGGCGCTGCCGCCGTGAAGTCTCGGTCGAGGAGATTGGCGGCGGCCGGCTGGCCCGTGGTCGCTATTGGTCGTGCACTGAACCGCTTACGCACGCGCGCCTGCAGCTCCTCTTCCTGCATCAGCCGGATCACGCGCTTGCGGCTCACAGCCTCGCCGTGCTCGAGCAAATCGCGGTGAATGCGCGGGCTCCCATACCGCTGTTTACTGCCCTCGGACGACGCGCGCACGGGCACCTTCAACTGCCGGTCCGTTTCGCACGCACCGATTCGGGGCGGTCGTGCCACGCATAGAACCCGCTGCGCGTCACCCGCAGACAGCGGCACAAGAGCGGGAGCGAGTGGTGCGCCTTCTCCGTCGCGATGAAGCGAAACTTCACCGCCGCCCGTTCGCGAAGAAGGCTGCCGCCTTTTTCAAGATCTCTCGCTCTTCCCGCAGGATCCGATTCTCTTTGCGCAGCCTGGCGAGCTCCTCGCGCTCCGCCGTCGTCAGGCCGGTCTTGCCGTGCGTGCGATCCGCGCGGGCGTGCGCCACCCAGACGCGAAGATTTGATTCGGTCAGATCGAGATCGCGGGCGACGCTGGGAATGCTCTTGCCCTCGTCCAGCACGAGCCGAACGGCCTGGGCCTTGAAGTCGTCATCGAATCGCCGGCGCGGCCGGCGCTTGGGTGTGTCTGCCATCGGTCGGGACATGGTCGCCGCCTTTCAGAAGATGTCCACGAAACCGGATCAAGCGCAGCCCGAGCCGAACCGATATTTGAGGCGCGCTTCCGTGATCTCGTCTAGAGCGCCTTCGTCATCGACTGTTCGCGAGGGCACATCGTCAGGTGGCGCGTCTCTGCGTCGCTGGCAACCGACTTTGTCCTCGATGCCTCGAGCAGGCGATCTAGGACCGGCGCGGCGGCGGCGGCGAGGACCTCGTGCATCACAGTGATCGCGCACGCCGTACCTGTCCGTGCGCTACACGGACCGGTTGATTGAGGCTGGCATCGAACCGGCGGTCGGCAGGCGAGGCGCTTCCTACGACAACGCGATGGCCGAATCGATCCTCGGCCTCTCTAAAAAAGGTGACTCAACGAAAGGGGACCATGGCATCATACGGACGCGATCGAATTCGCGACGCTCACGTGCGTCGACTGGTTCAACACCCGCCGACTGCTCGAACCCATTGGCTATGTGCCGCCCGCAGCATATGGCCAGGTACTTATGCGCAGCTGCGGCGGGCCCCAGGGCGATCCACGACGGCGTCACGACGGGGATACTGCAGACTGCAGACCGACGTTCGTCGCTATGACGCCACGCTATGAGGTCGAGCTTCCGGCGATGGGTGTTAAGTTCAGCTCACTGCCACAGTCGCGGCAAGGGCGCTCGGCGGCATCCTTTTCCCCGCCTCGATGTCCCTCGCCGAGGCCGCCGAGCGGCTGCACGACTTCGAACGTTGACAACGTTAGATCAACTCACACGAACCCTTCTCTGATAAACCCGGTGCACTTCCTCTGCGCGAAGCATGCCGTCTGTCACTCGGCATCCAATCCGGGCAGCTTAGGGTGTCGATCGGCACCTCCGTCTGTACGATTCTGCGCGACCACGCTGGCATTTCCGATCTCGAACCGAGGTTGCTGGCGACTCGGCGGTTGTGCTTGCGAACTGAGTGACGCGACTCTTCGAACGTGGGAAATAGTTCGCTTTGCGCGAAAAATCCCGCACTTACAGACGTGCCGCTCCACATCGGTCGCAGGCGTTCGCGAGCGCGCACGTCGGGACTGGTCACTTGATTTCCTCCGTATGTCCGGCTCGGACATCCAGCGCGTCTGCGGGTGTCCCCGGGGCGGCGGCGGGCTACCCTTGGTCATGATCTTGCGTATGGCGCCGGGACTGTAAGTGGCACCACTTCGAGACGATGCGTGAGAGCGTAACGCGTCAGGAGCTCATAGGGAGGCATTATGTGTTCGCCACGGCTAATCATCAGGAGTTGTGCACTGGTTGGAGTCATCATGGGCGGCCTCCTCGCAACTGACGCTTCGGCCATGCCAATGTTCGCACGGAAATACGGAGTGGAGTGCTCTCATTGTCACACCACAATCCCGCGGTTGAATGAAACCGGATACAAGTTCAGAGCTGCCGGGTTCCGGCTGCTCGCCTCGCATCCGATCGGCGAGCCCGAAGACGAGAAGTTCAACCTCGGCGACGTCTTCTCCGCGCGAATCCAGTCACGCTACGACACGCAGGCGACGAACCAGCCGAACGGTGCGCCGATCGCCAACTGTCCGGGAGGCGTCTGTGGTCCTCGCACCGTGACGAACGCCCTCAGCTTCATGGAGGCGACGCTCTACCCGCTCACGGGATCCTGGGGCAAGTACTTCGCTTCGCTGTCGGAGCTGTCGGTCTCGCCGGAGGACGTCTTCGAGATCGAGAATGCTTACGTGCGGTTCGTCAAAGGTGATGAAAGGAAATTCTTCACCTCGCGCTTCGGTGTCTTCCATCCATGGGAAGGCTTTGGCGCCTCGGACCGCCCATTGTCCAACGCCCGTCCGTTGTTCCAGACGTCGCCGCTTTCAGCGGGTGGTCGGGGCGTTCCGTCACTCTTCCAGCCGTGGGGGCTCGACGAAGCCGGTATCGAACTAGGAGGGGATCTGAATGAGCTTTCCGTCCGTGGCGCCATTATGGGAGGAACGATCATGCGCTGGGAGGAGGAGGCCAACTCATTCCTGGCATTTCCAGCACAAACCGGTCCGTGGCGAGGCGCAAACCAGGCGCCCGCTGCGCTCGGGAAGCCGTACACCTCGATCGGCCACAATTCCGTGGACTTGTCGGCGAATGCCACCTACATCTTGCATCCGGACGGCGGCGGTGTCTCGGTCGTCTACTATCACGGACAAATCGCCACGCCGACGCAGTGCGTCGATGGCACGGCCATCGGCCGACTCAATGCAACAACTGGCGAGCTCTGTGGTGTGTCGGCGGCCGGCGATGTCGGACTGACCGATTTCGACTTCACTGAGGCAAGCGCGTTTTCGAATCATTTCGACCGCGTCGCGTTCTACGCATCCTATCCGGTTGCAAACTTCCTTGCCTTGGGTGGCTATCAGTACGGGCGTGACGAGACGCCGGCGAGCCCTGCGACGTTCCCGATCGACGCCACGCTGACGAAGCTCCACAGCAGGGGCGCCTTCGCGGAAGGATCCTACACGCCACGGTCATTTCTCGCCGCGGGCCTCCGGTATGACTATTTCCGTCCGAATACCGGGACTCCGAGCTCGCAGTGGGCGGTGACCCCGTACGTGAATATTCCGTTCAACAACGGTTTCCAGATCATCGCGGAGTACCAGCATCGCGATTTTCGACTCAACGCGAGCAACCATCGGCAAAACGACACATTCCAGGTCCGGATTATCTTCATTCAGTAGTGCAGCGCGTGGCGCCCCGCTCGTATGCGTGCGCGCGCACGCGTGGACGCGGGGCGTCCACGTCCGGACGCGGACCTCGACAAGGGAAGCCGCGCGTCTGATCTTTGTGCTCTAGCGGGACACTGGCGCGAGCCGCCGAATCTTCACCCACAAGGTCGCGAGGAAGCCGAGAATCCGAATGGTCGCGACCAGCAGGGCTCTGCGCCGAAACCGCAGCTCCTTGAGCGCACCGACACTGCCAGCAGACCTCCTCCAGCTTCGCCAGGCCAGCAGGCATTCCGCCGTGACTGTTGTGACATGTGGAGCAGGTCGGCGCGCGGATGTATCACCGTGCTGCAGCGCCTGGGCGTGCACGGCGTGCTTCCAGTCCTCCGGGGCATCGGTGTGCTCGAATGCCGTCATGAGCTCTTCATCGGAATGGCGGCGGGCGCATGTGACGGCGACGCGCGTTTCTCCCTTCGACATCTGATTACCGTGCGCGCTCGTCAGATAACGAGCATACTGGTCGACCGGTGCCCGCGGCTCGAATCGATGTATTCCGGATTGGCGTGGCAGCGCGCGCACAGCGGTGCAATCAGAGTGCGTTTGATCGGTGCGTAGCGATCACCGGACGATTTCGCGTGGCAGCTTTCGGACGTGAGCCCCGACCGCGCGTGGTCGTCACGGGAAACAGAGTCTCCGGCGCGCCCGTCGGCATCTGGGCCCGAGAATTCGGTTTGTATTCAGCGGTTTGCGAGCGGCCACAAACGCGATCAGGGCGCGGATTGTGATAGGTCTTCTAATCTTCCGCGATCACTTATGGCGATTTCGTCGAGGTAGCCGACGCAAGGCGACGAGGCAAGTGCCGCTCGCCGCGAGCGCGCCAAGATGCGCGAGAACGATCAGGCCAATGGTCGTCGACCCGAACGCAGCGCTCGTTCCACCGATCAGGCCACTCCTGTACAGAACGATCGTCGCCGTGACGAGCAGCGTCGCCGCGATCGCAGCGACCGGCAGGTGACGAACAGGCCGTTCATGCACCGGCGCTCCGATCGCGCGGTTCGCGAGTCGATGCCTCCGCGAGCACGTAGTTCAGATTATCCATGCCGACCGCTCCGGTACCGACTGCCGTGAGACCAGCCCGCTCGAGCAGAGTCACGATGTCGCGGACTTCGACGTGGCCATGGCGATGAAAATGCGCGAGCAGGCCACGTCCGTTGCCCCGTCCGAAATCGACCGCAAGCAAACGCCCACCACTTCTTAAGACCCGTCTGATCTCTCCGGCGCACTGCTGCCGGGTTTTCCTCGGCAGGTGGTGCAGCATCAGCGTGCTCATCACAACGTCGAATCGACCGTCGGGAAACGGCAGACTCTCGGCGACAGCGACGCGAAAGTCGACGTCAACGCCGGCCTTGGCCGCCTTGCGGCGCGCTCTGGCGATCATTGGCGGCGAGGCATCGATGCCGCAGACGGTTCCACTCGGTCCGACGCGGCGACTGGCCGCGATGCCGAGAGTACCCGTGCCGCAGCCGATATCGAGCACCGCATCTGCGGGCGCAAGCCCGGCCAGATCGATGAATCGTTCTCGAAGTTGTCGCTCCCTGCCGTGGGTGAGCAGCCACGCCAAGAGGTCGTACCGAGCGGCCCAATCGATCAGCAATCCGCGAGTCCGTGGCGCTGCTTCTTGGTGCATGACGTTCTCCACGATCAGCGTAGACTGAAATGACCGGCGGCGGAGAACGTGTCACGGCAAACCGTGCGTAAACGAACAGAATGCCTGGGTTTGTCTGTCTGAGGAGAACCATGAAATCGACACCCAGAACGGACGCGCGAGTTCGCAAGACCCAGAGTCGCCTGCGAGACGCGCTCGTGTCGTTGATTCACCAAAAGAGCTACGACACGATTGTCGTGAGCGACATCCTCGAGCGGGCTGATGTCGGCCGTTCAGCCTTCTACGCGCACTTCGCGAACAAGCATGCCCTGCTGGAGAGTGGCATCGATTACGTCCTCCACGCGTCTCCCGCGGGTCGGCCTCCCGCCAACTTGGGGCCATTCGGCAAGGTCGTGTGGTTCAGTCTTCCGTTCTTCGAATACGTCGGACAGTGT
>JBKPTE010000111.1:0-13308 GCA_046735335.1 Acidobacteriota bacterium | reverse complement strand
GCAGCCGCCTGCTCCGCAGACGCCGCCGCCAGGGCCCGTGGGGCGCGGACGCGGCGTGTTCCCGGCGCAGCAGCGCCCACCCGCCGACCCTGCCGTCATCGAACGCGGGAAGACGATCTTCAGCGGGACGTGCAGCGCGTGTCATGGAGCCGACGCGCGCGGCGGGCAGTTGGGCGGTCCCAATCTGCTCCGATCGCAGCTCGTGCTGAACGATCAGGCGGGCGAGCTGATCACGCCGATCATCCACGGCGCCCGCGCCGAGCGCGGCATGCCGCCGATCCCGATGAGCGATGACGACGCGAAGGCGGTCGCGTCGTACCTCCACAACCTGCAGGCCGCCGGGCGGCCGCAGGGCGCGCCGCCCGACAGCGGCGTGCCTCCGCCCGACGCCCTCGTCGGCGATGCAGCGGCCGGCCAGACCTACTTCACCGCGAAGTGCAGCTCGTGCCATTCGGCATCGGGCGACATGCGCGGCATCGGCACCCGTCTTCCCGAAGCGAAGATCCTGCAGAACGCGTGGGTGAGCGGCAGCGCATCCGGCGGACGTGGTGGGCCGGGCCGCGGAGGCGCCGGCTCGTCGGGCCGTCCCGTCACGGTATCCGTGACGCTCGCGAACGGCGAGAAGGTGGAAGGGCGTCTCGTGCAGATCGACCACTTCCTCGTCACGCTGATGCTTCCCGACGACACCGTTCGATCCGTTCGCCTCGACGACAAGACCAAGGTCGAGATTCACGATCCGCTCGCGGGCCATCGCGCGCTGTGGTCCACGCTGACCGACAAGGACATGCACGACGTGACCGCATATCTCGCGACACTCAAATGACAAAGAAGCTGCTGATTGCCATCACACTGACGATCGCGCCGATCGCGATTGGCGCGCAGGGCAGCGGGCTCGACCCGAAGGACATCCTGAAGCCGCTCACGGATTCATGGCCGACGTATTCCGGCGATTACTCCGGCAAGCGCTACAGCGCGCTGAAGCAGATCAACCAGACCACGGTGAAGAACCTGACGCTGGCGTGGACGGCGCGCATCACTCCCGGCCCGGGCAACGAGTTCGGCGGGTTCGGAGGCTTTGGCCGCGGGGGCGGGCGCCCCGTCATCGTCGGCGGCGAGGGCACTGGTGAATTTCCAGGCGGCGGAGGCGGCAACATCAAGGCGTCGCTCCTCATGGTGGACGGAACGATCTACTTCTCGACGCCCGACAACGCCTGGGCGATGGACGCGCGCTCAGGACGCGAGCTGTGGCACTACTTCTGGAAGACGAAAGGCGGGACGCACATCGGCAGCCGCGGCATGGCGATGTGGCACGACTACCTCTACTTCGAGACGCCCGACAATTTCCTGGTCTCGCTCGAGGCCAAGACCGGGAAGGAGCGCTGGCACAAGGTCATCTCCGACTTCAACCAGCAGTACTTCTCCACGATGGCGCCCGTCGTCATTGGCAACCACGTGCTGGCCGGAACCGGGAACGATCTGGATGCGCCCGGCTTCCTGCAGTCGTTCGATCCGGAAACGGGCGAGCTGCAGTGGAAGTTCTATACGGTCCCGATGAACCCGGGAGACCCGGGGCTCGACACGTGGAAGGACCTCGACGCCGCCCGCCACGGCGGCGCGCAGGTCTGGATTTCCGGTTCGTTCGACCCCGAAACCAACCTCTATATATTCGGGACCGGCAATCCGACCCCGGCGTACACCGAAGGGCGCGGCGAGGGGGACAACCTCTTCACCTGCTCGCTCATTGCCGTGAACATCGATACGGGCAAGATGGCGTGGTACTACCAGACGTCGCCGCACGACAAGCACGACTGGGACTCCGCGCAGACGCCGGTGCTGTTCGACGGCCAGATCAATGGGCGTCCGCGGAAGCTCGTCGCGACCGCAGCCCGCAACGGCTACTTCTTCGTGCTCGATCGCACCAATGGCGAGCACATCGTGACCAGCAAGTTCGGATCGGAGACGAACTGGGCGTCCGGGCTGGACGACAAGGGCCGGCCGAAGCGGATCGTCGAGAAGGACGCGACGATCGGCGGCTCGCTCGTGTCTCCGAACGAAGGAGGTGTCACGAATTGGGAGCCGCCCGCGTTCAACCCGGATACCGGACTGTTCTACGTTGCGGAAGAGAACGGCTATTCGATCTTCTATCTGCTCGACCCGGATCCACGCGGCTCGATGGGTCTCGGCGGCAAGCTCGAAGCGCACATCGGCTCGGGTGGCAGCTATCTCACGGCGCTCGATTACAAGACGGGGAAGGCCGTGTGGCGCGAACGCTACCCGGGATTGAACGGCGGCGGAGGCGGCGGCGGGCTGCTGACGACCGCGGGCGGCCTCGTGTTCGCGGGCGACGCCGGCGGAAACATCGTCGCGCACGATGCGAAGACGGGGAAGCCGGTGTGGCATTCGCGCATCGGCAACGTCTCGAACGCGCCGCAGACGTTTGCGCTGGACGGCAAGCAGTACCTGACCGTCGCCGCGGGGGACACGATTTACGCGTTCACATTATATTGACGGAGGGCGGGTCCAAGGACCCGCCCCACACCCTCGCGGCGGGCCTGAGCAGCCCGTTCTGCAGGCCCCGCGGCCCGGCATTTGACTGACGGCTCCGGGCTCATCGGCCGCCGCATTGGCGCTTACGAAGTCCTCTCTCTGCTCGGCGCGGGCGGAATGGGGGAGGTCTACCGCGCGCGCGATGGACGCCTGGAGCGGGACGTCGCGCTGAAGGTCCTGCGCCCATCGCTCGCCGCAGATCCCGAACTGATGGCGCGACTGGAGCGCGAGGCGCGCGTCCTGGCCACGCTCAGCCACCCCCACATCGGCGCGATCTACCAGATCGAAGACATTCCCGCGCCGGCGGGCGGCGGGACGGGCGCGCGGGCGCTCGTGCTGGAGCTGGTCGGCGGTGAAACGCTCGCGGACCACCTTGCGCGCGCGTTTGCCGCCGCGCGCACGGGTCTACCCGTCGCGGAGGTCCTCGAGATCGCGGCGCAGATCGTGTCGGCGCTCGACTCCGCGCACGAGCGCGGCATCGTGCACCGGGACCTCAAACCGGTCAACATCAAGCTCACCGGCGACCGCCTCGTCAAGGTGCTCGATTTCGGGCTCGCGAAAGCGGCGGCGTCGGCCGAATCGGCGCACTCGCCGACCCTCTCGAGCGAGTCGCGCGACGGCGTGCTGCTCGGGACGCCTGCATACATGAGCCCCGAACAGGTGCGTGGAAGAGCGATCGACAAGCGCACCGACATCTGGGCGTTCGGGTGCGTGCTCTACGAGCTGCTTGCCGGGCGGCCCGTGTTCGCGCGCGCGACGATCGCCGACACGATTGCCGCGGTCCTGAACGACGAGCCCGACTGGGACGCGCTCCCCGGCTCGACGCCCGTACACGTCCGGCGCGTGCTGGAATCGTGCCTCACGAAGGATCCCCGGCGACGGCTGCGCGATATCGGCGACGCCCGCCTCGACGCGCTCGCCGCGGACGTGGAGACGGCGCGAGCACCGGCGCTGCCAGCGGCGGACGTGCGGTTCCAGCGGCTCACCGATCTTCCAGGGATGAACGAGGCCCCAGCTATTTCGCCCGACGGCAGAATGGTCGCCTTCGTCGCGATGGCCGGAGGACGGCGGCATCTCTTTACGCTGCTGCTCTCGGGAGGCACGCCGCTCCAGATCACGCGGGGCGATGGCCATCACGATCATCCGCGCTGGGCACCCGACTCGAGCGCGATCCTCTATTACGCGCCGCCGGACGGTTCGGACGAGGAAGGTTCGCTCTGGGAGATACCGGCCCTCGGCGGTACGCCGCGGCCGATCGCCGCCGCGCTCGGCGGCGGCGACATCAGCCGATCGGGCAGGCGGATCGCCTTCTTCAGGCTTCGGAACGACACGCAGGAGCTGCTGACCAGCGACCGTGACGGAATGCATCCGCGCGTGGTCGCGACCATGGCCTCGAATCATCCCTGCAAGTCCGTCCGCTGGTCGCCCGACGAGCGGTGGATCGCGTTTCAATCGACCACGGTCACGCAGTTCAGCGAGGAGCTGACGGTCGTGCCCGCCGAGGGAGGAGAACCGAAAACGCTCGCGTCCGCCGGCTCGATGAACGGGTTGTCGTGGATGCCGGACGGGGCGTCGATCGTCTACAGCTCCTCCGCCGGCGGCACGCTTCCGTACCCGCGCACCTGCAACCTCCGCGCGATCGGCGTCGACGGAACGGGCGATAGGCAACTCACGTTCGGAGACGCCTCGCAGATCGGGCCGGACGTCCACGCGTCGGGGACCCTGGTCGCGTGCCGCATCCGCACCGCGTCGGACATCTGGAAATTTCCGGTTGCCGGCGCCCCGATCGACAACGTTGGAAACGGCGTGCGCCTCACCAGGCAGACGGGACAGGTGCAGACGCCGTCGGTGAGCCCCGACGGCCTGGAGATCGCGTTCCTTTCAGACACGGGGGCGCACGGTAATCTGTGGGTCTCGCGGGCGGACGGATCCAGCATTCGCCAGCTCACGTTCGAACGCGACCGCGCTGTCACAATCGGCGCGCCGCTCTGGTCGCCGGCAGGGAACCGGATCGCGTTCGTGCGCGGCCAGAGGAGCGCGATGGAGATCCGGGTGATCAACGCGAACGGCCGCGGCCTGCGCCAGCTCGTTCCGGACGGGTTCGGCGCGGCCTGGTCGCGCGATGGACGGTGGCTGTACTACACACGCTCAGATGGTCCGCGCTGGTGCATCGAGAAGATTCCGGTGGACGGCGGGGAGGCAGTTCGGGTGCGAGGCGACGCCAATCTGCATTCACCTGCGGTGGGAGACGGCGTGCTCTATTTTGCCGTCAGGTCCAGTGACGGCTCCAGCGTCGGCTGGACCATCTGCCGCGCATCACCCGAGGACGGTCCGGCCGAACCCATCGGCTTCATCAACGCGCTCCGCGTGCCCGTGTCCCCGTCGTTCGTCCACGGCAGCCTGTCGCCGGACGGCAACTGGCTCGCGCTCCCGCTGATCGATGGTGCGACGGCCAACATCTGGGCAATCCCCACGTCGGGCGGGCCGATGCGTCAGCTCACGGACTTCGACGAGCGCCCGACGCTCATCGCGCGGCAGGTCTCGTGGTCTCCGGACGGGCAGTTCATCCACGCCGCCGTCGCGGAGGTGGGCACCGATGTGGTGATGTACGAAGGGTTGTTGTGCTGAACGGCGGGTCTAAGAGACCCGCCCCACATGTGTTGTAGCCCGCCCTACATCTGCTGTAGGCCGGGTCTCTCAGACCCGGCGTCGCGGTCGGCCCTACATGTCCGTCAGGTGCTCGATTCGCCCCGTGCTGTCGCCGATCTTCTCTTCCTGTACGCCGATCCGATCCAGCAGCGTGAGATAGAGATTCGTCATCGGCGTGTTCTTCGGATATACAACATGGCGCCCGAGCCGGAAGCCGCCCCCGCGCCCGGCGAGCAGGACCGGCAGGTCCTCGTGCGTGTGCCTGTTGCCGTCGCTCAGGCCGCTCCCGTAGACGACCATCGAATGGTCGAGCAGCGTGCCGTCGCCGTCGGGCGTCGACCCCAGCTTTCGGAGAAAGCCCGCAAAGAGTTCCGCGTGAAGCGAATTGATCTTCGTCACGCGTTCGATCCATTCGGGGTTCCCGCGATGGTGCGTGAGCGGGTGATGCGGATCCGGGACGCCAATCTCCGGGTACGTGCGCAGGCTGCCTTCGCGCCCCATCATCATCGTGACGACCCGCGTCGAGTCGGTCTGGAACGCGACGATCTGCAGGTCGAACATGAGGTTCACGTAGTCCGCGTACTGCGGCGGGATGCCGGTCGGCTTGTCGATAGACGGCATCAGGCCCGTCAGGTCCGCTTCGGACTTTTCGATGCGCCGTTCGATCTCGCGTATCGACTCCAGATACTCGTCGAGCTTCCGCCGATCCGGCGCGCCGAGATCCGCGACGAGCCTGTGCGTCCCCTCGCTCACGAGGTCGAGGATGCTTCTCCGATGCTGCAGCCGCCGCGCGCGCGTCTCGGCCGGGATGCTGGTGTCGAGATCGCCGAAGAGCCGTTCGAAGACGAGCCGCGGGTTCGTCTCCGGCGGCATCGGCGTCGCGGGTCCGCGCCAGGCCAGGCTGTTGGTGTAGGCGCACGAATACCCCGAATCGCAGTTGCCAATCGTGCGCGAATCGTCGCAGCCGAGCTCCAGCGATCCGAAGCGCGTCTCTTCCGCCAGATGCTGCGCCGCGATCTGATCGACCGAGATGCCGTTCTCGATGTCGGCGCCCGCGGTCTTGCGCGGATGCACGCCGGTCAGATACGACGCCGCCGCGCGCGCGTGATCCCCGGGGCCGTCGCCGAGCGCGTTGCCGTTCCGGTGCGAGAGCCCCGACAGCACGAGCGTGTCCCCTCGGAACGCTTCGAGCGGCTTCAGGATGCGCGAGTACTCGAACGCGGCGCCGTCGGCGGCGGGGGTCCAGTCCGCCATCGTGATCCCGTTCGGCACGTAGGTGAACGCGAGCCTGATCGGCGCCTTGCCGGACGCCGCGGGGGCTGCGAACGCGGGCGTCATTGCGTCGAGCACCGGGAGCGCAATGACGGCGCCCATCCCTTTGAGGAACGTCCGGCGTGGCAAATGGCTGCGCATGATCATCATCGTTGTACCATAGCGCGCAACTTCGGTTGAGCGGAGTCGGGGTCCGCCCGCCTCGATTGAAACGGCAGGCTGTTCACGATTTCGAGGACGAGCGCCGAAAACCGGTAGCCGCGCGCCGGCAGGCGCTGCGCGATCTGCCGGACGATACGCTTGTCGTACGGGCCGAGACCGCGGCCGATCGCATAGGTGAGCAGCTTGGCCGTGAGGCAGCGGGCGAACGGCTCCGGCTCCTTCCGGAGGATCGCCTCCAGCTCGGTCGGGCCATTGAAGTCGTCGCCGTCCGGCAGCGATCCAGACGCATCGATGTCGAAGTTCCCGTCCTTCGTCCGCCACGCGCCGACCGCATCGAAGTTCTCGAGGCCGAACCCGAGCGGATCCATGCGCCGATGGCACGCGGCGCACGTCGGATCCTTCCGATGCGCTTCGAGCCCCTCGCGCATCGACGCGGATGTGCCGATCGCTTTCTCGTCGAGATTCGGGACGTCCGCCGGCGGCGACGGCGGCGGCGTGTTGAGCAGGTTCTCGAGGATCCACTTGCCGCGCAGCACTGGCGACGTGCGGGTCGCGTACGACGAGACGGTCAGGACGCTCCCCTGCGTCAGTACGCCTCCGCGCGGATATCCCGTGAGATCGACTTTCCTGAATTCCGGACCGTGGACGCCGGGAATGCCGTAATGCCGCGCAAGACGCTCGTTCAGGAACGAGTACTTGCCGTCGAGGAAGTCGAGGATGCTGCGGTCCTGCCGGATGACGTGCTCCACGAACATCTGCGTCTCGCGGCGCATCGACAGCCGCAGGTAGTCCTCGAACTCGAAGCGGTCGCGATCGCGCGTGACCGACTCGAGTCCCCGGAATTGAAGCCATTGGCCGCCGAAGCCCTCCGCGAGCGCGCGCGCTTTGGGGTCCCGCAGCATGCGGCGTACCTGCACCGCGAGCACGTTCGGATCGCGCAGCGTTGCGCTGTCGGCCGCGTGCCGCAGCTCCTCGTCCGGCATGCTCGACCAGAGGAAGTACGAGAGCCGCGCCGCCAGTTCGTGCGCCGTGATGCGATGCGCCGGAAGGTCGCGCGTCGCAGCCGGGTCGTGCTCGATGCGGAACAGGAACTCCGGCGACACCAGCAGCGCCTGGATTCCGACCGCGAGCCCTTCCTCGAACGATCCTTCCTCGTCCTGCGTGTCGTGAACGAGCGCGACGTACTTCTCGATCTCCGACGCGCGGACGGGACGACGGAAGGCCCGGCACGCCAGGTCCGTCATGATGCGCGAGACGCACCAGCGCTGGTGCTGGCCATGCTGGTGTCCGCAGGTGTAAATCTTTGCGGTGCTCTCGGGCGAGGGTCCCGTCACCTGCGCATACGGGCCCGCCACGTCGACCGAGCTGACGCGGACGCCGTCGAGCGGCAGCTTGCGCAGCTCCTCCGTCGTCTCGTCGAAGCGCTTGCGAAGCTGCACGATGCGCTCCGGCGAGGCGCCCGGGGGCGCGGCGAACTCGCGCGGCGGCGGCTCGGGGCGGGTGGATGGATGGGGGCCGCCGTACCGCGCGGGGAGCCCTTCGAAGATGCGGGGAATGGCGACGGCGATCCAGTGATCGCCAGCGGTCAGCTTCACGCGGAACTCTATCGACTGTCCGCCGAACTCCTGACGATCGTCGTTGAACGTCGCCGCGCGCTCGGGATCGTGCGTCACGCGCGCGACGTCCTTCTCGTCGACGTTCAGCGTCACGGCAATCGGCTCGGATGCTGCCGGCCGGACGCCGCCGAGCACGACGCGAACGACGTATTCGCCGTCCACTGGAAAACGATGGACGGCGTGGAACGCGTTGGGGAGGCTCAGGCCCGTTTCGTCGTACTGCTCGGGAATCATCTGCGCGCTCCCGGACCGTCGTCCATCGGATCGCAGCCGCGTCAGCGTCGGCGCGACCGCCGGCGCGCCGAAGATGGCCGCGCGCACGACGTGGTCCGCTGCAGTCAGGTACTTCTCCATCAGGCCCGGCGACAGCGACAGCACGTCGGCGATGTTGTCGAACCCGTACCCGGTGTCGTCCTGCGGGAATTCGTCCGCCGGGTGCATGTCGAGCCCGAAAAGATCGCGGATCGTGTTGTTGTATTCCGCGCGATTCAGCCGGCGTGCCGTGACGCGGCCGGGGTCCGGAGGGGTGACGCGATCGATCCGCGCCAGCTCGCGCCCCAGCCAGCCGGCAACGGACTGCCGTTGGCTCTCCGGCGGCTGCGGCTCGTCTTCCGGCGGCATCTCGCGGTGGCGGAGCCGCAGCACGACTTCGTCCCAGCGATCGCGATCGTCGATCAGCGTCTTCGCGGAGGTCAGCGCTTCGAAGTTCAACCCGCGCTTCTGCTTCTTCTCTCCGTGGCAGGGGAAGCAGTTCTCGGCGAGAAACGGTTTCACGACGCGTTCGAACCCCGCGATGGAGGCATCGTTGAGGATCGGCGGCGCGGGCCCGGTGACGGCGGGCCGAGGGGCAGAGCGCGGCCGCTGCTGCGCCGCACCCGCAGCGACGAGGGACGCGCACACGCCGAGGCACACGCCCCCGCGCACCCATACGCCGCCGCGCACACTCACGCGCCCGCGCACCTTCGTGATTATCGGAACGCGGTCAGGGGAATATCAAGGGATTTCGAAGGAGATCGCGCCGTCTCACGCAGGCGCGAGAGACGCGGCTAACTCGCGCAGCATCTGCACCTTGTCGCCCCAGACCGGCGCGTCCGGATCCTCCGGCAGCCTGGCCATGCGCCCGAGGTGCATCTCGCGGACCCAGCCCGACCGCGCCATGCTGATGAAGGTCGGGAGGTCCACGTTGCCGCCTGCCACGATGACGAGCCTGTCGCCGGCTCGCTCGCCGAACTCGCGGATCCGCAGGCTTCGCAGGGCCGGAACGCCCGTTCCGCCGCTCGTGAGAATCCGATCCACGCCATGGATGTTCGCGATCGCGTCGATAGCCGACATCGGATCCGCGAGCGCATCGAATGCGCGATGGAACGTGAACGACGCGTGCGGCGCCCCTTCGAGCACCTCCTCGACGGCGCGAATGTCCGGCTGGCCGTTCGCGGCGAATCCAATGACGAGGCCGTCGACGCCTTGATCGGCGAACGCCCACGCGGCGCGGCGCAGCGCGGGAAGCTCCGCGGCGCTGGTGCCGAAGCGGTTGTTCTCGCGCACCATCACGCGCAGCGGCAGGCCTGTCTCGTCGGCGATCGCTCGAACGAGCGACAGGGGGGGCGTGAGGCCCCCATCGCGAATCGACCGGACGACCTCCAGCCGGTCCGCGCCGCCGCGCGCCGCCTCGCGCGCATCCTCGAGCGTCTGAACGATGACTTCGATGAGCATTCGTTCCGTACTTGTGCGGAATCACTACCGACAGCGGGCTCTCGGGATTCAGCCCTTACGGCGCGTCCGGCCAGCGCCAGCCGCGAATCGACGGCATGTCGTCCCCGTATTCGCGAATGTACAGACGGTGATCCGTCAGCAGATCGCCCATGTGCTGCTTCAGGTACGCGCCGCGCGCGCCGAGCTGCGGCAGCCTGTCGATCACGTCGCCAACCAGGTGGAAGCGATCGAGATCGTTCAGGACGGCCATGTCGAACGGCGTCGTAATCGTACCTTCTTCCTTGTATCCGCGCACGTGAAGGTTGTCATGGTTCGTGCGGCGGTACGTCAGGCGATGAATGAGGAACGGATAGCCGTGATACGCGAAGATGATCGGCTTGTCGCGGGTGAACAGCAGGTCGAAGTCGCGATCGCCGAGGCCGTGCGGATGCTCGCTCGCGGGCTGCAGCTTCATCAGATCGACGACGTTGACGACGCGGACTTTCAGGTCCGGCACATGGCGGCGCAGGATGGCGGCCGCAGCAAGGACCTCGAGCGTCGGCACATCGCCGGCGGCGGCGAGCACGACGTCCGGCTCCGATCCTTGATCGGTGCTCGCCCACTCCCACAGGCCGATACCAGCCGTGCAGTGGCGCACGGCCGCGTCCATCGGCAGCCACTGCGGCGCGGCGTGCTTGCCCGCCACGACGATGTTCACGTAGTTGCGGCTGCGCAGGCAGTGATCCATCACGCTCAACAGGCAGTTCGCATCGGGCGGCAGGTACACGCGGACGACCTCCGCCTTCTTGTTGAGCGCGAGGTCGATGAACCCGGGATCCTGGTGCGTGAAGCCGTTGTGATCCTGGCGCCACACGTGACTCGCGAGCAGATAGTTCAGCGACGCGATCGGCCGGCGCCAGGGCAGCGCGCGCGTGACCTTCAGCCACTTCGCGTGCTGGTTGAACATCGAGTCGACGATGTGGGTGAAAGCTTCGTAGGTGTTGAAGAGGCCGTGGCGTCCGGTGAGCAGGTAGCCTTCGAGCCAGCCCTGGCACTGGTGCTCGCTCAGGACTTCCAGGACGCTGCCCTCCGGCGCGAGCCACTGGTCGTCGGGCTCCATTTCGGCGATCCACTGCCGCGCCGTTCGTTCGAAGACGGCATCGAGGCGGTTCGACACGGTTTCGTCCGGCCCGAAGATCCTGAAGTTGCGCGGGCTCGCGTTCAGCGCCACCACGTCGCGCAGGAAGCGTCCGAGGACGCGCGTATCTTCCGCGTCGTGAGCGCCGGGCGCGTCCACCTTCACCGCATACCCACGGAAATCCGGCACGCGAAGCGGGCGCAACAGCAGGCCGCCGTTGGCGTGCGGATTTGCGCCCATCCGGCGGAACCCCACGGGGGCCAGTTCCTGCAGTTCGGAGCGGAACGTGCCGTTCGCGTCGAACAGTTCCCAGGGCCGATAGCTCTTCAGCCAGTTTTCGAGCTGTTCGAGGTGCGCGGGATTGTGCGCGGGATCGGAGAGCGGCACCTGGTGCGAACGGAACGTTCCCTCGACGCGCTGGCCGTCGACGACCTTCGGACCCGTCCACCCTTTGGGGCTCGCGAGCACGATCATCGGCCAGCGCGGACGCTCCGTATCGCGCTCCGCCCGAGCGGTCTTCTGGATCGCCGCAATCCGGCCGATCGCGCGGTCGAGCGTCGCCGCCATCAGCGGATGCATCAGCTGCGGATCGTCGCCCTCGACGAAGTACGGCTCCCACCCGCAGCCGACCAGCAGATCGCGCAGCTCTTCGCGCGGGATGCGCGCGAAGATCGTGGGGTTTGCGATCTTGTAGCCGTTCAAGTGCAGGATCGGGAGGACGGCGCCGTCGATGGCCGGGTTGAGGAACTTGTTCGAGTGCCAGGCCGTCGCGAGCGGACCGGTTTCCGCTTCGCCGTCGCCGATCACGCAGGCGACGATCAACCCGGGATTGTCGAACACGGCGCCGAAGGCGTGGCTGAGCGAATACCCGAGCTCGCCCCCTTCGTGAATGCTGCCCGGCGTCTCGGGCGCGACGTGGCTCGGAATCCCGCCGGGAAACGAGAACTGTTTGAAGAGCAGCCGCAGCCCTTCTTCGTCGCGGCTGACGGCGGGGTAGATCTCGCTGTAGGTCCCCTCGAGATACGTGTTCGCGACCATCGCCGGACCGCCATGGCCGGGTCCGGAGATGTAGATCATGTCCAGGTCGTACTGCTTGATGATCCGATTCAGGTGCACGTAGACGAAGTTCTGCCCTGGCGTCGTGCCCCAGTGGCCGAGGAGGCGCGTCTTCACGTGCTCGAGCCGCAGCGGCTCGCGCAGCAGCGGATTGTCGCGGAGGTAAATCTGTCCGACGGACAGGTAGTTCGCCGCGCGCCAGTAGGCGTCCATCTTCGAGAGCAGCGTCTCGGGCAGGCTCGTGCGGGGTTCAACCGAGGAGTGCGTATCCGGCATCGGCAATCACCGCTTCTTCGTCAGTGGGGATCACGCGGACGGCCACGCGTGACCCTGTCGTCGATATGACGCGCTCGCTCGCCGCGTTGCGGCGATCGTCGAGCGCAAGATCCAGGAACTCGAGGCCCTCACAGATCCGAGCGCGGACCGGCGCGGCGTGCTCGCCAATGCCGCCCGTGAAGACGAGCGCGTCGATGCCTTCCAGCGCGGCCGCATACGCGCCGATCTGCTTGCGGATCGCGTAGCAATAGATCGCGACCGCCAGGCGGCAGCGATCGTCCTCATTTTCACGTGAAAGCAGCCCGCGCATGTCGGAGATTCCCCCGGAAATGCCGGCGAGGCCGGACGCGTGGCTGAGCAATCGCTCCAGCTGCTCGGCCGAGGCGCCGCTCGTCCGCGCAAGGTACGTCACGACGCCGGGATCGAGGTCGCCGGCGCGCGTGCTCATCACGACGCCACCGATCGGCGTGAAACCCATGCTTGTATCGATGCACCGGCCGTTCCGGACGGCCGCCAGGCTCGAGCCGCTGCCGAGGTGCGCGAGCACGAGGCGTCCGCGATCGAGGCCGTCCTTTCCCAGCTCGCGCATGAGAAACGTGTACGACAGCCCGTGAAATCCATACCGGCGGACGCCGGCCTCGTCCGCCTCTCGAGGAATCGCGAGCCGCCGTGCCACGTCGGGCAGGTCGGCATGGAAGGCGGTGTCGAAGCAGACGATCTGGGGGATCTCCGGCAGACGCGTGCGGCAGGCATCGATCAGCGCGATCTCGGCCGGCAGATGATTGGGCGCGAATGGCACCAGCGCGCCGAGCGATTGCAGCAGGTCGTCGTCGACGCGCATCGGATCGCGGTACCGCCGTCCGCCGTGAACGATGCGATGTCCGATGCCCATGAGGCGGC
>JBKPTE010000110.1:0-35640 GCA_046735335.1 Acidobacteriota bacterium | reverse complement strand
GTTCTACCATCCCGCGGAAGACAGCCGCGTCCGCACGGGCGAACAGCTGTTCGATCTGTATCTCAGCTCGGTCGGCCGAAACTCCAAGCTGCTGCTGAACGTGCCGCCGGCGCGTGACGGGCTGTTGAGCGGGCCGGACATCGCCAGCCTGAACGGGTTTCACGCGCTGCGAACGTCTCGGTTCGGCGACGATCTCGGCACGAGCGCGCGTGTGAGATGGGAGCCGGATGGACGCGCGGCGGAGATTGACCTTGGACGCCGCGTCAGCGTCTCGCGTGCGCGGCTCGAGGAAGACATCACGCGCGGACAGATCGTCTTGGCGCACTCGCTGCTGGGATCGGATGGAGGTCCGTGGCAGGTCCTGGCGCGCGGCACGACGGTCGGCTACGCACGCATCCACCGGTTCGAGACGACGCCGGTCCAGCGCGTCCGGGTCGTGATCGACGAGGAGATCGCGTCGGGCGAAAGGCTGACCATTCGGCTTTTTGGTCAATGACGAACGACGAAGGACGAAAGACGAATTCTGGACGCTCACTCAGGGAAGCATTCGGCATTCCCCATTCGCTCGTCTTCGTCGTTCGTCGTTCGTCGTTCGTCGTTCGTCGTTGACGCTCATATCAGAGCCACCTGCTCCGACGAAGGCTCCGCTCAACAGTACCAAGGCTCGTTCAGGTACGGCACCGTGGCGCGCGCGGGGAGCGGCGGCGGTGGAAGCGACATCCCCGCGGCCTCGACTGCCAGTTTCCACGCCGCCAGAAACAGCTCTTTGCGCGGCTGATTGAGGCGCGCGCCCGCTCGCCGCTCGAGTTCCTGCTGCAGTGTGTCCACGCGCGGGTCTTCGTGACGCCAGACGTGCGTCAGCGATCCCGCGTCGAAGCGGACGATCCGCGCGCGGACGTCGTCGAGCTCGAGCATCCGCGACCCGTCGGGGACCAGGAGGCGAATCGCGTACTGGATCGGAGCGACCGCGCCAACGAGACCGAGCCGGGCGATCGTTTCCAGCATCTCGCGATAGCTGTCGATCGTCGTCCAGGGCGTGAACGCGACGAAGGTCGGCGAGAGCGCAAGGCCGATTCGACCGAAATCGTCGACGACGCCTTCGAAGTCGGCGAGCGTGTGTCCTTTGTCGAGCTTCTGCAGGACGCTGTCGTCGAACGATTCGACGGCCGTGGTCACGAAGGCGCACCCGGTCTCGCGGAGCCGCGGCAGCAGGCCGCGGTGGCGGCGCAGGTGCTCGACCTTGATCGTGACGTCGTACGAAACGGCTGGATGGTCGCGGTGGAATCCTTCCACGATAGCCATCCCGTGCCGCGGCCCGTTGAAGAAATCCGGATCGCCGAACGTGATGTGCTCCGCGCCCGCCTCTACCTGCGCGGCGATGTCCGCAAGGACGACGTCGACCGGGACGATGCGGAAGCGTCCATCGTAGATGGGCACGATCGGGCAGTGGCGGCAGCGGTGCTTGCAGCCGCGGCTCGCCTCCGTGTAGCCGACCGTCCGCCGCGCGTCGCCGATCTGCAGCGATGCGTACCGCGCGAGCGGCGGTAGATCTCGCCGATCGGGGGCTATGAAGGCCAGCCGCGGGATTTGAGGTGCTTCCGCCTTAAGAGGTGGTTCCGCCTGAAGGCGGAAGCCACGGTCCTGAGTACTGCGCGCCAACGCGACGAGATCCGCCTCGAATTCCGGGCCCAGGATGGTCTGGATGCCCCGCTCTCGCAGCACCCTGGCATTGAGCGGGGCGTACAACCCGTACGCGCACAGGCGTGCCGACGGGTTGAGCGATTTCACGCGATCGATGACCGGCAACGCGAGCCGCGTGGCCGTGTGCATCGGGAGGAAGAACGCGATCAATCCCGCATCGCGCACCGCGCCTTCGTCGAGCGGCGTCCGCGTCAGGTCGATGCAGACGACATCGAATCCCGCCTGCCGGAGCCATGCGGCGGGGGACGCGAGGCCGAAGGGTTGCCGGCCGAGGTCGTATGTCGAAAGGAGAAGAGCTGTCAACGAAGCGCCCGCCAGTGAATCTCCGGCGCCCGATAGAAATTCACACCCAACGCCGTCCACCGCGGGGCCTGCGCGCCCAGGCGGAGCGAGAACGCCTGCCAGTCGTGCGTCGACGCCGGCGCCCAGCCGAGATCCGCGAGCGCTGCGATCCGCGGGAACGCCATGAACTCCAGGTCGTGGACGGTCGCGACGGTCTCGGACCACAGCGGCGCTTCGATGCCGAGGATCTTCTCGGGCGGCACGCCGCCGTCCTTGTCCGGGTCCCAGTCGTACGTCTTCTGCACCGTTACCATGCCTGCCCACCTGAGGCCGAGCACGGTCTGATCGTCGTACTTCATGTCGAGGTAGACGCGGTTTGCGGGTGAGAGGATGAGCCGCGGCGACGCGGCGAGCTGCGCGCGCGACGCTTCGGGTCTCCAGTGCTGGACGATCGACGTCGGAAGAAGGGTTGCGGACGCGATCTCGTCCCAGCCGATCATCTGCTTCCCGTGCGACTGGACGATCGTCTGGACGCGCTCCATGAACTGCTTGTACTGATCGGGCGTCAGCGTCTTCACCTCGTCGCCGCCCGCGTGGAAGTACGCGCCGGGCGTCATCGCGGCAATCTCCCGCACCACGTCGTCGATGAACTTGTAGGTGACGTCCTTCTCGACGCAGAGCGCGCTGAACCCCACTTCGATGCCCGTGTAGGGCTCCGGCGCGCGGCCGCTGCAATTGAGCTCCGCGTAGGACGACAGCCCCGCGTTCGTGTGGCCGGGCATGTCGATCTCCGGGACGATCGTGATGAAGCGATCGGCCGCGTAGGCCACGATATCGGCGTACTGCTGCTGCGTGTAATAGCCGCCGGTCCCTCCGCCGACCTCGGAGCGGCCGCCGCGAGCGGTCAGCTCGGGCCAGGACTTGATTTCGATGCGCCAGCCCTGGTCGTCGGCGAGGTGGAGGTGCAGGCGGTTGATCTTGTAGAGCGCCAGCAGATCGATGTAGCGCTTCACCTCGTCGACGCTGAAGAAATGCCGCGCGACGTCGAGCATCGCGCCCCGCCACGCAAACCGCGGCCGATCGATGATGTGCGCCCCCGGCAGCAGCGCCGGCTTCGGCTTCGCGAAGTTCGCGGCTTCGTACTCCGATGCATAGGGGAGGAGCTGCCGCAGCGTCTGGACGCCGTAGAAGACGCCGGCGGCGGAGGCGCCGTCGATTCTGATCTCGCTGTCGCCGATCGTCATCTCGTACGCCTCGTCGGCCGGGGCGCCCGTCGGCTGCGAACCCTTCACGGAAAGCACGATGCGGCTGCCCTGCGGCGCCGCATCTGGGGTCGTCACCGCGGGCCGCGCGCCTGTCGCACGGCGGATCAACTGCGCGGTCAGCGTGGCGATCCGCGCGACGGCAGCGTCGTTCTGCGGCGCCACGATCACGAGTCCCGGCCCGGCGCTGAACTGCACGGTCGACGGCTCGATCGTCGCGGGCGCGGGGAGGATCTCCGTCAGCGAGGAGGGAGCCGGCGCCTTCCCCGGCGCCACCGGCTTCGGCGCGCGCGCGCAGGAAACCGTCAACGCGAGCACCACAGACAGCAGCGACACTCGAACCCTGCACGTGCGCTTCAGCATCCAGCCTCCCTGAACGCGCAACTGAAGTTGCGCGCTACGATTCCAACCGCCAACCTCCAACCTCCAACCTCCGTCTAGAGTACACTCCCCGCGATGAGCGACGCAGCCCTTGCGTCCGTTGGCGACCGTCCCGAGCAGCGTTCAGGGACGTCCGACACACTCGATCGCGGCTTCTTCGGCCACCCGCGCGGCCTCTCCACGCTGTTCTTCACGGAGATGTGGGAGCGCTTCAGCTACTACGGAATGCGCGCGTTCCTCATTCTCTACATGGTGGCGCCCGCGGCGGCCGGCGGGTTGGGATTCTCCGACGCGCACGCCGCGTCAATCTACGGCACGTACACGGGCAGCGCCTGGGCGGCCGCGATTCTCGGCGGCCTCGTCGCCGATCGCGTGCTCGGCCAGTACCGCACCGTCCTCCTTGGCGGCATCGTCATTGCCGCCGGGCACTTCACGCTCGCGTTCAAGACGCTCCCCTTCTTCTACACGGGTCTCGGGTTGATCGTGCTCGGAACGGGGCTGCTGAAGCCGAACGTCAGCACGCTCGTCGGATCGCTCTATCCGCAGGGCGACAAACGCCGCGACGCCGGCTTCTCGATCTTCTACATGGGCATCAACCTGGGCGCGTTCATCGGCCCGCTCATCGCCGGATATCTCGCGCAGCGGGTGAACTGGCACATCGGCTTCGCCTCGGCAGGCGTCGGCATGGCCTTCGGCGTCATCCAGTACGTGCTAGGACGGCAGCGGCTGAAAGCAGGCATCGCGCGCCTTGGACAGAAGCCCGCCGCGCCAACGGCGGATACGACGGCCGCGCACCGCACGGCGGAGACGCGCCACGGCTTCAGCCGCGAGGAATGGCAGCGGATCGGCGCGATCGTCATCTTCTTTCTCGCCGCCGTGCTCTTCTGGGGCGCGTACGAGCAGGCGGGCTCGACGCTCAATCTCTTCGCCGATCGCTACACGCGTCTCGAAGTGTTCGGGTTCGCCTTCCCCTCGTCGTGGTTCCAGTCCGTGCAGCCGGTGTTCGTCATCATCCTGTCGCCGATCTTCGGCTGGCTCTGGCTCCGGCTCGGACGACACGAGCCATCGGTTCCTTCGAAGTTCGCGTTCGGGCTCCTCTTCATGGGTCTGGCGTTCCTGGTGCTCGTGCCCGCCGGCGCCATGGCGAGCGGTGAAGGGGTACGCGTGAGCCCGTGGTGGCTGGTGGCGTCCTACTTCGTCTCCGAGCTCGGAGAGCTGTGCATCAGTCCGGTTGGTCTCAGCGCGGTCACGAAGCTCGCGCCGCTGCGCATCGTCGGACTGATGATGGGGGTCTGGTTCCTCTCGAACGCATTCGGCAACAAGCTCGCGGGCTGGGCAGCGGGCTTCTTCAGCTCCATGCCGCTCAACCTGCTGTTCGCGTACGTCACGACGGCGTTGCTCATCGCGACAGCCGTCATGTTCGTGCTGGTGAAGCCAAGCAAGCAGCTGATGGGAGGGACGCGGTAAAGCATGGCCCTTGAAAAGTACAAGCAAAAACGCAACTTCACGTCCACGCCGGAACCGCCCGGCGACCCGAAGCTCGCGGCGGAGCGCGCGAAGAAGCAGGAGAAGGGCCGCTTCTTCTGCGTGCAGAAGCATCTCGCCAGCCATCTGCACTACGACTTCCGCCTCGAGCACGACGGCGTGCTGCTCTCGTGGGCCGTGCCAAAAGGGCCGTCGCTCGATCCGAAGACGAAGCGGCTGGCGATGCACGTCGAAGATCACCCGATCGAGTACGGCACGTTCGAGGGTGTGATCCCGGAAGGCTATGGCGCCGGGATCGTCATGTTGTGGGATCAAGGCACGTGGACGCCCGAATCCGCCGACGTCGACGCCGCGCTGAAGAAGGGAGACCTCAAGTTCACGCTCGATGGCTACAAGCTGAAGGGATCGTGGGTGCTCGTGCGGACGGGCGGCCGCTACCCGGGCGGGAGCGGCGATCGATCGTGGCTGCTGATCAAGCATCGCGACGAGTGGGCCGGCGACGTCGACATCACCGAGTTCGCGCCCAAGAGCATCAAGAGCGAGGGGGATTTCGAGGACATCCTTGCGCAGGACCGTCCGGACGTCTGGACGTCGAATCGCCCCGCGCCTGCGAAGGGCGGCGACGCCGGAGCGATGCTGGCGAAGATCATCGAGCGCGCCGCCGCGATCAAGGCGGGCAAGGAAGCGGCCGCGAGCGCGCCGGCGCCCCGCAAGAAGACGGCGACGAAGAAGGCCGTCCCACGAAAGAAAACCTCAGCGAAAAAGCGTTCGCGCAACTGAAGCGACGCCTGTCCGCGTCGTCCGCGTAAGTCCGCGGCCGAAGTTGCGCGCGACGACACCTGATCCGCGTCGTCCGCGGGAGTCGGCGGCCCTACGCCGAGCGCGGTGTTGCGAGCGCGGCGACGGCTGTCGCGAGCGCGGACGGATGCACCGGCTTGATCAGATACATCTGAAACCCCGCTGCGAGCGCGCGCTCGCGCTCGTCGTCGCGCGCGTGCGCGGTGACAGCGGCGGCCGGCAGCGTCGCCAGACGCGTCGACGGCATCGAGCGGACGTTCCGTATCAGCTCGTACCCGTCGTGATCCGGCATCGCAATGTCCGACAGCAGCAGGTCCACGTCGGTGTGCGCCAGGGTCTCGAGTGCCTCGGGAGCTGACGCCGCGCAGATGACCGTCGCGCCGCACGATTCGAGCGCCGCCGCCATCACCTCGCGCGCGTCCGGCTCGTCGTCGACGAGGAGGACGTCGATGCCGTCGAGCGCCGGCATCGGCTGCTGCTGGCCGGCATCGGCGCCTGGTGCGATGGCGTTCACGTGGCGCGCGGGCGCGGCCGTCGCGGCGGGCAGCGTGACCGTGAACGCGGATCCTCGCCCCGGCCCTTCGCTCTCCGCCCGAATCGTGCCTCCCTGCGCCTCGACGAGTTGACGCGAGATGAAGAGGCCGAGTCCCAGGCCTCCCGTCGTGCGCGTGGGCGCGCTGTCGGCCTGACGGAACCGCTCGAAGACGTGCGGAAGGAACGCGGGATCGATGCCGCTCCCGCTGTCGACGACGCGCACCTGCGCCGCGCCGTCGGACGTCTTCACGTCGACGAAGATCTGGCCCCCGGCGGGCGTGAACTTCACCGCGTTCGAGAGCAGGTTCGAGAAGACCTGTTCGAGGCGCCGCGGGTCGGCGAAGACGCTGATGCCGGTGGGCGCCTCCAGCTTGACCTCGATCTCCTTCGATGCCGCGAGCGGCATGATCGCTTCGACGGCGCCGCGCAGGTTCTCGCCGAGGTCGACGTCCTGCGGATCGAGCGATGCGCGCCCGGCGACGATTCGCGAGACGTCGAGGAGCTCTTCGATGAGGCGCCCCTGGCGCGTGGCGTTGTTGAAGATCGCTTCGACGGCGCGCTGCGTCCGGCTCGCGTCGACGGCGCCGCTCTTCAGCATGGCCGCCCACCCGAGCATCGCGTTCAGCGGCGTGCGCAGCTCGTGCGAGATGGTGGAGAGGAAATCGTCCTTCGACTGGTTCGCCGTCTCGGCTTCCGATCGCGCGCGCTCGGCCGTCTCGTAGAGCCGCGCGCGATCCAGCGCCTGCGCGCAGTGATGCGCGACCGAGGTCAGCACCGCCGCGTACTCTTCGTCGAAGTTGACCGGGACGGTGAAATGGAACGAGAGCACGCCGAAGACCGCGCCGTCCACGAGCAGCGGCAGCGTCGCCGACGATTCGTAGCCGCCATCGGCCGCGATGGACGCCGACTGCGGGTACCGCTCCTGCCACTCGCCGAACGATCCGACGAATACGGGACGCTGGGTCTCGGCCGCCGCCGTCGCGCAGAGTCCCCTGGCCGCGGGGAACCTGCGCTGCGAATCGATCGCCTCCGATCCGTGCTCGTCGGCGTGGAGCGTCTCGAATCGCGTGCCGCCCTCGGTCAGCATCGCCACCGAACCGGCCGATGCGCCCACGACGACCTTCCCGAGACGGACGATGGCCTTGGCGACGGCGCTCAGGGACACGGCTTCGGAAAGGCCGGCGCTCAGCGCGTAGAGGCGGCTCGTGCGTACGGCCAGCGCACGGTATCGGGCCTCGCTGAGGCGCAGGGCTTCTTCCGCCTTCTGGCGTTCCCGCAGCTCGCGATCCGCGCGGACACGGAGCGCCTCCGCCTCGCTGCGCGCGCGCTCGGCGGTTTCGTACCCTCGCGCGCGTTCGAGAGACTGTGCGATGTACCGGCCGGCCGGGATCAGGAGCTCGCGCCGATCGTCATCGGGACGGCGGTCGGGGATGCTGAGCAGCACGGCGCCGATCGAGCGGCCAGCCATCGCGAGCGGAACGATCAGATCGCCAGGCTGCGCGTCGAAGGGCAGATCGAAGGTCGCCATCTTCGGCTCGATCACCACGAGATCCCGCCTGCGCATCGCGTCGGCAAACGGCGACGGCGAGTCCATGGACCAGCGCCGCGCGGATCCGCCCGTGAGCTCGCCGTATCCGAGCGTCTGCACGATCTGCCACTCGCTGCCCTCGTCGCCAATCAGGGCGAGCGCGCCCGCACTCGCTTCGGCGGCATGGAGCAGTTCGGGAAGACCGGTGGCGATGACCTCTGCCGGTGTTCGCGTCTGCAGGAGCGCCGCGGTGAGCTGCTGCAGCCGGTCGCTCTGCTGAAGGCGCAGCTCGGCCTGCGTTCTCGCGCCGCGCTCCGTATCGGCGCGCCCGCGGAACAGGCGGAACGCGGCGCAGATCAGGAACGCGGCCGCCGCCGAGAAGACGAGCGCCGCGACGCCGCCCCACTCCCCTCGTTCGATGGGCCACAGCGAGCGGACGACCACGAATGCGGTTGCCGCGGTGCCGCCGAGCGCGGCCAGCATGGCGGCGCGGAGACCGACCAGCCACGCCGCGGCGGCGACGACCAGCGGGAGGGCCGCCAGCGCAACGCCCTGGCCGGCAAACAGATGCAGCGCGTATTGAAATGCGGCAGCCGCGGCCAGCACGCCGGCCCCGGCGGCGTATTCCGCCCCGCGCGAGCGATCGTCGCCCGTGATCATTGGGTTACTCGCCCGTCATCCGATGGGACACGCCATGAAAAAAGTACGTCCAAGGTGCTGTCAGGATCGGCTGAGCTGGCGATTCGTAGCCGTGGTACGCGATTTCGCAGGGACACACACAGATTTCCGCAGTCCGCCCCGGTACGGAACCCGACCTGCAACGCCGAATCGCGAGAATTGTCCCTCAGAGTGCAACTATGCTGCCGGGTGTCGGTAAAGCACCGCCGACCGACTTAAGGTGGCCCGCTACGCGCCGCACGCTGGCGCCGCCGGCGGCGACCAGACGGGCAGCGCGGCGAGGGCCGCACGCCCTCGCGTCGCGTTCACCCCGGGAATTTTCGTCGCCTGCAGCGTTCGAAGCTCGTCGAGCGCCGCATCGATCGCGTGACACGGACCGTCCACGCCGGCAACGACGCTTGGCGTCGGCTCCGCGTCGCTGATCAATTGATCGTTCAACCGCCGCGTCAAATCCCGGTGCGCGATTCCGAGGCTTTGCGGCCCGCTGGTCAACGCCATCATCGCCTTGTCGAGCTGCGCGTCGCTCGCGCTCTGCGGCGGCTGCGCGCTCGACGGCCCCGTCAATGCCGCGTGGAGCTGATCGATGTACGTCATCGCGTAATACGTTGCAGCGATCCCTGCGACTATGCGCTGCTCGAGGTGAAACTGTGCTTCGAGCGCCGCCGCGGGAACGGTGATTCGCGGATCCTGAACGACCTCGAGCCGTTGCGTATAGCTCCGGCCGTCGACGGTGAGCGTGACGGTGTAGTTGCCAGGCAATACCATCGGCCCGACCAGCGTCGACCGCGGCGTCTTCCCTGGAATGGCGTGCCAGGTCAACGTGTATTCGCGATAGTCGAGCGCCGTCCCGAAATAGCCGTAGTTCAACGTGGGCGGATCCGGATATCGCAAATCCCAAGCGATGCGATGCATGCCCTGGGTCGTGGGCAGCACGACCGGGGGCGCCAGCCAGTACGAGGGAACGTTCGCCATCGTCGTATCCTGAGGCAGCGCAACGCTCGAGTATTCGCGGACCAGGGATCCGGCAGCGTCGGTAATTCTCAGCGTCACGAGGCCGGACGCCGGCGCCGGCAGGTAGTAGTCGAGGATTGCGCCTTCCGGAGGGTTCTCCCCCACGACCATTTCGGGCGGGAGCGGCGTGTCCTGCGTGTTGTCCCACCGTATCCGGGACGCCGGCTCCGGCCGGAGAAGCATCGCCGGCGCGCTCGATGCCAGCACCGCGCGAGCCTGACGCAGCGGCGATACATTGTCGAGGATCCAGAAACCGCGTCCGTACGTGGAGATCACGACGTCGCTGCCGTGTATCGTCAGGTCGCTCACGACGGTCGTCGGCAGACTGAGCTGCAGCGACTGCCAGTGATCGCCGCGATCGAACGACACGTAGACGCTCGTCACCGTTCCCGCATAGAGCAGATCGGGATCTTTCGGGTCCTCGCGGACGACGCGCACGACCTCGCCGTCCCGGAGGCCAGACGAGATCTCCTGCCAGTTCTGCCCCGCGTCCGTGGTGCGATACAGGTGCGGGCGGGCGTCGCGCGACAGCAGCGCGACGTACGCGGAACCAGCATTCGCATGAGAGGCGTCGATGACGTTGATTCCGCCGGGCGGCAGGTGCGGAGGCGTCACGTTCGTCCAGGTCCTGCCCGCGTCCCGCGTGACGTGGATCAACCCGGTGCTCGCGCCGACCCAGATCAGGTTCGCGTCGAGCGGAGACGGCGCGAGCGATTGAATCGATCCGCCGGGCGCCGGGGCGCCGACGCCCCCGGTGGTCATGGCTGCCGGCTGTGCGGGCGCTCCGGGCACCGCTGCGAGATCGGGGCTGATGACGCGCCAGGTACGTCCTCGATCCGTCGACGCCAGCACGTGCTGCGCCGCCATGTACATCGTCTGCGGATCCTTCGGGGCAAATGCGAGCGGCGGCGCGCCGCCGAAGCGGTCATCCGGCGCAGGCTGATAGAGCACCGTCACCTGATTCGTGGTGCGATCGAACCGCCGCAGGACGTGATACCAGCCCTGCGTGTACATGTAGCGGCCGTCGAGCGGATCCGCGATGAGGAACCCGTTCTCGAAACCGCCCGCGGTGAACCAGTCGTTCGGCCGGATCTCGCCGAAGTCGCTGCGGCTGCGCACGCACGCGGTGCCGGAGTCCTGTTGAGGACCGCAGACGTTGTACGGCACATCGTAATCGGTGGCGACGCGATAGAACTGCCCGTTCGGCAGTCCGTAATACGGCGACCAGGACTCCCCGCCATCGACCGAGATCGCCACGCCCTGGTCGACGCCTGCGATCATGCGCTTCGCGTTCGTCGGGTCGATCCAGAGGAAGCGCGGGTCCGCGCCGCTGGGCGCGCCCCAGAACGCCGCGATGTGCTGCCCCGCATCGACGGAGCGATACATCGCCGTGCCCATCACATACACGGCGTCGGGGTTCTGCGAATCCGCGTAGATCCTTCCTCCGGCGCTCGCGAGCTGGCGCGTTCCGAGGGTCCACGTTTCCCCGCCATCATCCGAGCGGTAGAGGCCGCGATTCGCTCCGCCCCGTCCGCCCGAAGCGCCTGCGAGTGCATAGAGGCGCCGGCCGCCCGTTTTCGGAGCGGGCGCGAGCGAGAGCACGCGGGCGCCCTCCGGCAGCCCCCGGCCCGCGACCGCATGCCACGTGACCCCACGGTCGGTTGACTTGTAAACGCCGGCGCTCGACGCCAATGAACCTGCTGCGGAGGTCATCAACGCATACGCGATACGCGGATCGTCGACATCGAGGTAGACCTCGGATGCGCCGCCCGAATCCTCTGCGGGCAGTACGCGCGTCCACGACCGTCCCGCATCGCTCGAGCGGTACACGCCGCGTTCGGCGTCTTCCGGCGGCGCGCTTCCTTCGCCGCGCTGCGCGGCCGGACGAGATCCAAGCGCCGCGACGAGCACCACGCCGGGGTCGCGCGGATCGACGGCAATGGCGCCGATGTACTGCGACCGGCGCAACCCAACGTTCGCCCAGGTCCCTCCGGCATCCGTTGATTTGTAAACGCCCTTCCCGATCGTGAACGACCAGCCGGACTGATTGCCCGTGCCGACGTACACGACGTCCGGATCCGATGGCGCGACGGCGACCGCCCCAATCGACGCGACGTGAACCTCGTCGAAGATCGGTTTCCACGTCGTGCCGCCGTTCGTTGTCTTCCAGACGCCGCCTTCAGGTAGGCCGATGTAGTAGGTCGTGGGATCCCCGGGTATTCCGGCGGGCGCCGAGACATATCCGGATCGCGGTGGGCCAATCGAGCGCCAGCGCAGGCCGCCGAAGGCGGAGGGATTCACTTGTTGCGCGTGAACGCCGGCGAACGCGAGGAGCACGACGACGGCGGGAACGAGCTGTCGCATGACGCGCGGATGATAGCACCCGGCATCTGCCCCTGATGCGCCGGACTCGGTCCGAACCGAGTTGTGTGCACGAGCCTTCAGCTCACCACGTCGAGCGCAGGAATGTCAGCGAAGTCGCGCGGAGTGCGCGTCCACAGGGAAGCACCCGCGACGATCGCACACGCGGCGATGGCGATGTCCAGCTCACGACCGCGCGGGCGCTTCAGCGTCGCGTAGATGCGGGCCGCCAGTTCCGCCTCGCGAACGCCAAAGGCAAACGCTGCGGCGGCGGGCACGATCGTCTCCTGGTCCTCCACTTCCTCGTGCGTCCGCGGGCCGCGCCACCACTCGTACAGCACGATCGTGCAGACGCCGAGCCGTTCGCGGTCGGCAATCCATCCGCGCAGCGCGGGTGCGGCCCGGCGTGTACCCGTGAACGCATCGATGAGAATGGACGTGTCGAGGTGGATCACTCGGTGCGCCGGCGACGGCCGCCCCGACGCCTCGCGCGACGAACGGCCGCGCGTTCGCGCTCAGCCGCCGCGTCGGAGCGTGTCGGCGGGCGCTTCATGATCGCGTCCACAGCCCGCAGGAGGCGCCGCCGCTCCACGTCGGCGAGCTGCCCCGCCCGCGCGGCGTACTCCGCCAGCGCCTCGCGCACGACGAGGCTCTGCGGCTTCCCGAGGCGCTCGGCCGTCGTCCTCAACGTCCGCACGGTGCTCTCGTCTACGGTGAACGTTACTTTCACCATACCTACACCATATTACCTTATCCACCCGGAGGCCTCAGGCGCGGGCGGCGACATGGTTGACACGCAGCCGTAAATGTTCATATCTTGTGAATATATGCCGCGTCAGCTGCTGACCGATTTCGAGTTGATGATTCTCCTGGCAATCCTGCGGGTGGGCGACGAAGCGTACGGCGTTCAGATCGCGCGTGAGATCGAAGCGACGAGCGGCCGGCGGGTCCTCCTCGGCGCGGCCTACACCGCACTCGATCGTCTCGAGCGCAACGCGCTCGTGTCGTCGAGAACAGGAGACCCGACGCCGCAGCGCGGCGGGCGGGCGAAGCGCTTCTTTCGATTGACGCCGCGCGGCCTGGGCGCCGTCAAGGACACGCGTGAAGCGCTCGTCGCGCTCTGGCAGGGTGTGCCTGAACTGAAAGAGAGGCGGACATGACCAAGCGCACACCTCCCCGCATCGCGCTCGCGCTGCTCGAGCGATTCGTGCCCGACAGTGCCGCGCTGGCGGGCGATCTCGTCGAGGAATTCGAGCGCCGCCGATGCCGCGCCTGGGTGTGGCGGCAGGTTCTCGTCGTGGTCGCGACGAGATGGCTCACGCGGCCCGATGAAATCCGGCCGCTACGTCTGGTCGATCTGCAGCCCGTCGACGCGCAGCGACGCACGGCGCTGCGCCGCCATTGGACGCCCGTCAACCTGGCCGCCAGCCCGTTGCCCGGCATCGGCGGTCTCGGCCTCGTCATCCTGACGCTGCTGATGACGCTCGTCCAGCCGGGTGCCTGGTGGATGCTCGCGGCATCTGTGGCCGCCGGCGTCCTCCTCGGCGTCATTCTGATCGCGAGACATCGGACTGCCGGCGGATAGAGCCTGAAGCCACGACCGAGCAGGACCGTTCGGCTAGCCCCGCCCTTCCAGCGCCACCCAGCGCTCGAGCAGCTGCTCGAGTTCAGCCCCGCTCGCCTCGATGCGCGCGAGCACGTCGTGAATGTAACCCGGTGAGGACTTGTAGAACTCAGGGGCGGCCGCCTCCTCTTTGAGCTGTGCGTGCTCCGCCTCGAGCGCGGCAATCCGATCCGGCAACGCGCTCAGCTCACGTTGCTCGTTGTACGACAACTTCCGCGACCGCGCGGCGCTGACCTCCGACCTCCGCTCTACTGCTTCTAATCTCCGAGACCCGACGTCCGATTTCCCACCTCCTGCGTCCGATCTGCGATCCGCAACATCCTTCTGACGCAAATAGTCCTCGTACCCGCCCACGTACTCGACAACACGGCCATCCCCTTCGAAGGCGACCGTGCTCGTGACGATGCGATCGAGGAAGACGCGATCGTGCGTGACGAGCAGGACCGTCCCCGCGAAGTCCCCTACGAGGTCTTCGAGCAGCTCCAGCGTCTCGATATCCAGATCGTTCGTCGGCTCGTCGAGGACGAGGACGTTAGCCGGCCGCGCGAAGAGCCGCGCCAGCAGCAGCCGGTTCCGCTCGCCTCCCGACAGCGACCGCACGGGCGACTGCGCGCGCTCCCGCGGAAAGAGGAAATCGGCCAGGTACCCCAGCACGTGCTTCGGCTGCCCGTTGATCACGACGGTGCTGTTTCCGTCGTTGATCGTGTCGGCCACGGTGCGATCCGGGTCGAGGCTCTCCCGCTGCTGATCGAAGTAGGCGACCTGCAGCTTCGAGCCGCGGCGAATGGTCCCTTCGTCGGGCTCGAGCTCACCCACCAGCAACCGCAGCAGCGTCGTCTTTCCCGATCCGTTGGGGCCGATGAGACCGACGCGATCGCCGCGGAAAATCCGCTGTGAGTAGTCGCGGATGACGAGACGACCCCCGAACGCCTTGCTCACGTGTTCCGCGTCGAACACGAGCCGGCCCGACGCCTCCGACGTGTCGACGCGCATGCGGACATCGCCGACATGGCCGCGCCGGGCCGCGCGCTCGGCACGCAGCGCCATCAGGGCGCGGACGCGCCCCTCGTTGCGCGTCCGCCGGGCCTTCACGCCCCTGCGCAGCCACGCTTCCTCCTGCGCCAGCTTCTTGTCGAGGCGTTCGAGATCGCGCGCTTCGGTCTCGAGCGCCGCGGCCTTCTTCTCCAGGTACGTGGCATAGGATCCGGGCCACGACGTGAGCGTGCCGCGATCGAGCTCGAGGATCCGCGTCGCAAGCGAGGAGAGAAACGCGCGATCGTGCGTCACGAACAGCACGGCGCCCGTGAACTGCCGGAGGAAATCCTCGAGCCATCGAATGGCGTCGATGTCGAGGTGATTGGTGGGCTCGTCCAGCAGCAGCACGTCCGGCGACGACACGAGCGCACGCGCCAGGAGCGTGCGCCGGCGCCAGCCGCCTGACAATTCCCGGACGGGGCGATCGGCCGGAAGTCCCAGACGCGAGATCACGAGCTCCACCTTCTGCTCCAGGCTCCAGCCGTCTTCCAGTTCGAGACGATGCTGCAGATCGGCGAGCGCCGACAGGCGCTGCTCGTCGTGCGGCTGCTCCGCCACGCGAACCGCGGCGCGATGGTACGCCGCCGCGAGATCGCCCAGCGCGCCGAGCCCTGCGGCGATTTCGTCGAAGACGAGCGGGTCGCGGACCTGAAGTTCCGCGCTACGGTCGATGACTTCCTGCGAGAGCCGCGCGACACGGAGAGCCGGCGCGCGCCAGACGACGCCCGAATCCGGCGGCTGCTCACCCGAAATGACCGTCAGCAGGCTGGATTTGCCGCTGCCGTTGCGGCCGATCAGCGCGATGCGCTCACCGGCGTCGATTCGCAGATCGGCGTGCTCGAAGAGCGGCAGGTACCCGAACGAGAGGGAGACGTCAGACAGCGTCAGCAGGGGCATGCGCGGGGTTCGTAGTGCGCGACGTTCGTAGCGCGCAACTTTCGTAGCGCGCAACTTTAGTTGCGCGGAGCGCGAACATCTCCATCAAAGCAGCCGTCGCGAGAGCACGGCCCAGACCGCGTGCGCGAGCCGCGCGCGATCGTGGCGCGCGATCTCGTCACACCAGAACTCTCCCGTCACGACTTCCGTACCGGCGGGAATGTCGCCCATCTCGAGCGGCGCCTTGTGTTCGGCGGCGTAGCGGTCGAGCGTCGCCGCCGATGGTGTCGTCGTGTTCACGATGACGACGTCGATCGGGCGGCCGATCGTCTCGGAAAGCAGGCGCGTTTCGTCCGCGGCGGTGAAGTCGGCCATGCCCCGCCCTTCGGTGAGCAGGTTGCTGACGAGCACGAGCGGGCCGCTCACCTGACGGATCGCCTCGGCCGCGCCGCGGACCAGAAAGATTGGCATCAGGCTGGTATAGAAGCTCCCGGGCCCGATGATGGCGGCTTCGAATTGCGGAATGGCAGCCTCCGTCGACGGATGGAGGTGCACCTGCGGCTCGAGCCAGAGCCGCCTGATGCCGTGCCCGGCGTTCTGCGCGGCGTCCACTTCCACCTCGCCGCGCGATTCGGTGCCGTCCTGATACTCGGCGCAGACGGTGGCCTGCTCTACGCTCACGGGCCACACGCGTCCCGCGCAACCGAGCAGACCTCGAAGCCCGTCCACCGCCGCGACGAAGTCGCCGCTGTAGCGCTCCATCATCGAGAGCAGCAGGTTCCCGCCGGTGTGCCCGCCGAGGCGCGCGTGTTCGAGCGTTGGCAGTCGGGCGAGCAGCACGCGCCGCGCCTCGCGCTCGTTGCGCGCGAGCGCCAGCGCGCACTTCAGCACGTCGCCGGGGGGGAGCACGCCCAGCTCGTCGCGCAACACCCCCGAGCTGCCGCCGCTGTCGAACATCGTGACCACGGCGTTCACCGAGAGCCACGGATTGCGTTTGAGGCCGCCCAGCAGGCTCGGAAGTCCGGTGCCGCCGCCGAAGCAACCGATGTTGAGGGTGCGCAGGCGCATCGATCGATCATACGACGCGGCCGACGCGCAACTAAAGGTGCGCGCTACGAGCGAGCTACCTCGACGCACACCTGAAGTTGCGCGCTACGACTTGCTCGGACGCGGATAACATATGCGGCCATGACGTACACGCGGCGCAGATTCCTGGGGACCGCCGGCGCGCTCGCGACAGCCGGCCGCTTCGCGCAATCGACCGATCTCCATGCGCAATCGCCACCCGCAAGCCGGCCGTCCGGCGCGCCGGGTGTGCAGCTCCACATCGACGGCGCCCTGCCCGACTACTCGCGCGATCTCGAACGGTACTTGATCCGCCTCGCGAACGAGGCGCGCGAGCGGCGCAGGCAGGCGATCAACGCTATCTCGACGCGGCAGCAGGTCGTCGATCGGCAGCGCACCGTCGTCGCGGAACTGTGGAAGATGCTTGGCGGGCCGTTCGAAAAGACGCCGCTCAACCCCCGCGTAACGGGTTCGGTGGATCGGCCGGGCTATCGGATCGAGAAGCTGACGTACGAGAGCCGGCCGCGCCTCTACGTCACCGCGAACCTGTACGTGCCGAACGGGACGGGACGCCGGCCCGCGATTCTGGGGCCGCTCGGCCACTCGACGAACGGCAAGGCGTGGCCGACGTATCAGCGCCTGTTCTCCAACCTCGCGCGTAAGGGCTACGTCGTGCTCGCCTTCGATCCGTTCGGACAGGGTGAACGCATCGAGTACCCCGGGCCAGAACCTGGCCGATCGACCGTTGGGGGCGGAGGCACGGGCGAGCACGAGTATGCAGGCCGGCGCCTCGTCCTGCTCGGCGCGAACTTCAGCCTGTTCCGCGCCTGGGACGGGATTCGCGGCATCGATTACCTGCTGACGCGCCCGGAGGTGGACCCCGATCGGATCGGCTGCTGCGGACAATCCGGCGGCGCCACGATGACGCAGTTCCTCGCGGCGCTCGACAGCCGCATCCGCGTGGCGGTCGTCTCGGAAGGCAACACGGAGAACCTGGCCGAGGAGAACGTCGAGCCGCCCGGATCGGCGGACGATGCGGAGCAGAACATCGTGCCGGGGCTGGCGCGCGGGATCGATCGGGCGGATCTGCTGTATGCGTTCGCGCCGAAGCCGCTGCTGATGACCATCACGCTCCACGACGCCGGGCACACGTACTCGCCCGAGTACGTGACCGGCTCGAGCGATTTCCTCGACGAGTACAAGCGCGCGTACGGCCTGCTCGGAGCCGCCGACCGCGTGTCGCTGCAGGCCACGACGGTATCGCACGGCTACGTCTACGAGATGCGCCGGGCCACGTACTCCTGGTTCAATCGCTGGTTCGACATGAAGGATGCGGACGACACCGAGGCGTCGCAGGCCGTGGAAAAGGATGCGACGCTGTTCGTGACGCCGACCGGTTTCGTCGCCACCTCGTTCGGGGGGGAGACCGCCCTTTCGCTGACACGGCAGATGGCTGGCAGCGTCCGGACGCCGACCGGCTCCTCCCCGGCCGCCGTGCGCCAGCGCATTCACGACGTGCTCGGCATCGACGAACGGCGCGATGCACCGGTGACCGCTCGCGTCCTCGCCACCATCGCGAAGGGGGGCTATCGCGCGGAGCAGTTCGAGATTGCGAGCGATCGCGAGATTCGCACGCCCGGGTGGCTCCTGTCCCCGGACAAGGCGACTGCCGCAACGCCAACGGTGTTGTACGTAGGGGAGGGATCGGCATGGAGCTCCGTGGCCGAGGACGCGTTCGCGGAACGGCTGTGTGCGAGAGGCGGATGCCGCGTCGCGATCATCGACGTCCGCGGACGTGGCGATTGTGCGATCGCCTATCCGCCCCGCGGGCGATTCTATTTTCCGGGCCGGATCACCGATGAGGCGTATCTGACGTGGTTCACCCTGATGCTGGGCAGGCCGCTGCTCGGCGGCCAAGTCCACGACGCGCTGCAAACGCTGGATTACCTGCGTACGCGCCAGGAGGCCGGCGGAGCCGTGTCCATCGTCGGCGACGGCGCGCACGGCGTGATCGGGCTGTACGCGGCGGCGCTCGACGAGCGCGTTCGGGGCGTCGCGCTGCGGCGGACCGTGACGGACTACCGATCCCTCGCCGTCGCCGAACGCTACACGCAGCCGTTCGGCATCTACGCGTACGACATCCTGCGCAATTTCGATCTGCCCGATATTGCCCGAGCGACGGCACCCCGTCCCGTGCTGATGCTCGACCCGATGACGCCGCTCGGCCAGCCCGCGGGTGCCGCCGCGACTGACGTGTACGGCGCCGTTTCGAACGTCACCGTGAAGGTGCTCGCTGGCGAGGAGGACGCCGTCCAGGTCGTTGCGGACTGGGCGCGAGGACATTGACCTCGGGTGGTAGCGGTCACGCACTCGTAGCTTCCGCCTCGCTCGTAGCTTCCGCCTCGAGGCGGAAGCCACAGGAGCCAAGCCACAGCGAGTCAACCCGAGACTGCCGCCACCTATAATGGTCCGAATGGCGAATGCCCGGCAGACGCTCGAAGCCCTTGCCAGAGATCTCGAGCGCGTGTTCGGCGCGCGCCTTCAATCGCTGATCGCGTACGAGAGCCTCACGCCCGAAAGCAACCTGCACTCGCTCGCCATCGTCGACGGGCTCACGTTCCAGGACCTCGCCGCGTGTCTGCCGCTCGCCGACGGATGGCACCGCCGCGGCCTCGAGGTGCCGCTGATGCTGTCGGCCGGCGAGCTGCAGCGCACGATGGACATCTTCCCGCTCGAATACGCGGGCATCATCGCGACGCACACCGTCGTTCGCGGCCGGAGTCCGTTCGACGGCATGGAAATCCCGCCCGACGATCTGCGCCGGGGCTGCGAGGCGCAGGCCAAGGGGCACCTGATTCATCTCCGCGAGGCGTTCCTGGAATCACACGGCGAGACCGCCTCGATCGTGCGGCTGATTGGCGCGTCGGCGGCGCCGTTCCGCGCCCTGCTGACGCACATCGCGCGCCTGACGGACGAGGAAGGCCGCGCCTCCTTCAGCGACGACGACCTCACGCGATTTGCGGAGACGCGAATCGGCATCCCCGCCCAGGTCGTGCGCGACGTCTTCGCGTCGGTCGGCCAGTCGAGCATCGCCGACCCTACCGCGCTCCTTGCGCGGTACCTCGAGGCGGCTCAGCGCGTGTGGGACTACGTCGACCGCTGGCGCTGACGCAGGTCAATGCCGGCCACTAGCACACGTCAATGCCGGGTCCGTGTAGGGCACACCTTCACGTGTGCCGCGGCGAGATGCACGTCTCTCGCTCTCCTCGTCGTCGTCCTGTACTCGGCATTCGCCGCTGACGCCGCCGCCCAGCCACCGCCGCCCGCACTCACCGCGCCCGTCAACGACTTCGCGAACGTCATCGACGGCGCCTCGAAAGCGGAGCTCGATCGCCGCATCCGCGCGATGCAGCAGAAGACTGGCGACGTCCTCGTCGTCGCCGCCGTGAACACCTTTCAGCCGTACGCGGACATCGACGAGTACGCGGTCAAGATGTTCGAGAACGGCGGCCGCGGCATCGGCCAGAAGGGAAAAGACAACGGCGTCCTGATCGTCCTTGCCATCGACGATCGACGCGTGCGGATCGAGGCGGGCTACGACCTCGAGGCGTTCATCACCGACGGGTTCGCCGGCGACGTCATCCGGAACGTCATGAACCCGGAGTTCAAGCAGGGGCGCTACGGGCCGGGCGTACTTGCCGGCGCCACCGCCATCATCAATCGCATCGCCCAGGGACGCGGCGTCCAGATTCCCGACGTCCCGCAGCAGCCCGTGGGGACGCGCTCGGACGGCCCGCAGATCCCCTTCTCGCTCATCATTTTCATCATCCTCATCGTCCTCGCGCTCAGCCGCGGCGGCGGACGGCGCAGGCGCCGCCGCTACTGGGGCGTCGGCCCGTGGAGCGGCTGGAACAGCGGCGTCGGGCCGTTCGGACGCGGCGGGTTCGGCGGCGGGTTCGGCGGGTTCGGCGGCGGCGGATTCGGCGGCGGCGGAGGCGGCGGTGGATTCGGCGGCTTCGGCGGAGGCCGTTCCGGCGGCGGCGGCGCCTCCGGAGGATGGTAGCGTTCCAAATGATACAGTTTTGGACCGAGAGGCCATGATGAGAAGACACTTTCAGCGCGTCGGACTGATCGTTCTCGTATCCGCTGTTGCGGCGGCGCTCTCAGGTTGCTCGTACAACAAGTTCACCACACAGGAAGAGGCCATCAATGCGCAGTGGGCGCAGGTGCAGAACCAGCTCCAGCGCAGGAACGATCTCATTCCCAACCTGGTCGAGACCGTCAAGGGATACGCGACGCACGAGGAGAGCGTGTACAAGGACATCGCCGACTCGAGATCGCGACTGCTCGCGGCGAAATCTCCTGAAGAAACAATCCAGGCCGCCAACCAGCAGACGACGGCGCTGGGACGCCTGCTCGCGGTCGTGGAGAATTACCCGCAGCTCAAAGCCAACGAACAATTCAACCGCCTGATGGACGAATTGTCCGGGACGGAGAACCGGATCGCGGTGGAGCGCATGCGCTACAACGAGCGCGTCCAGGAGTACAACACGCAGCGCCGCAAGTTCCCCTCGAACGTCACCGCGAAGATGTTCGGCTTCAAGGAACACCCCTACTTCGAGGCGCCTCCGGCCGCACAGACGGTGCCGAAGGTCGACTTCCGCAAATGACGAGGGCGAGAAGACGCGCGCACGCCCTCCGTTTCGGCGCCGCGATCGCGGCCGCGAGCCTTGGCGCCTTCGGCGCCCGCGGCATCCGCGCGCAGGGTCCGCAGCCGGTCGCGCCGCTCCCGCCGCTCATCAATGCATCCGACGACCCACTGCTGAAGCCGTTCGTCTGGCGCTCGATCGGCCCCGCGAACATCGGCGGACGGATCGACGACATTGCCGTCGACGAGCGGAACCCGTCCACGTTCTATGTGGCGTTCGCCACCGGCGGGCTCTGGAAGACGACGAACAACGGCACGACATGGGTGCCGCTCTTCGACGAGTATCCCGTCTCGTCCATCGGCGACATCGCCCTCGCGCCCTCGAATCCCGACATCATTTACGTAGGCACGGGTGAAGCGAACAACCGCCAGAGCTCGTCGTTCGGCAACGGCATGTACAAGTCGACCGACGGCGGGAAGACGTTCGAGCACATCGGCCTCGACAAGACCCAGAGCATCGCGCGTGTCGTCGTCCATCCGAAGGATCCGAACATCGTCTACGTCGCCGCGGTCGGGCATCTGTTCGCACCGAATCCCGACCGGGGTCTGTACAAGACCACCGATGGCGGGAAGACGTGGACGAACACGAAGTTCATCGACGAGGACACGGGCTTCACGGACGTCGTGATGGATCCGTCCAATCCGAACGTCCTCTACGCCGCCTCGTATCAGCGCCGCCGCGTTCCGTGGGGCTTCAATGGCGGGGGACCGGGCAGCGGAATCTGGAAGACCGCCGATGGGGCGAAGCACTGGACGAAGCTCACGGGCAACGGCCTGCCGAACAACCCGATCCTCGGACGCATCGGTCTCGACGTCGCGCGCTCGCGGCCGCAGACCATCTACGCGTCGATCGAAGTCGGTCCGAGCGGCGGAACCGGCGCGGGCGTGAACGACGATGGCACGCTGCAGCCGCCGGGGCAGACGGGATTCGGCGGCGGACGCGGACGCGGCAACCAGCCCCCTCCGCCGCCCGATCCGAACAAGTCCGGGATCTGGCGGTCGGACGATGGCGGAAAGTCGTGGCGGTTTCTGTCGAACTCGATGGATCGCCCGATGTACTACAGCCAGATTCGCGTCGATCCCAAGGACCCCGACATCGCGTATCAGGGAGGCGCGCCGTTCTTCAAGACGACCGACGGCGGGAAGACGTGGACGCAGGTGCAGGGCCTGGCACACAGCGATCACCACGCCATCTGGATCGATCCGCGCGACAGCGCTCATCTGATCGTCGGCAACGACGGCGGCCTCGACATCACGTACGACCAGACCACGACCTGGGAGTACGTGAACACGATGGCCGCCGGGCAGTTCTACAAGATCAGCGCCGACAGGCGGCGGCCCTACTACATCTGCGGTGGTTTGCAGGACAACGGCAGCTGGTGCGGACCGAGCGGCACGCGGACGACCAACGGCATCGTCAACTCCGACTGGTATCGCGTCGGCGGCGGTGACGGCTTCTACACCGCGAACGATCAGACGGACTGGTCGATTCTCTATTCGGAATCGCAGGACGGCGCGACCTCGCGCCTGGATCTGAAGACCGGACAGATCGTCAGCATCCGCCCGCGCGGGCCGGGACGCGGCGGCCGCGGCGCGCCGCCGGAAGGGAGCGAAGGCCAAAGCGGCGGACCATTCGGCGCAGCCGCGCAGTCGCCGAACGGGAACATCGTCCCGACGCCGCCGTCAGGGACGAACTATCGGTTCTACTGGAACACGCCGTTCATCCTGTCGCCGCACAACCAGTCGACGGTGTATCTGGGCGGGGATCGGCTGTTCCGATCCACCGATCGCGGGACGACGTGGACGGCGTCGCCGGACCTGACGAAGAACATCGGACGCAACGACCGCCCGATCATGGGCGTCGAGGGGAAGGCGCCGATGGCGTCCAAGCACGATGGCGCGGCGTCGTTCAGCAACATCGTCACCATTGGCGAGTCGGGGGTCGTCCCGGGCGTGCTCTGGATCGGCACGAACGACGGCAACCTTCAGGTGAGCAGGGACGGCGGCGGCACATGGACGAATGTCGTCGACAAGCTGCCGGGCGTGCCGAAGGAGACGCACGTGTCGCGCGTCGAGCCGTCACACTTCGACGCGGGCACCTGCTACGTCACGTTCGACGGCCACCGCACCGACGACATGAAGCCGTACGTCTTCGTCACGCATGACTTCGGCCAGACATGGACGTCGCTCGCGGGCACGCTGCCCGAAGGCAACGTCAACGTGATCACCGAGGATCCACGCAACAGGAATCTCCTGTTCCTCGGCACGGAGTACGCACTGTACATCTCGCTCGACGCGGGGAAGACGTGGAAGCGGTTCATGACGGGCCTGCCGACGGTGCGGATCGACGACATCATCGTGCAGCCGCGCGAGCACGATCTCATCGTGGGCACGCACGGGCGCAGCATCTGGATCATCGACGACATCTCCCCGCTCGAGGACTGGGACGAGGAAACCGCGGCCGCCGACGCGCACCTGTTCGACGTGTCGTCCGGCGTCGCGCTCGTCAACGACATCCAGAAGCAGATCGAGGTCGGGGGCGCGAAGCACTTCCGCGGCCAGAATCCGTTGCCCGGAACGGTCGTCAGCTACTGGCTGAAGAACCCGGCGTCGGACGTGCGGATCACGATCAGCGATATCACCGGACGCGAGCGGCGGGCGATCCAGGGCACGAAGACCGCGGGCCTGAATCGCGTGCAGTGGGATCTGCGACCGAACCCGCCGCAGCGCGGCGGGACCTCTCCGGCACAGCAGGAGGGTGCGGCTGCGGGTGAGCAGACCGCGACCGCGAATCCTCCCGCTGCTGGACGCCAGGGCCGCGGGCGCGAGGAACAGCCGCAGGCGGCCGGCGGCGGCCGGGGCCGAGGCAACTTCGCTCCTCCCCTCCCCGCCGGCTCCTACCTGCTGAAGCTCACCGTGGACGGCAAAGTCGTGGGCACCAAGCCGGTGGTAATCGAGGCCGATCGGTTGCAGTGACCGTCAGGGTTTCGTTTGCATGTTCGTGACCTTGACGACGTAGTACAGGAAGCCCGGCTCGACGTCGCGGAACAGATGCGGCACGCCAAAGGGGACGACGATGACGTCCCCTTTGGAGAGCCGGTGCGACTCCCCTCCCTTGATGCTGTCGCCGCGGATCTCGCCCGGCGCGGTTTCCTTGCCGTTCACGGGTTCGCCGCCGGTCACGAACGTCGCGGTGCCCTCGACGACATAGATGACGTCGGTGTCGCGCGCGTGGACCTCGACCTGCCCGTCCTTGTCGCGCCGCGCCGCGAGGATCTTGTACGCGTCCTTCTCCAGCAGCGGCGCGCCTTTCGCGAACGCGGCCGCGACCTTCTCGTTCGGAAAGTAGATCACGGGATCGGTTGACGCGAGCCCTCGTACTGCCGCGACGCCGCCGATGCTTGCGGCCACGAGCGCCGCGCCTGCTGCGAGTCTCTTGATCATGGTGTCTCCGTTCGACGTTTTCGCGGCCCTGAAAGGACCGCGCGACGTGCCCGGTTTTGTAGGGCGGCCCTTTCAGGGCCGCCACTCTAGAACCGGAACCCGGAACCCGCGTAGAACAACGTTCCCTCGGAACTGTGCGCCACGACAGCGCGCAGCACCATCGTCGTCCCCACGGGCTTCAGCAGCACGCCGCCGCCTTCCGACGGGTGCCATGCGGTCGACGACTCCCCTTTCAGCCACACGCGGCCCGTGTCGACGAACCCTACGAGTCCGAACCGCACGGGGAAGATCGATGCGAACACCGGACCGCCAAGATACGCGCGCAGCTCGGTGCTGCCGTACACCGACGCGTCGCCCGCGAACCGATGGCTGTGGAACCCGCGATTGTTCCGGCCCCCGATGAACGCCGCATCGAACCACGGATATTCGCCGAACACCCGCTGCCCTCCGACGCGGGCGGCGAGCTGCACGCTGTGGTTCCCGACGTAGCCCGACAGGTAACCATCCACGCCGCCGTACGCCTTCGCGACGTCCCAGATCGCCGGAGCGGCATAGCCCGTCGCGAGCACGCGGAGGCCGCGGCCCGGCGGCAGATCGGGCGTCTCCCCCGTCGATTCGCCGAGTGCCACGGCCATCAGGCCGGGCGCGTTCGACGGCTGCGTGTCGGCCTCGAACTGCACGCGGACGTCCGCTATCCCGAAGCGTCCGATCCCGTACGGAGCCTGCTCGAAGAGGATAGTCCCAGTGCGCTTTCCCGTGTCGGAGTACCGAAGCTCGGGGCCGATTGACAGCGACGCGCGGGTGCCGCCGAACCGCGCGGCAGGCGCCACGGTAATCAGCGTCTGGCCGATGTGGTACTGCGATCGGCTGACGGATCCCGTGTCGTTGCCGAAACCGAAGAAGTTGACGTGCTCGATGCCCGACACGAACGTCCGGAAGTCGAAGGCGAGCGGCGAGGCAGGGCGCTTGAACAGGCCGTCGTATTCGATCTTGCCGCTGGACTGGCCGAAGGACCATCCGCCGCGGAGGTTCTGCTCCTTCTCCGACGGCACGCTGCGGAACCCATACGTGCTGTGCGTGAGCGTGGCACCCGCCACGACGCCGAGATCCTGCGTGTACCACGCAACCGGCTGCCAAAGCGTCCAGGTGCCGAAGTTCCGCGGCTCCAGCCACGGCGCGTCCGCGATAGGAGCGGGGTTCTTCCACGATCCCGCGTCGTGGATCCGGCTGCCCGTCGCCGTTCCCGCATCGGTCCACACTTCCGTGCGCGTATCCGGCGACTGGATGTGCTTCTCTCCTCCGCCCGAAATCAGCCGCACGTGAATGGACTCGTGCCCGCTCCGGGTCACGCGATCGTTGCCGCCCTGCAGATACACGCGGACCTCGCTCGTTCCGTCCGGGAGGAAGCGGCGCGAGTAGTACGGCGCGCTTGCGCCGGGAGCGGTCGCGGTAATCGTCGTCGAACGATCGGCCGCCGTCGAGATCGACACCTCATCGTCGAGATCCGTGAGGTGCACGTCGACGTCGCGGGCCAGATACCGGTAGAACCGCTGGATGTACGGCACGAGCGCGGCGCGCCGTGCTTTCAACGCCTGCGCGATCGCGCCGTGGTCCAGCGCCTGCCACTCTTTCGGGAGCCGCGCGATCGCGCGATCGATCACCTCGTCGGTCCAGGCCTTCTGAAGTTCCTGGGCTGCCGTCGTGAACGCGGCGCCGTCCAGATCGCTGAGCAGCCATCGATCGACTTCGGCCCCGTTGCTGGTCGGCCCTTCGAGGCTCGACGAGTATTTGTCCGAGAACTCCAGCAGACGCGGCTGACGCGCGCGCATGCTGGCGATGACGACGCCGTTGTGGCGGACGAACGCCATGTCGCGGTCTTCCGGCAGCGGCTCCCAGCCGGTCTTTCCAGGAACGCGCATCCACCGCCACTGTCCGCGCCGGCGATCGTAGTCCTCGATGAACAGGTCGAGGACCCGCGCGCGCAGGAATGCCTGGCTGTCGATCCGGTTCTGCGGCCCTTGCAGCCAGCGGACCCACAGCTCGCGCGTCGGGATGATTTCCCCGGCATGATCGAATCCGCCGTCGTTCCCGCCCGACGGCGTGGGGTATGCCTCGAACGTGCCGACCTGGTTGGCGAACGTCGCACGAAACTGTCCCAGGCGCGGATCGTCCGGCATGACGACCAGCTTCGGTTCCACGTGCGGCACGCCCACCGCCTCCGCGAGGACCGGCACGATCAACGACGCGCCCGGATGGGTCGCGGACGTGGCGTCCCGAAGCAGCCGAGCGGGCCAGCTGCGGCGCCATGCCTCCGGCAGCAGGCGCTCGGGCTCCTTGTGCAGCGAGCGGAACGTGTACGACTTGCCGTCCGCACCGCGCAGGGCGAGGCCCGCCGTCTGCAGCCCTCCCACCTGACGCACCGGCTCGAGACCTCCCGCCTCACGCTGGAGATCGAGGACCGGCACTTCCACCGGGCTCGTCCACACGTCGCGGTATCCTTCCCCGAACCATTTCCGCATCGTCCCCGACGCCGCGTACTCGGGCCCCGGCGTAACGGTCTTCGTCTGTTGCTTCGTCTCCTGCGCCACGAGCGGCGTGGCACACATCAGGATGCCAGCAGCTATCAATGTCCGTCGCATACAGGGATCTCCCGGGGCAAACCCTGGCCGCAAGGCAGAACTCTGGTGATTGGGATGGTGGATTATCCACAATTTTCGGGGGCTGCGGACAATAACGTCCGAGCCCCTCGAAGTGAACACGTGACGCGAGGCGCGGCGTGGCGCTGCCCATATAATCCCGTCGCATGGCCTTGAAGGACGCGCTCCTGCCGGAATTCGATCACGAGATGGGGACGACCCGCCGGCTCCTCGAACGGGTGCCCGACGCGGATCTGACGTGGAAGCCCCACGAGAAGTCGTTCAGCCTGGGACATCTCGCCGCACACCTTGCCAACCTCCCGACCTGGGTCGATATCGCGTGCGATAACGCGATCTTCGACGTGCTGACCCTCGACAACCGTTCGCGCGGCGCGGAGTCGAACGCGGAGATCCTGCAGAGGTTCGACGCCAACGTGCGGCGCGCGCGCGCCAGGATCGCGGAACAGACCGACAGCGCCCTGCTCTCGCCCTGGACGATGACGCAGGGGCAGCACGAAATGTTCACGATGCCGAAGGCGGCGGTGCTCCGGACGTTCGTGATGAACCACATGATTCACCACCGAGGACAGTTGACGGTCTATCTGCGGCTGCGCAACGTGCCGCTGCCGTCCATCTACGGTCCGACGGCGGACGAGGGGTGAGGCGCGTACTGACGCTCGGCTGCGCGGCAGCCTTCATCCTGCTCTGCACGATGAACAGCGCCGGCTATCGCTACGGCGCGTCCGACCAGGCGCTCTACACGCCAGCGGTGCTGCGCCATCTCGACTCGGCGCTCTTTCCCCGGGATGCGCCGCTCATCGACACACAGGCGCGTCTGATGCTGAACGACGAAACCGTCGCCGGGCTGGCGCGGGTCACGCGCCTTTCCCTTCAACCGCTCTACTTCGTGCTCTATCTCGCGACGCTCGTGCTGCTCCTGACCGCGGCCATGCGGTTTGGCGCGCGCATGTATCGTACGCGCGTCGCGTGCCTCGCGCTGGCCGCGGCGCTGACGCTCCGCCACGCCATCGCGCGCACGGGCACGAACTCGCTCGAGGGATATTTCCATCCGCGGCAGGTCGCGTTCGGGTTCGGCCTGCTTGCCGCAGCGTTCTTTCTCGAGCGGCGGGATCGCCTCGTGGTCGCGTGCCTCGCGGGCTTGGCAATCGCGCATACGACGACGTTCGTGTGGTTCGCGATCTGGCTGGGCGTCGCGGCGTGGTTCGGTCGTCCCGAGGCGCGCCGCGTCCTTCTGGCCGCTGCCTCGATGGCCGCGCTCGTCGCGATCGGGATGCTCTGGCGCGGCCCCTTCGCCGGTCGTCTCGTGCGGATGGATCCGGTCTGGCTCGCCGTCATCCGCGACAAGGACTATCTCTTTCCGCTCTCCTGGCCGATCGACGCGTGGGTCACGAACACGATCACGATCCCGATCGTCCTCGTGGCGTGGCGCTGGCGGGTGCGGACCGGACTGGCAGTCGATGGCGAAGGGGCTCTCGTGGCCGGTGCGATGGCGCTGGCCGTGCTGTTCGTCTGCTGGCTGCCGTTCGACGCCGCCGGCGTGGCGCTCGCCGTGCAGATGCAGACGAGCCGTCTGTTCTGGATTCTGGACGTGCTCGCGACCGTGTATCTCGTGTGGGCGATTGCCGAAGGCACCGCGCGCGGTGCGTCGCTCGCGCGCAGGGCTCTTGCGACGGCCGTCGTGCTCGCCGCCCTCTCTGCCGCGCGCGGCGCGTACATCTGCTTCGTGCAGTTTCCGGACCGGAAGATCGTGTCCATCGACGTGCAGCACGACGACTGGCGGCATGCGATGGCATGGGCGCGCACCACCGATCCGCGAAGTGGATGGCTTGCCGATCCGCAGCACGCGTCGCGGTACGGATCGAGCCTGCGCGCGATCGGCGAGCGCGACGTCCTGCTCGAGGACGTCAAGGATGCCGCGCTGGCGATGTACGACCGGAACATCGCGCTCCGGGTGGCAGATCGCCGGGCCGCACTCGCCGTCCACGATTGGGATACGGCGGACGGAGCGCGCGCGCTCGCGCGTCTGTACGATCTCGATTACCTCGTCACGAGCGCGCCGGTTGCTCTGCCCGAGGCGTTCCGTGCCGGCTCTCTGACGATCTATCGCCTGCACTGATCGCGACGACGGCGCCGGCGTGCCGGATGCCCCAGAGATCGCGCGTCGCCGCGCGCCACGCGCGATCGATCATCTGGTCGAGGCCGACACGCGCCTCCGCCCGCGGTGGAATGCCGGCCGCCGCCTCCCCCAGCGTGAGACCGCGGACGCCGGCAAACACGACGAAGTAGCAACTGCCCAGGATCGCGCTCACCACGCCGAACGCGTACGGCGCAGCACGGCCCAGCGCTCCCGGCTGCGCCCCCGTCACCGCAATCGTGATCCCGACGAGGAGCGCGAGCAGCGCGACGATCGAACCTGCATCGACGCATGCCGCGAACAGCATCCGCGACACGGTCGTGTCGGCGCTGTCGTGTTCCCGATGCGCGGGTTCGACCGGGGTCTCATCGCGCGCGGGCTCCGCGCGCGTCTTGAAGCCTCTCACACGCGCCATCCCCGCCAGCGGGTCCTCGCCGCGCGGCAGCAGGTGCACGCACGCGGCCAGCATCTCATCCGCGGGCAGTCCGACAGCCGCCGCATACGCCTTCACCGCCGTGCGCCCGTAGATGCCGGACGGCAGGTCGCCGTAGCGACCGTCCTCGAGCGTCCGCAGCACGTGTTCACGTATGCCGCTGCGCTGTGCGATCGCCTCGATATCTTCGTGCCGCGCCTCGCGCGCCAGCCTCAGCCGTTCGTGTACAACCATGGCCCTGGGCTCTCCCTCTTCGCGCTATCGGCACCTCGCGCACTATCATTTACTCAGCTGTAGGGCGCACCTCTTAGGTGCGCCTCGATGACACCGTTGACTGATCCGTTCATTCCCCATCCACGCCTGACGAGCGGACATTGGATGACCGTGTTCTGCTGGGGCGTTCCGCGCCGCTTCGCGCTCCCATCACCGGAAGCCCGGCTGTTCGACGTTGCCGCGGACACGAAGGTCCTCGCGCACTGCTACTGGCAGCGCGATCGACGTTCCTCCCCAACGCTCCTCGCGCTTCACGGGCTGGAAGGATCGAGCAGCGCGCATTACATGCGCGGCCTCGCGCAGAAGGCGCTCGCGGCCGGGTTCAACGCCGTGCTCCTCAACCAGCGCAATTGCGGCGGTACGGAGCATCTCGGCCCCAGCCTCTATCACTCGGGCCTGACGGGTGATCCCGCATTCGTGCTCCGCGAGCTCGCGCGCGTCGATGGGCTCGATCGCGTCGTCGTGGCCGGCTATTCGTTGGGCGGCAATCTCGCCATCAAGCTGGCGGGCGAGAACACGCCAGATGCGCTGCCGTCCCTGAAGGGGGTGTGCGCGATCTCGCCGGTCCTCGAGCTCGACCGGTGCGTCGCCGCGCTGGAGCGGCGATCGAATTTCATCTATCAATGGAACTTCGTGCGAAACCTGAAAGCGCGCATGCGCCGCAAGGACCGCTGCTATCCGGGCCGGTTCCCACTCGAACGGCTCTGGAAGGTCCATACCATCCGGCAGTTCGACCACGCGTACACGGCGCCGCACTTCGGCTTCGCAAGCGCGGAGGACTACTACTATCGGGTCTCCGGCATGCGCGTCGTGGATCGCGTCCGCGTGCCGGCGCTGATCATCGCCGCGGCCGACGATCCGTTCGTCCCGGCGGAGCTGTTCCAGAACCCGGCGCTGACCGGCAATCCGCACATCTCGCTCGTCATCACGGAGCATGGGGGCCATTGCGGATTCTTGGCGGCGCCGAACGGCGCAGGAGCGGCGGACAGCTATTGGGCGGAAGGACGGATCATCGAATTCGCCGCCCGGGCCGTGCAGTGATCTAGGATCAGCACCAATGCGGTACCGCATAGGGACCTCGGGGTACAACTATCCCGAATGGCGCGGAAGCTTCTATCCAGAGAAGTTTCCAACCGCCAAGATGCTCGCCTTCTACGCCGAGCGGTTCAACACCGTCGAAGTGAACTACACGTTCTATCGTGCGCCGACGGTCGCGCTCCTGGAGGGCTGGGCGCGCGGCACGCCGGAGGGCTTCACGTTCACGCTCAAAGCTCCGCGCCGCATCACGCACGATTCGAAGCTCCGGCACGTCGAAAGCCTGACGCAGAGCTTCTGCAAGACGGCGCAGGCGCTGGGAGGCAAGCTCGGCGTGCTGCTGTTTCAACTGCCCCCGACGTTCAAGCGCGACGACGGGACTTTCGAGTCGTTCCTGGAGAGCATCCCCGAGGGAACCCGCGCGGCGTTCGAGTTCCGTCACGCGTCGTGGCTCGAGGAAGCAGTCTTCGAGAAACTGCGGCGCCGGAATCTCGCGCTGTGCATTGCCGACAGCGAGAAGCTGAGTACGCCGGTGACGATGACCGCGGATTACTCGTACTTCCGCCTACGCGACGAGGGCTATCAGCCTGCCGACATCGAACGGTGGGCCAGGACGATTCGCGACCAGCCTCCGTTCGACGCGCACGTGTACTTCAAGCACGAAGAGCAGGGCAAAGGACCGGAGTTCGCGCGCATGCTGATGTCGATGCTGGACGTCCCGCAGCCATATGCTGCGCCAACTGCGAACTGAGCCATGCGCTACGCCATCAGGACGCTGACTCGCTCGCCCGCGTTCACGGTCATCGCGATCGCCACAATCGCGATCGGGATTGCCGCGAACACTGCCATCTTCAGCGTCGTGAACGGCGTCCTGCTGCGGCCATTCCCCTTCGCCGACGAGGCGCGCGTCGTCAAAGTCACGACGGTCTCGCGCGACGGCAAGGACGGCAATCACTCCGCCGGAAGCTTCATGGATCTCCTGCGGAACAATCGCACGCTCGCCGCGCTGGCGGGCATCCGCGTGGACGTGTTCGCCGCCGCAGCCGACGGCACGCCGGCGCAACTGCAAGGTGCATGGGTCACCCCGCAGTTCTTCGATGTCGCCGGCACGCCCGCGGCGCTCGGACGGACGTTCACCGGCGCAGAGCCGCCTGGCGAGGCCGTGGCCGTGCTCGGCTTCGGCGCGTGGCAGCAGCTCTTCGGCGGCAGCGCCGCGGTGATCGGCCGCCGCATCCGCATCAACGGCGACCCCTACACCGTCGTCGCCGTCATGCCGAAGACGTTCGAATGGCCGGAACGCGCCGCGCTGTGGCTGCGCTCGCCGCTCCCCGTGCCTCCCTCCCCCATCCTCCTGAAGGATCCGCTGACCAATCGGGACGTCCAGTACTTCCAGGGGGTCGCGCGGTTGAAGCCCGGCGTCACGATCTCCGCCGCGCAACAGGATCTCCAGGCAGTGTCTTCCGCCGGACAGCGGGATGCTGGGACGACCGACAACCGGCCCGTCCGCCTGACGCCGATTCGCGAGGATCTCGTCGGCGACGTACGCAACGCGCTGCTCCTCATCCAGGCAGCCGTCGGCCTCGTGCTGCTCATCGCCTGTGCGAACGTGTCGAGCCTGCTCATCGCGCGTGCGACCGGACGCCGGCGCGAGCTGGCCATCCGCGCGGCGCTCGGCGCCGGACGCGGGCACCTGATCCGTCAACTCCTCGTGGAGAGCCTCGTCCTCGCGATCGCGGGAGGCGCCGTGGGGCTCCTCCTCAGCTCATGGCTGCTCGCCGTGCTGCTGCGGATCATGCCGAGCGGGCTGCCGAGAACCGATGCGATCAGGCTCGATGTTACCGTGATGGTGGTGACGCTGCTCGCGTCGCTTGCGACCGGGCTGCTCTTCGGCATTCTTCCGGCGTTGCAGGCGTCGCGGACGGATGCGGGATCCGTCATCAAGGAATCGGGCGATCGCGGGAGCCGGCGAGCCCGCGGACGCTCGGCGCTCGTCATCGCGGAGATTGCGCTGACGCTCGTGCTCCTCGCTGGCGCCGGCCTGCTCGCGAACAGCTTCCTCCGCCTGCAGCGCGTCGACTCGGGCTTCAGGCCCGGGCACGTCACGATCGCCGACCTGATGGTTCCCCAGAACCGGTACCCCAAGGGAGCGGATCAAACAGGATTGTATCGGCGCCTGCTCCAGGGGCTCTCCGAACGGCCGGAGCTGCAGGCAATCGGCGTAGGGTTCCCGCAGCCGTTTCACGGCGACAGCGCGAGCGGCTCGTTCTCCATCGAAGGACGCGCGCCGGCGTCGCGCGGCGATCGGCCGTTCGCGCACATCGCGACGGTCTCGGGCGGCTATTTCAGCGCGATGGGAATCCCGCTGCTCTCGGGACGGACGTTCACGGACCGCGATGGCGAGAACGCGCAGCCGGTCGCTATCGTCAGCGCGACCCTCGCAAACGAGTACTGGCCCGGCGAGAATCCCGTCGGCAAGCGCCTCCGCTTCGAAGACAACCCGCCCGACCCGTGGGTCACGATCGTGGGGCTCGTCGGCGACGCGCGGCAACTCGGGCTCAGCCAGCGGCCGCCGGCGCTGCTCTATTTTCCGTACGAACAGTTCGCGCTGCCGTTCACGAGCGTCGCTGTCCGCAGCACGCTCCCGCCGTCGGCCGTCGCCTCGCTGCTGAAATCGCAGCTTGCCGGCATCGACCGCGATCTCTCGTTCGGGGACATCAAGCCGCTCCAATCGGTCATCGATCGCAGCGTCGATGACCCCCGCTTCCGCGCGACGCTCATCGGCGTCTTCGCGGTCCTCGCACTCGCGCTCGCAGCGGTCGGCATCTACGGGTTGATCAGCTATACGGTCGCGCAGCGGACACGCGAGTTCGGCATCCGCATCGCGCTCGGCGCGGCTCGCAGGCAGGTGCTCGGACCGGTGATTCGGGAAGGGCTGGTGCTCGCCGCGATCGGGACAGGCTTCGGGCTTGCCGGCGCGCTCATCGTCGGACGCGCGCTGTCCGCATTCCTGTTCGGCGTCGGCTCGAGCGACCCGCTCACCTTCGGGCTGGTTGCGCTCGTGATGCTCGCCGTCGCGTTTCTGGCGACGTATGTCCCGTCTCGGCGGGCGCTGAAGGTGGATCCGGTCGTGGCGCTCCGTAGTGAGTAGCTGGCGCGGTCAATGCCGGCTCTCTGACGGTGTCAATGCCGGGTCCTGACGCGGTCAATGCCGGGTTCCTGGCGCGGTCAATGCCGGATCTCTGACGATGTCAATGCCGGGTCCTGACGCGGTCAATGCCAGATCCCTGACGCGGTCAATGCCGGGTTCGTCACGCGGTCACTGCCGGCGGGCTCACGCTGCCAATGCCCATTGACGATTGCTGCGCGGCTACCCGCGGTTGTCATTCGTCTCAGCGCTCTTTTTAATCGCCGTCAGAATCTGAACAATCTGGCGCGCTTCGTCAATCAATGGCGCGGCCCGGGTGTTCAGTCTCGGCTCCGCATGAGCAATCAGGCGCAGCCAGTACCTCGCTTCGCGTGCCTCTTTACGCGATATCGCAACCTTCGTTCGGAAGTCCGGCTTGGTCTGCCCGGCCTCCGCTTCCTCCAGGTTCGCTCCAACCGACGTCCCAGCCCGAATCAGCTGGCGCGAGAGCTCGCGCAACACCGTTGGCGGACCGAACAATGGTTTGCAGAAATCAACAATGCGGCATGCGAACAAGAAGGAACGATCTTGAATGTCGTAAGGAGTCTTCATGCCGCAAGGCACTGCACGGCGGGTGCCGACGCCGAAATCGAACCAACCGCCGTTGCTGGTGTGCTGAGTACGCAGAACTTGCCACCATCACGGTGGCCGCCGATTGCAGATTCTTCAACGCGAACCAGCCGGCATTGACACAAGCGCAGCGCCCAGCCGGCATTGACACAAGCGCAGCGCCCAGCCGGCATTGACACAAGCGCAGCGCCCAGCCGGCATTGACACAAGCGCAGCGCCCAGGCGGCATTGACACAAGCGCAACGCCCAGCCGGCATTGACACAAGCGCAACGCCCAGCCGGCATTGACACAAGCGCAGCGCCCAGCCGACATTGACACAAGTGCAGCGCCCAGCCGGCATTGACATAAGCGCAGCGCCCAGCCGGCATTGACATAAGCGCAGCGCCCAGTCGGCATTGACACAAGTGCAGCGCCCAGCCGGCATTGACACAAGTGCAGCGCCCAGCCGGCATTGACACAAGCGCAGCGCCCAGCCGGCATTGACACAAGCGCAGCGCCCAGTCGGCATTGACATAAGCGCAGCGCCCAGTCGGCATTGACACAAGTGCAGCGCCCAGCCGGCATTGACGCTGCGCTACAC
>JBKPTE010000109.1:0-47286 GCA_046735335.1 Acidobacteriota bacterium | reverse complement strand
TTCCGTAGAAGCTGATGGAGCTGGCGAAGGGATTTGAACCCCCGACCGGCTGATTACAAATCAGCTGCTCTACCGGACTGAGCTACGCCAGCCCAGACAAAAGAGTATTTGTAGCACGTGCCGTGCCAGCAATGCAAGTGCAGGACCAGGCAGACCGTTGGGCGACCACGCCCCCGTCGCGGGACCTGCGCGCGGCGAGGGAGACCGCGCATCACCGCAAATCGTTTATTTCTAACATTTTATCTGTTCAGGCCACGCTGTCGCACGGCTTCGTACAACACGACCGCCGCTGCCGCCGCGACGTTCAGGCTCTCCACGGCGCCGTGCATTGGGATCCGCGCGAGGCGATCGCAGCGATCACGAACGAGGCGGCGGAGTCCCACGCCTTCCGCGCCCAGCACGAGCGCCGACGGAAGCCTCCAATCGATCTGCGTGTACGGGTCGGCAGCATCGCCCGCGAGACCGATCGTCCAGACGTTCGCGGTCTTCAGTTCTTCGATCGCTCGCGCGATGTTGACGACGGTCGCGATCCGCACGTGCGCCACCGCACCCGCCGAGGCCTTGCCGACGATGCCGTCGAGCGCCGCGGCGTGGCGGCTCTGGCGGACAACGCCGCTGGCGCCGGCCGCGTCAGCGGTCCTCAGGATGGCGCCCACGTTGTGCGGATCCTCGATCCCGTCCAGCACCACGATGAGCGGCGCGCTGGCCCCTGCCACGAGATCGCCGGCGGCATAGTCGCGCGCATCCTCGGCGTCGGCGACGATCCCCTGGTGCACGCCTCCTTTGGACGCGCGATCAAGGATGGAAGGATCCACGCGCTCCACGGTGACCCGCTGTGTCGCCGCCAGTGCAAGGACGTGGTCCACACGCCGATCAGTGCGTCGACTCACGCGGACGCGCGTGACGCGTCCGGCGCGCAGCGCCTCGACCACGGGATTGATGCCGTAGATGATCAATGACGGGATCGGGGATTGGGGGTCTGAGGTTGGGAGTTGAGAGTTGTGATTGCCGCGGCGAAGGCGCGCGCGCGCTCGGCGCAGCTCGGAATCTTCGCGACGCCGGTGTCCGAGGGAAGCTGCGCGCCGCGATCGATCGCCGGCACGGCCAGATCCAGCTCCGGCCCGCCGACGTCGCCGGTCAGCGCGACGCGAATCGGATGGAACAACGCGCGCCCTTTCTGCCCCGTGCGCTCGCGGACCCGCGCGGCCACCGCGCGGAAGGCATCGCGGTCGAGCATCGGCCCGTCGACGGCGGCCGGCAGCGCCGCGATCACGTCGCGTGCGCCCGGCTCGTGAAGGACATCCCCGACGCCGTGGCGCGCGAGCGCTTCGCCCACGTCGTACGCGAACAGGAACGCCAGACGCTCCGGAATCTCCTCGAGGCGATCGACGGACCCGACTGCCATCGGCAGCAGCGATTCGATGAACGCGAGCGCGGCATCCGAGGCGCGCAGGATGAAGCCGCGCGCGGCGAAGAAGCGCGCGGACTCGGCGGCGAGGCGCCGGGGCGCGGCCGCCCTCATGTACTGCCGGTTCATCCACGCGAGCTTCTCGGGATCGAAGATGCCGGCGCTGTGTCCGACATCTTCGAGCGCGAAGCGGCGCGCCAGCTCGTCGATCGGCAGCAGCTCCTCGTTCGTCCCGGTGCTCCCAGGGTCGCTGCGCGGCGACCATCCGATGAGCGCCAGATAGTTGGTCAGCGCCTCGGGGAGATAGCCGCGCGCTCGGAACTCGAACACCGACGTCGCGCCGTGACGCTTCGAGAGCGGCGTGTGGTCCGGTCCCATGACGAGGGCGAGGTGCGCGAACTTCGGCGCCGTGAAACCGAGCGCCCGGTACAACAGAATCTGCCGCGGCGTGTTCGAGATGTGATCCTCGCCGCGGATCACATGCGTCACCTCCATCAACGCATCGTCCACGACGACCGCGAAGTTGTACTGCGGCCGGCCGTCGGAGCGGACGATCACCGGGTCGCCAATCACGTCCGTGTTGAAGGTGACCTCTCCGCGGACGAGATCCTGGAACGTCACGTCCACGTGCTCGGGCACCCTGAATCGGATGACCGGACGTTCGCCGCCGTCGATGCGCTGTTGCGCCTCCACCGCCGCTATGGATCGGCAGGTGCCGTGATACATGGGCGGGCGTCCGGCGGCGAGATCGCCCTTGCGATCTTCGTCGAGCTTTTGCGGCGAGCAGAAGCAGTAGTAGGCGTGCGACGCGGCGAGCAGCTCGTTGGCGTACGAGGTATAGAGATGGAGCCGCTCCGACTGCCGGTACGGTCCGCACGGTCCGCCGACGTCCGGCCCTTCGTCCCACTCGAGGCCAAGCCATCGGAGATCCTCGAGGATGCCCGCTTCCGACGCCTTCGTGGACCGCTCGATGTCCGTGTCCTCGATTCTCAGGATGAACGTCCCGTCGTGGCCGCGCGCGAGCAGCCAGTTGAAGAGCGCCGTGCGCGCGTTGCCGACGTGCAGGTGGCCGGTGGGACTCGGCGCGAAACGGACTCTCATCATTAATCGAGGGGCTTCGCCCCTCGAACTCCCCTACACGCGCCCTCGCGGGGACCCCTGCGATCCCCGCTCCGCGCGCGTGGCTCGCTCGCTGCGCTCGTTCGCTGCCTTCGGGGCTCCGTCCCTCGAACTCCCCTGCAGGCGCAGCTCACCGTGTCTCTTTCAGAAGGGCAACCGCATGCGCGGCGATGGCTTCACCGCGGCCGACTGCGTCGAGCCCTTCGTTCGTCTTCCCCTTGATGCTCACGCGCGACGGGTCGACGCCGAGCGCGTCGGCCATCACGGCCTTCATCGCTTCGATGTGATCGCGCAGCTTCGGCGTTTCGAGGATCACCGTCACGTCCACGTTGAGGACGTCGAAACCCGCGGCTGCGGCAAGCGCCGTGGCCTGACGCAGAAGATCGACGCTCGAGGCTCCGTTCCACTTCGGATCCGAATCGGGGAAATGCCGTCCGATGTCGCCGAGGTTGCCTGCGCCGAGCACGGCGTCGGTGGCGGCGTGGCACGCGACGTCGCCGTCGGAGTGCGCGACCGGTCCACGGCCGGAGGGAATCGTCACCCCGCCGACGACGAGCGGCCGCCCCTCCACGAGGCGGTGCAGATCGTAGCCCGTACCCACGCGCGCGGACTGCGCGGCCTCGATCCGGATGCGCGCGGCCATGAGGTCTCGTTCGGTCGTGATCTTCACGTTGCCTGGATCTCCAGCGACGATGTGCACCGGATGTCCGGCGCGTTCCGCAAGCGAGGCCTCGTCGGTCGCCTCGACACCCGATCGGCCGAGCGCAACCGCGTCCGCCAGGACCTCGCGGCGGAACCCCTGCGGCGTCTGCGCGAGGAAGATCGTACTGCGAGGAATCGTCTCCACGACGAGGGCGCCGTTTGGATGCCGCTCCACGCGCTTCACCGTGTCGCTGGCTTCGATTGCCGCGACGGCGGCGCCGAACGTGCCGGCAGCCTCGATCGTCCTGTCAATCACCTCGGGGGGGACGAAGGGGCGCGCAGCGTCGTGAATGAGCACGATCTCCGCCGATGGATCGACGACCGCAAACGCGTTCGCAACCGAGTCCTGGCGTCTGGCTCCCCCGGCCGCAACGACGACCGGCCGCGACGTCGGCCCGAGGTACGATTCAGCGCCTGCCGACGCGAGATCCGGCGGCAGCACGACAACGATGTCGGAGATCGACGGATGCCCCTCGAATGCCTCGACGCTGCGCGCGAGAATCGTCTTTCCCCCGAGATCGAGGAGCTGTTTGGGCGCGGTCGAGCCGAGCCGCTTTCCGGCGCCCGCAGCGGCAATGATGGCGGTCACACGCATGATGCCAGCCCTCTATTATACGAAGGGCGTTGCCGATGCCGCGACGATGTCGCGGACACGATCCGCGAGGTCGCGCACGGCGTCCTTCGACACACGCGCCGTGTCGATCGGCTCGTGTATGGTCAGGGCCACCTCGCCCGGCCGGACCGTCAACTGCCCTTTCTGCATCACGCGACGGCTGCCCGAGATGCTCACCGGCACCACAGGTATTCCACCTTCGAGCGCCAGGACGAACGAGCCTCCCTTGAAGCGCCCGACGGCGCCGTCGACGCTGCGCGTGCCTTCCGGGAACACGATCAAGGAATGATGCTCGCCGATGAGCCGCGCCATCCTTTTCACGATGCCCGCGCCCGGACGGCTGCGATCGACGAGCAGGTGGCCCGTCCGGCGCAGGTGCCATCCGAGGAACGGAATCCGCCCGAGCGACTCCTTCGCCACGATGCGAAGCTGAAACGGCAGCGCGCTGAAGACGATGGGGATGTCGTAGATGCTCTGATGATTGGCCGCAAACACGTAGCTGCGCGCCGGGTCGAGCTTCTCCAGTCCGTCAACGCGGACGCGAACGCCGGTGGTCCGCAGGATCAGGGACGACCAGGCGCGTGCGCAGCGATGTCCCGCATCGCCCCGGTGATCGAAGAGTGACGACAGCAGCGACATGGTCCCGAGGACGATCGTGTAGAAGCTGACCGCGGGTATCAGAAAGAAGACGGTGCGCCACCAGTGGAAGCTGCGAAGGTCCGCCATCCGCTACTTCGCATTGGTCATCTTGGCTGGGACGGGGGCCGGCGCAGACTGGGAGGGCACGGCGGCAGCAGCCGGCTGGCCGGGCGCTTCGATGTAGCGGCCGAAGATCATCTTCCCCGCGGTGGTCTGCAGCACGCTCGTGACGACGATGTCGATGTTGCGGCTGATCATGCGGCGCGCATTGTCCACCACCACCATCGTCCCGTCATCGAGGTAGGCGACCCCCTGGTTGTATTCCTTTCCTTCCTTCAGGATGAAGACCTTCATGAACTCGCCGGGCAACACGACCGGCTTGAGCGCGTTCGCCAGCTCGTTGATGTTCAGGACCTCCACGCCGCGCAGCTGCGCGACCTTGTTCAGATTGAAGTCGTTCGTGACGATCTTGCCTTGCAGGGTGCGCCCCATTTCGATCAGCTTGAGATCGACCTCGCGGATCTCGGGGAAGTCGATATCCGAGATCATCACGTCCACGCCGGACATCTTCTGAATCTTCTGGAGAATGTCGAGACCCCGCCGTCCGCGGTTGCGCTTGAGCGAGTCCGCGGAATCGGCGACGAGCTGCAGCTCCTTGAGGACGAACTGGGGAATGACGAGGGTGCCGTCGAGAAAGCCGGTCTCGCAGACGTCGGCGATTCGCCCGTCGATGATCACGCTCGTGTCGAGGATCCGGTAGCGCTTCTGCGGACCGGTGTCACGGAAAAGGCTCGCCAGACGGTGCGGTTCGAGCCACTCGCCCTTGCGCGCCCCCATCACGATCCCGAGATACGGAAACACGAGCAGGATGAAGCTGTGGAGGAAGCCGACCCGGTTGTCGGTCGCGTCGGCCCAGAACAGCGCCGCGCCGATCGTCTTCGCGAGGCCGAGCCCGATCGCGCCGCCGATCAGCGCGCCGAGCAGATCCGTGACCTCGGACTCGCGCAGCCGCGTTTCGACGAGGACGACCAGGCCGCCGAGCAGCGCGCCGACGACAACGTTGACGAGGAGGTGGGGACTGAATGGATGAAGCAGCGCCGCAGCCCAGGCCACGGCCGCGACGAACAGCGCTCGAGCAACGATATGCCAGGGCATCGGAATGACTCCGGACGAGTATGAGACCTCAATAATACCTCCGGGCAGTAATCAGTCCGGGGGGCTTCGCCCCGCCGGACCCCCCATCGCCGTCGCTCGCGGGGCCCGCGTGCCCCGCTCCGCGCCGGCGGGCGCGCCTGCAGCGCGCCCTATAATCGCCTGCATGCGGAGGGACCTATGCGCGTCATTCAGGCGGCCCTAATCGCAGGCACGATGCTCGGTCTGGCACTGATCCATCCGGTGTTGCCCGCGGGCGTCGCGCGTCTGTTCCACACGCGGGTCTCCGCGATGCAGGCCTTTCGGGTGTCCGGCAACCCGCGGCCGAGCCAGCACGGAACCGTGAGCCAGGACGTCGGGGACACCGTGATCACGATCGAATACAACCGGCCCGTCGCGCGTGGACGCGATCTGTTCGGCGCGCTGGTCCCCTGGGGTCGTGTCTGGTGCCCCGGCGCGGATACCTGCACGAGCATCGAGCTCTCGACGGACGTGAAGGTGAATCAGCAGCCGCTCGCGGCCGGGACGTACTCTGTCTGGGCCGAACCGCAGCCGGACCGATGGACGATGATCTTCAACAAGGTGAGTCCCGCGTTCCACACGCGCTATCCCGCCGGACAGGACGCGCTGCGCGTGCAGGTGACGCCGCGCACCGCGACGCACATCGAGACGCTCACGTTCTATTTCCCTGTCGTCGACGGCCGTCACGCGGAGCTTGCACTGCAGTGGGGAACGACGGTCGTACCGATGGAGATTGACGTCCCGTAGGGCACCTCCTCGTGCAGGGCACCTCTTCAGAGGGGCCTCTGAGCGAGAGGTGCCTCTGAGCGGAGTGGACGATGGACTTCGATGAGACCGCCCGCGGACTCGCCGACGCGGGCCGCCGATTCGACGCGCGCGGCTGGGTGCTCGGCACGAGCGGCAACTTGAGTGCCGTCGTTCGCCGCGACCCGCTGCGGCTGGCCATTACGCCAAGCGCGGCGTTCAAGGGAGAGCTGGACCCCGCGCAAATCCTCGAGATCGACGACGGCGGTGCGGTCACGAACGGCAGAGAATCCAGACCTTCTGCTGAGGCGCAGCTTCACCTCGGAGTCGTGCGCGCGCGCGGCGCGGGCGCGGTCCTCCATACGCATTCGGTCTGGAGTACGCTGATATCGGAGCGCCACGCAGAGCAGCAGGGGATCGCGATCGAGGGCTACGAGATGCTCAAGGGCCTCGCGGGCATCGCGACGCACGAGCACCGTGAATGGATTCCGATCCTCGAAAACGCGCAGGACATGACGGCCCTCGCGGCGGACGCCCGACGCGTATTGGCCGCGCACCCGTCCTGCCACGCGTTTCTGCTGCGCCGTCACGGGCTGTACACGTGGGGCGAGACGCTGCGCGACGCCGTCCGTCACGTCGAGATACTGGAGTTCCTGCTCGAGGCGGTCGGACGCTCGAACGGGTTGTCATCGTGAGGAGCGGCACCATGGCGATCGTCAAAATTCCCGAAGAGCACAAGACCTTTCACGACGCCAGCGAGGTGAAAGGATTTCTTTCCCGCTTTGGAATCGAATACGAGCGATGGATGCCCGAGCAGCCCGTCGGCGCTGATGCGCCGCCTGACGCGATCCTCGCGGCGTACGCGCGCGAGATCGATGCGCTGAAGGAGCGCGGCGGCTACGTGACGGCCGACGTGATCGACGTCAAGCCCGATACACCCAACCTGGAAGCGATGCTCGCGAAATTCAGCCGCGAGCACTGGCACGACGAAGACGAAGTGCGCTTCATTCTCGAAGGACGCGGGCTGTTTCACGTTCATCCGCCCGATGGACCCGTCTTCGCCATCGAGGTCGAAGCAGGAGACCTGATTCGCGTGCCGCGCGGGACCCATCACTGGTTCGACCTGTGCGCGGACCGTCGAATCCGCGCGATCCGTCTGTTCCAGGACGTCTCCGGCTGGACGCCGCACTACACGGACAGCGGCGTCGACGCCGGCTTCCAGCCGATCTGCTTCGGCCCATCGTACGTGCCCGGCAGCGCCGTGCCCCGCATGTGAGCAGCAACGCGGCTCTGCGCGCAATCGTTCTCGACATCGAAGGGACGACGACGCCGATTGCGTTCGTGTACGAAACGCTGTTCCCGTACGCGAGGGCGCACGTCCGAACTTTCCTCGATAGCCGACGCGACGATGCAGCGGTCTCAGCCGTCATCGAGCACCTCCGGGCGGACCAGACGTCCGACACCGGCGCGCCGGCGTCAGTGGCGGAGTACGTCGAGTGGGCGATGGATCGCGATCGCAAGTCCACCGCGCTGAAAGAGCTGCAGGGGCTCATCTGGGCGGACGGGTACGCGCGCGGAGAGCTCAACGGCGAGGTCTTCCCCGACGTCGTGCCGGCGCTCTCGCGCTGGCGCGATTGCGGACTCGACGTCGCGATCTTCTCGTCGGGCAGCGTGCTCGCGCAGCAGCTGCTGTTCGGGCATTCGAACGCCGGCGACCTGACGCCTCTCGTCCGCTGGCATTTCGATACCACGACAGGACCGAAGACGAGCGCCGAAAGCTATGCGCGAATCGCTGCGGCTATCGGGATTGCTCCCCGCGACGCGCTGTTCATCTCCGACGCGGTCCCGGAGCTCGATGCGGCATCGGCGGCGGGCATGCAGACCCGCCTCGCAGACAGGCCCGGCAACCGGGAGGTGCCATCGTCGACCCCGTACACGCGCATCCGCACATTCGACGAAGTCCGTGTGGACCGCATGACGAGCCCGTAAGCGAGATCACAACGCTGTGCGGCGAGTGCCCGGACAGCGACGCCATCGGGGCGCACAGTGGGGCTGAGCGGGTCTGGCCATCTGTTTGCGACACCTGCTCCGATGCTGATCGCGGCGGTCCTCGCCCTCGCGCTCCTGTCTGGGCCTGATGATCATCCGTGGGAACGGGCGCGCGTGATGGACGCGCTCCAGAACCTGATCAAGACAGGCGAGCCTCGCCACATCGATCATGACGAAGGCCAGGAGTTGTGGGCATCGCTCTCGGTGCTTCTCCAGGGCGGCGCTGACGCCGAGCTGCAGGTTCTCGCTCAGCGCGCCGCGTGCCCGATTGTCGTGCGCGTACACCGTCCGCTGGATGCGCTCGGGGAGCTCGACGTCACCACGAAGTGTGTATTGCCGCTCTCCTCGCGCGTTCCTTACGCCGCCACCGTCGAAGGGAATCTGGACAATCGAGGCTGGCGAAAGCTGCTCGAGGTCCGGCCTGACGGCACCTATGGATTCCGCTTGGATGCCAGTGTGCCTGCGAAGGAGCTCGCGGCGGGATTTCACCACCTCGATGTTCGTACGCGCATACGCTTCGAGCAGCAGTTGCCGGGGATGATCGCGACCGAGTTGCGCGAGCTTGGGCCCGTTGCGTTCGGATTGCGGAAGGGACCGTCCACGCGTGGCTCGACCGCGTCCGTCGCAGCCGCAGAGTACGGAGCGCGGACCGTCCGTATGAGCTCGCTCGATCCGACGCTGGCGGACCAGCCGCTGGCTGCCTGGCTTTCGCAGTTTGCATCGCGCGTAGCATGGACGGCGGACTGGTGCGATCTCCATGCGAACCCGGAACGGGATCACTGGACGCCGCTTGCCGTATGTGAAGTCGCGATGTTCTCCGCGGCCGGGTCGACCGAAGGAGAGGTGTGGATCCGGATCGGCGAATTGCACGTCGAATCGGAGCCGTTTTGGACCGGCGTGCAGCCTTCGCTGGCGGGCGCGTATCTGCGGCGCTCAGCGGACCGGACGCCCGTGCCTCTGAGCCTGCTTCCGACGCTCGTCACGGCCGGCGATCAGACATGGCCTGTCCCCCTGCTGACAATCGTGGGCGCCGACGTGAGGGTGCCGGGCGTTCTGCGCGGAGGTGCGACCATCGCAACGGTTCCGATCGCAATCGAGAATCATGGGCAAGGGGACGCATTCGGGATTGCCATAGACGTCACGGCGGGAACGGGTGACGTGGGTCTGGTTCGCCGCCGATTCGTGCGCGACATCCCCGCGGGCGGACGCGTCGAGATTCCCGTCTCGGTCCCGCTGATCGCGCCGTACGGTTGGGCGATGGTCTTGCCAATCACCGGAGTGCACAACGGAATCCTTCGACAGGATTTCGAACCGCCGTTCAAGGTGATCTTCATCAACCGCGACGCTGCGCCACCAGGTTTCGTTCCCGGAGTGTGCCAGAGCGCAGCAGGAACCCCGAGCTGCTGATTGGCCGGCCGGCGATCCGGTCCCCGCACCCGCGCACCGCGCACCGTGCACCGCACGGCGCCTCACCACTCCATCACTTGTTCCAGCGCGTCACCTACAGAGCTGACGGGAACGACCTCGCACCCAGCCGGCGTCTCGTCGGGCGCGACGTTCGCCTGCGGAACGATGCAGCGCGTGAATCCCATCTGCGCCGCCTCACGCACGCGGAGCGCGCCCTGCGTCGTTCCGCGGATCTCGCCGGCGAGGCCCACCTCGCCGAACATCGCGGTCCCGGCGCGAAGCGGCCGGTTGCGGAGGCTCGACGCGACCGACGCAATCACGGCAAGATCGGCGGCGGGCTCGTCGATCGTCATTCCCCCTGCGACGTTGATGAAGACGTCCTCGCCCATCAGGTTCAGCCCGGCGCGCTTCTCGAGGACCGCGAGGAGCAGCGACAGCCGGTTCTGATCGATCCCGCTCGCCATCCGGCGCGCGTTGCCGAACGAGCTCGTGCTCACGAGCGCCTGCACTTCGACCAGCAGCGGACGCGAGCCTTCGACGCAGCACAGCACCGCTGACCCCGGAACGTTCGCCGGGCGTTCCGCGAGGAAGAGCGCGGATGGATTCGGAACGGCCTTCAGCCCGCGGCCCGTCATCTCGAAGACGCCAAGCTCGCTGACGGCACCGAACCGGTTCTTCACGGCGCGGACCACCCGATGCGAGTGGTGTTTCTCCCCTTCGAAATAGAGCACCGTGTCGACGATGTGCTCGAGCGCCTTCGGGCCGGCAAGGCTGCCGTCCTTCGTGACATGCCCGACGAGAAACGTCGGAATGTTCTGTCCCTTGGCCGCGAAGAGCAGCTGCGTCGCCGCTTCGCGCACCTGGCCGATGCTACCGGGCGCAGACTGAAACTTCAGCGAGAACACCGTCTGTACCGAGTCGACGATGATCAGGGCGGGCCGCAGCCGCGCGATCTCCTCGAGGATGCGCTCGAGACAGGTTTCGGCCAGCAGATAGAGCGGCGCGTCGGAGACGCCGAGCCGCGCGCCGCGCGACTTGATCTGGTGCTCCGATTCCTCGCCGGAGCTGTAGAGGACCGTCCCGAGGGTGCTGGCGAAATGCGCGGCCGCCTGCAGCAGCAGTGTCGATTTGCCGATGCCAGGCTCGCCGCCGATCAGCACGAGCGAGCCCGGCACGACGCCGCCGCCGAGCACCCGGTCGAACTCGCCGATGCCCGTGGAGAGGCGCTCCGAAACAACCGTATCAATTTCCGCGTACAGCCGCGGACCCGCCGTGGCAGCAAGTGCGTACCGTCCGGCGGCGCTCGCCGCGGCTCCGCCCGCTCCCGCCATCGCGGGCGCAGGGCGCTCTTCCACCAGCGAGTTCCACGCGCCGCACTCCGCGCAGCGTCCAAGCCACTTGGACGACTGCGCGCCGCATTCCTGACAGGTAAAGGTGGACTTCGTCTTCATTGCCGATTGCCGACTGCAGACTGCCGATTGTATTGCCGATTGACGATTGGGGATTGCGGACTCGATTGCTGATTGGGGGATTTGAGTGACGACTGGCGATTGGCGATTGGATTGACGAATGATGATTGACGAGTGACGAGTGCGATTGGCAATCCACTCCCCAATCCTCAATCCCCAATCCAATCCTCAATCATCAATCCAATCGCCAATCCGCAATCCCCAATCATCAATTCAATCGGCAATCTGCAATCTGCAGTCTTCAATCGTCATAGAGTCGTTCAATGCGCGTGCCGACGCGGCAGAGGAGCTCGTACGGAATGGTACCGATCGAGGCTGCCATCTCGCGCACGTCAATGACGCCGCCATCCTGTTCACCGACGATCACCACTTCGTCGCCCGGCGAGACATCCAGGCCCGTGACGTCGACGATCGTCATGTCCATGCAGACGGAGCCGACGATCGGCACTCGCCGGCCCCGAAGGAGCACGAAACCGTTGCCGGCCAGCCGCCGGTCGAGGCCATCCGCATACCCGGCAGGCACGATCGCGATCGTGGCGGCGCGATCCGAGACGGTGCGCAGCCCGTAGCCCGCGCCTTCGCCGGCGCGCACCCCCTTCACGTGCACGATACGGCTGTGGAGTGACAGGGCAGGTCGCAGCGGCAGTGTGGAGGCGAGCGGAGGCGGCACGATTCCGTACAGCAGCAGCCCGGGCCTGACGAAGTCGTACCAGACGCGCTCGTCGCGCAGGAGCGCGGCGCTGTTTGCGGCATGGCGAAACGGCGGCTGGATCCCGAGCGACTGAATCGTCGGATACGCCGCTTCGAAGCGCTCGCGCTGGGCGCCAAACATCGGGCTCTCCGGATCGTCCGCCGTCGCAAAGTGCGTGTAGACCGCATCGACGGCGAGGTTGCGGCTTGCCGCCACCGGCGGGAGCGTCTGCGGCAGGTTGTCATGGCGGAAGCCGAGACGGTTCATGCCCGTGTCGATCTTCAGGTGGCAGCGGAGCACCACGTTGCGCCTCGCGGCTGCATCCTGCAGCGCACGCGCGGCCGAGGGCGTCGAAACGGTGGGTGTGAGATCGTGCTCGAACACGCCGGCGAGATCGCTGATCCCCAGCGCGCCGAAGACGAGGATCGGGATCCGACTGCCCGCCTCTCGCAACAAGACGCCTTCTTCGATGTCGGCGCAGGCGAGCATCGCGGCCCCGGCGCGCTCGAGCGCGAGGCCCACTTGCGCGGCGCCATGGCCGTAGGCGTTCGCTTTGACGACGGCGATCACCCGAGGAGGTTGGAGGTTGCGGAGCGCGGCGTGCGTCGTGCGGCGTGCGGGGTCCGGGGTGCGGCGTGGAGCTTCGAGAAACTCGAGGATAGTACGGAGGTTGTGCTCGATTGCCGGCAGGTGTACGCGCGCGACCGTGGGACGAATCATCCGCGGCTAACCATCCCGCTGCGTCCAATCTCCGACCACCAACCTCCAGCCTCCTCCGTCATGCGGCGCCGTGCGCGAGGTTCTCGAACCGCGTGTGCTCCTTGATGAAGGCGAGCTTCACGGTGCCGGTCGGCCCGTTGCGCTGCTTACCGACGATGATCTCGGCAATCCCTTCCGCCTCCTGGTTCGGCTGCCCTTCCGCGTCGCGGTACTGCTCCTCGCGGAAGATGAACATGACGAGGTCGGCATCCTGTTCCAGCGCGCCGGACTCGCGGAGGTCGGAGAGCTGCGGGCGATGATCGGATCGCGTTTCGGGCGCGCGCGACAGCTGCGAGAGCGCGACGATGGGCACGTGCAGCTCCTTCGCGAGGCCCTTCAGCGATCGTGAGATGGATGCGAGCTCCTGCTGCCGGCTCTCGAACCGGCCGCGTCCCTGCATCAACTGGATGTAATCGATGATGAGCAGATCGAGCCCGTGCTCCGCTTTGAGCCGCCGCGCCTTCGCGCGCATCTCCAGGACGCCGATGGACGCCGTGTCGTCGATGAACACGCGCGCCTCCGCCAGCGTCCCGAGCGCGTGCGACAGCCGCCCGTAGTCCTTCTCCGTCAGGTGTCCGCTGCGGAAGCGGTGCGCGTCGATGCGCGCCTCCGACGTCAGCAGCCGCATGAAGAGCTGCTCCTTCGACATCTCGAGGCTGAAGAAGCCGACCGTCATCGCGGTCGCGGTGCCCACGTGCTGCGCGATGTTCAGGACGAAGCTCGTCTTTCCCATCGACGGCCGCGCGGCCACGAGCACGAGATCCGACGGCTGCAGCCCCGACGTGATCTCGTCGAGATCGATGAATCCCGTGGGCACGCCGGTGACCAGGCCCTTCTGCAGCTGCAGCTTCTCGATCGTCGCGAAGCTGCTCTGCACGAGATCCCGCAGCGGCACGAACCCTTCACGGATCCGGTCCTCCGCGATCTCGAAAATCGCCTTCTCCGCATCGTCCAGCACGAGATCGGCGTCCTGCTCGGCTTCGTACGCCGTCGAGAGGATCCGGTTTGCGGAGTGGATCAGATTCCTGAGCGTCGCCTTCTCTTTGACGATGCGGGCGTAGTGTTCGACGTTGGCACTGCGCGGAACGCCATCGGCGAGCGACGCGATGTACGCGGGCCCGCCGACTTCGTCGAGCTCGCCGGATTTGTGCAGCTCCTCCTTCAGCGTGACGAGATCGATGGCATGGCTCCGCTCGCTGAGCGCGATCATCTTCTCGAAGATGCGGCGGTGCGCGTCGCGGAAGAAATCACGCGCGTCGATCAGCTCCGCGGCATGATTGAACGCGTCGTTGTGGATCAGGATCGCGCCGAGAACGGATTTCTCGGCTTCGAGATTGTGCGGAAGAGTGCGTTCGGGGGCAGCGACGTCGGGCACGGACGGAATTGGTGAATCGGCGAATTGGTGGATCGGTGAATTGCGACAGAGCTAGTTTCCACAACCAGCCCTACCCCGTCAATGACGAACCGGAATCACTTCACCAATTCAATTCACCAATTCACCAATTTACCAACTCACGAATTTTCCGGAACGACCCTCACGCGCACCTGCGCCGTCACGTCCCGATGGATCTTGACCGGCACGGTCGTCTCACCTAACGCCTTGATCGGTTCGGGCAACTGGATCCTGCGCTTGTCGATCTCGATGCCCCGCGCCTGGAGCGCCTGCGCGATGTCCGCGGACGTCACCGATCCGTACAATGTCTGGTTCTCCCCGACGCGGCGCGCGATCTCGAGCTCGGCGGCCGTCAAACGCTGGGCGACCGCTTCGGCCTGCGCTTTCTCCTCAGCGTCCTTCGCCTCGGCGACCTTCTTCTCGCGATCGATCTGCCGCTTGTTCGCTTCGGTGACCGCGAGCGCGAGCTTGCGCGGCAGGAGGTAATTGCGCGCGTAGCCCTGGGCGACCTTCACGACGTCGCCGCGCCGGCCGAGATTGTCCACATGCTCACGAAGAATGACTTCCATTTGTCTGCCCTCAGGATGGTTCGATGTTCGGAGTTCGGCGTTCGGGGTCGGGTTCGAGGTTCGTTCGTTCGCCGTCTCTGTTCTATCCGTGAACCCTGGAACGAAGAACAATGAACCTGACCCTGAACTCTGAACCGCGACCCCTCGAACCGGTCGATTGCAGCTAGCGCCCTGACCGCGTGGTTCGCAAGATAACTCCCCGGGCGGGGCGCGCTCCGGGACTTATGCCGCGATCCACGCGGCCAGGACACTAGTCGGTCACGTACGGAATCAATGCCAACTGCCGCGCCCGCGCGATCGCGGTCTGCAGCTTGCGCTGGTGCAGCGCACACGTGCCGGAAATCCGCCGCGGCTGGATCTTCCCGCGCTCCGGGATGAACGGCATCAGCAGCCGCACGTCCTTGTAGTTGATGTAGTCGATCTTGTCCGCGCAGAACTTGCAGACGCGGCGACGCCGGAAGAAGCCGCCGCCGCGCGGCCGCCCCTCGCCCTTTCCCTTGTCGCCCCCGCGCCCGCCGCGTCCGCGGCCTCCCCGTTCGTCGCTCATCGCTGGACCTCCGCGCCCTCACTCCGATCTTCGTCGTCTTCCGCCTCGCGCTCGCCGCGCCGCTCGCCGGGTTCCGGCTCGGGCGGCAGCCCGCGCGCGACTCGCCGGCGCGCCTGCGAAGCCTTGCGCTGGTCGCGCTGGCGCTCGGCAATCCGCAGATCCTCGTCGACGCGGACGATCAGGTGCCGGATGACCGTATCGATCACGCGCAGGCGGCGATCGATCTCTCTCATCAGGTCGCCCGACCCGCGGATCGTCTCCACGACGTAGATGCCCTCGCGGTGATGCCCGATCTCGTAGGCCAGCTTGCGCCGGCCCCAGTTGTCGGTCTTCTCGAGCGCGCCTTTGAAGCGCTGCACGATCTGCTCGATCTGCCCGTGCAGATCGTTCGCGTCCTGCTCGCTCGTTTCCGGCGCGAGGATGTAGACGAGCTCGTACTGTCTGTTCTGATTCATTGGCGCTCCTTTTGGACTAGTTGCACTAGGAGCCGATTCCGCGTCCGCGTTTTTCCGCGTCGTCCGCGGCGGCCCAAGGAGACAAGCGGGTTGTCCGTCTAAACCTGGTTGTCTTCGCTGTCCGTGCTCTGCTCTTCCTTCCGGTTGAACTCGTTCATCACGGTGAGGATGTCGCCGCTGATGAACCGTTCGGCTGCGTCCGCCGCGCGGGCTGCAGCCTGCTCGATGACGGGACGTTCGTCCGCGTCGAATTTCGCGAGCACGCGCGCGGCCAGATCCATCCGGCCGTCGCCGCGGCCGACGCCGATTCGCATCCGGGGAAACGCTTCCGTCCCCAGCGACGCGACGACCGACTTCAGCCCGTTGTGCCCGCCGGCCGACCCGGACGGCCGCGTCCGCAGCCGCCCCAACTCCAACTGCACCTCGTCGACGATGACGAGGAGGTCGGCGATGTCGATCTTATAGAACTGCAGCAGCGGCGCAATCGCCTGGCCGCTGAGGTTCATGAACGTCAGCGGCTTGGCGAACACTGCCCCGCCCGCCAGCCACTTCGCCGTCAGCGCCTCGATCCCCTTGGGCGCCGCTTCCCACGAGACGTGATGCCGCGCGGCCAGCAGATCGACGACCTCGAACCCGACGTTGTGGCGCGTCTGCTGATACCGCGCGCCCGGATTGCCGAGCCCGACAATGATCTTCAATCGACGATCGCCAATCCAATCGCCAATCCCCGATCGACAATCGCCAATTCAATCGGCAATCGGCAGTCGGCAATCGGCAATCTATTTCTCTTCTTCTTCTTCCTTCTTGCCTTTCTTGATTACCTCGGGCTCGGCGGGTGCTGCCGGCGCCGCCGCCGCAGCCGCGGCCGCTTCCGGCGCCGCCTCCTCCGCCTTGACCGTCACGACGTGGACGATCATCATCTCCGGCTCGCTGACGGCCTTCCACCTGCCGTCCGGCGTGAGGTCGCGCACGCGGATGCCCTGGTGCAGCATCAGCTCGCTGACGTCCAGGGTGATGTTCTCGGGGATGTCGCCGGGCAGGCACTCGACGTCGAGCTCGCGGTTCACGAAGTCGACGATGCCGCCTTGCTGCTTGACGCCCTTGGGCTCGCCCTTCAGCACGACCGGCACGGTGACCGTGATCGCCTTGTCCATGGCGACCGCGTAGAAGTCGACGTGCAGGAGCTTGTGATCGATGGGATCGAGCTGGTACTCCTTCACGAGCACGCGCGTGCCCGCGCCGGCGCCGTCGAGCCCCTGCAGCCCGATCAGCGTGTTCGCGCCCGATTCGGAATGGAGGATGCGGAGCAGCACCTTGGGGTCGACGGCCACTTCGAGCGCCTTCCCCTTCTCCGTCCCGTACACCACCGCGGGCACCCGCCCTGACGCGCGGAGCCGCCGCGCCTCGTTCTTGCCCCGTCCCTGCCGCCGTTCAGCCTGAAGTAATGCGTCCATTCATGTTCCCCGCCGCATCTAAGAGATGCGGCCTACATCCGCCACCTGTAGGGCGGGTCTCTCAGACCCTCCTCCGGCTGCCGCATCCGAGTGATGCGGCCTACACGAACAACGACGAGACCGACGTCTCCTCGTGAATACTGCGAATCGCCTGCCCGAGCAGCCGCGCGACCGACAGCTGCTTGATTTTCTTGCAGCACTTCGCCCGCTCGGCGAGCGGGATCGTGTTCGTGATGATGACCTGGTCGAGCGGCGCGGCATCGAGCCGCTCGATCGCCTGTCCGGACAGGACGCCGTGCACCGCACAGGCGAACACGCGCTCGGCGCCGTTGGCCTTCAGCGCGTTGGCGGCCTTCACGATCGTGCCGGCCGTGTCGATGATGTCGTCCTGCAGAATGCAGGTCCGACCGCCGACGTCGCCGACCACATTCATCACCTCCGCCGTCCCATCGTCGCTCCGGCGTTTGTCGATAATCGCCAGCTCGGCGTCGAGCCGCTTCGCGTACGCCCGGGCGCGCTCGGCGCCTCCCGCATCCGGCGACACGATCGTCAGGTTCCGGCTGTCGACGCGCGACAGGTAATCGATGATCACCGGCGCCGCGAACAAGTGGTCGACCGGAATATCGAAGAAACCCTGAATCTGCGCCTTGTGCAGATCCATCGTGAGCACGCGGTTCGCCCCGGCCGCGCTCAGCAGGTTCGCCACGAGCTTCGCCGAGATCGGCACACGCGGCTTGTCCTTCCGATCCTGACGCGCGTAGCCGTAATACGGTATTACAGCAGTGATGCGCGACGCCGACGACCGGCGGAACGCATCGATCATCACGCAGAGCTCGATGAGGTTCCGATCGACGTCCGCGCACGTCGGCTGCACCACGAACACGTCGGTCCCGCGGATGTTCTCTTCGATCTGGAAGGAGACTTCCGTGTCAGGGAACCGCAGCAGGCGCGACCGACCGACCGAGACCTGCAGGAACTCGGCGATCTCTTCGGTCAACGCCGGATGGGCGCTGCCGGAAAAGATTTTGAGCTGGCCCCGAGCCATTGGCGCTCTCGCTCCAACTAGCAAATCCGCGAACTGGGACGTCGGCACGGCCATCGGCAACTTCCAGGTTCACGCATCACGATGAACGACGCCGTTTCCCATTCTCCGTTGATCTGCGCGACTTCCGTCTGAAGGCGGAAGCTACGTGGAGAACGGGGCCGAAACTTGGTTGGGGCGGGAGGATTCGAACCTCCGAATACGGGATCCAAAGTCCCGCGCCTTACCGCTTGGCCACGCCCCAGCGTCACAGGCCCCTGCATGGCCTCCGGGCACGTCGGGAAACTCTAAGTGTATACGGCAGAGGGGTTCAGGGTCAAACCTTCCGGCGCGCGATCGGCCGCGCGCGGCGCTCGTGCTCGCTGCGGCTGAGCGTCCTCGTGACGATCGCCCGCACCCCTCGCGTCGAAAGCGGCCGCGCGGCGCGCGCGGCCGCGGCCCGCGTGCGGAACAATCCGAAGACGGCAGAGCCGCTGCCCGACATGGCCGCCGCGACCGCGCCGGCATCCTTCAATTGGGCTTTGAGCAGGCCAATTTCCGGATGGCGCCGCAGCACTGGCGGTTCCAGGTCGTTGATCATCTGGGCCGCGCGGCTCGGCCAGGGGACGGGAAGAAGCTGCAGCTCGCGAATCTCGCGGAGCCCCGCCGCGCGGTCGTCATCGTACCAGGCGTACGCCTCGGCAGTGGAGACGCCGAATGGCGGCCGGACGATCACGATCCAGTGAGGTGGCAGGTCGACGAGCGGGTAGATCTCTTCGCCCCGCCCCAGGCCGAGCGCGGTCCCGCCGGCGAGGAAGAACGGCACGTCGGCGCCAATCGTCGCCCCGACCTCACGCAAGAGCGCCAGCGGCGCGCCTCCCCAGAGGCGCGCAAGCGCCAGCAGCGCCGCTGCGGCGTCCGCACTGCCGCCGCCGAGGCCGGACTCGACTGGAATGATCTTGTCGATCGCCACCGTGGTGTCCGACACGTCGCCCGCGCGGCCGATCGCGGTCCACAACGCCGCCGCAGCCTTCCAGACCAGATTGCTGCTATCGAGCGGAATGCCGGCGGCGCGGCAGCGCAGTGCGAAGGGCCCGCGCCGCGCTCTGCAAACCAGCACGTCATGGAGCTCGATGGTCTGGAACACGGTCCGAAGCTCGTGATATCCGTCGGCCCGGACGCCAAGCACGCGCAGATCGAGGTTCACCTTCGCGTGCGCGCGCGCGACGATGGTCGCTGGCCGAGGCATCGGTGTCAGGCGCCGCCCTTCGCCGGCTGGTCGCCGCCGAGCGGACCCGCGTGCCGCAGCTCGTCGAGCGTCAGCGGGATGGCCTTGTCGGGAACCGCGGGCGTGAACGCGCGCGGATCGATTGCCGTGTTGACGTCGACCTGCGAGAGCCGCAGCGTGAGATCCGCCGCAGGTCCGGAGGAAGGTGTGGCACGGACGCGGATGGTGGACGGACGGCCGTTCGCGTAATCGGCATAGAAGACGGACACCTCGCCCCGCGACGCACCGGCAACCTGCCACGCCGATGCGGTCTGCCGCAAGTACACCGTCTGCTGTTCGACGGTGCCCGCGATCGTGCCGTCGTGATAGGCGCGTCCCTCTTCCTTCGGATCGCCCGCCGCAAACCCACAGCCGCTGACGATGGTGCGAAGCGTGTCCGGACGGAGCGGGACGCCCGCGAGCGCCTCGACGATCTGTTCGGGCGCCGCGTTGGCGAGCACGCGCTCGTCGCGCGGAAGGACGAGCGTGCTCGTCTCCGCGTTGCTGGTCAGGATGAACACCGGGCGGCCGAACGGCGCAAGGCCTTCGAGCCGCATGCGCGCCGGCGCCTCGAAGCCGGCGTCGATGCGGCCGCGAAGCTTCGTCCTGCCTGCCTTTCCCGAGATCGACATCGATGCGGTGATCGTCTTCACGTCGCGGCAGGCCTGCGTCGCCCCGCGATACGCCGCCGGAAAGTCCGGATAGGGGGTGACGCTGCCGGTCGGAAATGCAGGAACGGGCCTGCCGCATGCGACAGCGAGGCTGGCCAGCGTGCAGAGGAGCAGCCAGAGCGCGGCACGTCGCCGCGTGTCGACCATCGGCGCGCTACCTTCTGCCTTGTTTGTGTGCTTCCGCGATCTTCTTCTCGATGCGCGCCCGATCGATCGACTCACCGTCGCCGGCAAGCGCGCGCTGCCACGCGGCAATCGCGTCGGCATGACGGTTCTGCTTCGCGCGCAGATCGCCAAGGTGGTCCTGGATGACGGAGTTCTTGGGAAGCTTCTCCGCTGCGGTCGACAAGGGCCGATCCGCCAGATCGAGCTTCCCCTGCTGGACGTAGGCCCAGCCGAGACTGTCGAGGAAGGACGGGTTGTCGGGCTCCACCTCGAGCGCGCGCTCGATGAGCGTGACCGCTTCGTCCAGGCGAGTCCCGTGCTCGGCGAACATGTATCCGAGGTAGTTGAGCGCGTTTGCATCGCGCGGATCGCGCGCGATCAGATCCCGAAACGCCTTCTCGGCTTCATCCCTGCGTCCCGCGCGATCGAGCGTTGCGCCCGCCTGATAAAGGATGTTGGTGTTGCCCGGGAATTTCTGTTTGGCCGTTTCGGCCGCTGCGAGCGCGTCGGAGAACCGGCCGGCGTTGCCGAGGCCCTGAATGAGGATGGCGTGCCGCAACGGATCGTCCGGCGCGCGGTCGACGGCCTTCCGGAACGCGGCAACCGCCGCGTCGTGTTGCTCGAGCTGCTGATACGCAAACCCCTGCGTGTCGAGGAGGAGCGCCGCCTGGCCGCCCTGCGACGCGCCGTCCAGACGCGCGATCTCCGGTTGGAGCAGATCGATCACGTCCTGCGGCCGATTGCGCGCCTGCAGGATCTCCGCAAGCAAGTAGGTTCCGCGGACGTCTTCGGGATGGCTGCTGCGAAGCTGACGCGCGGTGGCTTCCGCGGCATCGAGGTCGCCGAGCTCGCGCTGCGACTGCGCCAGAACGTACGTGAGGCGTGGATCGTCCTCGCGATCCTTCAGGCCCTGCTGCGCGACGTCCCGGGCTTCGGATGCTCGCCCCGCGCTCAAGAGCGCCGACGCGCGGCGCACGACGACTTCGACGTTGCGCGCATTGAGATTCTGGACGTCCTTCCAGGCATCCGCCGCATCCGACCAGCGCCGCTCTCTCTCGTACAGCTCGGCGATCTGCACGCGCGCCCGCCCGTTCGTCGGATGGTCCTGCACGACTTCCTTCAGCGCCGCAATCGCCTCATCGGTCCCTCCGGAGGCTTCGAGCGCCGCCGCGAGGAGCAGCCACCCATCGACGTAGCCCGGCTGCTCGTCGACGATGTGGCGGAGCAGCGGAACGGCATCGGCGGGCCGGTTCCGCGCGATGTACAGGCGCGAGAGCGTCAGGTCGAGCGAGAGATCGGGCAGGCTGCCCGCGCGCGCGATTTCGAGCGCTTCGATTGCCCGCGCCTGATCCTGCTGGATCTGATCCGGCGAGCGTCCGGACTGCCGGTTCTCCGAGAGCGCCGCGAGCACGGACCCGAGCACGCGGTTCGCTTCGCGGTTGCGCGCGTCGATCTGCAGCGCCTCCTCGGCGGCGGCAATGGCCTCCTGCGGACGATCCTGGCGCGCGTACAACGCGGCCAGCTCCGCGCGCGGCTCGGCGCTCTGCGGCTGGAGCTGGCCCGCGTGTTTCAGCGCGTCAATGGCCTCGGCTGTTTTCCCTTCGCCCTCGAGATAGCGTCCGAGCAGGAAGTAGTAGCCGGCGTCCGCCTCGCTCGCTGCGCTGTTGGCGCGCGGCGCCTGCGGTTGCGGTACTGCCGGCGCGGCGGCAAGCCACACGAGGAAAAGAGAAATCACCATGGTCCGCTGACTATAATGACGGCAGCGCGCGACTGACGCAAACTGTGGTTGAATGAGCCATGCCCGTGGACCCGGAACTGCTCGAGATTCTCGCGTGCCCGAACTGCAAGACGAAAGTCGATCTCGTGAAGAACGGGACCGCGCTGAAGTGCCCGCAATGCCGTCGTGTGTATCCGATCAGGGACGACATCCCCGTCATGCTGATCGACGAAGCCACGATCGAGAGCTGACGCGTATGGCTGCCTGCCCGCGGCCGTCCGCTGCCTGTCCGTGAGAATCGTGCTGCTGCGGCTGCGGCTCATCGGCGACGTCGTGTTCACGACGCCGCTCATTCGCGCGCTGCGGCGCGCCTGGCCCGACGCGCATCTCGCCTACCTCGTCGAACCCCAGGCGGCGCCCATCGTCACGAACAATCCGTGGCTCGACGAGGTGATCGTCGCTCCCCGAACGCGCGGCCTCCGCCGGCTGGCGGAGGACGTGCGGCTGGCGCGCGAACTCCGACGCCGCCGTTTCGATGTCGCGGTGGATCTTCACGGCGGTCCGCGCAGCGCGTGGCTCGCGTGGGCGAGCGGCGCGCGCGAACGCATCGGCTACGACATCGACGGGCGCCGCTGGATGTACACGAGGGTCGTCCGCCGCGCACGGAGCCTCACGCCGCCGCGGCATTCCGTCCTGAACCAGTGGGACCTGCTCGAAGCCATTCCCGGCTGGCACGAGGCTGCCCCGACGCCCGGACGAGATCCCGTGGAGATGGCGAACGATCCGGCGTCCGATCGACGCGTATCGGACCGTCTTCGCCGAGCGAACGTCAGCGAGCGTCATGCGCTTGTCGTCATCCACGTGAGCGCGGGAAACCCCTTCAGGCGGTGGCCCGAGCGGTTCTTCGTCGAGACCGTCCAGGCGCTCGTCGAGCACGAACCGTCGCGGCGCATCGTACTGAGCTCGGGTCCGTCGGATCGCGACGCCGCAGCGCGGATCGCGGCGGCGGCGCGGCAGCAGCTCGGGGCCGCGGCCGATCGCATCGTCGAGCTCGGGGAGCTCGATCTGCAGGAGCTTCGCGCGCTTATCGGACGGAGCGTCCTCTTTATCGGCGGCGACACCGGACCGCTGCACATGGCCGCGACGACCGGCACCGCGATCGTCGGGATCTATGGGCCGACGCTCGCCGTCCGCTCGGCGCCCTGGCGTGCGCCGGATGCGCACACGGCCTCGATCGAGCTGCCGGAGGTGGCCTGCCGCCCCTGCGATCAGCGGGTCTGCGCGCCGGGCGATTTCCGGTGCCTGACCACCCTCACGCCGGACCGCGTGATCGCGGCGGCCGAGAGCGCGCTCGCCCCGACCTTGACGCACTGATGACTGCCGCCTCCGAAGCACGCATGCACCCCGCGGGACCGATCCTCCGCGCCGACGCGATCGATGCGCTCCCCGCCGAACCGCTCGAAAAGGTCGCCTGCCTGTCGCTGTTCGCGTTCGCCGCCGCGCTCCAGGTGTCGATCGCCGCGGCCGACATCCTGCTCGCGCTCACGACGGTGCTGTGGCTCGGGCTGATCATTCGCAAGGGCGAGCGCATCCAGGTCCCGCCGATGTTCTGGCCGCTGGCGGCGTACGCCGTCGCGACGCTGATCTCGGCGCTGTTCTCCGTCGATCCTCACGTGAGCCTCGTCGACTCGAAGCAGCTCGTGCTGCTGGTCATCGTGCCGCTCGTGTACCGCCTGCTGCCGGGACGCCGGAGCCTGGCCGCGATCGACGTGATCATCACGGTGGGCGCCATCAGCGCGACGTGGGGAATCGTCCAGTACCTGATCCTCAACTACGATCACCTCGGCCGGCGTCCGCAGGGCGTGCTCGGGCACTACATGACGTACTCGGGACTGCTGATGCTGGTCGCCTGCGCGGCCGTATCGCGCGTCATGTTCGCGAAGCATCACCGCACGTGGGCGGCGCTCGTGCTGCCGGCGCTCGTGCTCGCGCTCGGCTTCACGTTCACGCGCAGCGCCTGGGTTGGCGCGTGCGTCGGCATCGGACTGCTGTTCCTGCTGCGCGACTTCCGCCTGCTCGGGCTGCTGCCGGTTGCCGCGGGCGTCTTCCTCGCGGTCGCCCCGGCCAATCTGAGCGCGCGGCTGTATTCGACCTTCAGCCTCACGGACCCCTCGAACCGCGATCGCGTGGCGATGATGCGGTCCGGGTTCAGGATCATCAAGGACGATCCGCTGACGGGCGTCGGGCCGGACATGATCATTCAGGTCTATCCCGCGTACCGCGACCCGTCCGCCGTGAACCAGCGCAACCCGCACCTGCACAACGTGCCGCTGCAGATCGCGGCGGAGCGGGGGCTTCCCGCCCTCGCCGTCTGGCTCTGGTTCATCGGGACGCTCGTCCGCGACTTCCTCCGGCGCCGTCGCGGTGAATTCCGATCGCTCTCGAACGCCGGGCTCGCCGCGATTGCGGCGATGCTCGCGGCCGGGCTGTTCGAATACAATTTCGGCGACTCGGAATTCCTGATGCTCTTCCTCGTCCTCGTCACGGTGCCATACGCTGCCGAGCGATCCGCCTCGTTGGCGGCCTGATGGGAGGAGCCGCAGCGTCCAATCTCTCCTCGCTCCTCGACCGCGCGCGCGGGCGGCGCGTCCTCATCGTCGGCGATCTGATGCTGGATCATTTCGTCATCGGCGCCGTCGATCGCATCTCGCCCGAGGCGCCGGTCCCGGTCGTGCGGTTCAATCACGAGGAATACCGTCTCGGAGGCGCCGCCAACGTGGCGCACAACGTCGCCGCGCTCGGAGGACGCGTCGAGATCGCGGGCGTCATCGGCAGCGATGAGACCGGATCGCGCCTGGCGGCCGCGCTGCGCGAGACGGGCATCGGTACCGGAGCGCTCGTCACGGACGAGGCGCGCGTGACCACGCGAAAGCTGCGCGTCGTGACGGCGAGGAACCAGCAGGTCGCTCGCGTGGACTACGAGAGCGACGCCGAGATCTGCGGCGACATCGAAGACCGCCTCGTCCAGAGCATTCGCGACGCGGCGGCCCGCTCCGACGCCGTGCTCGTATCCGATTACCTCAAAGGCGTCGTGACGCGCGCGGTAGCGCGCGCGGCCATCGATGCCGCGCGCACGGCAAGGATTCCCTGCCTGATCGATCCGAAGGTGCCCCACGTCCACTTCTATGCCGGCGCGAGCCTCGTGACGCCGAATCATCACGAGGCGGAGGCCGTCACGCTGATGCGGCTTCGGACGTCCGCCGATGCCCCCGCCATCGCTCGGGCGTTCCGCGAGCGCGCGCAGTGCGACAGCGTCCTCATCACCCGCGGCGAGCACGGCATGTGGCTGCTCGGACGCGAGGGCGAGCAGGATCTGCCCGCCGAAGCGCGCGAGGTGTCGGACGTGACCGGTGCCGGCGATACCGTGATCGCCGCGATCGCGCTGGGACTCGCGGCCGGTGGATCCCTCGTCGATGCCGCGCGGCTCGCGAACAAGGCCGCGGGCCTGGCGGTCAGCCGCTTCGGGCCGGCCGCGATCAGCGCGCAAGACCTGAAAGCCGCGCTCTGAGTACTGACGCGTGTCAATGGCGGCTATCGCTTCGCTGCGTGTCAATGCCGGCCGCTCGCGTCGCTGTTGGTTGATGCCTGCTGATCGCTGCGCTATTTGTCAATGCCAGGTGCAGAATGCTTCGGGATTGATAAGCATCCGTCGGCAGCGACAAACGCCAGAGAACCGCCATTGGCCAGCATCAGCACGCCGGCATGGACCCGCGCCAGGCGGCCGGCATTGACCCGCGTCAGGCAGCCGGCATTGACCAGCGTCAGCACCCGGCATTGACAGATTTCACCGTCAGATACGTGACGCTCGCGTATGGCGGCCTTCCGGCGATCTACCGCCAGTCCGTGATGCTGCTCGTGTCGCTCGCGGCGCACGCGCCCGAGCCGTACGAGATCGTCGTCGCGACCGATCGGCCGGACGTCTACGTCTGGTTCGGCACGCGGGTCGAGATCGCGTACCTGGACGCCAGCCTGCTCGACGCGTGGCGCGGCCCCGAGCCGTTCTCGATGCGGCAGAAGCTGGCGCTGATGCGTACGGCGTGGCCGGATACGGGCGCGATCGGCCTCCTGGACGCCGACGTCCTCGCGCGCAGCGACCTCCATCTGTTCGTCGAACGCCTTGCGGCCGGCGATCTCTTCATGCACCGCCGCGAGTACGCCCTGAGCGCCAGCCGGCGCCCGGGGAATCGCCGTCTCTGGCGCAACCTGCGCGGCCGGCGGTTCGGCGAGTGGACGATCGGGACGGGCACCGAGATGTGGAACTCGGGCGTGCTCGCCGCGCGCGCGGAGGACCGCGCGCTGTTCGATGGCGCGCTGGAGCTGTACGACGCGATTGGGCGGGCCGGCATCCGGCATTTCGCCACCGAACAGCTCGTCGAATCCATCGTCCTCTCCACGACTGGCCGGCTGCGTGAAGCGGATTCCTGGTTCGCACACTACTGGGGCAACCGCGAGGGATACGACGCGGAGATCTCGCGCCGGCTTGCGGATGCCTTCATCGAAGGACTGTCCGTGAAGGATGCGGCGGCACGTCTGCGCGACACGCCGATCGATCTGCCCGTCGAAGTCCGGCCGACGCGCACGCAGAAGCTCCGGCGGTACTTCGGCCGCTGACGCGACGATCTCACGCGGAGCCCGGGGAGGAGCAGAGATCGCGTCGTCAGTGGCAATCGTTCGTGATCAGCAACAGCTCCGGCGGCGGCTGGCGCGCGAGGACGTTCTTCAGCTTCACGTCGAACGTCTGCCGCCGGTACAACACGCACGCGCGAGCGCCGATCGTGGGCTGGAGCGCCTCGAAATCGTCGTCCGACAGCACCGCGTAGACACGCCGGTTCGACAGCATCGCCTGGACGAACGGCGCCTCCTCGAAGTACTCGTCCACGTGGCGGCGCAGGTAGTAAACCATGCTCGGAAGGGCGACCTGATAGTCCGCGACCACGTCGGAGGGACGGAGGCGCGGCTTCAGGATCTCGCTGATGGCAGGGACGGGCTTGTATCGCTCGAAGTCGGGCAGCACCCTGATCACGAAGACGTAGTTCACGATAATCATCGTGGCCATCAGCACGAGCGCCGAAGCGGGCGTCTTCCAGCGAAGCGCGAGCCACATGGCGGCCAGGCCGCCGGCGAGCGCGCACGCGCCGATTGCCGTCGCCCCTCGAAGCTCGTACACGCGGCCCGCCGTTTCGAACAGGCACCAGACGCCCGCGCCCGCGACGGCGAGCAGCAGGCCCGTGACCGCCAGCGTCCACCGAATCCACCCCCGCCAGGGCGCCTCGCACATGCCGGCCCCGAGCGCCGCCCCGCCGAGCGCCGCCACGGCAGGAACGATGGGAAAGATGTAGAGATCCTGCTTCCCCGCCGAGAGCGAGAAGAACGCGACGATCGCGAAAATCCAGCACCACAGCAGCGCGGGCGTGCGCGTGCGTGGGGGCGCGTCCGTGAGCGTGCGGGTGCGGGAGCGGAATCCCAGCGCCGCGGCCGCCACCAGAAACACCGAGATTGGGAACGAATCGCTGAAGACGACGGGCAGGTAGAAGTCGATCCCGCGCTGCTGCCGGACGCCGAGTCCGGACGTGTACCGCTCGAGGTTCTCGCTCACGAGGAACGACATGATCTGCGCCGAGCCGTGCTCCAGGTACAGCCGCACGTACCACGGCAGCACGATGGCGAGCACGATCAGCGTTCCGACTGGCAGCATCATCTGTCGGATGCGGCCGAGCTCGCGATGCCAGAGCAGATACAGCCCGAACGCGAGCCCGGGCAGGGCGATCGCGATCGGGCCTTTCGTCAGCACGCCGAGGCCGACCGACACATACATCAGCATCAGGTACTGGCGGCGCCGATGCGGATACGCTTCGCTCAGCGCGAAGCACGTCAGCGTCAGCGCCATGAACGCCGTGATCCAGATGTCAATGAAGATCCGGCGCGCGAACATCACGAGCCGCGGCGCCGCCGCGAGACCCACCGCCGCCCAGAGCCCCGCTTCGCGCCGGCCTTCGCCCGCGAGGCGCCCCAGCACGAACGCGCACGCGATGATCACCATCGCGCCCAGCGCGATCGGGAATCGCTGGACGCCCACCGCGACGCCGAACGCCTTGTAGAAGGCGGCGACGATCCAGTAGCTCAGGACGGGTTTGTTGAAGCGCGGCAGGTAATTGAACGACGGATTGATGAAGTCGTGCGCCTCGAGCATCTCGCGCGGCGTCTCGACGTAGAACGCCTCGTTCGCATCCCAGATCGAGACGGAGCCCAGCGCCACGAAATAGATGGCGGCCGCGCACGCGAGGAGCAGCGGAAGCGCCGCGAGGCGCGGCACGATCCGCGCGGATCGATCAGTGGCGGAAATGGCGTCTCCCCGTGAACACCATCGCGAGGCCGCGCTCGTCGGCGGCGGCAATCACCTCCGCATCCCTGACGGATCCGCCCGGCTGGACGACCGCCACCGCGCCGGCATCGGCGATCGCGTCGAGCCCATCGCGGAACGGAAAAAAGGCGTCGGATGCCGCGACCGATCCCTTCAGATTGCCCGATGCCTTCATCACGGCCACCTTCACCGCGTCCACGCGGCTCATCTGCCCTGCGCCGATGGCCAGCGTGCGATCCCCGCCGGTGAAGATGACGGCGTTCGACTTCACGTGCGCGCACACACGCCACGCGAACCGCAGCGCCTGCCACTCTTCCGTCGTGGGTTGCCGTTTCGTCGCGACACGCACTTCGGCAGATGGCCACGCGTCACGGGCTTCCGCCACCCGATCGCTCTCCTGGCTCAACACTCCGCTCTTGATCGAACGGAGTTCCGGCCACGGCTTGATCGCCTCGAAATGCGTCGTGACGACCCGCATGTTCTTCTTTCCGGCCAGGACCTCCTGCGCCTCCTGCACGACCCCTGGCGCGATCACGGCTTCGATGAACGTCGACGTAATCGCCTGCGCCGTCTCGACGTCGATCACGCGATTGACGCCGACGATGCCGCCGAAGGCGGAGAGCGAATCGGCGTCGCGTGCGCGGACGTACGCTTCGGCGATTGACGCCCCGGTCGCGGCGCCGCACGGGTTCGTGTGCTTGATGACGACCGCCGCGGGCTCCGTGAACTCGAGGACAATCCTCAGCGCGGCGTCGAGATCGAGCAGGTTCGTGTAGGACAGCTCCTTCCCCTGGTGGACCTTCCATTCGCCCTGCTCTCCCGCCGACGCGAGCTGGGTCCATTCCGCCGTCTGGTGCGGGTTCTCTCCGTATCGCAGCGTGCGCTTTCGCGTATCGACGCCGGCCTGCCGGATGAACTGCTGATCCGCCCAGCGTACGGTCCCGAGCGTTTCGGCGATCAGCGTGTCGTACTGCGCCGTGTGCGCGAACGCTTTCTGCACGAGGCTCAATCGGAACTCCATCGACGGTCCGCCGGCTCGCGCCAGCTCGCTCAGCACGAGATCGTAGTCGCCCGGGTCCACCACCACCAGCACGTCGCGGAAGTTCTTGCCGGCGGCGCGAATGAGGGAGGGCCCGCCGATGTCGATCTCCTCGACGAGGCTGTCGAACGGCGTGTCGGGGTTCGCCGCCGCCTTCGCAAACGGATACAGGTTGACCACGACGAGATCGATAGGCGCGATGTCGTGCGCCGCGATAGCCGCCAGGTCGTCGGGCCGGCTGCGCCTCGCGAGGATGCCGCCGTGAATCTTCGGGTGCAGCGTCTTCACGCGGCCGTCCATCATCTCGGGAAAGCCGGTGACGTCCGACACGTTGGTGACCGGAAGGCCGGCGTCGGCCAGCGCCTTCGCGGTGCCGCCAGTACTGATGAGCTGAGCGCCGCGCTGCGCGAGTCCACGCGCGAAGGGCACGAGTCCGGTCTTGTCCGAGAGGCTCAGAATTGCACGCATATCGAGGGATTTTCTTGACACACGGCGCCCGGCGCCTTTACTATGGCCGCGGCGCTGGCGGGCCAGCGTCGTAAGCCGAGGCCGCGCACTCGCGGTCTTTTTTTATGTCCGGGGGCCCGGTCTGCCGCGGCAGACGAGTCCCGTCCACTGCAAGGCAGGAAAAGTACGATGCGTATCACAGGCAAGGTCAAGTGGTTCAACAACGCCAAGGGTTACGGATTCATTGAGCGCGACGGCGGCAGCGATGTGTTCGTCCACTTCTCGGCGGTCCAAGGCAACGGGTTCCGGACGCTCGAGGAGGGCCAGGCGGTCGAGTTCGAAATCGTTGACGGTCCCAAGGGCCCGCAGGCCGGCAACGTCACCAAAGCGAACTAGCTCCCCCGATCGGGATCGGAGGAGGCCACCCGGCCCCTCCGGTTCCGGGCGGTTACCCCGCATCTTCTTCTGACTCCTTCACCGGCCGCACTGTAAAGTTCACCTTTCCTTCCTTCACCGCGACACGAAACGCGACCGCGTTGTTGCCTGTGTCGCGCAGCTTCGAGACCTGATCCTTCACGAGCGCCGCGAAGCGGTGGAACGGTACCACGTCCTGCCCCGACTCGCGGCGCGCGTCCATCAGGGAATCGTAGAGCGTGTGCAGCTTGTCCATCTCGCGCATCGGATCGCGAAACGAGGTGACGTGGAGCACCTTCGCGTCGGCCGGTTTCGGTTTGGGCCGCACCTTCGGCGGCGGCGGCGCGAAGGGTCCCGGACGGCCTTCTTCGCGCGCGCGCAGCCCGCGGTCCCAGAGATCCACGAACGTCTGAAAACGCCGCTGCAGCGAGTCGAACTGAAAGCGATCCGCCGCCGACTGGATGTACATGCGATCGCAGCGCTTCACGAGCCCTTCGATCCGGCTGCGCGTCTCCCACGGCGGGCGCGGCAGGCGGCCCGCGAAGAACATGTTGTACTCCGCCTCGAGCTGCTTCAGTCCCGCAGCCAGCGTCTGAAGCTCCTTCTGGATATCAGAAAGCTCGGGCATGGTTGCGTCGCGCGTCACGGCCGACGGGCCATTCACGAAGATCCCGAAGGCCACCACGATCACGAAGAACAATAGGGTTTCCCCGCGATCTTCGCTTCGGGATGTTCCTGAACGAGCCGTGGGCCGTGATCACTGGATCAAGAACCAGATGAGCGGGAGCCACAGTTCGCGCGCGTGGGGCACGAGGCGGTCGTCGATGAGGACGTCCGTCGCGTCGAAGCCGCCGACGATCTCGAACAGCTCGCGCAACCGCAGCGCGTCCTGCGGGTAGAACCGCGCGCGGTGGCGCACGCCGTCCGGTGTCGAGAGCTCGCGATATTCCGCCGAGCCGCGCGCGAGCCGCAGCGCGCGCTCGTAGTCGGCCCCTCCGAACACCGGAAACTCGAGGCTCACCGAGAATGGCCCCTTGGGACGCCCGAAGAGCGCCTCCGACAGCTCAGGGCTGAGCGCCGCGAGCTCCTCGTCGGTGGGCGCTTCCGGCACATCCACGTACGGCCAGAACCGCTCGAGCGGACGATAGTCGGGCACCGGCACGACCGGGGGATCGTTCTCCGAAGCCATTAGAGTCAAAATGTACTCCATGTCGCACCTGCGCGTCATTCCATCGATCGAGCAACTCCGGCAGCGGCCCGACATGCAGCAGCTCGAAGCACGCTATGGACGCGCGGCGCTGCTGGACGCCCTCCGCGCGGAGACGGCGGCGCTCCGCGACCGGCTCGGCTCGGGCGCTGTCGCGGCGGTCACCGTGGACGAAGCGGTCGAGGCGATCGAGCGCGGCGCGGAGTCGCGGCTGCGCTCCGCGATGCGGCCGTCGCTCGCCGCCGTCATCAACGCGACGGGCGTCGTCCTGCACACGAATCTCGGACGCGCGCCGCTGTCCGAACACGCGATCGCGCACGCGGCGAGCGTCGCACGGGGTTACACGAACCTCGAGTATGACGTCGAGCAGGGGACGCGCGGGCGGCGGGACGTGCATGCCTCCCGCCTCATCGAGCGGCTTACGGGGGCCGAGGCCGCCGTCGTCGTCAACAACAATGCCGCGGCCACGCTGCTGATGCTCGCGGCGCTTGCGAGCGGGCGGGAGGTAATCATCTCGCGCGGCGAGCTGGTCGAAATTGGAGGAGGCTTCCGCGTTCCCGATGTCATGGCGCAGTCCGGCGCGCTGCTGCGCGAGGTGGGCACGACCAACCGCACGCGCGCCGCCGACTACGCCGCCGCGATCTCCGGGCGCACCGCGCTGATCCTGCGCGTGCACCCATCCAATTTCCGGATCGAAGGCTTTACCGAGCGCACCGACCTCGCCGCGTTGGTGGCGCTGGGACGCCGCTTCAATGTGCCCGTCGCGGAGGATCTCGGCAGCGGATGGCTCGGATGGCCGGATCGCGACAGCCTGCCCCCTGCGCTCCGCGACGAGCCCATCGTCTCCGAAAGCATCGCGATCGGCGCCGACGTCGTCTGCTTCAGCGGCGACAAGCTGCTCGGCGGCCCGCAGGCCGGCATCCTGGCGGGCCGAAGCGAACCCCTCGACCGCATCCGACGTCATCCGCTCATGCGCGCACTGCGCGTGGACAAGTTGACGTACGCGGCGCTCGAAGCCACGCTCGAGGCCTACGCCGTCGGACGGCGGAAAGACGTGCCGGTGATGCGGATGATCGGTATGTCGGCCGACGAGATTGGCGGCCGCGCCGACGCGCTCGTCACGGCTGTTCGAGGATCGGGCTGGCGCGCGAGCGTCATCGACGGCATGTCCACGATTGGAGGCGGGAGCGCTCCAGCCTCCGCGCTGCCGACCCGCCTCGTCACGCTCGAACGCGATGGGCTCAGCGCGGACGCGATCGACGCGCAGCTTCGCGCGGCCGATCCGCCCGTCATCGGCCGCATCGTCGACGACGAGTTCGTCCTGGATCTCAGAACGGTGTTGGCGGATCAGGACGAGATGGTCATCGAGATCCTGCTCAACACCTAGCAACTTCACGCCGCGCGCAACTTTGTAGCGCGCAACTTTAGTTGCGCGAGGCGCACCGAGAGATGCGCCCTGACTCAGAAAATCGTCTGTATCGATTGCAGAGCGTAGTCGATCACGCGCGTCGGCAGGACGCCGAGGTAGAACGTCGCGAGCGTCGCGAGGCCGAGCCCGAACATCGCCTGGGTGGAAACCCTCGGTCTCTTTGCAACCACGGCTTCCTCGGTCATGTACATCATCACGACGATCCGCAGGTAGAAGAACACGGACACGACGCTCGACAGCACACCGATGATCGCCAGCGAGTAGTGCCCCTCCTGGACTGCCGCGGCGAAGATGTACCACTTCGCGATGAAGCCCGCCATGGGCGGAAATCCGCCGAGGGACAGCAGGAACACCGTCATGAGCCCCGCCAGCGCCGGGCGGGTCTTCCAGAGGCCGGCGAAATCGCGCAGCTCGTCGTGCGGATGGTCAGCCGTCCCGAGCAGCGCGACGATGCCGAGCGCGCCAAGGTTCGCGATGGCGTAGGCGAGGAGATAGAAGAGGATGGCGGCCTTGCCCGCAGAATTCGCCGCAACGATGCCGAGGAGCAGGTAGCCGGCGTGCGCGATGCTCGAATACGCGAGCATCCGCTTGATGTTGGTCTGCAGGACGCCAACCACCGTCCCCACGATCATCGTGACCCCGGCGATCACCGACAGCACCGGCACCCACTGCCCCTGCATCGGTTCCAGCGTCGAGAGGAACACGCGCACGAACGCGCCGAACGCCGCCGCCTTCACGCCGGTGGACATGAACGCCGTCACAATCGTCGGCGCCCCTTCGTAGGCGTCCGGCGTCCACATGTGGAACGGCACGGCCGACACCTTGAACGCAAAGCCGACCGCGAGCAGCCCGACCGCGAGCAGCGCGAGCGTGGCATGAGGTCCTGACGCCATCGCCGTGCCGACCTGATCGAGCCGCGTCGATCCGGCAATCGCGAACGCGAACGCAATCCCGTACAGGAAGAACGCGCTCGAGAACGCGCCGAGGAGGAAGTACTTGAACGCCCCTTCCGCTCCGGGGAGGCTCGAGCGCCTCAACCCGGTCAGGACGTAGACGGACAGCGACAGCACTTCGAGCGCGAGGAAGATGACGAGCAGGTCCGTCGCCGCGGCCATCAGCATCATCCCGCTGATCCCGAACAGCGTCAGGGCGTAGTACTCGCCGGGCGGGAGGCGCTCCCGCTCCACGACATCGGGCGAGAACATCATCGTGAGCACGCCGATGACGCAGAGCACGAGATTGATGAACAGCGAGAAGTTGTCGGCCCGCACGACGCCGAAGCTCTGCGCGTCCGTGTCCCAGAGGACGATCGAGGCGACGGCCGCACCAACGAGTCCGATGAGCCCGAGGCCGGAAATCGGCATCCGTTCGCCGGGCTGCCGAAACGATTCCGCGAGCATCGCGGCGATGGCCGACAGCACGACGATGAGGATCGGGATCGTGGCCTGGAAGCTATTCATGGTGCGCCTGCCGCTGCGCCAGCGTCTCCGACGGGGCCGGCGTGTTCGTCGCCGCGGCGGGGATCGCGCTCGTCACCCGATCGATCGTCCGCACGACTGACGCCTCCATCGGCTTGAGGAAGGCGCTGGGGAACACGCCCATGAGCACCGCCATGGCAATGGTCGGGACCATCAAGGCCCATTCGCGCGGGCTCAGATCCGGCAGCCGTCGATTCTTCTCGTTCGTGACGTCGCCGTAGTGCACGCGCTGGAACATCCAGAGCATGTAGACCGACGACAGGATGACACCGATCGCGGCGAACGCGGCGAAGCGCGGGTGCCATCGCCACGCGCCGAGGAGGATCAGGAACTCACCGATGAACCCGTTCAGGCCCGGCAGCGCAATCGACGAGAGCGTGACGATGAAAAACGCCGCGACGAGCCGCGGCATGACCGCCTTGAGGCCGCCGAATTCCGAGATGAGCCGCGTATGCCGGCGATCCGACAGCATGCCGACGAGGATGAAGAGCCCGCCCGTGCTCACGCCGTGGTTCAGCATCTGATAGACCGCGCCCTGCACGCCGTTGATGTTCAGCGCGCAGAGCCCGAGCACGACGAACCCCAGGTGGCTTACGCTGGAGTAGGCGACGAGCTTCTTCAAATCGGGCTGCACCATCGCGACGAGCGCGCCGTAGATGATCCCGATCACGGCAAGGACGGCGAGAGCGGGCGCGAACCAGGCGGCGGCGTGCGGGAAGAGCGGAAAGGAAAACCGCAGCAGGCCGTACGTGCCCATCTTCAGCAGCACGCCCGCGAGGATCACCGAGCCCGCCGTGGGCGCCTCGACGTGCGCGTCGGGCAGCCAGGTATGGAAGGGGAAAATCGGGACCTTGATCGCGAACGCGACGGTGAACGCGAGGAAGAACCATTGCTCCATCGGCCACGACAATCGAAGGCCGTACAGATCGAGCAGGTCGAAGCTGGGCTGTCCGGCGGACGCCCCCCGCACGTAGGCGAGCCCGATGATCGCAATCAGCATCAGGACGCTGCCGGCCATCGTGTAGAGGATGAACTTGACGGCCGCGTAGATGCGCCGCTCGTAGCCCCAGACCCCGATGAGGAAGTACATCGGGATGAGCATCGCGTCCCAGAAGACGTAGAAGAGGAACAGGTCGAGGGACACGAACACGCCGAGCATGGCCGTCTCGAGCGCAAGCATGAAGAACGAGAACAGCTTCACGTTCTTGTGCACCGACTGCCACGACGACACCAGCGCGAGCGGCGTCAGGAATCCCGTCAACACGAGGAGGAACAGGCTGATGCCGTCCACCCCGAGGTGGTACGAGATGCCGAACTGCGGCAGCCAGGCGTGGCGCTCGACGAACTGAAAATCTGGGCTCACGGGGTTGAAGCGCGCCCAGAGGTAGAGCGTCGCGGCAAACGTCAGCAGCGAGAACACGAGCGCGATCGCGCGAACCGCGGATTCACGCTCCGGTCGGTCGCCGCGGCCGCCCGCGAGCAGAACGAGAATGGCCCCGACCAGCGGTAAAAAGACGATCGTTGAAAGCATCATTCAGATGTAGGGCGCATCTTCAGATGCGCCTCAGATGCGCGATGCGCGGCAGACGCCTCAGCGCCACAGATACCAACCGAGAATCATCACGACGCCGAAGAACAGGGACGCCGCATACGCGCGAACGGACCCGTTCTGCAGCCGCCGCAGCACGCTGCTGGCCCCGCGCACCGTCTCGCCGACGCCGTTGACGGCGCCGTCGATGAGCGCCGCATCGGCGCCCTTCCAGAGCGCGAGCGTCGACAACCGCACGATCGGGTGGACGATCACGGCGTCGTACAGCTCGTCGACGTAGTACTTGTTCAGCAGCAGCTTGTACGGGCCGCTCAGGCTCCTCGCGAGCGACGCCGCCGCCGCGCGATTGCGCAGCCAGAAATACACCGCGATCCCGATCCCCGCCAGCGCAACCCCCACCGAAAGCGCCATCAGCGTCAGCTCGGTGCCGGTCTCCCCTGCCTCCGTTTCGGCGTGCCCCGCCTGCGCCGCTTCGGGATGCACGAACGGGGTCGTCTGAAACTCCGGGTTCGCGGGCGCCGTTGCGTGCGCCTGGAAGGACGGCGCGAGGAACGCCTCGATGCGGTTCGAGCCGCCGAGCGCGTGCGGGACGCCGATGAAGCCGGCGACGACCGATCCAATCGCGAGCACGATCAGCGCAAGCGCCATTGCCGGCGGAGCGTCGTGAAGGTGGGGGTGAGCGTGTGCGGCCGGCTCCTCTTCCTCGGGATGCGCGGGCGCCACATGTCTCGCCGTAGCCCCGCCGGGTTCAGCGGGCGAAGGCGGATGCCGGCGTTCGCCGTGAAACGCGAGGAACACGAGGCGGAACATGTACGTCGCGGTCAGGAGCGAGGTGACGAGCCCGATGATCCACAGCAGCCGGTGCTCCGACGCGAACGTCCGGTAGAGAATCTCGTCCTTGCTGAAGAAGCCCGCAAGCGGCGGCACACCGGCAATCGCTATCGCGCCGATCAGAAACGTCCAGTAGGTGATCGGCAGCGCGCGACGCAGGCCCCCCATGTTGCGCAGGTCCTGCTCGCCCGCGAGCGCGTGGATCACCGCGCCGGATCCGAGGAACAGCAAGGCCTTGAAGAACGCGTGCGTGTAGAGATGGAAGATGCCCGCCGCATACGCGCTCACGCCCATCGCGAGGAACATGTAGCCGAGCTGCGAGACCGTCGAGTACGCCAGCACGCGCTTGATGTCGTTCTGCACGAGGCCGATTGTGCCGGCCATCAGCGCCGTCGCCGTTCCGATCCCCGCGACGACCGCAAGCGTGATCGGCGCGTGCGAGAACAGCACGGCGTTGCGCCCGATCATGTACACGCCCGCCGTCACCATCGTCGCCGCGTGGATGAGGGCCGACACGGGCGTCGGGCCCTCCATCGCGTCGGGGAGCCACACGTAGAGCGGAATCTGCGCGGACTTGCCGGTGGCCCCCAGGAACAGTAGCAGTGTCGCGCCGGTTATGACGCCCGCGGTTTGCTCGGGCGGCAGGCCGGCGACGCGCGACGCGACGACCTGGAAGTCGAGCGATCCGTACGTCGCGAAGATGAGCAGCATCGCGAGGATGAAACCGAAGTCGCCGATCCGGTTGACGACGAACGCCTTCTTGCCCGCGTCCGAGGCGGACTTCTTGCGGAACCAGAAGCCGATCAGCAGGTACGAGCAGAGCCCGACCCCTTCCCAGCCGACGAACATGACGGGGAACGTCGAGCCCAGGACGAGCACGAGCATGAACGCGGCGAACAGATTCAGTTGGGAGAAGTAGCGCGCGAACTCGCTGTCCGTCTCGTCGTGCATGTACGCCGTCGAGTAGATGTGGATCAGCGAGCCGATGCCGGTCACGACGAGAATCATCACGCCGGCCAGCGGGTCGACGCGCAGCGCAAACGGGATTTGCAGATCGCCCGACGGGATCCAGTTGAACACCGTCTGCTGCGTGCCGCCCGGCTGCATGCCGAGGAACGCCAGGACGGAGACGCCGAACGCCGCGATCATCACCAGACAGGCGATGCCGCCCGAGACGGCCTTCGGGAGGCGGCGTCCCAGGAAGAGGTTGATCAGAAAGCCCACGAAGGGCAGGAGCGGAATCAGCAACAACATTGGTGCGCTTCTACCACTTCAACATCGTGAACGCGTCCGGGCTGAGCGACTCGCGATGGCGGAAGAGGGAGATCACGAGCGCCAGTCCGACCGCCGCTTCGGCGGCCGCAACGGTCATCACGAAAAAGGTGATGATCTGGCCGTCGACGGTCCCCAGATAGCGCCCCACCGCGACGAAGGTGACGTTCACCGCGTTCAGCATGATCTCGATCGACAGCAGGATCGTGATCAGGTTCTTGCGCAGGAACACCCCGGCGGTGCCGATCGAAAACAGGATGCCCGACAGGATCAGGTAGTGATTGAGCGTGACCACTATGGCGCCCTCCGCGCGATCACGACCGCGCCGACCATCGAGACCAGGATGAGGATCGACGTCACCTCGAAGGCGAACGCGTGCGTCGTGAAGAGCGAGCTGCCGATCCGCGAGACCGAGCTGATCGACGAGATCGCCTGTTCATCGGACGAAAAGCCGGTCACGCCGAGGCGCATGAGCGCCCAGACCAGCTCGACGAGGAGCGCGAGCGACAGCGCGCCGCCGATCACGATCGAGCGGGTGGGCACGCGCGGCCCCGGCAGCTCCTCCTCCCGCTGCGCGTTCAGGAGCATGACGACGAACAGGAAGAGCACCATGATCGCGCCGGCGTAGATGATGATCTGCGTCACGGCGGTGAACGGCGCGTCGAGCAGGACGTAAAGGCCGGCGAGCGCGCCGAAGGACACGATGAGCAGCATCACGCTGTGCATCGGGCTCCGGACGCCGACGACGAGCAGCGAGGCGATCACCGCGATCGCCGCAAAGACGTAGAAGGCAATCAGCTCCATCTCACCCCAGCCACACCACGAGCGCCGCGGTCCCAATCAGGTTGAGCACGGCAGCCGGCAGCAGCAACTTCCATCCGAACTCCATCAACTGGTCGTACCGGTAGCGCGGCAGCGTCCAGCGCATCCAGACGTAGAAGAACAGGAGGAGCAGCACCTTCACGAGGAACCAGATCCATCCCAGCCAGTCGGGCAGGAAGGGTCCCAACCAGCCTCCGAGAAAGAGGCTCGTCGCGACGGCCGAGACCGTGACCATGTTGATGTACTCCGCGAGGAAGAACATCGCGAAGCTCATGCTGCTGTACTCGGTGTGATAACCGGCGACCAGCTCCTGCTCGGCCTCGGGGAAATCGAAGGGCGCGCGGTTCGTCTCGGCGACGCCGGCCGTCATGTAGATCAGGAACCCGAGCGGCTGCAGGAAGATGTACCAGCGCGGGATCACGTGCCACCAGTAGCCGGACTGGTTCAGCACGATTTCGCGCAGCGACAGCGACCCGGCCAGCAGGATGACCGCCGCGAGGGCCAGCCCGTACGACAGCTCGTAGCTGATCATCTGCGCCGCCGACCTGAGGCCGCCGAGCAGCGAATACTTGCTGTTCGAGCTCCATCCCGCGAGGACGATCCCGTAGACGCCCATCGACGCGATCGCGAAGATCACGAGCACCGCCACGTTCACGTCCGTCACTTCCAGGCGAAGCGGCTCGCGGAGAAGTCCGAAGAGCGTGGTCTCCGACCCGAAGGGTACGACGGAGAAGGCGGCGAACGCCGCGGCGGCGGAGATGATGGGCGCGATCGTGAAGAGGAGCGTGTCGGCCGCGAGCGGGCGCAGGTCCTCCTTGAAGAGCAGCTTGATGACGTCCGCGAAGGGCTGGAGCGTGCCCTCGAACCCGACGCGGTTCGGACCTTCGCGATGCTGGATGTAGGCGCAGACCTTGCGTTCCATCCAGACCATGAACGCCGCCGAGAGCACGAGACAGTTGAAGACGACGAAGATCAGCACGAGCTGAGCGACGATCGTCGGGTTGATGAACGATGGCATCTCTATGAAGTCAGTGTCCCGCCGCGACGGCAGCCCGAGCGCGCCAGTCCGCCGGAACCGTGCAGCGCCCTTCGCGGATGTGCGCCTCGTACTCGCCGCGGAAATGCTTCAGGGTGGTCTGCACGGGGGTTGCTGCCGCGTCGCCGAACGCGCAGAGCGTCTTCCCCGTCATGTTGTTCGCGACGCTCAGGAGCAAATCGAGGTCGCGGATGTCGCCGTCACCGCGGTCGACCTTCGTCAGCAGCTTCAGCAGCCAGTCCGTCCCTTCGCGGCAGGGCGTGCACTTGCCGCACGATTCGTGCGTGTAGAAGTGCAGCAGGTTGCGCGTCAGCCACACCATGCAGGTCGTTTCGTCCATGACGATGATGCCGGCGGAGCCGAGGAGCGATCCGGCCTTGGCGACGCCGTCGAAGCTCGCTGGAACGTCCAGCTGGTCGGGCAGCAGAATCGGAACGGACGAGCCGCCGGGGATCACCGCCTTGAGCTGATGCCCGTCGCGCACGCCGCCCGCGTAGTCGAAGATGAGCTGTTTCAGCGTCGTGTTCATCGACGCTTCGTAGGTGCCGGGCCTCTTCACGTGGCCGCTCACGCAGAACAGCTTCGGCCCGCCGTTCTTCTCGGGACCCAGGCTCGCGAACCACTCCGCGCCGCGCATGAGGATCGGCGGTAGATTGCACAGCGTTTCGACGTTGTTCACCGCGGTCGGACAGTTGTACAAGCCCGAGACCGCCGGGAACGGCGGCTTGATTCGGGGCTGCGCGCGCTTGCCTTCGAGCGATTCAATCAATGCCGTCTCTTCACCGGCTTCGTACGCCCCGGCGCCGCGGTGGATCACGATGTCGCAATCCCACCCGCTGCCCATGATGTTCTTGCCGGCGTAGCTCTGCGCGTACGCCTTGGCCAGCTCCGCTTCCAGCACCTTCTGGACGTGGAAGAACTCGCCGCGGATGTAGATGTACGCGACCTTCGCGCCGATCGCCCAGCAGCCGATGAGGCAGCCCTCGAACAGCAGGTGCGGATTGCGCTCCATGAGGAGGTGATCCTTGAACGTCCCCGGCTCGCTCTCGTCCGCGTTGCACGCGATGTACTTCGGGTTCGGCGTGTCCTTCTGGACGAACTGCCACTTCATCCCCGTCGGGAACCCCGCGCCGCCGCGGCCGCGCAGCCCGGACGCCTTGACCATCTCGATGACGTCGTTCGGCTTCATCGCGAGCGCCTTCTTCAACCCCTGATAGCCTTCGTGCTTCAGGAAGAAGTCGAGCGTATTGCCGCCCGGCTCGCGAACGTACTTCGTGAGGACTAGCTCCATTGTGCGACTCTGTCAATGACGAACGACGAATGGCGAACGACGAATCCCACCCGTCATTCGTCGTTCGTCGTTCGTCGTTCGTCGTTGACGTTCAGATGACATCCAGACAGCGCCGAGACTCCGCGCGCCTTCAAGTCGTCGACGAGCTTCGCGCAGCTCTCCGGCGTCGCCTTCTCGTGCCAGTGCTCGTTGTTCACCATCACGATCGGTGCGCGATCGCACGCGCCGAGGCACTCGAACTCCAGCAGGGTGAACATGCCGGAGGGATCGGTGCCGCCGAGCTCGATTCCGAGCTTGTCGCTCAGCGCCTCCACGACGCGCTCGGCGCCGGCGAGGGCGCATGACAGCGTGCGGCAGACCTGCAGGACGTACTTGCCGACGGGCGCCTTGAAGAACATCACGTAGTAGCTGGCGACGTCCTCGACTTCGGCTGGTGTGATGCGGAGGAATTCGGCCACGTGCCGCAGCGCGCTGGCCGTCAGGTACCCCTGCTGCTCCTGAACGAGATAGAGGGCGGCGAGCACCGCCGACTTGCGACGCTCCGGCGGGTACTTGCCGCAGATCGCCTCGAGCGTTGCCGCGCGCTCGGGCGTGTAGGCGAACGCCGCCCCTTCCTCGAGCGGCGTGCGCTCGGACCTCTGGAATTCCTCCGTGCCGTACGGCATCAGCGGATGGAAGCTCATCGATCGACGTCTCCCATCACGACGTCCGTCGATCCGATGACGGCGATGACGTCGGCAATCATGCCGCCCTCGATCATCTTCGGGAGCGCCTGGCACGCGTAGAAGCTCGGCGGACGCAGCTTGATCCGGTACGGACGGTTCGATCCATCCGAAACGATGTAGAAGCCGTGCTCGCCGCGCGGCCCCTCGACCGGCACGTACGCTTCGCCGGGCGGCACCGTGAATCCCTGCGAGTAGATGAGGAAGTGCTGAATGAGCCCTTCCATCTCCGTGTAGACTTTGTCCTTCGGCGGCGGCACGATGCGATAGTCCTGGATGTCGAAGACACCGCGAGGCGAAATGCGCGCGATCGCCTGCTTCGCGATCCGCACGCTCTCGCGCATCTCGGCCACGCGCACGAGATACCGATCGTAGACGTCGCCGTGCGTACCCACCGGAATATCGAACTCGTACGTCTCGTAGCCGGAGTACGGGAACGCCTTCCGCGCGTCGTAGCCGACGCCGGCCGCACGAAGAATCGGACCAACGAGGCCGTACGCGACGGTCATGTCCGCCGGGATCGCGCCGACGCCGCGCGTCCGCTTCAGCCAGATCTGGTTCTTCGTCAGCAGATCTTCGTATTCCGCGAGCTTGCCGGGAAAGCGCTCCAGGAACGCGTTGACCGCCTCGTGGAAGCCGGCGGGGAGATCTTCGCGCAGGCCGCCGATGCGCAGATAGCTCGGGAACATCCGAAAGCCGGCGATCAGCTCGTTGATGTTCATGAGCAGCTCGCGCTCGCGGAAGCAGTACATCATCACGGACACGGCGCCGATCTCGAGCGCGTGGGTGCCGAGCCACACGAGGTGGCTTGCGAGGCGCTGCAGCTCCGCGATCAGCACGCGGATATCGCGTACGCGGGGCGGAATACGCTCCTCGATCCCCATCAGCCGCTCGGCCGCGAGGACGAACGCGAGCGAGCTGGACTGCGCGCCGAGGTAGTCCATCCGCTCGACGAGCGGGACGACCTGCTGCCATTTCTTCTGCTCGGCCAGCTTTTCGATGCCGGTGTGCAGAAAGCCGATGGTCGTGTCGGCCGAAACGACCGTCTCGCCCGAGAGCTGCAGCACGAGCCGCAGCACGCCGTGCGTGCTGGGATGCTGCGGTCCCATGTTGACGGTCATCGTTTCCGTGCGAAGTTCGGGCATCGTCTCGAATCGGTGGTTGGTTGTCGGTGGTTGGTTGTCGGGAATTCGGAGTTGAGCGTCAGCCGTTCTCCAGTTCCACCAGCTCGCAGATGACGTGCAGGAGCGTCCGGTGGACCTCCTGCACGCGCGCCGTGTTCTCGTCCGGCACGTTCACGTGAATGTCCGCGGCGGCACCCACGCGGCCGCCGTCGCGCCCGGTCAGCGCGATCGTCTTCATCTGCCGCTGACGCGCCGCCTGCAGCCCCGCCACGATGTTCGGGGATTCGCCGCTCGTGGAAATGCCGAACGCCACGTCGCCCGCGCGGCCCACCGCCTCGATCTGCCGCGCGAACACCTGTTTGAACGAGTAGTCGTTCGCGATGCTCGTCAGAATGCTCGTATCCGTCGTCAACGCAATCGCAGGGAGCGCTGCGCGTTCCCGCATGAACCGTCCGACCAGTTCCGACGCCGTGTGCTGCGCGTCGGCCGCAGAGCCGCCGTTGCCGAAGATGAGCAGCGTGCGGCCCGCGGTCAGCGCGTCGGCGACGGCCTGCGCGGCGACGAGCGTCGGCCCCAGGTTGTGGCGGACGCGATCGTGCAGCGCGATGGCTGCCGCAAATACTCCGTCGGCGAGCCGCGCCGCGTCTCGTGCGGCCACCGCCTATTCCCGCGGCCCCCGTCCCCGCCCCGCGCGCACGTTCATGGCAAATTCCTCCGGCGTGAGCTGCAGGGGCTCGTACACCTTCGGCGTCATCTTGATCTGGACGGGATAATCCTTGCGCGCCGGATGCCCTTCCCAGTCTTCCGGCATCAGGATGCGCCGCTTGTCGGGATTTCCGTCGAACGCGATGCCGAAGAGATCCCAGACCTCGCGCTCCGCCCACGCCATCGCCGGCCACACGCCGGAGATCGTCGGGAGCACCGCATCGTCACTGCGCACGCGAACCTTGAGGCGCAAGCGCTTCGGCGCGTCGCCGTACCCGCCCACGCCGAACGACGAGAGATGGATCACCACCTCGTATCGCGGCTCGCGCGGCATGAAATCCGCGGCCGTCATGTCGGCCGCGAAGACGAACCGCAGCTCCGGCCGATCGCGCAGCTCGCGGCAGACTTCGACGAGTTGCTCGCGCGCGACGTAGAGTGTGGGCATGCCGTCGGCAGCCTGCACCGGCTCGATGGCACCTTCGGGAAACCGCCCCTTCAGCGCGTCCGCGATCTCGCTGCTTGCCGTCATGCGCTCATCTTCATCTGATCGATTTTCCGCTGCAGCTGGACGATCCCGTAGATGAGCGATTCGGGACGCGGCGGGCAGCCCGGTACGAACACGTCGACCGGCACGATCTGATCCACGCCCTGCACGAGCGCGTAGTTGTCGAACACGCCGCCGATTGAAGCGCAGGCGCCCATCGAGATCACGTACTTCGGCTCGGGCATCTGATCGTAGATACGGCGGAGAACCGGCGCCATCTTCCGCGACAGGCGCCCCGCGACGATCATCAGATCCGACTGCCGCGGCGATCCGCGAAACACTTCGGCGCCGAAGCGGGCGATGTCGTAGCGCGATGCGCTCATCGCCATCATCTCGATCGCGCAGCACGCCAGACCGAAGGTCACCGGCCAGATCGAGGACCGGCGCGCCCACTGCACCATCTTCTCGACCGTCGTCGTCAATACGGGTATTTCGAGCTCAGGCATGATCTGCTGTACGCGCGAGTGCGGCCGGAACGCGGCAGGCCATCGCAATCAATGGCGCGCGTGCCCCCAATCCAGGACACCCTTGCGCCACACGTAGACGTAGCCGGCCAGCAGGATCGCGAAGAACACGATGAGCTGGATGAATCCCGTCCAGCGCAGCTCGCGAATCGCCATCGCCCACGGATACAGGAACGCCACCTCGATGTCGAAGAGGAGGAAGATCATCGCCACGAGGTAGAACTTGACCGGATGCCGCTCGCGGGCGTCGCCCACCGGCGGCATGCCGCATTCGTAGGGCGCCAGCTTTTCAGGCGTGGGGTTTTTGGGGCCGACCAGCTTCGAGAGGCCGATGTTGACCACCGCGAAGCCGGTGCCCAACCCGATCATGATAAGGATAGGAAGCCAGCCGTGCATGCGCTTGTGAATCTTTTCTCAACCGTTCAACCCTCGAATGCTATCACAGGCCGCGGCCCGCGGACGACGCGGGCCGCGGACAACGCGGACGTTGCATTCGGCCGCGGATAACGCGGACGTAGCATCGGATGCGATATGCGTGCAGCTAGGCCGTTATGCGTCCCCTGACCAGCACTTCTAACGCCTCCCCGCATAACGGCAGCGCGCACGGCGCGCCCGCGAGGGAGCGGCGCGGGGCATGGGGTCCCCGCGAGCGACCGAGCCGGAGTGTGGGGGGGAGCCCCACATTAGCCTGGTTCAGTCCGATGCCGCCCTCGCGATCGGGCGTCGCAGGACGGAGCGCCGAGCTCGTTGCGTTGCTGCGCGCGCGCGGCTTCGACGTCGACGTTTACGTACAAGATCGTTCGCCTGACGAGGCCATCGCGCGGTCCGCGCACGAGTTTCCCCCGCGTCATATCCGTTCGCCGTACGAACTGACGATCTTCCAGTTCGGCAATTCATCGCACCACGATTTCATCTGGCCGTATGCGCTGCGGTATCCGGGGCTTGTCGTCCTCCACGACACGCGCCTGCACCACGCGCGAGCGGCGGCGCTCCTGCGGGAACGGCGAGCCGCCGACTATCGCGCCGAGTTTGCATGGAATCACCCGGCGCTGAGCCCCGATCTTGCGGAGCTTGGAGTCGCGGGCATCGACAGCACGCTCTATTACGGCTGGCCGATGCTGCGCGCGCTCATCGAGCGCTCGCGGGCCGTCGCGGTGCACGGGGAGGGCGCGGCGCAGGATCTCCGTGAAGCCTTTGCCCGAACGAGCCCGTCGACCGAGCTCGATGACAGGCTCTTCACGATCCGGCTCGGGGAAGGGACGGCGTGGAGCGATGAACAACGTCTGGCCGCACGTCGACGCCTCCGCGCGCAGTACGGGTTTGGGGACGATGACGTCGTGTTCGGCGTGTTCGGCGGGCTCACGCCCGAGAAGAGGCTGACGCAGATCTTTGCGGCGTTCGGGACGCTCTCACAGACGGTGCGTGCGCGTTTGCTCCTCGCGGGTGCGGCGGCGGCGCACTACGATCTTGCGGCGGAGATCACCGCACGCGGGCTCGGCGCGGCCGCCATCGTCACCGGGTATTTGCCGTCGGACGAGGACGTGACCGCGCACCTTGCGGCGTGCGACGTGAGCCTCAACCTTCGGTGGCCGACGGCGCGTGAAACGTCCGGACCCTGGCTGCGCGCGCTCGCGGCAGGCCTGCCCACGATCGTCACGGATCTCGCGCACCACGGAGACGTGCCGTCGCTGGACCCGCGCACGTGGGCGGTGAACGCTGTCGGGATCCGGGGCTCGGCGCCCGGGATCCGGGGTTCGGGGCCCGAGGTTCGCGACTCGGGGTCCGGGGTTCGGGGCTCGGGGTCCGAGATGGCTTTGGAGCCGGTGACCATCGCGATAGATGTCCTCGATGAGGACCATTCGCTGCGCCTCGCGATGAGGCGACTCGCGCGGGACGCCGAGTTGCGCGCGCAACTCGGCGCGGCGGCGCGCGCGTGGTGGGGGCGCGAACACTCCGTCGACATGATGGTCGACGATTACGTCCGCGTCCTTCATGCTGCCGCAGCACGGCCGCTATCTTATGCCGACGTGCCGCCGCACATGACGTCCGACGGGACGCGCCTTGTGCGCGAGCTGAGCGGGCCGTTCGGCGGCGCGGACGCCCTCTTCGGCGATCCGCTTCTGAGGTAGACTTTGACGATCAAACTGAACGGCGATCCGTACGACCTTGCCGCTCCTCTGACGATCAGCGAACTCCTCTCGCGGCTCGAGATCGATCCCCGGCGCGTCGCGATCGAGCGCAACTTTCTCGTGATCAAGCGCGCCGCGTACGAGACGACGCAGATCGCGGAGGGAGACGAGATCGAGATCGTGAATTTTGTGGGTGGGGGATGAACCGGGGTTCGAGGTTCACAAGGTTCACATGGTTCAGGGCTGGGTTCAGGAGTTCACGGGTTCGCGGTTCACCGCGCCACACCACGGAACTCAGACACCGAACGCGAGAACCCCGAACGTGAGAAC